>CAYXUD010000022.1:0-6134 GCA_964467775.1 uncultured Bacteroides sp. | reverse complement strand
TGGTGTGGTATGATGACCGGAAACAGATCGAGGACCATTTCCTGTTTGCCGATTCATCCATCTTTAACATCTTCACCATCAATTTTATCAGGGGGGACCCTTCCACTGCCCTGACAAAGCCCAAATCGATCGTGATTACTGACCAGAAGGCCAGGGAGTTCTTCGGGGACCGGGACCCGCTGGGGCTCCTTTTGAATGTCAACAGGGACAGCAATTACTACATGGTGACCGGTGTGATCGAGCCGTTGCCGGAGAATTCACACTTCTTTGCAGATTTCATCGCATCCATGAATACGCTGGATTATTCCAGGAGCGATACATGGTTCCAGAATTCGATCTTCAGCTATGTCCTGTTGAGACCCGGGGCCGACCCGGAGCGGGTGGAAAAAAAGATGGCCGCTGTCATGCAGGAACACATCAGGGGGGAACTGGAGACGATTCTCGGGGTGGGGCCCGAAGAGTGGGAAGCAGGCGGTAACATTTACGGGGTATTTCTCCAGCCGTTGAAAAAGATCCATCTGCAGCCGGATATTGAGGTGGGACTGGAGATCTGCTTCCGGCCTGTGAATGACGGCCTCTATATCTATATTTTTGCCATGGTTGCCCTCTTTATCCTGGTCATTGCTTCCATCAATTTCATGAATCTTTCCACGGCCAGGTCCGCCATGAGAGCCCGGGAGATCGGGCTGAGGAAGGTGGCGGGTTCGGACCGGAGGCTGCTCATCAGACAGTTCCTGACAGAGTCTGTGATCCTCAGCCTGATTGCCCTGGCTTTTGCACTGATCATGGTGGAGCTCTCCCTGCCCTGGTTCAACAGGACCATGGAACTGGATCTGAGAATGGAAACAGGCCGGAACATCTACCTCCTGCCCATTTTCATCCTGCTGGCCGTACTGGTGGGTCTGCTCAGCGGAATATATCCTGCGCTCTTCATGGCCCGGTTCAAACCGGTGGAGGGATTCAGAGGGGAAACCGGGGGGGGCCGCCGGGCAGGGCTTTTCAGGAATATCATGGTGGTTGCCCAGTTCACCATATCGGTGGCCATCATTGTCAGTACCCTGATCGTCTCCCTGCAGCTCAGGTATATGCTGAACAAAGACCTGGGGTATGATAAAGAGCATCTGGTGGTCCTGAAAAGGATCTATCCCCTGGGCCACAGCATCCAGGCTTTTTGCCGTGAAATTGAGAAGATCCCCGGGGTGGCCGGTGCGACCAATTCAACCACCTACCTGGGATTTAACAACAGCACAGAGACATACCAGATCGAGGGCAGGAGGGCTTCTGAAAATTTCCTCTTTGCGACCAATTATGTGGACCCCGAGTTTATGAAAGTCTATGAATTTGATCTGGTGAACCCCCGAAGCCGGTTTTTTGATTATAACCTTCGGGATGATACCTCGGCCATCCTGATCAACAGGGCAGCAGTAAAGGAGTACGGAATCGATGATCCGTTCAGCACGGTGATCCTTGAGCCCACTTTCGAAGGAGATACCAACAAACTCAGGATCATCGGGATTGTTGAAGATTTCCACCACAGTTCACTCTACGAACCCATCGGGCCCTATATGCTCCGTTTTAAGAGTGATGATCATGCCTGGGCCGGCTACATCACCGTCAGGCTCGGAGTGGCCGGAATCGGGTTGCCGGCCACATTGAAGAAGATCGGGGAGACCTGGTCAGAGATGTCCAATGAGGCGCCTTTCCAGTATTTCTTTCTGGATGACGAACTGGACAATTACTACAGGGAGGAGCAGCGTACAGGGAGGTTATCCATGATGTTTGCCATCCTTGCCACCTTCATTGCCTGCCTTGGCCTGTTCGGCCTGACACTGCACAGCACGAGCCGGAAAACAAGGGAGATAGGGATCAGGAAAGCCATGGGAGCCAGCATCGGCGAAGTGGTGTTGTTTGTCTCCAGGGAGATCATCTTCCTGGTGACCATCTCTGTGCTTCTGGCCTGGATTGTGGCCTATCTTTTCATGCGGAACTGGCTGGATGGTTTTCCCTATAACATCGGGTTTAAGCCCTGGATCTACGTGATCGCGGCAGCGTCAGCCATTGTGATCTCCATGGTCACGGTCGCCATCCTTGCATTCCGGGCTGCCACGGCCAATCCGGCAGATGTGCTGCATTACGAGTAGGCTGCCGGGAAGGGTTTCAGATCATTTTGCGTATCCTCTCCAGGTCTTCCGGGGTATCCACCCCCACTGAGGGCTGACGGGTGACCCTCGCCTGTATGGGATAGCCATGTTCAAGCCACCTGAGCTGCTCGAGAGACTCGGCCTGCTCAAGGGGGGATCCGGGAAGCGTCACCAGCTGTCTGAGCACCTCGGCCCTGTAGGCGTAGATGCCGATGTGCGCATAATAAACAGGGAGGCGGTTTCCTCGGGCGGCCGGATCTCTCAGAAAGGGAATAGGTGAGCGCGAGAAATAGAGGGCCCTGAATGAAAGATCCACCGCGACTTTCACCACATTTGGATTGGCCAGCTCCTCAAGGGCTTCAAGCTGCCGGATCAGGGTGGCGATTCCGGTATCCCGGTCCATGCAGCAATCCTTCAGTGCTTCAAGATGCTCTCTTTTCAGAAGGGGCTCATCACCCTGGATATTCACCACATGGGTGATCGTTTCGGGATGTTGCCGCTGAAAAAGATCGAGTGCCTCGGCGCAACGTTCAGTGCCTGTGGTGTGCTCATCCGAGGTCATCACGGCACGGCCCCCGAAAGCCTCCACGGCCTTTTTGATCCGCTCATCATCTGTAGCCACCAACAGATAGGGAAACTGGGCAGAGGATCTTTCATACACCCACCGGATGAGGGGTTTTCCACCCAGGAGTGCCAGGGGTTTTCCGGGAAACCGGGTTGATGCGTACCGTGCAGGGATAATACCCAGGAAATGAGCCACCTTTTTAATTCAAAAATAGCCAAAGGAATGGAATATTTCTTTTCGAATCCGGCTAAAGTTGTAATTTTGTCATACTTTCAGGTTATTTTGTCAGGGAGTACCATGGAAATTCAGCAGATAAAGCAGCGCTTTAGGATCATCGGAACCTTCAGCGGCCTGGACCGGGCCATTGATATTGCAAGACAGGTGGCTCCCACCGATCTGAGCGTGATGATCACCGGCGAGAGCGGAACCGGGAAAGAGGTCTTTCCCCAGATCATCCATTCGCTGGGTACCAGAAAACACGGGCCTTATATAGCGGTGAACTGCGGGGCCATTCCCGATGGCACCATCGATTCTGAACTCTTCGGGCACGAGAAGGGATCATTCACAGGGGCACATGAGACGAGAAAGGGCTATTTTGAAGTGGTCAATGGCGGTACAATCTTTCTGGATGAGGTTGCTGAACTGCCGCTCTCCACGCAGGTGCGCCTTTTGAGGGTGCTTGAAACGGGTGAGTTCATGAGGGTCGGATCCTCCAAGGTCCTCAAGACAGATGTACGGGTGGTCGCAGCAACCAATCTTGATATCATTCAGGCCATCAGGAGTGGCAAGTTCAGGGAGGACCTTTTCTACAGGCTGAATACGGTTCCGATTCATGTACCTTCGCTTAGAGAGCGCAGTAACGATATCCTGCTCCTTTTCAGGAAGTTTGCGGCCGATTTTTCTGAACGCTACCGCATGCCAGCCATCAGGCTGGAGGAGGAGGCACGGCAGGTGATGCTTAACTATGACTGGCCCGGCAATATAAGGCAGCTGAAGAATGTTACGGAACAGCTTTCCATCATTGAACAGGAGAGGGAGATTGGTGCGGCAACGCTGATGCAGTACCTGCCTGATTACCAGAAAACACGTTTGCCGGCCCTGATCAAAAGGGAGGCTATGAGCGAGGAGACATTCAATTCCGAGAGGGAGATCCTCTACAAGGTATTGTTCGATATGAAAAGCGATATGAATGACCTGAAGAAACTGGTGCTGCAGATCATGGAGAAGGGTGCGGTAAGCCGTGACATTGAAAAGGAACATGAAGGGATCATTAAAAAGCTCTATTCCACAGTGAATGACGAACCTGAGGAGGATGAACGGCTGGTCACCACCCAGACACCGCAACGCGCCAACAGGGATGAAGAACAGATATTCGATACGGAGGAGATCGTGGAAGAGTCACTATCCCTGGAGGAAAAGGAGATCGAACTGATCAGGAAAGCGCTTGGGAAACATAATGGAAAAAGGAAATATGCGGCACAGGATTTGGGGATCTCAGAACGAACCCTCTACAGAAAGATCAAAGAGTACGACATTGAATAGCATGGAAGGGGCAAGGGGATATCCGGGTAACCCGGTGCTGATGGCCTGTGTTGCCGCCCTGTTGATGGGAGTTAGCTCCTGCAAGGTGACCTATTCCTTCAGCGGGGTGAATATCTCGCCTGAAGTTCAGACTTACTCGGTCCAGTACTTTCCCAACAGGGCTGCCATCGTGCAGGCCCAGTTGAGCCAGCTGTTCACGGATGCCCTGATGGATAAGATCCAGTCCAACACAAGCCTGGACCTCTCCAACGAGGGTGGTGATGTGCGTTTTTCAGGGGAGATCACCAATTATGAAACCAGGCCTACCGCCATCACAGGGCAGGAGACGGCAGCAAGGAACCGGCTGACCATCACAGTGAGGGTGAAATATACCAACCTGATCCAGCCGGAACTCGATTATGATACAAGCTTTTCAAGGTATGAGGATTATGATGCCTCCAGGAATCTGTCTGATGTTGAAAATGAATTGATCGATCTGATTGTCGAAAACCTGATTGAGGATATCTTTAACAGGGCCTTCGTCTCCTGGTAATACCCTAATTCATATGGATGCTTCCGATTTTAACCGCCTGCTTGAAACTGATCACTACTCGCCTGCCGACCTTGAACAGGTAAGTAATGTGTGCAGGAATTACCCCATGTTCAGCCTCGCTCATATGTTGAAAGTACGGATACGCGAGGTACTCGGGCATGAGCTGGGAAGGGACCTGAAGGTGGCGGCCATCTATGCCGGGGACCGCCGCAGGCTTTACAGGATGGTACACGAGGTGGCCAGGCCGCCAATGCCGGATGAGACGCCTCTGCCCGAGGAGCCTGAAGGGATCAGGTTTTCTGATGAACCGCACCAGGAGGCAGATGTGATCATTGAACAGCACGCTCCCTACGCCGGACCACTGCAGAGAGCGGAACCGGCATCTTCCGCAGGATTGCTCGAACTGGATGAGGAGGCAGGCGCCGAATCTTTTGTACTGGAACGGGAAACTGAAGAGGAGGATGAACCGGATCATCCTGATGAGCTCTCCTCCGAGACTCTTATCGAGGCTGTGGAAAAGGACGAGGCGGAGATGGAGGAACCGGAAACAGGGGAGATGGAAACCCCGGCCATCGATACAGTTGAACCTGAACCTGAAGCCGGGTCAGCAGCAGGCGATAGAACGGGCAGGTATTCCAATGACAGGCTCATCTTGAATTTCATCAGTGAGGATCCGGGCCCGATCAGGACCGACAGGAAATCCGGGATCAAAGGGGATTTTTCACTGGCTTCCATCCGGGAACATGATGGCTTCATCACCGACACGCTGGCGCAGATCTATGTGAAACAGGGATTGTATGCAAAAGCCATCTATGCCTACGAGAAATTAAGTTTGAAATATCCGGAAAAAAGTGCTTACTTTGCAGCGCAGATTGAAAAAATAAGGAATATAAACCGTTCATAAAGAGGGAATAAAATGTTTATAGTATTCACGGTGTTGATTGTGGCCATCTGCATCTTTACCATCCTGATCGTCCTGGTCCAGAACTCAAAGGGAGGCGGTCTGGCCTCGAACTTTTCGGCATCCAACCAGTACATGGGTGTCAGGAAAACAGCCGATTTCCTTGAAAAGGCCACCTGGACCCTGGGAGCTGCGCTGATCCTCTTCAGCCTTCTTGCAGGGATCACCATGCCCAAGATTGGGGAAGAGGCAAATTCCCGGCTCCAGGGGCAGTTCGACGAGAGCATCATGGACCAGCCTTCACAGACCATCGATCTTCCGGAATCATTCGGTACCGAACCTGCTGATGGTGGAGAATAATAAAAACAGGACAACCTCCTGCTGAAAAGTGTCAGTATGTCATAATACTGACACTTTTTTTTGTTTTTTCCCTTTGGCACAAATTATGATAAG
>CAYXUD010000021.1:0-18570 GCA_964467775.1 uncultured Bacteroides sp. | reverse complement strand
CTGGTGCGTAATTCAGCCATAGCCTTATCCAGGTTCTTTATCTGTGATTTTTCATCCTGGCAGGTCACGACAATTCCCGTTGGAATATGGGTCAGCCGGATGGCAGAATAGGTGGTATTGACCGATTGTCCTCCAGGCCCTGAAGAGCAATAGGTATCTTTCCGGATATCTGCCTGATGGATCTCCACATTAAAATCTTCCGCTTCCGGGAGGACAGCCACCGTGGCAGCTGAGGTATGAATCCTTCCCTGGGTTTCGGTTTGCGGAACACGCTGCACCCGGTGAACTCCCGATTCATACTTCATGGTACCATAGACCCCCTCCCCTGTCACATCCATGATGATCTCCTTGAATCCGCCAACAGTTCCTTCCGTATAACTGGTGGTGGATGACTTCCATCCCTTGTTTTCAAAGAACTTGGCATACATCCGGTAGAGGTCCCCCGCAAAAATACTGGCCTCATCACCCCCTGTTCCGGCCCTGATCTCCACAATGGCAGATTTTTCATCCTCGGGATCCTTGGGCAGCAGGAGCAGTTTGATCTTCTCCTCCAGCGGGCCCAGCTGCTGCTGGTACAGATCCATCTCCTCCTTGGCCATTTCACGGAGCTCTTCATCTTTTTCCTCTGCCAGGATCTTCTTCGCACTATTCATATTGCTCAATAAATCCCTGTATTTCTCATAAGCCTCTATGATAGGACCAAGCTGTTTGTACTCACGGTTCAGTTTCACATACCTGTCCATTTCAGCGATCACTGACGGATCGGTGATCAGCTGACCCACCTCATCAAACCGTGCCTTAACCCCTTTCAGCCGGGTCAATATCATATTCTCTCCCATCACCTGGAATTTAACCGCTAATATACAAACTCCCCCTCTTCTCCTTTAATGGTGAGCCTTTTCCGGTCTGAAGCCTCACAATGCCCGACAATCCTGGCTTCCACATGGTATTTCCCCGAGATCTTTACAATCTCACCGGCCGTGGCTTCATCAGTATAGACCTCAAACCGGTGCCCCATATTGAATACCTGGTACATCTCCCTCCAGGAGGTTCCGGATTCCTCCCGGATCATCCTGAAGACTGGAGGGACCGGAAAAAGGTTGTCCTTGATGATATGCACCTTATCCGCAAAATGCAATACCTTGGTCTGGGCACCTCCGGAGCAATGGATCATGCCGCTGATCAGGTTCCTGTATTTATCCACCACTTCACGTATGACCGGGGCATAGGTTCTCGCCGGGGAGAGCACCATTTTTCCCAGATCCAAACCAGACTCATCCACCTTCTCGGTAAGGGACCGGCTGCCGGAATAGACCAGGGAAGCTGGTATGTCGGGATCAAAACTCTCTCTGTATTTTTCAGCCAGAACTCCGCTGAAAACATCGTGCCTGGCCGAGGTGAGCCCGTTGCTTCCCATGCCACTGTTGTAGGAATCCTCGTATGAGGCCTGTCCAGAAGATGAAAGGCCCACGATGACATTCCCGGGAAGAATTTGAATTTCAATAATATCCTCTCTCCTTGACCTTGCCACCACCGTAGAATCTACAATGATAGTCCTGACCAGGTCTCCCACATCGGCTGTTTCACCGCCTGTGCCGTAGATCGGGATCCCCAGCATGCGCAACTCTTCAAGGATCTCTTCCGTCCCGTTGATAATGGCGAAAACTACTTCAGGCGGTATTTTGTTCCTGTTCCTCCCGATGGTGGAAGAAAGCAGAATATCCCCTGTCACCCCCACGCAAAGCAGGTCATCAAGGTTCATAACCACAGCATCCTGCGCAATACCCTTCCAGACAGAGAGATCTCCGGTTTCCTTCCAGTAAACATAAGCAAGCGAGGATTTGGTTCCCGCTCCGTCCGCATGCATCACCAGGCAATAACCGGGATCGCCGGTGAGCATATCCGGAATAACCTTGCAGAATGCCTCTGGAAACAAACCTTTATCCACATTCCTTATGGCCCGGTGCACATCCTCCTTTCCGGAGGAAACACCTCGCTGAAAATACCGGGAAGTGTGGCTCATTGAGACTAATTTTGCGGAATGTAATCGGTGGACAATACCCGGAATTCGGTTCGCCTGTTTACCTGGTGTGCCTTTTCCTGAAGGTCCGGGCTTCCCAGCTGGTTTATAAAGCCCTCTGTCAGCACCTCCCCCAACTCAAGAAAGCTGTAATCCTCCCTGACCTTATCATCCACCACCTTGGGCTGTGCCTCGCCATACCCTTTGGCCTGAAGACGGTCAGCAGCAATTCCCTTGGAGATCAAATAATCAACCACTGACTGGGCCCTCTTCTGAGACAGTTCCAGGTTGTCGGCAGGCGTTCCCCTTGAGTCGGTATGAGACATCAGCTCAATGGTTACATTCGGGTTGTCATTCAGTGTCTCCACCAGGTTGTCCAGCGATACCATGGATTCCGGCCGCAGATCCCACTTCGCAAAATCATAAAATATGTTTGGCAGTTCGATGACTCGTTCTGTTGATGCCAGGTAGATGGTGACTTCGAAGACTTTGCTCTGCTCCAGGCCCCTGGTCGACTCACGTTCTTTACCGTTCAGGTAGCCCGGCTGGCTTGCAATAAAGACATAATCTGTCCCGGGTTTCAACATGAACCTGAAGCTTCCCTCCTCTCCCGTTGTACTCTCAACAGTGATCCCGTCACTTCCGACCGACCTGACTTTTGATCCGGGAAGGACCTGATCGGTCCTTTCATCTTTCACCACCCCGTTCACGGAAAAATTCAGAGGAGGAAGCACGAAGGAGAATATCTCGTCGTTGCCCCGCCCTTTCCGTGCTGAACTGAAGAAACCCCTTTCGACTTCAGCTTCAAAGACGATCCCGAAATCATCTTCAGGAGAATTGATGGGCGGCTTCATATTTTCCAATATCCATCCACCCGTTTCATCCTGCACGGCTTTGTATATGTCCAGTCCGCCCATCCCAACCCTGCTGTCCGATGAGAAATAGAGTGTTCCGTCAGCATGGACAAAAGGATAGAGTTCATTCCCCGGGGTATTGATCTCTTCACCCAGGTTCACGGGATCTCCCCAGCCACTCCCCTCTTTGGTCGCCTTCCAAATGTCGTGCTCCCCCAGTCCTCCAGGCATGTCTGAAACAAAATAGAGGATGTTTCCATCGGGTGAAATGGCCGGGTGTGCCGTGGTGATGCTGTCCCCGAAAGATTCAAAAACCACCTCCGGTTCTGACCAGTCACCACCATCAGGGCTGCTCTTGTAGATCTGGCAGCCCAGTTGCTGGTTTTTCCCTTTTTTGCAGCGCGTGATATAGAGGGTGGAAAAATCCGCAGAGATGCATGGTGTGCCATCCTCAAACTCAGTGTTGAGGCTTTCTACAGGTACAGGCACGCTCCATTTCCCTTTCCTGTCCATGTTTGTAGCAAAAATGTCAGCGAAATTCTGACCGGTGGCTCCATGTGTTTCATTTCCGGCAGCATCCTCGCGGGTTGATGTGAACAGCACCTCCGTATACGCTTCATTGACATATGCAGGACTGAAATCCCTCTGCCTGGAATTAAAATCCCTCATGTTCTCCACGACATACCCGGTAGGATTTTCATTCCATACAATGGCAGCTTCACACGATTCTATTCCGATCCCTCCGCGGGGATCATCAGGTACCAGTTCCTGGTATTTCTTAAACTCCTCCTCAGCCTCATCATACTTCTCGGTCACAAGGAGCATCTGCCCGTACCTGAGAAAAATGATGGGATCCTGGTACTCCTCGCGGACAGCCTTTTTGTACCACAACACCGCCGACCTGGCATCCCCGAGGATCCTGTAGCACTCCCCGATCTTGAAGAATATGGCAGTCTTCTGTTCTTTATCAACCTTGTTATATGCATCCTTATACAGATCGATGGCCTGATAGTATTCCCCCGCTTCAAAGGCGGCCTGAGCCCTGAAATCTTTCTGTTTTTTCTGTGCACCCGCCGGAGTGGAAGCTATGATGGCAACCAGGAGGGCCAATAGTATGGATCGCGTGGTATTGTGCATAATCGTGCCCGTTTTACAATTCGATAAAATTACTTCTTTTTTCATGAATATAAAACGGAACAGATCTGGCCATTATTTGGATTCTCCGGGACATTATACCCGGCAATGGAATCCGTTTACAGCTGCCCCGGCCAGATATCCCTTCCGGAAACGGGCCGGCATATAAAGTGAGGAAGGCGGGATAAAAAAAGCCCCCCACACGGGCGGGGGGCCATTGAACCTGGCTTGAGGAGTGACGCTAGCTTGAGAACAGCAGTTCCCTGTATTTTGGTATCGGCCAGATCTCATCATCCACAATTAATTCAAGCTTGTCGATATGGTAGCGGATCTTATCCAGGAAAGGGGCGACAGTCTTGGAGTACTGCTTTGCCTTTTCCTTCTCATCTTGCAGCCTGTTGGCCACTTTTCTTGCCTCGACCATATCGTTGACCCCGTTCTTAATGGCAGTTACATGGTCAGATATCTCCCTGATCAATTCGATCCGGTTACCTGCAAGTTTACTGAACTCATCACCGTAGATCTCTTTCAGTCCAAGTACATTCTCCATGAGCCTGTTCTGATATTGTACAGCTGTAGGTACAATGTGGTTGATGGAAAGGTCTCCCAGCACCCTGGCTTCTATCTGGATCTTCTTGGTGTATTGTTCAAACAGGACCTCGACCCTGCCCTCCAGTTCTGCTTCATTAAAAATACCCAGATCGAAGAAGAGCTTCCTGGATCTTTCTGTCAGGTAGGCGGACAAAGCCTCAGGAACATCTGTTACGTTGGTCAATCCGCGTTTTTCGGCTTCCTTGATCCAGTCTTCACTGTAGTTATCCCCTTCAAAGCGAATGGCCTTGGAGGCGATAATATACTCCCTCAGCACCTGGAATATGGCTTCATCTTTTTTCACACCCTTGTCAACAAGGGCATCCACCTCTTTCTTGAATTCCCGCAGCTGACCCGCCAGAGCAGCGTTCAGCACGGTCATGGGAGTGGCCGGGTTACAGCTTCCCCCAACAGCCCTGAATTCAAAACGGTTTCCTGTAAAAGCAAAGGGTGATGTACGGTTCCTGTCAGTATTGTCCAGAAGGATCTCGGGGATCTTCCCGATATCCAGTTTCAGGGCAGTTTTTTCGTCCGGGCTCATCTTTTTACTGGTCACCTGCTCTTCAATCTGGTCGAGCATGGCCGAAACTTCCGATCCAAGAAAACATGAGAGGATGGCAGGCGGGGCCTCGTTTGCACCAAGGCGGTGGGCATTGGAGGCCGAGGCAATACTGGCCCTCAGCAGATCCTGATGGTCAAATACAGCTTTGATGGTGTTCACCACAAAGGTGATGAACTGCATGTTCGACTTGGGATTTTTCCCGGGCTTATGCAGGACCACGCCTGTGTCTGTTGAAAGTGACCAGTTATTGTGTTTTCCCGTCCCGTTAATGGCCTGAAACGGTTTCTCATGGAACAGCACCCTGAAGCCATGGTGCCTTGAAACCTTTTTCATGAGGTCCATAACCAATACATTATGGTCCACGGCCAGGTTACACTCCTCAAATACCGGAGCCACCTCGTACTGGTTAGGGGCCACCTCATTGTGGCGGGTTTTCAATGGAATACCCAGTTTATAAGCTTCCGACTCAAGATCATGCATGAATGCCATTACACGTTCGGGGATTGATCCGAAATAGTGGTCATCCAGCTGCTGGTCCTTGGCCGAAGCGTGGCCCATCAGTGTACGGCCCGTCAGTGCCAGGTCAGGGCGCGCATAGTAGAGTGCCTCATCCACCAGAAAATACTCCTGTTCCCACCCCAGGTTTGCGTTGACCCTGGTGACATTCTTGTCAAAATACTGGCACACTTCCGTGGCAGCTTTATCCACTGCATTCAGCGCTTTCAACAAAGGTGTCTTATGATCCAGTGCTTCCCCCGTATAGGAGATGAAGACAGTGGGAATACTCAATGTCTTCTCTATAATGAAGGCCGGCGAGGCGGGATCCCAGGCTGTATAACCGCGGGCTTCGAAAGTGTTCCTGATCCCCCCGCTGGGGAAGGAGGAGGCATCCGGTTCCTGCTGAGCAAGGGCTTCCCCCGAAAACCCTTCCACAACTCCGCCAAATTGATTGGCCTGAATGAATGCATCATGCTTTTCGGCTGTTCCCCCGGTGAGAGGTTGAAACCAGTGGGTATAGTGAGTGGCACCTCTTTCGATGGCCCAGGCTTTCATACCTGAAGCCACTGAATCCGCCTTCCTCCTGTCAATGGGTATCCCTTTATCGATCGCATCCATCACATGATTAAAAGCGTCTCTCGACAGGTACTTTTGCATCTTGACCTTGTCAAAAACGTTGATTGCAAAATAGTCTGAAGTCTTGTCCGAGGGAGGGGGGACATGAATAGGTTTCCTGTCGAAAACCTGTTCAAGAGCTTTAAATCTGACAACTGCCATAATGTTTAAAATTAGCTTTAATAAAATCAGGGTCTACAGCCGCAAATATATTATTATTTTATTTCTACCCCCCTCAATAATTGATGAAATATTAAATATTTTATATATTTTCTTTCAAATACCCTCATTTTTATATTGTCTTTCTCAGAGAAAAGTGTTTTTGCATTAAAAAAGCCGTCTGAACAATTCAGACGGCATCTCACTCATCCCGGCAGAATAGAGCTATTTCATCTCCTCCACAAAGAACCTGTAAAAGAGCGGGATAGTTTCAATACCCTTGTAGAAATTGACCAGCGGAAAGTTCTCATTGGGAGAGTGGATGGCATCGGAGTCCAGTCCGAATCCCATCAGAATGGATTTGATCCCCAGGATCTCTTCAAAATCCGTGACAATGGGAATGCTGCCTCCGCTTCTTACCGGGACTGGTGTCTTTCCAAGGCTCGCTTTGATGGCCCTGCTGGCCGCCCTGAATGCAGGAAAATCGGTGGGGGTTACATAACCCTGCCCGCCGTGCAGGCTTCTCACTTTCACTTTGGTTCCCGCCGGAGCTATCCTTGCGAAGTGCTCCGTGAACAACTTGTCGATCTTTTTTGAATCCTGGTCCGGGACCAGCCGCATCGAGATCTTGGCATATGCTTTTGAGGGCAACACGGTCTTGGCCCCTTCACCCGTGTACCCTGACCAGATCCCGTTCACATCGAGGCTGGGCCTGATCCCTGTACGTTCGCTGGTGGAAAAACCCTTTTCGCCGACCACATCCTCTATCTCCAATGCACGCTTGTAATCCCCGAGATCGAACGGTGCCTTGGCCATTTCCGCCCGTTCCTCATCTGAGACCGGCAATACATCATCGTAAAATCCCGGGATGGTAATGCGGTTGTTCTCATCGGTCAGCGAAGCGATCATCTTTGCAAGAAGATTGGCCGGGTTTCCCACCGCACCACCATATATTCCGGAATGCAGGTCACGGTTCGGCCCGGTCACCTCCACCTCTAGGTAACTCAGTCCCCTCAGTCCGACGGTAATGGAAGGAATATCCATTGCAATCATTGTTGTATCCGAAATAAGGATGACATCAGCCTTTAAGAGTTCCCTGTTCTCCTTACAGAACTGCTTCAGGCTGGGGGACCCGATCTCCTCCTCCCCTTCGATCATGAATTTGACATTACACCCCAGGGTCCCGGTCCGGTTCATCAGTTCAAACGCCTTTACATGCATGAACATCTGCCCTTTATCATCATCAGCACCCCGGGCATAGATTTTGCCATCCCTGACTTCGGGCTCAAAAGGGGGTGAATCCCAAAGATCGAGCGGTTCCGCTGGTTGAACATCATAGTGCCCGTAAACCAGCACCGTAGGCAGGGAATCATCCACGAGCCTTTGGCCGTACACCACCGGCCAGCCTGACGTCTCCTTCACCCCGGCATGGTCAGCACCGGCATCAAGCAGGCAACGCCTTATGTAGGCTGCTGCCCTGTAGATCTCCTCTCTCGCATCCTTAAGAGCACTGATGGAGGGGATCCGGATCAGGTCAAACAGTTCACCGAGGAACCGTTCCTTGTTCGACTCAACGTAGCTTTTAATTTCCTTCATGGCACCGATCATATTTTTACAGGTCTTTTTTAATCGTTCGGGTGTTCCAGTTCGCGATATACTGTTTCAAGCTCATCATAGAAGGCTGAACCATACACCCTTGTGATGGCATCCTTCAGGAACCGGAATACCGGAAGCCTTTTTTTTTGCCCGAGAATCCGGGCAGGCTCGCAGATGCTCCAACGATGATAGTTCAGCGCAACACCATTTTTCAGCCGGTTCACCCTGATCGGATAGAGATGGCATGAAACGGGTTTTTGAAATGGGATCGATCCCTCTTCAAAAGCCTTCTCAATGGAGCATCGGGCAATGCCCTCTTCAAAGAATACATAAGCACACTCCTCCCTCCCTACAAGTGGGGTAACCTTGTCACCATCGCGATCCACTATCCAGCTCCCTTGTTCGCTCACCTCCCGGAGACCCTCTGCCCTCATAAAGGGTTTGATTGCCTCCAGATACGATTCCAGTAACCTGGCCTCCTCCTCCTCCAGGGGGGCTCCGGAATCACCAAAAACACAGCAATTCCCTTCACACTTTTCGAGATGGCAGCTGAAATGATTGTCGAACAGTTCCCTGCTTACAATCTTATCTCCGATCTGTATCACCGCTCCGCGAATAAAACACAAATGTGCAAAAAATGTGCTGAAAGAAACCGGCCTTTATTAATTTATATCTTTGCTGCATGGGTAAAAGACTGGCTCTCCTGGTGATGGTCATATGCTGTGGTCCGGAAGATCTTGCGCAAACCTCATATCTCAACAGACCTGATCTCATGGAGCTGGCGGACAGCTGCCTGAAGCACACCTATAACTTTTCATTTGAGAAGGCCCTTCAATATCAGTCTGAATTGAAGCTAAGATCCCGGGGGCATCCTGCCCCCGACTTTCTTGAAGCACTGATCATTTACTGGCAGTATTTTCCGCTGACCCCTTCAGATGGAGCATCTGACCGGTTTGTCCAGCTTATGGACAGGAGCATTGTCATGGCAGAGGCCATGATCGAAAATGAACATACCAGGGTGGAAGGAATATTCTTTGATCTTTTTGGAAGGGCTTTTAAAGCCATGTACTGGGCCGATAACGGAAAACCGGGCAAGGTAATTCCCGATCTCCGGACCATGTACAACCATACAAAGGAGGGTTTTGAGCTAAAAGATGAACTGAGTGAATTCTATTTTTCAACCGGGCTCTATAACTACTATATTGAAGCTTACCCCGAGGTACACCCGGTATATAAGCCCCTGGTCTCATTCATGCAGCCGGGTAACCGGAAACTCGGCCTGATCCAGCTGAACCATGCCATCTACCATACCACCTACCTGAGGGTGGAGGCGCTGCTGTTCATGTCCATCATACAACTGAAATATGAAAACGACCTGAATACAGCCGCCCTTTTTGCAGAGCAGCTGCACAGGGAATATCCACGCAACATATACTACCAGGGGCTACTGGCTACCATTCTGCTTCATCAGGACCGCTTTGACAGGGTCAGAAAGGTCCTGGACCAGATGACCGGCCAGGATGATCCCTACAGCGAAATGATCAGGCAGCTGGCCGGTGCATTCTTCTCGGAGAAAATCCCTGGCGATGATGCGTCGGCAGGTAAAAAATACCAGAGGACAATAGATCTTGCCGATTCCTTTGGCCCGATGGCAGACACCTTCAAAGCTATGGGGTATATGGGTTTATCAAGGCTCTATGAACAAAAAGGCATTTATGATGAAGCCAGGAGGTGTGCCCGAAAAGCATCCAATTATGCTCCTTACAGTTTTATCCCCGATGAGAAACAGGGCGGTTCCAGGTGATAAGCCAGACGCCGGCAAGGGTCAATAATCCCCCGGCCAGCTGGACACCCGTCGGGAATACTCCGAGGAAAACCCATGCCAGTAACAGGGTCCAAACCCCTTTTGAGCTGATGATCAGCGAAGTTTTGGTGGCCTCGATCAGTTTAAGGGCCTGGTAGGCGAAAACAATCACGATCATCGTCTCCAGCAGTGAACCGATCGCAAGGTCCCTCCAGGTCTGCCTGGCGATTTCAAAGACCCCGCTGACGGATTCAGCGGAGAGAAGAAGGGCCATGAGAATGGCCAGGAGGGATGAGCGGATCAGGGACATATAGCCCGGGCGGAGCCACCGGTGGTACTTTCTTCCGGCAATGGTAGCCAATGAGAAGAGAAATGATGCACCGATCACGTAGAGTGAACCATGATCAAGGAATCCGGCGAATCCACCCTGCCGGTAGTTGATCACAAACACCCCGAGGATAGTGATCAGAATGCCAGAAAGCTGCGTATGCCTGAACCGCTCACGCAACAGGGTCATCCCCATGAATGTGACAAACACGGGACCTATGTTCCCGATAAAGGAGACCACGGCGGGATTCTCCATGGCTTCAATGGCCAGATAGAAAAGCCAGGTGGCAGCCCCTTCCAGGATTGCGATCACAAAGGCGACAAGGGTTTTGGGCCCGATGAACGGCCGAAGTCTGCGGTACTCTTTGCTGACCAGGAACCAGGCCCCGTTCCAGATGACCCCAAGCGAAAACCAGAGAAGGCCAAAATGCAGCATGGAAAGGTGGTTCAGCACTGATTTACTGAATACAAGTGAGCCGGCCAGTGCAACAGATGCCCCGAAAGCAAAAAGATATCCGGTTGATTGATTCCCGGTCATTTAGTAATTTCAGACAAAATATCAAGTACCTAATTTAATTAAATCGGTCAATACAGGAAGCAGCGATGAATTCAGGCAGGAACCCGGGGGTAGAGACCCTCATCACAGATCCGGCATACCGTCTTGTCCGGGAACTCAGCTTTCAGGATATGATCCCGTTTGTCCTTGAACATATGAAAGGAAAGGGCATGATGTCGGTGATCTACCTGGCAGTGAATCTGGTGATCTTTGGGCTCATTGCCATGATCATTACAATGGGATTGTTCAATGGATCAATCACCTGGCGTGCCATTATCGGGCAATCGCTGGCCGGCATTGTGACCGGCAGCCTGCTGGTGATCCCGGTCCACGAACTTCTGCACGGATTGGCCTACAGGTTTCTCGGAGCGAGAAAGATCAGGTTCGGGGTCGATCTCAGGCAATTTATCTTTTTTGTGACGGCGGACAGGTACCCGGTTTCAGGAAACCAGCTTTACTTCCTGGCCCTGATCCCGTTCGCGGTCATCAATATCACCACCATAGTCCTCACCCTGGTTCTTTTCCCGGAATTCATCCTGGTCGCGGGTTTCTTCCTGCTGAGCCATAACATCATGTGCATAGGTGACTTCGCCATAGCCAATTATGTGTACATGTCCAAAGGAAGGCTCTACTCATATGATGAGCCTGATAAGAAGAAAAGTTATTTCTACGAGAAAGTGAAACAGGAAGGATCGCCTAAATCTGGGAAGATTCCATCATGAGCTTCCTGGCCTTCAGTGCCTTTTTTTCACTGACCAAAAAATCCGAATCGGTCTCAAAAGCTTTCATGTAGCTCTCATAGGCTTTTTTATACTGTCCCGTGTTCATGTAGTAATCACCTTTCGAATCGTACGGATTGGCGATGCCCGGGGCCAGCCTGATATAGGTATTGAATGCCTCTTCAGCCTTGTCATATTCCTCCAGTTCCATCAGGGCATACCCCAGCTGATTATAGGCCAATGCATACTCTGGTACAGCCTTTATGGCCCTGCTCAGGGACTCCACCGCCCCTTCAATATCCTTCATATACTGGTACTGTAGAATATATAGGATCTTATGGACATGCGGATCATAAGGGTAAAGATCGATGGCCTTGCGGAGGTGTTCGACCACCTTCTCTTCCTGACCATCCACGAAATACTTGAATGCAGTCTTGATCTGCCTCTCTCCATCATTCAGGGCTGCTCCACTCTGCAGCGCCATTTCAGCGATCTTCATGGGATTCTTGCCTGACATTAAGTACATCCAGAAATAGGCCATGAAGAAATCAGGATCTTCATTCACTGCCATATCAAGATTATGGTAGGCCAGCCCCAATTTGACCTGATCAAACGCCAGCATGGCTGTCTGATATAACTCAAGTGCCAGTTCCGAATCCGTGGTGATGGGCATCATGGATGCCGGTTCGTCCTGTATGCAGGAAGTATGAATAAGAAAGGAAATAACCATCACCGGGGTTAAAACTCTTAACCTCATCTTCAATAATTTTTCCAATCTTACGTCCTTTGTAAAAATAGCACTTTTCCTCACCAAAGGCAAATAACCCTGGAAAATGGTCCTTATTGATTATTTAAACAGGCCCTCATCCCTGATAAGCATCAGAATGGCGGAATGGGGAATGATGACATACTTTTCATTATTGAACTCAATTTCATAGCCGCTTTTCTGCAGATAGATCGCCAGATCACCGACCTTGGGCTGCAGGGGAACATACTTCACCCCGTCGCTCTGGTCCTTCCAGGGTTCATCCGCATCCTGTATGGCAGGGATGGGGTAACCCGGGCCCACTTTCAAAACATAACCGCTGTGGATCTTCTCCTTCTCCTGTACCCCGGGTGGAAGATACAATCCGGACTTGGTCCGCTCCTGTTGGCTCTTGGGCTTGATCAACACCCTGTCCCCCACAACGATAAACTTGTCTATATTCTTCTCCTCAATCTGCAGTCCCATCGGATAGGTTTATCCTGTTAAAAATCGAGATTGTCCTTCAGTACCTGCATTCCGCTCCTGCTTACCGGCACTTTGTTCCCGTCCTTGAGAATCAGTATGTAATTTGTCTTTTCATAGGGCTCGATGCGTTCAATACTTGATATATTAGCAATATAGGAACGGTGCACCCGGACAAACTGCTCCTGGTCAAGATGGTTCTCAAAATACTTCATGGTTTGCTGCTTCAGGAATTTCCCTTCATCGGTGTAGACCATGACATAATCATCCTGGGCCTCCAGGAAATTGATATCGTCCGTAGAGATCACATGGATCTTTCCTGACTTTTTAATCACGACCCTGTGCAGCTTTTCATCGCTGTCAGCCAGATGGATCCTGATCTTTTCGATCCCGCTCTTTTCGTCTGGTCTGTCAGAACGGCTCTCGAGCCTGGAGGTAAGCTTTCTGATGGCTTCCCCGAACCTCTCCCTGGAAAAGGGCTTCAGCAGATAATCCACGGCATTCTGTTCAAAGGCGCGGATAGCAAACTGGTCATAGGCGGTGGTAAAAATCACTTCAGGATGATGATCCAGAACCTCAAGCATCTCGAATCCAGTCAGTTTTGGCATCTGGACATCCAGAAAGACGGCATCCGGCTTTGCCTCGTTGATGGCCTTCAATCCATCAAAACCGTTGTCATATTCCCCGGTCAGCTCCAATCCGGGATACTCACTCAGGTAGACCTTCAGCAAGTCCCTGGCCGGTTTTTCATCCTCAACAATAATGGTCCTGTAAGTAGTCATCGTTTTGTAAATATACGGGGAAATAATATGGTGACCGCGAATTTGCCATCGTCACCCTTCCAGTGGACCGCCCCCTGCCCTTGATATGCCAGTTCAATTCGCTGCCGGACATTCTGAAGTCCAACCCCTGTCCCTCTCCTGGTAGGAACCCCGGGGTCATAATCATTGGTAACCACTGTCTTGATCACATCCTGCTCGGGCATACAGTCAAACCGGATGGTAACGGGTTCCGTGCATTCATATACACTGTGGCGTATGGCATTTTCAAAGAGGGGTTGAAAGATCAGGGTAGGAACGGAAAATTCCTCACATGCTACGTCTAAATTAATCTCGTATCTCAGCTTCTCCCCGAACCTGATCTTCTCGATGGCCAGGTAATCCTGCATCATCCCCAGTTCCTCCCTGAGTGGAACATACTCATTCTCCCTGTGTTTCAATGAGTACCTTAAGAAATCGGAGAGCCGGATGATCATGTCACGGGCTTCGTCGGGACTGGAGATGGTGAGGGATGAAATGGAATTCAGTGAGTTGAACAGGAAATGTGGATTAATTTGCGATTTAAGCATGTTCAGCTCCGTATCCCTGACCAGGTTCTTCAGGCGTTCTTCCTGCCTGGCCCGCTCCTGCAGCTTCTGTGCCGAGAAGGCCAGGTAATAGATCAGAACAAGCACCAGGTAGACAAGTGCACCCAGCATGCCCCGCCATGCCAATGATCCGTTCAAAAATTCCAGATAATCTGCATCCCCGGTGAAAATCGCATTTAACAGACCCACTGAAAGCAGCATCCAGACCAGTAAGACGAACATGCCTGCTGCCACATGTGCCAGTATTGAATAGAAGGGATTATGCCTCTGAAAGGGGATATACCTTGTGGGATACCATGCCAGCAAACCCAGTATCCCAAAGAAGAGGCTTGAAAGAAGGGCATCTGCAATGATGACCGAAAGTGAGAACCTCTGAAAGTACCAGTACAACATTCCGTGCAGGACTGCCACCAGCAGCCATACAACGGAATAGATCAGGATTGACCTTCTCTTACCGGTAATGGGATGGCTCATGCCTAGAGGTAATTCGTTATCTCACCCCCGCCAAAAATACAGGAACCCGTAATCACAAGCGACCTGTCCGTGTCCTTCACCACCCCGGATCTGGTCCGTTTGTCTGAAAACCCGCCAAATATGGAGGTAACCTCAACTTTCACGTCCCAATTTTCAGGTACAATCAGCTTTGTTCCCCCGAATATCATGACGAGTTCAAGATTATTCTTGCCGTCCGCCATTCTGGCCCTGCTAAAATCATATTTCGAGCCACCGAATATATGGGTAATCTTGCCTCCCTGGAAATTCTGAGAATTGATGTTCTTATCTCCGCCTCCGAATACGGCCACATCATCCAGGTAATCCTCACTTGATACTGTTCTTCTGTGCCCGAAAAAAGCACCCCCGTGCCTCCTGGTGCTGAAGATGATCACCAGTCCAATAACAATGAGTATGGTGGGCCAGAAGAGCGAACCCCAATAATCGGGCAGATCTATTGATCTGATTTCTCTCGCAATTTTCGGCAGAAGAAAAAATGCCCCTATCGCGATCAGGACCACCCCGGTGCCTTTATTCTCCTTGTTGGAAAGGAAAATAATACCAAGCAGGATCAGCAGGGCCTGCCATGTAAATAGGAAATCCCTTAACCTCCATTGCAAATGGAAAATATTCGCCAGATCGGCGATCAGGAACAGACCCAGGAACATCAGGACAATGCCCAGCAAAAGGTGGGCTCTTCCCGATCTTTTAAAACTTTGTGGTTGCCTCTCCATCTTTTTACAGTTTGATTTTCGGTCAAATGTAACCCCGGAATAACAATATTGGAAAGGAAATTCGGCGAACTGGCCGAAATTACCGGTAAGTGCATCAGGTTAATACCTGCTCAGCCACCTTAGCCGGCGGGTCAGGTCCCCAAGCTTTGCTATAAATATGAGGCAAATAAGGCCAATCCTGACCGGTAACATGGCCACTTAAAGATCCCAACTTGAGTGAGATATAATGATATATTGTTTGATCAAGCGGTCTCTGTTTGTTGTAGTTATATAAATCTGATTTAACCGTCTCTCCAATAGATAAAATCAGCAAATGATTGAATAAATCAAAGTCTGGTCCGAAGCGATTTAGAAACGATTTAACCATCGGTACCGGCGGGCATTGTCACCAAATTTGGCAATAAAGGTGAACTCATGGGTACCGTAACTGTGCTTCATGATACTGTTCAGGCCGATATCAAAGGCATATCCGAATACTAGTTTGTCAATGCTAACCCCGGCCATTACTATGATCGCATGACCGGTCCTGTAGGAAAGGCCGGCCCAATATGATTGCTGATAATAGAATTTTCCGCTTAAATCAGCCTGAACCTTGCCATTCTCAGCAAACTTGATCAAAGTGGAAGGTGTTAATATAATATCCCGTCTTACCTCAAAATCGTATCCACCCATCAGATAATAATTCCTTTCCATCTTATACCGGTCATATCCCGAATCACCAATCTTTAGGGTAGATTCAAATAGCTGATCAGCTGAAAAACCGGCCCAGTAATTCCTGGCAGAATAATAGATACCTGCATCAGCATCCGGGATAAAAACAGACTTATGTGCGCCCAGCCAGAGATCATCACCCTGATTTTCCAGGACAATCAGGTCATCATCAATCCTGAACTGGTAAGCCACAAGCGAGAGGCCAAATGATAACTGGGACTGAGGTAAATGGATATGATAGGCATAGGTTCCTTTAAGACCCGTGCGTTCTATGGCACCGTTGCGATCATTGAACAAATAACCTCCAATGCCAACATTACCACTCCTCGATCCTCTCCTCTGGCGTCTTCGAACCGAAGAGCCTCGGGATATATAGCTCTTTTTTAATATCCTGGTCTGAAAACTCAGGGCATATGTGCTAGGAGCCTCGCTGAATCCGATCCATTGCTCCCTGGCCGTCAGGTTTATTGCCGTATACCCTTCAGAACCGGCAACTGCAGAATTGAGCAAAAACCCGTTCAGCATATACTGGCTATATAAAGGCACCTGCTGGGACCATCCCTCCAGCAAAAAGCCTCCCAACAGTAGTGTGATATAGAATATTCTTCTCATCAATTATCTATCCCGGCATCTACCTGATCACTGTAATGATTCCTGTGATCCTGTCAGCACTTCCAACTTTCAATTTGATTACAAAATGATATGAGTCCATGGGTACCAGGTTGCCGCGCATATCCCGGCCGTCCCATGGCAGGGAGTATCCGGGTTCCGATTTCCAGACCAGCGTTCCCCATCGGTTATAAATCTCAACTTCAGCCTGGGAATAGCCAGCAAGTTTCGCGATGTTCCATGTATCGTTCGTTCCGTCATCGTTTGGGGTTATGGCTGTGGGTATGTCCCTGAAATAAAACTCAGCATTACACTCATCAACGATGATGGTATCCCTGGAGGTACATCCAAACTCATCTTCAACAATGACGCTGATCACCTGTTTTTCTCCCTGGAATATGGTAATCTCCTGGCTGTTGTCTCCAGTTGACCAAGTGTAGACTGTTCCATCCGGCCCGGCATCCAGGACAAATCCCAGGTCACCGCAGAGTGAGGTATCATTCCCAAGATCAACCTCAGGCAATGGGTTAATGGTCAGATAGAGGCTATCTGCACCCATGCACCCTGACTCATCGCTTACATGTACTACTATCCATCCTTCATCAACTGTACTGTAGAATGAAGCGTTGCTGCCATCATGCCACAGGTAGGAGCTATACTCTCCGGAAAGGTCAATGCTGTAAGTCTCACCTTCGCATATGTTTGTGTTTCCGCCAAGGTCGATTTCCGGTCCCTCCACCAGAACTGTCCGGCGTATCGTGTCCCCGGTACATCCGTGTTCGCTGGTTTCAATCACAGTGATCATGTAACTGCCAGATGATACGGCCCAGTCAACTATTATGGAATCTCCATACTCCCGGCTGAGGGTACCGTCTTCCACGGTCCATTCGAATACAGAACCTGACAGGCCATCAATATAATATGCAATCCCTGTATCTCCGGAACAGACCACCTCGTTTCCGCCCTGTATTTCACCTGCTGGAGGGGAACTGTATTTTACCACCAATGAATCTGCAACGGCCTCACAACCTCCCGGTGCAGTCTCAGTAACAGAAACTGTTCCTGTACCTTCACCGCTCCACTCCACGGTAATGGTTTCCCCTGCGGTGTTGCCCATAATGGACCCTCCTGTAACGCTCCAGCTGAAAACGGATCCAGTCAGCCCGGTCGCTGTATAAACAGCTTCAGCAGGTTCACAGACAATCATATCTCCATCGATGGATGGTACGGGCAACGGGCTCACCAGAACCTGGATGCTGACCGCATCAGTTGTGTTGCAATCGCCTTCAAACCTCACATAATATATTGTAGTTTCAGCAGGTGCAGGAATGGTCACGTTATTCCCTGAAGCGACCGATGCCTCAATAAATAGTGAATCCGTGTACCAGTAGGCATCTGCACCGGCACCGAGGAAACCTCCGCTATAGGTCAACGTGATATACTCAACCGCCCCTATGCAGAACTCCCCGATATCAGCTGACGCACCCGAAGGTGCGACAGACTTCATCATGACCGTAACCAGTTGTCCAACCGTATCCGATTCATTACAGATTCCTTCAGCCCTTACGTAATAAGTTGTACTTGAATCCGGGTCTACCATGATCGATTCGCCGGTTCCTTCCAGCGCAGTCAGATCGCTATCCGAGTACCAGAACCATTCCGCATCATCTCCAAGGCTGCCCCCCACAACGGTAAGGTCCTTGCTCACCCCCGGGCAGGTGTTGTCATTGGTCACCGTGATGCCTGTCGGGTCGGTGGAGGGCACCTTCACCGTTACCACAGCACTGACAGCAGCACTGTTGCCGCAGTCACCCTCCGCCCTGACATAATAGGTCGTCGTTACTGCCGGATCGACCGTGATGGTCACACCGCTGCCCGCAGGAACGCTGAACGCCGCATCGGTGTACCACTCCCATGTCGCTCCCGTGCCCAGGCTGCCCCCCACAACGGTGAGATCCTTGCTCACGCCCGGGCAGGTGTTGTCGTTGGTCACCG
>CAYXUD010000020.1:0-38263 GCA_964467775.1 uncultured Bacteroides sp. | reverse complement strand
ATCCTGGATATTATTGCGACGAGGGAGGGGACACAGCCATCACGATTTACCTGAATCCCACCCCGAAGTTAAGCGCAAGTGTGCCCGGGGAGATCTACTGTGACAGCTCCATCGTGGATATCACGGTGAATGACAATACGGGCAATGTATTCATCTCCGGCACCAAAGTATATGAACTGACAACAATTTACCAGGGTGGCGCTGTTGAGGGGGTGACGGGAAGCGGGGAGTATGCCGCAGGAACGGATATCACGGATACGCTGGTGAACCTGACCAGTGAGGTGCAGGCGATCGAGTATAACTTCAAAGCCAGGATCAGGGACAACAGGCCCGGCCACGAGGGGTTCTACTGTGACCAGGGAGGGGATACGACCATCACGATATACCTGAACCCGACCCCGGATATCGATGTGGAGGTCAGAGATACGATCTGTAATGAGGATATGATCGAGTTCACCGTGAGCATACCGCACCCTTCCATCATCGGGAACTGGAAATACAAGCTGGAGGTGGATTACGGGGACAGTATTTCCGGGACGTTGCCAGAACTTCCATTATTCTCCGAATATGGGGATACAGAGCTGATAATCAGAGATACGCTCACTAATAAAGGGGTGTTCTGGCATACTGTCACCTATCACTTCATACCATGGATCGAATCCACCTGGGGAGGGGATGATTGTACCAACGGGTTGGGTCTGGATACCATCATCACCGTATGGGTCAACCCGACGCCTGCCATCAGGGTAATTACACACGATTCTGTCATTTGCAACGGAGGGACAACAACCATAGAGGTCTTCAATCCGAATGAATTCGTTTTCGGAGCGTGGGAGTATGACCTCTATGTCACTCCGGATTCCGCTATTTCAGGTGCAAGAGATAGTGATACAACAGGTATTACGGATGACCTGATCGAACAGACACTCTATAACAGCGATACTGCTGTTCACAAGGTTGAATACCGGTTTATCCCCAGAAAATCAATCGAGGACAGCCTGATCTGTGAAGGAGGGACAGATACAACGATTGTAATCTGGGTGAATCCCACACCTGAGATCCGGGTAACCTACAGTGACACATTGCTCTGTGACGGAGATAATGTAACATTGAATGTCAGGAATCCAAACGTTCCGGTACGGGGTGACTGGAAGGGGGTCGTGGAGATCGCAGTTGGCCCGGGCATAACAGGTATCAGTTCGGATACCATTCAATTTGAAGACGATACAGTATTCAATTATACGCTCTTTAACAGCGATCCTGTCGCCCGGAGTGTCACCTGCCGATTCATTCCAAGGATCACGCCTGATGACGGAGGTACTGATTGTGGTCAGGGCATCGTGGAAACGGTGGTGATCTGGGTGAACCCGGTGCCTGATATCGAAGTGGCTGTTGAAGATACGGTGATCTGCAACAACACATATATCAACTTCGAACTGAAAAATCCGAATAAACCGATCAAAGGCACCTGGCAGTATGATCTTGAGGTGACTGCCCATCCGTCCATTACCGGGGCCTGGAATGACACAACGATATTCAATGACGTGGACTTCAGCAACTTGCTGACCAACTCAGACACCTCTGTACATGAGGTGGTCTATCACTTTACTCCAAAAATAACCCCGGTTGACGGGGGCATTTACTGCGAAAATGGTCATGATACCACCATCACCATATGGGTGAACCCCACACCGCGTATCACGATTGATGTGGTGGATACAATTTTCTGCAACAACAGCCGGGTCGATTTCTCAATCATTGATGGATTGGGACCAGTGATAGGAGATAAGAGATATATCGTTCAGGCTCTGTACGTACAATCAAAGGTAAATGTGTTTACCAGATCTCACAGCGAGCAGGTGTACGATGTGACGCTGCCCGTCAGTGACAGTATTGTGAACCGCACCGATGAGGTTCAGCCGGTGATTTACCTGTTCACGCCCGCCATTTATGAAAACAGGCCCGGCATGGGGGGAGACAAACTGTGCGGAGGAGCGCCGGCCATCGTTGTGACTATCTGGGTGAATCCAACGCCCGTCATATACTTCGCGGATCTGGCCGATACCATCTTCTGTGACAGCTCCCTGGTCAATATCAACGTGATCGACGGTTTGAGCAGCAATATTCTGGGGACACCCAAGTATTACCTGGATATCACCTATAATACGGCAGATCTGTCAGGCGTGATCTCCGGTGATGGCGAATCTGACAATGCTGATGAAGATATCAATGACTATTTCCTGAACGGATCGGATACCATCCAGGTGGTCTCTTACCGTTTCACTGCCCGGATCAGGGATGACCGGGCAGGGCACGAATCGAATTTTTGTGACAACGGGACCGATACAACCATCCGCATTTACCTGAATCCTACCCCCAGGCTGTTCTACAGGCTGGATGAGGATACCCTCTGTTTTGATGACGGATTTACCATCTCCACGGATCCACTGGTTTATACCACTCATCCGCTCTATTATAACCTTGTCGTGGACAATACGGATAATATGACGGGTGTGATCAATCCGGTACCGGGGGACAGCCTCTCCGTGGCCGATCCGCTTGACCAGGAAAATGTGGTGAATCCCTGGACAAGTGTGGGCAGGATCACCTATAAGCTCTATCCGTTTATCTCTACAAAGCACTGTCCGGGTGCCGATACCACCTTTACCATCGATGTGAACCCGGAACCCGTCATGCTGGCTGAACTGGCAACCCCGAAAGATACTGCCGTATGTTTCGACCAGGGATTCATGATCCTGATGGATACCGAAGTGGACAGCACCACCGGGGATCTCAAATACAGGCTGATAACGGATGGCTATGACCCGCTCAATGTGCAGAACGAGCAATTGTCAGGTGATTATATCATTGAGGATCTGGACCAGATGTCGGTGATCAATACCGGCGACTCCATCGAGAACCTGAACTATCACTTTACCCCGGTGATCCTGGATGCCAAGGGCCCGGGTGACCACTGCTGGGGGGACCCCAAACCGGATATTATTGTACAGGTAGCCCCCGAGCTGAGAGGCAACCTAGTTGCAGAGGAGTACATCGGTGGCTGGGAGATCAGGTGTCACGGCCTGTTATCGGATTCGCTCCATTCCAATGTCAGGGGTGGGTACTATATAGAACCCTATACGTTTGACTGGGAAACGGCAGGGGGAACCTCCGGGAACCTTGTGGATGGTGATTCAGTGCAGGTTGGACTGGGGGTCGGGCAATACTGGTTTGATGTTGTGGACAGGATCGGCTGTATCTATTATTCCGATTCCATATTCATCGAACAGCCCGACACGATTATGGTTGAAGATTCAATTACGGACGCCACCTGTGCCCATCTTCTCCGGGATGACGGGGCCATTGATATCGAAGTATCGGGAGGCACCCAGGGATATGCATATTACTGGGATGGTCCATTTACCTATGAGAGCACCCAGGAAGATGTACTGAACGGCATTGCCGGCCGGTACCTGTTGACGGTTACTGACACAAATCATTGCACCTATGATGATGTCTATTTCATTGAATCGGCCAGGGATATCCAGATCACTCCGGATGCCAGTGACTACAGAGGATTTGGGATTCAGTGCAACGGCGACAGCAATGGCTACATTGACCTTTCGGTGGCCGGGGGCTTCCCGGGCTATTCCATTGTGGTATATGACCAGGAGGCTGATGATTCCATTCAGGCAGGGGTCATACCTGTTGAGAATGGAAATTTGCGGGTGGAAAACCTGGATGCCGGGACCTATATCCTGCTGGCATTTGATATTGAACAGTGTTATAACCAGTATCCGCCTGAAATTGTACTGACCGAGCCCGATTCAGTCACCATCCTGCGGGTAGATCCAAAGCCCGTATACGATACGGTGGATATCAGCTGCTACGGTGCGGATGACGGGATCATTGATATCCTGGTGAGCGGGGGCCGGACAGACACGCTTCCAAATACTTTCCTGTGGACAGGACCCCCCGGGGAGACGGATCTTGTTGCAGATGACAGCATCCAGTCATCGCTCGGGCCGGGAACATACCATGTAAGGGTTACCGACGTGGAGGGTTGCTGGGGCGAGGCAGAGTTTACATTGATCGAACCTTCGAAGATGACCATGCAGGCAGATTCCATCTTCGAACTTAATACCTGGAACATAAGCTGTTACGGTTATAACGACGGATATATCGGGATCAGTTCTGATGGAGGTATCCTGGGGCATGCCTACGGCTGGAGAACGGAACAGATGACGCTGGCAGATTCCACACTCCAGGATCAGGGAGGACTGGTGGCCGGGACCTACATGGTGAAAATCACAGACAGCATCGGATGTACACTGGACACCTTCTTTACACTCCGGCAACCCAATCCCCTGGATGTGGATTACCTCATCCCGGAATACAATGCATATGCCATTGCCTGCCATGGTGATACCACCGGGGAGATACACCTGGTGCCCCACGGAGGTGCAGATTCAACACTGAACACCTATCTCTGGAGCTCGACGGACGGAGCAGGATGGGAACCTGATTCCATGGACCAGAATGGGATCACAGCCGGCACCTATACGGTGGAGGTAACAGATATAAACGGGTGTGATTCCACCTGGATTTTTGTACTCGATCATCCGACACCGATCGTGGTGGATAGCATTTCGGCGGACAGTGCCAAATGCGCCAACACGGCCACCGGTTTTGTTTACCTGGCTGTCTCCGGTGGTATTCCGGGATACAGTTACCTCTGGAACAGCGGCGAGACCACAGAGGACCTGGAGTGGATCTATGCCGGGGAATATGAAGTGACCATCACCGATCAGAACGGGTGCGAGACGGATACCAGTATCGAGGTGTTTGAAGCAGACTATTTCAGCGTAGTGCTCCAGGTGGCAAGTGATTACAACGGAACACCCATATCCTGTGCAGATTCTTCAGACGCGGCCATTTCACTGATACCCCAGGGCGGGACAGCGCCCTATGAATACCTCTGGAACACCGGGGCCACCACCAAGGACCTTGTGGATATACCTGAGGGCACTTACAGCGTTCTGGTGAGTGACTACTATCATTGCCTGGACAGTGCCAAGGTTGTTATCACGGAACCCGTTCCTATCGAATACACCATGCAGATCCAGGATCCGCTCTGTTACAAGGATTCCAACGGCAAGATTGAATTGCTGGTGACCGGCGGCACCGTATTCAGTCTGTCTGATTACGAAGTATGGCTGAACGGTGTGGTTACAGGACCCTATATTGAGAACCTGCCTGAGGGGCTCTATGATATCCGGATCGAGGACCTGAACGATTGTTATGTGGAGACAGAGGCTGAGCTGATCCATCCCGATTCGCTTGCCCTGAGCTTCGAAACGGAAAATGCATTCTGCAAGGACAAACCGGACGGTGAGCTCAGACTCGAGATTGACGGGGGTACCTATCCCTACTTCGTCGGATGGGACAGGGGACTTCCGGACAATGAAAATAGCTTCAATGACCTGTACTGGGGTGATTATGTGGCTACGGTGACCGACGCCAACAACTGTGTAGCCATAGATACAGCATTTATTGGTTATACCTATACTTCATGCCTGACCATACCCAATGCCTTCTCCCCCAACAGTGACGGATTCAATGACCTATGGATCATTGAAGGGCTGGAGCTTTATCAGAATGTGAAACTGCGGATCTTCGACCGGTGGGGCAGCAGGGTATATTACTCGGGTAATGCGGCTGATGAACCCTGGGATGGATCCTTTAACGGACGCGAACTGCCGATCGATTCATACCATTATATCATAGATCTGAATAATAGTGAACCTGCTATAACAGGCAACATTACCATTGTGAAGTAAATGCAGGGAACGGAACAGTGAAAAGAAAGATCGTATACATGCTGCTGATGCTGTCTCTGCTGCCGGCCGGGGAGCTAAAGGCACAGCAACTGCCGATCTATTCACAGTACATGCTGAATGGTTTTCTGATCAATCCGGCCATGGCCGGTTATGACGGGTACACCTCCCTGAATGCTACTGCCCGCCAGCAATGGCTGGGATTCAAGGATGCGCCGCAGACCTACTCTGCCTCCTGGCAAACGCGCCTGTTCAGGCGGTCCTACAAGATCGTCAATAATCCTATCAGGAATAAGAATATACTGATACCCAGCACCAAGGGCCGGGTCGGACTGGGTGCCTATATCATCAATGACCTGAACGCCAATGTGGCAAGGACGGGAATTTCCTTCACCTACGCCTATCACATCATCCTGAATAACCAGCAGCTTTCATTTGGATTGTCCCCCAAGGTTTTCCAGTACAGGATCTTCACGGAAAACCTCACATTCGGGGAGTCAGGCGATCCGGTCCTGAACAATGATTTCGTCAGGGTGGCCTACAGTCCGGATGCCGATTTCGGGGTATTTTACAACGGGTTTGACTATTTTGTCGGATTCTCCATCAGCAACCTGCTGGAGACCTATGTCCTCATTGGAAGCAACGGGGTACCTAATTTCAAGACTTACAGACATTACTGGCTGATGGGAGGTTACCGCTTTTCGATCAGAAGGGATATTGACCTTGAGCCAAGTTTCCTGTTGAAGACCCCAGAAAACTGGAACCCACAGGGAGATATTTCGATCAGGCTTATCTACAACGAGCTTTTCTGGGCCGGGATTTCATACCGGACCAATCAGAGCCTCATTGCCGTGGTGGGGATCCGGCTGGAGAACATCTATTTCGGATACTCCTTTGACTGGGCGCTCTCAGAGATTAGCCACTTCAATTACGGGTCACATGAGATCACCCTCTCCGTGAAACTTGGGAACAATGCCAGAAGGTACAGGTGGCTGAATCGTTACTAGGGTTGGTATTAATATGAAAGATCTGATTACCAAGGTATTAAGAATAAGAAAAGTATTGATCGGAAGGGATTTCTACCAGGGCAGGCAGGTCCGGAGGCCCAGGATGAAATACGGGAAACGGTTTGCTGAATGGACCTTCTGCCCGGAATTCCTTGACAGCGACTCCGTAGTATACTCTTTCGGGGTGGGTGAAGACCTGTCATTCGACCTTCAGTTGATCGAAAATTTCCGGCTGAAAATAGATGCATTCGATCCCTCTCCGCGCTCTATCAAGTGGGTGGGAGAACAGGATCTCCCGGGAGAGATCCGTTTCCATCCATACGGCCTGGCGGGAAGTGATGGAGAAATGATTTTCACTGAACCGTCCGAACCAGGGGCCCATTCACTCCGGATCATCACCCCTGACCAGCAGGCGGAAGCAGGGCAAAACCGGCACATTTTGCCGGTCTTCCGCTTGCCTACCATCATGCAGAGACTCGGCCATCGGAAAGTTGACCTCCTGAAAATGGATATTGAGGGGGCAGAATATGAAGTGATTCAAGATATTGTTTCTTCACCGCAGCCCATTATCCAGGTCCTGGCCGAATTCCATCACAGGTTTCCGCATTTTGGTGTGAAAATGACGAAACAGGCTATTAACATGATGAATGAAGCGGGTTACAGGATCTTTCATGTTGCTCCCTCGGGAGAAGAGATCTCATTCGTGAAGAACGGGGCATGACATGAAAATAGTCCTGATCAGCAAATATAAAAAAACCGGAGGGGCCGCCATTGCTGCTTACCGGTTGCTGAAGGCATTAAGGGAGCATTCCGTGGATGCCAGCATGCTGGTGCAGGATGAGGCTGATGGGGAGGAGAATGTTCATTCCACCACAGGGGGGAAAGTAAAGCGTTGGATCAACCTGGCCCGCTTCATTACGGAGCGCCTTGTTTTCCTACGGTATGAGAGATCGAGGTCCGTCAGGTTTCTTTTTTCACTGGCAAATACCGGGGAGGATATTAGCCGGAACCGGCATGTAAGAGAGGCCGATATTATTCACCTTCATTGGATCAATGCAGGCTACCTGTCAATGAAGTCCCTGAAAAGGCTGTTGGAATCGGGAAAACCCGTAGTCTGGACATTCCACGATATGTGGGCATTTACTGGCGGCTGCCACTATGCGCTGGATTGCCGCGGATATGGAAGTGAATGCGGATCATGCCCCTACCTGAAAAAACCGGGCAGGCGGGACCTGTCCCACCGTCTTTGGGTGAAAAAACAAAAAGTCTTTCAGAACAGCCGGGTAACCGCGGTCACTCCAAGCAGCTGGCTGAACCAGTGCATGCGATCCAGTTCACTGCTCAGGCACTGGGAGGTACGCACCATTCACAATCCTGTTGACCAGGAACTGTTCAGGCCTTTGGACAGGGAACGCTCCTGCGCGGATCTGGGTCTGGCCCCGGATAAGAAATATATCCTGTTCGGCGCAGCTACCATTGGGAACATGCTGAAGGGGTTTGATTATTTTGTGGAGGCAGTCCGGCTTCTTGTGGCGGAGCTGGATCCTGGTGCAGGTGTGGAGATCCTGCTGTTTGGAAAGAAGAGGGGAGCTGTGGATCAGCTTTTCCCGTTGAAGACCAGCCACTTGAATCCAACCAGGTCGGTTCAGGTGATGGCGGAGCTATACAGCGTTGCCCATCTTTTTGTTATCCCCTCCCTGCAGGACAACCTACCGAATACCATTATTGAATCGATGCTGTGCGGGACTCCGGTCGTGGGTTTCAATACGGGGGGGATCCCTGAAATGATCGGGCACAAAAAGGATGGCTACCTGGCAGAGCACAGGTCATCCAGTGACCTGGCTGCAGGTATGAAGTGGCTGCTTACCCATCCGGACTACCGGTCTGTTTCACTCCAGGCAAGGAAAGCTGCTCTGGAACGCTTTTCTAGTGAAAAGTCAGTTGCGGGATACCTGGAGATCTATCAAAGCCTCATGGCGCAAAGGGAGGATTCATGAACAACAGACCCGTTATATCCATTATCACAGTGGTTTACAACGACCGGGACCACATTGAAGGTACCATTCTCAGTGTGCTGAACCAGACCTACCCGGAGATTGAGCATATCATTGTGGACGGGGGTTCAGATGACGGGACCCTGGAGATTATCAGGAAGTACGAACAGAGGACCAGGGTGATCAGTGAACCTGATAAAGGCCTTTATGATGCCATGAACAAGGGACTCCGGGTGTCGGAGGGAAATTATGTCTGGTACCTGAATTCGGGAGACCAGGTGTTCAGCCACGATACGGTAGAAAAAATGGTCAGGGGAATGAAAGGGATGCCGGATGTCATTTACGGGGGGACCATGATCATTGATGAGGCCGGAAAGGAGATCGGTGACAGAAGGCTGAAACCACCGGAGAATCTATCCTGGAGATCCTTTCGGCAGGGAATGATCGTTTGCCACCAGTCCCTTGTGATCCGAAGGGCCATAGCAGCCGATTTTAACCTGGATTACTCTATTGCAGCCGATATTGACTGGGCCATACGGAGTACAAAAAAGGCCGGCTCGATCCACGATTCAGGTTTGGTGCTCTCCAGGTTCCTCGAAGGAGGATTGTCGGGTACCCATATCAGGAAGGGGCTCAGGGAGCGGTTCAGGATCATGCGGCAGTACTACGGACTGGTCCCCACCCTGCTGCGTCACTTTCTGTTCGGGATCAGGCTGACCAATTTCTACCTGAAACACCGGAGGATATGAATGCTTTAATAACCTGGCTGCCTGTCAGGGAGCGGAACCCGGACCCCATGATCTCACTGAGCAGTTCCCGGTAGAGAACATTGATCCCCGGGAACTCCTCCTCGTCCAGGTTGCAGTTGTGCCAGAGCAGCGAGAACACGCCGCTGAATCTGATGACCTCCTGCAACAGGGGGCGTATGGTATCAATGACAGCTGCCAGCGGTATGCCCATGTAGCCCAGCAGTGTCACATCCATCACATGAAGAGGGATCTGCCAGATATCCAGGGGCCGGTCATTTTCAAAATCATACAACCTGAAGGGAAAGGCATAGGAGTTTCTGAATCCTGCCTGCTCGGCAAAACCCATGGTGGCATCATATTCCAGACCCGCATCTGCCTGGATCCGGGCGGTGGCGGGACAGCTGTATCTCAGGTAGTGCTGTCTGATCCCCTTGACCGGAGTGTCGCATATGGCATTCAGCCGCTGAATGCCCGTGGCCATGGCATCAGGGGCCTCACTGCTCTCCAGGGTGCCATGTAACCCAACTTCATGGCCTGACCTGGTCAATGTGGCCACAAGGGCACGGATCTTCCTGTTACTAAAATGGTATCGTGAATTGTCCCTGCGGGTCTTTTCAAGGAAGAACCAGGTGGAAGAGATGTTCAGCTGTCGTTCCATCCCGGTCAGTTCATCGAAATTCCAGTACGGATCCCTGCGGAACAGAAAGATGCCCCTGGCATAATCGGCCAGCGTCTTAAGGCGTCTGGAGAAACTGTGGCCGGCGGGTTTGAGCCCGGCCAGCTGTAATCCCACGTATACCAGGTTTCGAAACGTGTATTTCCTGATCCTGTCCACATCGTGGGAGAGAAACAGGACCGGGGCCTCCCAGACGTTCTTCCTGAAAACCAGCCCATTCAGTTTACAGAACTCCCCGAAAGCCTCCAGGATCTCCATGAAATAGTAATTGACAACAGGCTTTCCGGTGATCCCCAGACTGTACTGGATGGATGATTTCCAGGGATACCTTCCATGGATGTCCTTTTCATCGCTGATCTGTTCCTGGTAGCCGGACAGGAGGTAGAAGGCTGACTTCAGGATATCATGATGGAACCGGACCCGGTTCCCTTCCACGGAATACCACTGGCCCGATTCCGAACAAGGGAAGAGGACCGGGATCTCGCGGATGGTATAAATGCGGGACTCGTCCAGGGGTTTCTCTGAAAGAGGGAACAGGAGGGAAGCGTCGGCAGTCTCCTCATCTGTGACCAGGTACTGCCCCAGGTCTGCTCCGGTATAGAGAGATGCCAGGTGATCCAGCAGGTAACGGATCTCATTCTCGGATAACTTCCGGTCCATCATGGCCTGGTCGTCCTTTGCAGATTGAATGAATTAGTAGTAATTTTCCGGTCATGTACAGTTCCTTATTAAAAGTCACCTCTTTTTACAAGGATTTTCTGAACGATTATTACCGGTCAAATCCCTCCCTCCCCGGCAAGAGCTTTGATGAACAATATAAGCATTTAATGGATGAAGGGTATGGCTATGCCGATTACTTTCCGCGATATCTTGAAAAAAACCATTCGATCAAAGCCTCCGAGATCGTCCACAATGCGACGCACCTGCAGAGGGCCTGGGCCCGGGAAAACGGCAGCCGCCTGACGGGTGATCACCTTCTGCTGGAGCAGATCAGGACCATCCGGCCGGAGGTTCTGTTTATTCAGGACAGTGCCGGTTTTGATGAGGGATTCGTGGAGCGGATCAGGGAGAAGGCAAAGTCTGTCAGGCTGCTGATCGGCCATTGCTGTGCTCCCTTCACTGCCGGTAACCTGAAGGCCTTCAGCCGGTTTGACTTGATGTTGACCTGTTCGGAAAAATTCCGGGATGAACTGGGCAGGCACAGGATCAACTGCCACCTTTTCCCCCATGCCCTGGAGGCTTCACTGGTCCGGGAGATAAAAAGAGATGCGCCTGCTGAGAACGATATTATTTTCATAGGTTCCATGCTCTACCGGAGTGAGTTCCACCGTAAACGGATCACTTACGTGGAGGAGATCCTGAAAAACGGGCTGCCCCTTCGGATCTTCGGGATCATCGAAGAGGATCCCTGGCACCTGCTGAAGATAAAGCAGGCTTCCTGGCTCCTGGTTCAGTCAGCCGGGAAAATGGGATTCAACGGGTTTCAAAGGAGCCGTACCTTCCGGAAGATCGCCCGGCTCAAGGAGATGCCGGAAAGGGAGCACTATTCTGACCTTATCAGGCAGAACCTCAGGAGGGAATTGGTCTTTGGCAAAAGGATGCTCAGGGAAATTGCCGGACATGCCATCGGGTTTAACCTGCATGGCGAGGTGGCGGGAGACTATGCGGCGAATGTGCGTATGTTTGAAGTGGCCGGTGCCGGAGCACTCCTGGTCACCGACCATAAAAAGAATATCCGGCAGCTCTACGAGCCGGATGCGGAGATTCTGACCTATACCAGTGTTGAAGAGTGTATTGAAAAACTGAAGTGGGCTGTCGGGAATCCTGTTGAAGCCGGGAAAATAGCCGTTGCCGGTCAAAAAAGGACATTAAAGGACCACTCCGTGGAAAAAAGGGTAGATTTGCTGTTTGAAATCATGAAAAAGGAATTCTCCAGAAAAGAGTAAATGGGGATCATTGGCAGACAGACCATTAAAGGCAGTTTCTTCTCCTACCTGGGAGTGGCCTTCGGCTTTGTTACGGTTGGGCTGCTCTGGCCCAGGTACCTTGAACCGGAACAGATAGGACTGATCAATTTCCTGGTGGCAATATCGGCTATCCTGGCTCAGGTCGGGAGCCTGGGAATCGTCAGTATAAGCATCCGGCTCTTCCCCGAGTTCCGCAACGATTCCGGCAAGCATCATGGATTCCTGTCGCTGGGCCTCGTTTTCCTGGCCGTGGGGACCCTCCTGGTTTTAATCTATTACCTGGGATTCAAGGAGAAGATCATTGAAAACAACCTGGAAAAATCGTTCCTTGTGGCCAACTATGTCTATTTCATAGTCCCCTATACCATTGCGACCCTCCTCTTCAATTTCTTTGACAATCTCCACCGTGTAATATATGATGCTGTGATCGGCATATTCATGAAGGAGTTTGTCTTTCGGCTGCTCAACCTGGTCCTGATCATCCTCTTTGCATGGTTCGTATTTGACTTCGGGCTGTTCATGAACATCTATTTCGTCATCTTCTCCCTGCCCGCCCTGATCCTGATCATCGCCCTTGCCAGGACCAGGCAATTCAACCTCAAGCTCAATTTACGGTTCATTACCAAAGATATGGCCCGTTCACTGGCCGATGTGGGTTTCTTCGGCATGGTGGCCGGGATGAGCACCATAGCCACTTCAAGCATTGATAAGATCATGGTCAACCATTTCATTGACCTCGAGGCCACAGGGATCTATTCCATTGCATTTTTGTTTGGGACCATCATCACCCTGCCATCAAGACCCCTGAATAAAATTGCATCAACCATTGTTGCCGAGTCCTGGAAGCGGAACGATATTGCCAGCATCCGGACGATCTATGCTAAAAGCAGCCTGAACCAGTTTATTTTCGGAGGCCTCATCTTCCTGCTGGTATGGCTGAATATCGATATTGTATTCTTACTGATCCCCTCCAAATATGAAGCGGGCAGGATGGTGATCCTTTTCATGTCACTCTCCGGGGTGGTGGTGATGGCCACCGGGTTGAACGGGATCATTATGCTGGCTTCCAAATACTACAGGTATCATTCACTTTTCGTCTTTATACTCCTGGCCGTGGTGGTCCTCACCAACTATATCTTCATTCCCAGGTGGGGGATTACCGGAGCTGCCATAGCATCTCTGATTTCAACGGTCACCTACAACCTGCTCAGGGTGGGATTCCTCTATTTCAAGTTCAGGATGCAGCCTTTCAACTACCGGTTCCTGGTCGTTCTGGGGGTTCTGGCGGCAGCCTTCCTGGCCGGGACCTGGCTGCAGGGGATCGAGAACTGGATTCTGCGGACAGCCCTCGTCTGCCTGGCCATACTGGCCATATATATGGCACCCATCCTGGCCCTCAGGGTCTCCGTTGATTTGAACAGCTCTATCTCGAACCTCACACACAGGATCCTGCGAAGGTGAGCGTACATTCAGCGATGTTCAGGATCTCTTTTCCGGCAGGCGGATAAACTGCCGGCGAAAATAGAATCCCAATGTCCCCAGCAGTACCAGAAAAACCAGGATGGATCCTGCCACAGAGACCTTTTCTCCCTTCTCGAACGGTCCGAAAATGAAGGTGAATTCAATGGTGTGTTCCCCGGCTTCCACCGGCAGTGCCCTCAGGATATAGTCGGCCCTCAGGTGGTCCACGGGCTCACCATCTATGGTCGCATGCCAGCCGCCTTCATAGTATACATCGGAGAAGACAACCAGGGATTTCTGATCCAGTTTCGCACTGTATATCAAATGGTTGGGACTGTAACCGGTGAGTTCAACCGAGCCTCCGGGGGCCGGATGTTTCAGGTCGTCGGACAGCAGGCCGGCGAATCGCTGGTCCACAACCGCCACCTGGCTCAGATCGGTGGTTCCCAGTGCCAGGTACTCCTCATCGGCATTCCGGACCATTTTAAAATCCCTGACCACCCAGGCATTGCCCATGGCCCGGCGGTTCAGGAGGGGCTGGGCGTTTGGGTTCAGGATCATGTATTTGGTATTGATCATATTGAGTACCTGTTGTCCGGAAAGTACCGAATCAATCTGTACTGCAGTCGGCCCTGCATTCAGCACCGCCACGATTTCCTGAAGTCCTGGTGAAAGGTAGCGGTCGATCAGGTCCTGGTACCTGCGCAGCTTGGCCCCGTGATAGCCACCGATCGATTTGTGGTGGTAGGATGTCACAGCTTCCTGCCAGGGGGACCTTGTCAGGTTCAACACCCTGAAATAGGGATCGGGGTCCTGAAGAATGAACTCATCGGCCCTTGTGGCAGCCACTGTACTTTCCTGCTGGCGCCTGGTAATGAAATTGTCCTTGTTCAGATATCGCCGGTCGACCAGCCACATATCCACCGTGACCAGAATGGCGAGACCGGCCAGGAACCAGGCAAGCTTCACCTTCTTAATGGCATAAAACCAGGTAAGAGCAAAGGCCAGGGCAATAAAGAGGAAGCTCCGCATGGCATCATGTCTGAAAATATGGATCCTTGCTGCCTCCAGTTGCTCCATGAGCTGCCTGAACTGAGAGGCATACTGGGGATTGGCACCTGCCAGCTGCCGGTTGAATACCTGCTGTTCCTGCGAGGTGAAGAATGAAAATATACCAGGGACCAGGTAGAAGAGCAGGGAAAGGCCCCCGGTGAGGCCGAAAGCGATCAGGATCTGTTTTTTGTTTTGCACGAAAATTTCCGGCTCCCTGGAGATGCGGTCGATCACCAGGAAGGCCATCAGCGGAATGTTAAAGCAGGCGATGACCAGGATCATCTCCACTGTCCTGAACTTATTGTAAAGAGGCACATGGTCGAGGAAGAAATAGGAGAGAGCCGGGAAGTTCTTCCCCCAGGCCAGCAGGACCGAAAGCAGGGTGCTGATCAGGATCCACCAGCGCATGGGGCCCTTGATGAGCAACAGCGCCAGAACGAAGAAAAATACCACGGCAGCCCCCGAATAGTTGTCTCCCGCAGTGGAAGCCTTGGCCCCCCAGTACTGATTCTGGCCGGCAATGGTCTCCCTGAACTGGGGGCTCACTTTTTCCATGGCTTTCTCGTTGTTCCCGAGGGCTCCTGTCTTTCCACCGGTAAAATAGGGTATCATCAGCGAGAAGGTCTCTGCTTTGCCGTAGCTCCAGCTCAGGGCATAATCCTTATTCAGCCCTGAAGTCTGGTTCTCCTGGTTGAGGGTCAGCTCCGGTTTTCCCCGCATCGTATATTTGGAAATCTCCAGGTTGACCCAGAGGTTCGAAATATTTGGGAGAAGCGCCAGCAGTGCCCCTGCCACCAGGACACCCGAAGCGGTCAGGAACTTCTTCACCTGATGCTCCCTGATGGCAAATGCAAGATTGGTCAGTACGATGATCAGAGAGGCAAGCAGCAGGTAATAGGTGATCTGAAGGTGGTTGCTGTAGATTTCAAGCCCCAGGGCCACCAGGAACAGGATCCCGCCGGTCAGATACTTTCCCCTGTAGGTGAGCAGGATCCCGCCTATCACAGGTGCCATATAGGCGATGGCGTATGCTTTGTTAATATGCCCGACCTCCACGATAATGATGTTGTAGGAGGAGAGGGCAAATGCAATGGCTCCGATGGCACTGATCCACGGAGAGAGCCTGAGGGCTATCAGCAGGACATAGAAGCAGAGCAGGTACACGAAAAAATTGGCAATGGGGCTGTTGAAACTGAGCCCCAGGCGGAAAATCCTGGCCAGTTCTTTGAATATGGTGGTTTTTGCACCTGTCGGGCCAACATGAAATGCAGGCATTCCTGAGAACATCGAGTTGGTCCACTGGGAGTACTCACCGGTTTCCTCGTGGAATTGTTTCAATTCGTGGCTCATGCCGACCACGTTGGTCATATCGGACTGCGAAAGCACCTTTCCGTCGAGCATGGGGCTCATGTAGGCAAGGGCCATGGCAACAAAACCAATGATAACGATCAGGTGGGTCCTGGCAAATGCAATCAGGGCTTCTTTCATAACCCGGGGATTAATCAGTGATCTTTTCAAAGAGTCTCCGCATGCTCACTTTTTCACGGATGATCTCCTGGAGGCGGGTCCAGTGGATCCGGTCCTGTTCCATGGAGTCCCTGTACCGGATGGTCACCGTATCATCCTCCAGGGTCTGGTGGTCCACCGTGATACAGAAAGGGGTTCCGATGGCATCCTGCCTGCGGTAGCGTTTCCCGATGGAATCCTTCTCCTCATACTGGCAGTTGAAATCAAATTTCAGATGGTCGATGATCATCCGCGCCTTCTCCGGCAGGCCATCCTTCCTGACCAGGGGGAAGACCGCAAGTTTCACAGGGGCAAGGACCGGCGGCAACCGCAGGACTACCCGGGAATCGGCGGATCCGTCCTCTTTGGTCAGGGCATCCTCCGCATAGGCAGCAGAGATCACCTGAAGGAACATCCTGTCCAGTCCGATGGAGGTTTCCACTACGAAGGGGACATAGGTCTGGTTGGTTTCCGGATCGAAGTAGGTGATCTTCTTACCCGAATAGTCCTGGTGGCTGCCCAGGTCGAAATCGGTCCTCGAATGGATCCCTTCCACCTCCTTGAACCCAAACGGGAATTCATACTCGATATCGGTGGCAGCATTGGCGTAGTGCGCCAGTTTATCGTGGTCATGGAACCGGTACTTCTGGTCCCCGAACCCCAGGGCACGGTGCCACTTCATCCGCGCCTCCTTCCAGTATTCGAACCATTCAAGTTCGGTTCCCGGGGGGACGAAGAACTGCATTTCCATCTGTTCGAATTCCCGCATTCGGAAAATAAACTGCCTGGCCACGATCTCATTCCTGAACGCTTTCCCGATCTGGGCGATCCCGAACGGGATCTTCATCCGGCCCGATTTCTGGACATTCAGGTAATTGACAAAAATACCCTGGGCGGTTTCGGGCCTCAGGTAGATCCGGTTCGCATTTTCCGAAGTGGATCCCATCTCGGTGGAAAACATCAGGTTGAACTGCCTCACATCGGTCCAGTTCCTCGATCCTGAAACGGGACACGCCACCTCCTCGTCGATAATGATCTGTCTCAACTCCTCCAGGTCACTGTCGTTCATGGCTTTTACATAACGGCGATGCAGGGTGTCAAGTTTCTCCTGTGTCTCCAGGACCCTTTGACTGGTGGCCCTGAACCGGGGCTCGTCAAATGCATCCCCGAATTTCTTGCGGGCCTTATCCACCTCTTTATTGATCCTGCCTTCATACTTTTCGATCTGCTCCTCGATGAGCATATCGGCACGGTAGCGCTTTTTTGAATCCTTATTATCTATCAGGGGATCGTTGAATGCGTCGACATGGCCTGAAGCCTTCCAGATGATCGGATGCATGAAAATGGCCGAATCGAGTCCCACCACATTTTCGTGAAGCAGGACCAGCGAGTCCCACCAGTATTTCTTGATATTGTTCTTCAGTTCAACCCCATACTGCCCGTAATCATAAACAGCGGCCAGGCCATCATATATTTCACTCGAAGGGAAAACGAACCCGTACTCCTTACAGTGTGCAACCAGTTTCTTAAAAAGTTCCTCCTGGGCCATCTCAAAGTTTTATTAGAAACCACAAAAGTAAATGAAAAAGGGTTATTTTCTATATTTGTGTTTAATTAATGAACTTACCCGTCATGGAGAAAAAATACGATTACCTGGTGATCGGATCGGGTCTCGGGGGATTGAGTTTTGCTTTGAAAGTGGCAGAACACGGCAGGGTGTGCCTGATCACCAAATCCGGGCTGGAAGAGACCAACACAAGGTTTGCCCAGGGAGGAATTGCTGCGGTTACCTATGAACCTGACAGCTATGATAAGCATGTCCAGGACACCCTGGTGGCAGGTGACAACATCTGCAATGAAGAGGTGGTGAAAATGGTTGTCAAGAAGGCACCGACCCAGATCCGCGAGTTAATACACTGGGGGACAAAGTTTGATAAGGAATCCAATGGTAAATACGAACTGGCCCGGGAAGGGGGTCATTCCGAATACCGTATCCTGCATCACAAGGACAACACCGGTGAGGAAATCCAGCGGGCCCTGTCACAGAAGGTGCGCAACCATCCCCGGATAGAAGTGAAGGAGCACCATTTTGCGGTGGACCTGATCACCCAGCATCACCTGGGGAAACTGGTGAAACGGCACATGACCGATATTGAATGCTATGGCGCGTACGTTTTGAACCTGGAGACGGGCAAGGTGCTCAGGATCCTCTCGAAAACCACCCTCCTGGCGTCGGGAGGTGCCGGCAATCTTTACTCGACCACCACCAATCCGCCCGTTGCCACTGGTGATGGCGTTGCCATGGTTTACAGGGCCAAAGGGATCATCGAGAACATGGAGTTCGTCCAGTTCCATCCAACCTCCCTCTACAATCCGGGTGAAAGCCCGTCGTTCCTGATCAGCGAAGCCATGCGGGGCTACGGGGGGATCCTCTGCAACCAGCTGGGGGAGAAGTTTATGGACAAGTATGATAAACGCGGAAGCCTGGCACCCAGGGATATAGTGGCAAGGGCCATAGACAATGAGATGAAGGTCCATGGCCACGATTTTGTTCTCCTGGATATGACCCACCTGGAGGAGAAAGCCCTGAAGGAACACTTCCCCAATATTACCGAAAAGTGCCTTTCAATCGGCATCGACATTGCAAAGGAGATGATCCCGGTGGTGCCGGCAGCCCACTATATGTGTGGAGGGGTCAAGGTGGATATGGACGGGCAGACCTGGATCAGAAGGCTCTATGCCGTGGGAGAGGTTTCATCTACAGGGCTCCATGGAGCCAACCGGCTTGCTTCCAATTCACTCATCGAGGCCATCGTCTATGCCGACAGGGCAGCAAAGCACGCGGTGGCAAACGCAGGGAAGTATCAGTTTGCAGACCAGATACCGGCCTGGGATGACAGCGGGACCACCCATCCCGAAGAGATGGTGCTGATCACCCAGAGCCTGAAAGAGGTGAAGCAGATCATGTCCAACTACGTGGGCATCGTGCGTTCGAACCTCCGGCTTGAACGGGCCATCGCAAGGCTGGCGATCATATACCGCGAAACAGAGGATCTGTATAAAAGATCGAAATTGTCACTGCGCATATGCCAGCTCCGCAACCTGATCAATGTTGGATACCTGGTGATCAAGATGGCACAGGCCCGTAAAGAGAGCAGGGGGCTTCATTACAACCTGGACTACCCGAAGCGCAAGGATATATCCTAATCCCAGAATGACCCGGATGGTTCCGGCCTGGCGTCACCGTACTGTTCCCTGATCTGCTCCAGGAGGTCCAGGATCTCCCCTGCATCGAGGCTGGTCAGCAGCTTCAGCCGCATCTCCCTGAAGTGGGGCAGGCCCTTGAAATAGTTGGAGAAATGCCTTCGCATTTCATAGATCCCCACAGGTTCTGCCTTGAATTCCAGTGATTTCTCAAACTGGAGCTTGGCCATCTCCACCTTTTCGGAGACCGTGGGATCCGGAAGCAGCTCTCCCCTTTCAAGGTAGTGCCTGATATGCCCGAAAAGCCAGGGCTTTCCAACTGCCGCCCTTCCGATCATGATCCCGTCCACACCGTACTTTTCAAATGCTGATTTTGCCTCCTCCGGTGAGGTAATATCCCCGTTCCCTATAATAGGGATCTTCATCCTGGGATTGTCCTTCACCGCCCCTATCAGGGTCCAGTCCGCCACACCCTTATACATCTGGGTGCGGGTCCGGCCGTGAATCGTAAGGGCCCTGATCCCCTCATCCTGCAGCTGCTCGGCTAATTCAACAATGTTCTTGTTTGACTCATCCCAGCCCAGCCTGGTCTTGACGGTGACCGGCAATGGAGAGGCCTCCACGATGGCCCTGGTCATCTCCATCATCAGCGGGATGTTGGCCAGCATCCCGGCCCCGGCGCCCCTGTAAGCGATTTTGCGTACCGGGCAACCAAAATTGATGTCAATGAGCTCCGGGCCGGCTTCAACAGCCCTGTGGGTGGCCTCCACCATGGAGTCAACCCTGTGGCCATAAAGCTGGATTCCCATGGGGCGCTCATCATCGAATATCTCCAGTTTCCTGACACTTTTTTTCCCGTTCCTGATCAAACCGTCCGATGAAATGAACTCCGTATACATCATATCCGCTCCCGATTTTTTGCACAGGAACCTGAACGAAGGATCGGTAATATCCTCCATGGGCGCCAGGAAGAGAGGCTGTTGTCCCAGATCGAGATCGCCGATGCGCATTGGATTTTTCCGTTGTAGGTTTTAATAAATCAAATTGCTTTCTTTGTGCATTCGGTCCGCTGCAAAATTACGAAAATATGCGGGTGGATTCCGGGCCTATGGATAACCACAGCCATCCTGAACAGAAAGTTGCACTTTTGAGCGGGCTCAAGCCGCTGGAGCAATTTCTTTTTACCGTGGTGATCCTCTTTATCCTTGGACTTGCTTTCCAGTTTCTGGGTGCATTTTTGGCAGCCTGGATCTATGGTTTTGAGGTGACCGATATCCTCTCCCTGGAGTCTTTCGACGATCCACACTATGTGGCAGCCTCAAAGCTGATCCAAATCATGGGTTCCCTTGGGACCTTTATCATCCCGGCATTTCTCTTTTCCTACCTCTTTGCGGGGGATCTGTTCTCTTACTACAGGTTTCGTGATCCTGCAGGAGCCCTTGCGATCCTGCTGATCCTGGCCATGATGGTTTCGGTGATCCCATTCATCAATTACCTGGCCGAGATTAACATGCGCATGGAATTTCCAGTGAGAGTGATCGACCGGATACTGCGAAGCCTTGAGTCCGAGGCTGAAAATATCATGAGCGCTTTTACCGCTACCCGATCCTTCTGGGGATTGCTTGTGAACCTGCTGATGATCGGGGTCCTTGCCTCACTGGGCGAAGAGCTTATCTTCAGGGGACTGCTCCAGCGGTTGCTGACCAGCCTGGTAAGGAATGCCCATCTGGCCATTTTTCTGACAGCCATCCTGTTCAGTGCTTTCCATTTCCAGTTCTTCTCGTTCCTTCCAAGGTTTATCCTGGGCATGATCCTTGGATATCTGATGTTCCTGGGGCGATCCATCTGGTTTCCCGTCATCGCACATTTTGTCAATAACGCCATGGGCGTGATCTACTACTATTTCAATTCCATGGGCAGTGCTGATGATATGCTTGAGGAGATAGGGACCAGCAGCATGATGCCGCTGACTGCGCTGATCAGCCTGTTGTTGTTCGCACTCTTCTTTATTGCCTGGTATTACCAGACGACCAGGGATTCTGTCAGGTTTATCCGATCCGGGAGGATTGGAAAAGATTAGTATTGTTCAATTCATTTTTCCTGAACACGTAGACCAGTCCATACTCCGATGCCTTTTCCCTCCGCATCTCCTCGGGCAGGTCGTTGAAGGTGTCCTCCACCTCGTTCCAGATCTGCTGGATCACCCCGTCAACCTGTGACCGTTTGATATTCAGCTGGTCCTGGGCCCGCTGACTCCGGGTCTTAAGGCTTTTCAGGTAATTGTGGTATTCCATGAATTTATCATAATGGACCTTCAGCACCGCGATGGTCGGGTTGGTGATGGGGCTCATCCCCATGCTTCGCCTTTTCTGTTCGCCGTCAATGAGCTTTTGCCCCCAGGTGATTACCTCTTCCTCGCTATTCAGGGAGGGGACCTTCTTCCCTTCCTCATCCAGCCCAAAAAAATGTATTGTCTCCGGCACGAGGTCGCCGCGGCAGATGGCCATATGGATCACCTGGATGAAATGGGAGATATAGAGGCGGACCTTCTTAAACCTCTTCTGGTACTCCCTGTTCTTTTCCGATTGAATATTCAGTGCTGTCCTGTGTTCGTGGATGGCATTTTCAAAGCCAGGCAGCACTGACTGGATCTTCCGGTATGAGGAGGGACTGAATGCCAGTTTAAAGGGTGGGAGGTCTTTCCCTCTTTGGTAGGCGGACTTCAGTGATTTCATTCGTGCGGAGTCGGTGTTGGGCAGTCGGCGGTAGGGCATGTTGGTAAAAATGTTAATAAAAGGTTGAAAAACGGCTCGGTCAGTGCGAATATATATATTTAATCCAATAAAACAACACTATTCGCAATTTATCTACGTCATGTAAATGAAAAGGTTACAATCTCTATTGATTATTCTTGATATTTCTGCGCTGAAGATGATCTTGCGGCCTGAAACATGCTGATAAGTTACCATGGTTCATCTCTTTTTTTGGCGGTTTGTCAAAAATTGAAATTACTTTTAACGAAACCAAACCCATGATCCCATGTTTCCGAAGGAAGTATACTGGCAGAGAAGAAAGCAGTTACGCGAACTTATCGGGGAGGGCCTGATCCTCTTCCCGGGCAATGATGAAAGTGCCATGAATTACAGGGGCAACACATACCATTACCGTCAGGATAGCAGTTTCCTCTATTTTTTTGGAATCAACAGGCCAGGCTTCTCCGGGATATGTGACGCTGATTCAGGGGTCGATACGATCTTCGGAGATGATTTCGGGATTGATGACATCATCTGGATGGGGGAGCAGCCCACTGTCAGGGAACTGGCTGCCGCCGTTGCTGTGGACAGGACCGGGTCCCTGGAGGATCTTGGATCTTTACTGAAGTCATCCATCCGGTCAGGCCGAAGGATCCACATCCTTCCGACCTACAGGGGTGACCAGGTGATCTCGCTAGCCGGATTGCTGGGTGTGAAGTGCGAAGGGGTGCGGCAATTTGTTTCTGAGCAGCTCATCGGAGCAGTGGTGAAGCTTCGCGCTATCAAGGACCGGTATGAGATCGCGGAAATTGAGAAGGCGCTGGATGTGGCCGGGATCATGCACACCACGGCCATGAAGATGGGGTTCCCCGGGAATTTTGAGAGGGAGCTGGCCGGTGCCATTGAAGGCATCGCATTATCCCACGGGGGACCGGTTTCATTCCCGGTGATCCTGAGCATGGACGGACAGACACTGCATAATCACTATCATGGCAATGAACTGGTGAAGGGAAGGATGGTGGTTTGTGATGCAGGTGCTGAAACTGAAATGGGCTATGCAAGTGATATTACCAGGAGCTTCCCGGTGGGCGGAAAATTCTCCACCATACAGAAGGAGATCTACAATATTGTGCTGTCTGCCAACACACAGACCATAGCGGCCTCTCTTCCCGGGGTTACTTACCGGGAGGTCCACCTGATGGCTTCCGGGATCATCGCCCGGGGATTGAAGGAGCTAGGCATCATGAAGGGTGATGTGGATGAGGCGGTCGCTGCAGGAGCCCATGCCCTGTTCTTTCCGCACGGGCTTGGACATATGATGGGGCTTGATGTGCATGACATGGAAGGGCTTGGTGAAGATGATGTGGGTTACTCCGGGGCCCTGAAAAGAAGTGATCAGTTCGGCCTGGCATACCTGAGGATGGGGCGTGAGCTGGAACCGGGTTTTGTGATGACCAACGAGCCCGGCTGTTATTTTATTCCGGTACTGATCGAACAATGGAAGGCTGAAAAGAGATTCGAACAGTTCATCAACTACCGCGCGGTAGAGCCTTACCTCGGTTTCGGAGGGGTCAGGATCGAGGATGATGTACTGGTCACCGCCAGTGGAAGCCGGGTGCTGGGAAGCCCCATTCCCAAGACGGTGGAAGAGGTGGAGGAGACGATGAACTCGTAGCTCAAGGATTTCGTTTCCTCGCTGAATTTCTTCGCTGCGCGAATAAATATAGGCTTCGGAACCCGAAATCCTTTCGCAAAGCAAGCCTTGAAGTCCGTCAACCCTGCGCAATTATGAAGGCCTCCCCTGCGAAGTGATATTAACCGACGAAACCTTCTTTTTAGCAGAGCTAAAAAACAGTGAGGAGGTTAATATCACGAAGCTAAAGGAGGTTAATATCACGGAGCTATATAATGGCCCGGAAATACTCCCGGTTCATCCTGACGATGTTGGAGAGTTTGATCCCCTTGGGGCACTCCGCCTCGCAGGCGCCGGTGTTGGTGCAATTCCCGAACCCCAGATCATCCATCCTGGCCACCATTTTTGATACCCTTTCTTTCGCTTCGATTTTTCCCTGGGGAAGCAATGTCAGGTGAGATATCTTGGCCCCCACAAAAAGCATGGCCGACGCATTCTTGCAGGCCGCCACGCATGCCCCGCAACCGATGCAGGCGGCGGCATCCATTGAAAGGTCCGCATACTCCTTCTTGATGGGGATGTTGTTGGCATCGGGGGCGCTCCCGGTATTGATGGAGACGTATCCTCCTTCCTGGATCAGCTTGTCGAATGCCGAACGGTCCACCATCAGGTCCCTGATCACCGGGAAGGCCCTGGCCCGCCACGGCTCGATCACAATGGTATCGCCATCCTTGAATTTACGCATGTGGAGCTGGCAGACCGTGATCAGGGAATCGGGACCGTGCGGCCTGCCGTTGATGTACATGCCGCATGCGCCACAGATGCCTTCCCTGCAATCGTGGTCAAAAACAACCGGTACTTCATTCCGGGCCACCAGCTGTTCATTCAGTACATCCAGCATTTCCAGGAATGAGCTGTCAGGTGAAATATCATGTAATTGATAGTTGACGAATGATCCCCTGCTTTGGGAATCCTTCTGACGCCAGATCTTCAGTTTCAGGTCCATACCAATTCTGTTACCGTGTTACTTATAATTTCTCTGTTTCAGTTCAATGTACTCGAATTTCAGGGGCTCCTTATGCAGGACGGGCTCACTGCCTTCACCCTTATACTCCCAGGCGGCCACATAGGTGAAATCAGCATCATTCCTTAAAGCTTCCCCTTCCCCGGTCTGGTACTCCTCCCTGAAGTGGCCGCCACACGATTCTTCCCGGTGGAGGGCATCAATGGCCATCAATTCCCCGAGCTCAAGAAAATCGGCCAGCCTGCTGGCTTTTTGAAGTTCAGGGTTGAGGTCGTTCAATTCCCCGGGGATCTTCACAGATGACCAGAACTCCTCCTTCAGGTTCCGGATCTCCTCTATGGCCAGCTCAAGGCCGTTCCCGTTCCTAGCCATCCCCACATACTCCCACATGATCCGGCCCAGCCGTTTATGCAGCGTATCCACTGTCTGGTTTCCTTTGACCGACATCAGTTTTTCCAGCTGTGCCCTGACCTCTTTCTCGGCGGCTTCGAACTCATCTGTATCAGTTGAAAAACGGGGTATATTGATCTCCCCTGCCAGGTAGTTCTGGATGGTGTAAGGCAGCACAAAATAGCCATCGGCCAATCCCTGCATCAGGGCCGAAGCTCCAAGGCGGTTGGCCCCGTGATCGGAAAAATTGGATTCGCCTGTGGCAAAAAGTCCCGGAATGGTGGTCTGGAGCTCGTAGTCTACCCAGATCCCGCCCATGGAGTAATGGATAGCGGGGTAGATCATCATGGGCACTTCATAGGGATTCTCATCGGTGATCTTTTCATACATCTGGAAAAGGTTGCCGTACTTGGCTTCGATCACATCCTTCCCAAGCCGGTTGATGGCATCCTTGAAATCGAGAAAGACGGCAAGGCCGGTGGAATTAACCCCGAATCCTTCATCACACCTCTCTTTGGCGGCGCGGGAGGCAACATCCCTGGGAACAAGGTTCCCGAAAGCCGGGTAACGCCGTTCCAGGTAATAGTCCCGGTCCTCCTCCGGGATATCCACCCCGGAGATCTCTCCCTGCTGGAGCTTCCGGGCATCCTCTTTTTTCTTCGGTACCCAGATGCGCCCGTCATTGCGCAGGCTTTCACTCATGAGTGTCAGCTTTGACTGGTATTCACCGTGGACAGGAATACAGGTGGGATGGATCTGGACGAAACAGGGATTGCCGAACAGGGCCCCCTTTCTATAACATTGCCAGATGGCACTCACGTTAGCCCCCATGGCCATAGTGGAAAGAAAAAACACATTCCCGTATCCGCCCGTGGCCAGGACCACAGCGTGTGCGCTATAGCGTTCCAGTTTGCCGGTCACCACATCCCTGCAGATGATCCCCCGGGCCCTCCCGTCAACAATCACCAGGTCGTACATCTCCATGCGCGGGTATATTTCCACGTTGCCCAGTTTGATCTGCCGGCTCAGGGCCTGGTATGCCCCAAGCAACAACTGCTGGCCGGTCTGTCCCCTGGCATAAAATGTCCTTGAAACAAGGGCTCCCCCGAAAGAACGGTTATCCAGTGTCCCGCCGTATTCACGGGCGAATGGAACCCCCTGGGCAGCACACTGGTCGATGATCTGGTTGCTCACCTCTGCAAGCCGGTATACGTTGGCTTCCCTTGAGCGGTAATCACCTCCTTTGATCGTGTCGAAAAAGAGCCTGTAGATGCTGTCCCCGTCGTTCTGGTAATTCTTTGCTGCATTGATCCCGCCCTGGGCAGCAATGCTGTGGGCCCTCCTGGGAGTGTCCTGGTAGCAGAACGATTTCACTTTAAATCCCATTTCGGCAAGCGAGGCAGCAGCGGAGGCTCCGGCCAGTCCCGTGCCTACCATGATCACATCAAGTTTTCTTTTATTGGCAGGATTGACCAGGTTCTGGTTGGATTTGAAAAAGGACCATTTATCAGCCAGGGGTCCTTCAGGTATCTTGGATTGAATCTTGACCATATCGATTAAATTGTTTTAAGAAAAGTAAATCAGAAGGGGAATGAGGGAATAGCCTCCTACGACCGTGACGGAATACAGGATCGCCGCCACCTGGATGACCGGGGCATACCGTGTGTTCTCCAGCCCAAGGGTCTTAAAGGCCGACTGGAAACCATGAACCAGGTGAAAACCCAGAAAGATAAAGGCTGCAATGTAGAAGACCACAAAGGGCATCATTTTAAACTTGTCTTCAATCTCGGTGGCGAAATCATGGTACAGAGAGCCGTTCACCAAAACCTCTGCCCCGTGCCCGAACTTTGCTTTGAAATAGAAATCAATAAAATGGATGACCAGGAACACCAGGATGATCGCAGCCGTGTGGATCATGAACTTGGAAAAGAACGAGGTGTTGGAGTAGTTGGCCTTCAGGTAACGCTTGGGCCTGGCGATCCAGTTCTGGACCTGGAGGATCAGGGCATAGATGATGTGGAGCAGGATGCCGCCGAACAGCACGATCTCAAAGATCTTGATCAGGATATTGGTGCTCATGAAATGGGCGGCCCTGTTATACACCATGGGATCTTCAAAAATGATGAGCAGGAGGTTGATCCCCAAGTGGACCAGCAGGAAGATGATCAGGAAGATTCCTGCCAGCGACATCCACAGTTTCTTTCCGATGGAAGAAGTAAAAATATTGGACATACAGTTACAATTAAAATAAGTTACTTAAATTGCTCCGGTTGATTGACAAATATAGCATTTCTGAATTTTCATTTTAGCTTATAAAACATTTCTTACAACAGGGTTTCACGGCAATCCGCTAACATGAACCTGCCATGAGGTCTGCTCCAGTCAAACCTTCTCTCTTCTCCAGGAACCGGTCCAAACTCGGGAAGCTACTGCCGGAAGGGGCCGTGGTAGTGGTCAGTGCCAATTCCCCGGTGGTACGCAGCGGGGACCAGTCCTATCCCTACCGCCAGCATTCCGATTTTTTCTATCTCACCGGCATCCAGAAGGAGGGAAGCGCAATGGTGCTCACTCCGGCTGTTGAAGCGCTTTTTATCAGGAAACCCGATCCGAAAACCAGCCTGTGGTCGGGTCCTGCACTCACGCGGGAGGAGGCTTCCCTGTTGTCCGGCATCGGGAAGGTGGGATGGATGGATGAACTGGAGGGATTCCTGGGTGAAGTGGTCCCGGAGGCAAAGGCCCTGTATTTGAACCATCTTCCAGACACCGCGTCATCGGGCGCCGGCAGGGGCCCCGGTCAGGAACTGAATGAAAAACTGGGAGAGTTCTACCCGGAGCCTGAACGGACTTCCCTGTCGCCCCTGATGGCGCAGCTCAGGATGATCAAGGAACCGGAGGAGCTGGACCAGATCAGGCAGGCCTGTGCGATGACCAGGTCGGCATTCCTGAGGGTATTGAATGGTGTGGAACCCGGCATGCATGAGTATGAGGTGGAGGCCCGGCTGACAGCCGAACTCATCACAAGCGGAGCAAGGGGTCACGCGTTCGAGCCCATCGTGGCGTCCGGGTCAAACGCACTGGTGCTTCACTATGTGGAGAACAGCGACACCTGCAGGGAGGGAGAGCTGCTCCTGATCGATTTTGGCGCGGAGGTCAACAATTACGCGGCCGACTGTACCCGGACCATCCCCGTGGGAGGCAGGTTCTCTGAGAGGCAGCTGGAGGTTTACAATGCAGTCCACAGCATCTTTTTACAGGCCAGGTCTCTGATGGTGCCCGGACAGTTCATGGAGGATTTTCATAACCAGGTGGGAAAGCTTTGGGAAGAGGAGCATATTGCCCTGGGACTCTACTCCAGGAAAAATGCGGCCGCCCGGTCCGGGTCAGATCCGCTGTGGAAGCACTATTTTCCGCACGGCACCTCCCATTCACTGGGCCTGGATGTTCACGACCCGTTTGACCGTGCTGTGCCTTTCAGGGCCGGGATGGTCCTCACCTGTGAACCTGCCATCTATATTCCAGGAGAGGGGATCGGGATCAGGCTGGAGAACGATATCCTGATCACCGGGGAGGGTCCGGTTGACCTGATGGAGGATATTCCGATCGAAGCTGGCGAGATCGAAGCATTAATGAACAGGAGATCATAGCATGACGATCAAGAAGATCAGGTACAAGGGGATCAATGTCTCTTACAGGGACCAGGGAACCGGAACGGCCATTCTCCTGCTGCACGGCTACCTGGAGACCGGGGAGATCTGGGAGAGTTTCACCCCGCTTCTTACGGACAGCTGCCGGGTGATCTGTCCGGACCTTCCGGGCCACGGAAAATCGGGCTTCTGGGGAAAGACACACGACCTTGGGGAGGTGGCAGGATCGGTGAAGGCAGTGCTGGAGGCGGAAGGACTGGAGAGGGTTTTCCTTGCTGGACACTCCATGGGAGGCTATGTGACCATGGCATTCGCGGATCTTTACCCGGAAAGCCTGTTTGGATATATCCTGTTCCATTCAACCTGCTTTGCCGACTCCAAAGAGAAGAGGTCCAACCGGGACCGTGAGATCAGCCTGGTGATGTGCAGCAAGAAGAGACAGATCATCAACGTGAACATCCCCAAGGCTTTTGCAGATGAAAACTTGGAGCGGCTCAAAGCAAAAGTATCCCTGGCAAAATGCATTGCCATGCAGAATCCGGATGAAGGGATCATCGCATTGCTGAACGGGATGAAAAAAAGGCCTGACCGCACACCGGTACTGGAGGATCCGGGATTGCCGCTGTTGCTGATTGGCGGTGTGAAAGACAACTATATCCCCCTGGAGGTCTTTGATGAAATGGCAGGCCATGCCCCCCATGCGGATACTGTAAGGCTGAAGGAGAGCGGTCATATGGGATTTTTCGAGGAGCCCGGGCTGTCAGCGGCAGCCATCCGCCAATTCATGGAAAAACACGGCCCCGCCAGGTGAGGAAGCCCCGCCAGGTGAGGAAGCCCCTCCAGGTGAGGAAGCCCCTCCAGGCATCGTCAAAGCGTAGAGATGGTATCGATGGCTACCTGTAATGTCTGATCGATTTCAGCGATAATGGGGTAGAATCCTTCATTATCGATCACATTCCTGGCGATGTAGGCTTTGATGGTCTTCAGCAGCACCTCCCTGGAGATCCCGATATCTTTATAATCCGGCCGGAGCCCTTTACTGCTGGCATACCTGATGAATTGCGGGAGAAGGTCCTGATCATCCAGGTACCTCTCGATCTCTTCGGCCCCGGTGAACTGCTCCAGCGAGGACCGCTTGAGATCGGTATAATAGAAAGCGAACCTGTACATCAGGCCCAGGCTCCTGGCACGGTTGAAATACTCGGTAACCCCCAGGGTATCTAACGGTACAAAAACATCGGGCATGATGCCGCCGCCTCCGTAGACGATCTTACCCCCCGGGGTGATGAATTTCTGGGAATCGTCAAACTTAATGCTGTCAAGGTGCTCAAGTTCCCCGTGCATGACCCGTTCGTTGAAATCATGGTAGTAATCCTCCTTGCCATTATCGTAAGGCCGCTGAATGCTCCTTCCAGTGGGGGTGTAGTAGCGGGCCACGGTCAGCCTCAGGGCCGATCCGTCGGTAAAACGCATCTCCTCCTGGACCAGCCCCTTGCCAAAAGAGCGGCGCCCGATCACCAGTCCCCGGTCATTATCCTGGATGGCCCCTGCAAGGATCTCACTGGCCGAGGCAGTTGTTTCGTCGATCAGCACCACTACCGGATCCTTTTTGAGAATACCCCGCGATGTGGCATAATCATTTTCCCTGGGCCGGGTGCGTCCTTCGGTATAGACGATCAGCTGCCCCTCCTCGAGAAACTGGTCCGCGATCATGGTAGCCGCCTCCATGATTCCGCCCCCGTTCCTCCTCAGATCAATGATCAGTTTCTTCACGCCCTTTGCCTTCAGCTTTTCAACGGCCTGCATGAACTCCTGGTAGGTGGTCTGGGCGAACTGGCTTATTTTGATATACCCCGTCTCTTCATTCACCATGTAGGCCACATCCACGCTGTAGATGGGAATATCATCCCTGGTGATCTCAAAATCAATGGGTACGGGTTCACCCCTGCGGTATACTGTAACCTTGACCACCGTATTCTTCGGCCCTTTCAGCATTTTGACAATATCATCACTGGGCATATTGACACCGGCCACCAGCGAATCATCCACCTGGATGATCCGGTCGCCGGCAATGATTCCCACCAGTTCGGAAGGACCGTTGGGAATGGTGTTGATAATGGCCACCGTATCGTCGGTCATGTTGAACGAAACCCCGATCCCGCTGAAGTTGCCCACCAGTGGTTCAGAGTAACGCTGGAACTCACTGGCCGGAATATAGACAGAGTGGGGGTCCAGGTTCTCAACCAGGGCAGGCATGACCGATTCGCTCAGGCTGTTCAAGCTTACCGTATCCACGTATTCGTTCACGATGTACTGCAGTGCCGAGGTTATTTTGTTTCCTTTTGGGGCAAGGGAAAAACCTGTTCCGTCGGTGAGTCCGGGCCGGATGGAGAACTTCTGCCTGTTCACCTCATCGGTAACAATACTCCGTATACGGATCCCTGTGATCCAGTTGCCCACCAGGATCCCGACCACCAGTGCCAGACTGATAAGCACCGGCAAAAACATGATCAATCTGTCTCTCTTGCTCTTCATAACACATCATTCAATGGAACCGGGTGCTGGCTCTTCCGAACTGTCGGGAACATGGACCAGCTCAATATTCGCCCTTTCCAGCAGTTCAAGCCCGTCCGTGATCCTGTACTTCTCTTCGAAGACCACCCTGGTAATCCCGGCCTGGATGATCAGCTTCGCGCACTCCATGCATGGCGAGGTGGTGATATAGAGCGTTGAACCATCACTGCTGTTGTTTGATTTGGCCACCTTGGTAATTGCATTGGCCTCTGCATGAAGAACATATGATTTGGTCACGCCATTTTCATCCTCGCACTGATTTTCAAATCCCGACGGTGTACCATTGTAACCGTCCGAAATGATCATCTTATCCCTGACCAGGAGCGCCCCTACCTTCTTCCGCACACAATAGGAGTTGGAGGCCCATATCTTCGCCATCCTCAGATAGCGTTTGTCAATGGCCAGCTGCTTATTTCCATTGGTCGAACTCTCTGACATTCCGGATAAGGATTGTGCCCAGGGCCGGGATCGAACCGGCACGATATTACTATCACTGGTGTTTGAGACCAGCGCGTCTACCAATTCCGCCACCTGGGCTTTCATTTCACTTTTATTACAAGAACTCTTTGCCTTCTGTGATGGCTATTGTTACCTGACCGGAGTGGCAGAATTGGCCCCCGCTGCAGGCTGGCTTCTCCCTAAATTGGTCCACCGGACCAATTCTTGACGGTCGGCCCTGCCACCTGGGCAAAGCGCAGCGAAGTTAAGGCTTTTCAGGATAATTGGCAAGCACCTGCGGTGACGGGATCTGGCATGTTCTTAAATATTTTTTATGTGGCATTCCAAAGGCTAATTTTGTTGGAAGTTATCACAGGGCAAAAAGCTGTTTCATGGAAAAACAATATAAAGACAAGGTGATCCAGGTACTGAACCGGCTGGGTATCCAGAGCATCAATCCCGGGGCGACCACCGGGCTGAACTGGCTGGACACAAAAGGAGATGTGACCTCTTCGGTCTCACCCATCGATGGGGAGATTATTGCCAAGGTGACCAATGCTTCGGCAGAAGATTATGAAACGGTAATAAGGACTGCGGGGGAGGCTTTTGCCACCTGGAGAACGGTTCCGGCCCCGAAAAGGGGGGAGGTGGTCCGGCAGATAGGGCTGGCGCTTCGCGGGGCGAAGGAGGACCTCGGCTTCCTGGTTACCCTGGAGATGGGAAAGATCTACCAGGAAGGACTGGGGGAGGTGCAGGAGATGATCGATATCTGTGATTTCGCGGTGGGCCAGTCCAGGCAGCTTTATGGATTCACCATGCAGTCGGAGAGGCCCCTTCACAGGATGTACGACCAGTACCACCCACTGGGTATTGTCGGACTGGTCACTTCATTCAACTTCCCGGTGGCAGTCTGGGCCTGGAATGCCATGATCGCAGCCGTTGCCGGGGATGTGGTGGTTTGGAAGCCAAGTTCAAAAACACCACTGACGGCCATTGCCATCCAGCATATCCTGACAAAGGTGCTTCGGGAAAATGATGTTCCTGAAGGGGTCTTCAACCTTGTGGTGGCCAGATCCTCCGTGATGGGGGACAATTTTGCCGGTGACCGGCGGATCCCGCTATTCTCCGTTACCGGGTCAACGGCAGTCGGCAGACATATCAACAGGATCGTGGGGGAACGCCTCGGGAATTCCATCATGGAACTGGGAGGGAACAATGCGCTGATCGTATCCAGGGAGGCCGACCTGGAGATGGCTATCCCTGCCATTGTATTCGGTGCGGTGGGGACTGCCGGGCAACGGTGCACGACAACCCGGAGGGTGATCATCCAGGAGGAGGTCTACGAGCAGGTGAAGGCAAGACTGGTGAAATCGTACAAACAGGTGGCGGGACGGATCGGAAACCCGCTGGATGAGCAGATCCTGGTAGGCCCTCTGGCGGACAAGAGTGCGGTTAGGCTCTTCACCGGTGCCATTGAAAAAGTGAAGCAGGAAGGGGGATCCATCCTCTTTGGCGGGGAGCTGCTGAAAGGACGCGGGTACGAGGCCGGAACCTATGTAGTGCCTGCCCTTGCCGAAGTGAGGAACCACTACCCCATTGTTCAGGATGAGACCTTCGCCCCCCTGCTTTACCTGATCAGGTACCGTACCATTGATGAGGCCATCGCCCTCAACAACGATGTGCCGCAGGGGCTCTCCTCGGCCATATTCACGCTGAGCCTGCGGGAGGCTGAACAGTTCCTCTCCGGGGTGGGTTCGGACTGCGGCATTGCCAACGTGAACATCGGGACATCCGGAGCCGAGATCGGGGGTGCATTCGGAGGTGAGAAAGAGACCGGGGGCGGCCGCGAATCGGGATCAGACGCCTGGAAGGCATACATGCGCAGGCAGACCAATACCATCAACTTCGGCACCGGACTCCCCCTCGCCCAGGGCATCAGGTTCGACCTGTAGAATAATGCCCCTGGTCTAAATCAGGCTTACGAAATCGAAAGAATGTTGGATGAGGAGCCTATAAACCTTTACGCGCAAAGGTTTTCAGCGACGAAAACAACATTCTGAAGATTTGCAGCGACGAATACAACATTCTGAAGATTTGCAGCCTGCCGCTTATATGGCCCTCGTGAGGATCTTCGAGACCACCATGCTCCTGGCTGCTGCCGAGATACCCTCCGCATCATAGCCGCACTCCCTGTACAGCTCCTGCTGCGTTCCGTGGTCCACGTAACTGTCGGGGATCCCGAGCCGCAGGACCCTGGCTTTGTAGCCGTTGTCGTTCATATACTCGATCACTGCACTTCCCAGTCCGCCAATCACAGAACCATCTTCAACCGTGATGATCTTGTCAAACCGCGTAAACACACTTTTCAGCAGGGTGTGGTCAAGCGGCTTTAGAAAGCGCATGTCATAGTGGGCGGCGCTGATGTGTTCGCTTTCCAGGACTGAAATGGCCCTGGTAACCTGGTTTCCGATGGGCCCCAGTGAAAGGATAGCCAGGTCGATACCATCCTTCAGCTTCTGTCCCCTGCCGATCTCCAGTTCACAGAACGGTTTTTTCCAGTCAGCCATCACGCCCCTGCCCCGGGGGTACCGGATCACAAAGGGCCCGGAGGGACGCAGCTGGGCGGTGTACATCAGGTTCCTCAGTTCGACCTCGTTGAGCGGTGAAGAGATCACCATCCGCGGAATGCACCTGAAAAAGGCCAGGTCATAAACCCCATGATGCGTAGCCCCGTCCTGGCCCACCAGTCCGGCCCTGTCCAGGCAGAACACCACCGGGAGGTTCTGGATGGCCACATCATGGATCACCTGGTCATAGGCCCGCTGCATGAAAGAGGAATAGATATTGCAGAAAGGGACCATCCCTGAAGCGGCCAGTCCCGCCGAAAAGGTCACAGCGTGCTGTTCCGCGATTCCTACATCATAGGTACGGTCGGGCATTTCGTCCATCATGATCTTCAGCGACGAGCCTGTGGACATGGCCGGTGTGATCCCGATGATCTTTTTGTTGGTGCGGGCAAGTTCCAGGATGGTCTCTCCAAACACATCCTGGTAGTAAGGGGGCTGGGGCTTGTCATATGACTTCCTGATCATCTCCCCGGTGTACATGTTGAATCTGCCCGGTGAATGGAAGGCGGTCTGGTTCTCTTCGGCTTTCGCAAATCCCTTGCCCTTCTGGGTGATCACATGGAGCAGCTTGGGGCCCGGGATATTCTTCATATCCTTCAGGATATCGGTAAGGTGCAGGACATCGTGACCGTCCACCGGGCCGAAGTAACGGAAGTTCAGCGATTCAAAAAGGTTGCTCTGCTTGAGAACAATGGATTTGATCGCGTTCTCAATCTTCTGCGCATATTTCCTGGCATTGGGAGTGATCTTGTTCAGGAATCCCAGCAGGGTCCATACATCATTCTTGACCTTGTTGTAGGCCTTCGATGTGGTGATATCCAGCAGGTAATCCTTCATGGCCCCGACGCTTGGATCAATGGCAATGTGGTTGTCATTAAGGATCACCAGCAGGTTTTTCCTGGCATTGCCGGCATTATTCAGTGCCTCGTAGGCCATCCCTCCCGTGAGCGACCCGTCACCGATCACAGCCACCACCTGCCGCTCGTTCTCACCCTGGTAATCATTTCCGGCAGCCATGCCCAGGGCCGCGGAAATGGAGGTGGAGGCGTGTCCCACTCCGAACGCATCGTATTCGCTTTCAGAGGGTTTTGGGAACCCGCTGATCCCCCCGTACTTCCTGTTGGTGTGAAAAACATCCCGGCGACCGGTCAGGATCTTATGTCCGTAAGCCTGGTGGCCCACGTCCCATATGATCTGGTCACGGGGTGCATTGAAGACATGGTGAAGTGCCACTGTTAATTCCACCACCCCGAGACTTGCACCGAAATGTCCCGGGTTGGAGGAGACCACCTCGATAATGAATTGCCGCAACTCGTTGCTGAGCTGGATCAGTTGTTCCGGCTGGAGCGATTTCATATCGGCCGGACTCTGAATGGTCTTTAGCAGTGTATAGTCTCCGGGAGCGCCCTCCATCACCATCAATTTCTTGTGCAAAGGTACGAATAAATCGGCTTGTTAATATCTTAAAAGGCGGTGGGGAAAAAATGGCCGGTTTAACCCTCCGATTTTATGTAATTTGTACCGGTTGATCCGTTATGAAGATATGAAGAAGAGGTTAGTTTGCATCATTGCCGGGGCGGCCCTCCTGGCTTCATGTGTGCCATCGGGGGAATTCTCCCAGCTGTCGGATAAGAGCAACGCTCTCCAGCATGAAAGGGACCAGCTCATGGCCGAAAATGAATTCCTGACCGTTGAGAACCGGGAGATGAAAGCCAGGGTTGGCAAGGTCGAGGATCAGCAGGAACAGCTTGTCAGGGACAGCATCAGGATATATAAGAAGGTGGAGGAGCTTGAACAGGAGGTGGCCAGCCTGGAAAGGAAATACAGCGACCTGGAGTCAGCCCATGAGGCCCTGCTGCGGGGAAATGCCCGGGAAACCCGCAGGCTGCTGAATGAGTTGCAGACCGCCCAGGAGGACCTGGCCCGGAAAGAACAGCTGTTGAAGCAGCTTGAATCGAATGTTAACCAGCAGAAGCAGGATGTGACACTGCTGCAGGCGGAGCTGGAGGAGCGCAATGCCAGGCTGATGGAGATGGAGGAGTTGCTTCATGAAAAGGACCGGATCCTGGATGAGCTGAAATCAAAGGTTGCTGAGGCATTGCTGGGATTTGAGGGCCAGGGGTTGACTGTCACCCGGAAGGACGGCAAGGTCTATGTTTCCCTGGAGGAAAAACTGCTTTTCAAAACCGGGAGTACCGAGGTGGATCCCAACGGGGTCAGGGCACTGAAACAGCTGGCCGTGGTCCTGGGCAACAACCCTGAGATCAACATCATGATCGAGGGCCATACCGATGATGTGCCTTTCCGCAAGGGATCTGCCATCAAGGATAACTGGGATCTGAGTGTCATGCGTGCCACTTCCATCGTAAGGATCCTGCTGGAGGATCCGGGCATTGCGCCCACACGCATCACCGCGGCCGGCCGGGGAGAATTTCTGCCGGTCGATCCGGCCGACACCCCTGAAGCGCGAAGGAAGAACAGGCGCACGGAGATCATCCTGTCGCCCGATTTCACGGAGCTTTTCAGGATACTGGATATGTAGAAACGGAAAAGGCGGAGAACCGGTCCTGGTGAACGGGGTTCAGATGGTCATGATGTCCTCCTCCTTGGCCTCCACGATCTTATCCACCTTTTCGGTAAATTCATCGGTCAGCTTCTGGATCCTCTCCTCGGCGGTCTTGGCTTCATCCTCCGATAATCCGTCTTTCTGCATCTGCTTGTATTCGTCGTTGGCGTCCCGGCGGCTGTTGCGCACACTCACCCGTGCATTCTCGCCTTCGTTTTTTATCTGCTTGACCAGATCGCGCCTGCGTTCCTCGGTGAGCTGGGGGATCACCAGGCGGATCACTTCACCGTTGTTGGCCGGGGTGATACCCACACTGGAGTTCATCAGTGCCTTCTCTATCGGATCGATCATGGTCTTTTCCCAGGGCTGGATCAGGATGGTTTTGGCATCGGGGGTGCTGATGTTCGATACCTGGTTCAGCGGGGTGGGAGTGCCGTAGTACTCCACCAAGATCCCGTCCAGGATATGCACGTTGGCTTTGCCTGCCCTGATGCGTACCAGCTCGGTGTCAAGGTGCTCAATGGCCTTTTCCATACGCTCCTTGGTGATCTCATAAACCAGTTGGACTTCTTCGTTCATGACCTCCGGGATTGATTTCAGCGGTCCTAATTTATTTAAATTTTGACTAAAGTGCCAACTTTTTCCCCCGAAATGAGCTTTTTCAGATTCCCTTTCTCGTTCATATTGAACACGATAATGGGAATTTCATTCTCCTTGCACATGGTGAATGCCGTGAGATCGAGGATCCGCAGTTCCTTGTTCAGGGCTTCATCAAAGGTGAGCTCTTCGTATTTTTCAGCCTCGGGGTCCTTTTCAGGATCGCTGGTATATACCCCATCCACCCGGGTGCCCTTCAGCACCACATCGGCCTCCATCTCAACGGCACGCAGTGCTGATGCTGTATCCGTTGTGAAATAGGGATTCCCCGTACCTCCTGCGAAGATCACTATCTCGTTGTTCTCCAGTGCTTCGATGACATCGGGTTTGTAATAATACTCCGCCACGGGTTCCATCCGTATGGCTGTGAACAGCCTGGCCTTTCCCCCCTTTGAATCGAATGCTGATTCTAATGCCAGGCCGTTGATCACGGTGGCCAGCATACCCATATAGTCCCCTTTTACGCGGTCGAAGCCGGCTTTTACACCTGAGATCCCCCGGAA
>CAYXUD010000019.1:0-40825 GCA_964467775.1 uncultured Bacteroides sp. | reverse complement strand
GGCGGCCACCTTCGCGTGGACGGTGACCGACAATGACGGGGCGGGGGCCAGTGCGGGCAACAGCCCGGTCAACCCCTTCAACCTGAGCGAACCGCTGGTGAACGCCACCACGGCGCCCATTACGGTGACCTACCACATCACCCCGACCGGTCCGGCTCCCACGTTTATTGTGGGGACCACCCAGGACATCGTTGTGACCATCTATCCCAAGCCCCTGGGCATCTTTACCAACCATGCCGGCCAGATCTGCAACGGGGATGCCACCAGCATCGAGCTGGACAGCGATGTGGCGGGGACCACCTTTACATGGACGGTGACCGACCCGAGCGGTACCTCCGGTGCCGCTGCTTCGGGCGGACCTGTGGCTATAGGAACCTTCATTACCCAGACACTGGCCAATTCGGGGACCACCGCATTTACGGTGACCTACCACATCCTTCCCACGGGACAGAACCCCACCAACTGCATTGGTGATATCGTGGATGTGGATGTGATTGTGGATCCCACACCGGTGGCTTCCATCACCAACACCACCCCCGTGATATGCTCCGGGGAGACGACCGACATTACCCTGGGAGCTTCCGTGGTGGGTTCCACCTTTATCTACAATATGGCTGATCCCAAGGGCACCGGTGCAGTGGGCGGAACGGGTGTGATCGGGGACAAGATCAGCCAGGTGCTGGTGAATCTCACCCAGACGCCGGTCACCGTCACCTGGGAGATTATCCCCACCGGTCCCGGTGCAACCGCATGTCCGGGTACAGCGGTGTATGAAGATGTGACGGTGAACCCGCTGCCCATCACCTCTGTGATTTCAGGGGCGGATACGGTGTGCGAGGGAACCCCCAACCTGGTCTTCTCGGTGACCCATACGGCCGACTCCTACTATGAATGGAACGTGCCTGCGAGCCTGGGCAACATTACCTTTGGCGGAAGCGGGCTGAACAGTTATGCGGCCATTGTCCTGGCGGCCAATACACCGGTGCAGCTGACCGATTCGATCTGGGTGTTCGAGACCAACAAGTACAGCTGTACAAAGGATACCATCTTCCACCCGCTGACCCTGATCCCCTTCCCGGTCCAGGCGGACATCACCGGGGATGCATCGGTGTGCGCGCTGACCACCCACACCTACAGCGTGCCCGACAACACGGGAAGCAGCTACCAGTGGTTCATCCCGCCGGGTGCAGGCTTTGCCTCGGCCGATCCCACCATCCACACGGTGGACGTGACCTTCGGGCTCATCTCCGGGAACGTGCGGGTGATCGAGACCAGCGCGGGCGGATGCGTGACCACCCACAACCCGCTGGCGGTGACGGTCAACCAGCTGCCGATCACCACACTGAACGCGGACCGGATCGCCGCCTGTGACGGGGATACCATTACTTTCACGGCCGGACCGGCAGGGCAGCTGAACTACGAGTTTTTCATCAACGGCGGACCGGCGCAGAGCGGCGCCTCGAGGACCTTCAAGACGGCAGACCTGGCGGACGGGGACCAGGTGACGGTGAACGTGACCTCGCCGGCCGGGTGCGAGAAGCTGAGCGTGCCGGTGACCATCACCATCTACGACCCGCCCTCGGTGACCCTGTCCAGCTCCGATGCGGACAACATCATCTGCTCCGGGGAGAACGTGGACTTCACCGCCACATCGGCCACCGCGGTCAGCTACAACTTCTTCCTGAACGGGGTGTCGCAGCAGAACGGGCCGCTGAACTTCTGGTCCACCATATCGCTGGCGGACGGGGACGAGGTGCACGTGGAGGTGCTCTCCGGCTTCGGGTGCCGGGGAGGCAGCGATACGATCACCACGCTGGTCAACCCGCTCCCCGTGGCGGAGATCTCGGGTGATGCGGTGATCTGCCCGGGCAACTCCACCGACCTGATCGTGAACATGACGGTGGGTCTGGGTCCTTACGATGTGACGGTGGACAACGGCGTGCCGGTCCAGGCGGGTTACAACAGCGGCGATCCCATTGCGGTGACCCCTGCATTTTCCACCACCTATACGCTGGTCTCGGTGACCGATGCCAATGGCTGTACCTCGGCCGTCCTGACACCCTCGGCGGTGAACCTGACCGGCTCCGCGGCGGTAACTGTCCGCGATACCGTCGAGATCCTCACCCAGCCGAAAAACGCCAGGGTGTGCGAGGGGATTGACACAAGCTTCACGGTGGGTGCCACCGGGGACGGGCTCCTCTACCAGTGGGAGAGCACCGGCGACCTGGCCTCGGGCTTCACGGCCATCGGCGGGGCCAATGCGGCCACCTGGTTCGTGGTGGCCCCCGATGCCTCCATGGACAGCACCTGGTTCCGCGTGCGGGTCTCCAGCAGCTTCTGCCCCGAGTTCGCCTACTCCGATACGGTGCAGCTGGTGCTGAAGTACGACCCGGCACTGGTGGCGCACCCGCTGGACCAGACCGTATGCGAGGCGGACGGGACCGGGTTTGCCGTGGATGCGGGTCTGACCTTCAATCCTGTCTTCGACTGGCAGGTGAGCTATAACGGGGGGGCTGACTGGCTGACCCTGGGGGATACGGCGGTCTACAACGGGACCTCCACCGACAGTGTGAGGGTGATCTCGGCCACCTCCCGGTTCAACGGATACCAATACAGGGCCATCGTGACCGGAGAGTGCGGCACGCCCATCACTTCCAACGCGGCCACGCTGACCATCCGTGAGCGGCCCGAGATCCTTGAGCATCCTTCCGATACGGCCGTATGTGAAGGGATGCCCGTCCGTTTCGGGGTGGATGCCGGGGTGACCACCGGGGCGACCTACCAGTGGGAGGTGGACATGGGGTCGGGGTTCACGGCCCTCGGCGATACCTTCGCCGTCTACTCCGGGACCGCTTCGGATGAGCTGAACGTACTGAACCCGGTGAGCCGTTTCAACGGCTACGAGTACCGGGTGGTGGTATCGGGGGACTGCCCGGTGCCGCGGACCTCCAACGCGGCCCTGCTGATCGTCTCCGAAGTGCCGGAGATCACGGCCCAGCCCTCCGATACGGTGGTCTGCGAGAACGAGAGCCCGATCTTCACGGTGAACGCCGGGGCTACCTCGGGGGCGTACTACCAGTGGCAGGTGAGCTATGACGGCGGCACCGGCTGGTTCGACCTGGCCGATACGGCCATCTATACGGGGAGTGCGACCAGCGCGCTGCGGCTGACAGGCGTTCCCTCCCGCGATGACGGGAACCTCTACCATGTGATCGTCTCTGGGATGTGCCTGCCCGCGGTGACCTCCGACGATGTGCTGCTGACCGTCCTGCAGCGCCCCGAGATATTGCAGCAGCCGGAGGATACCATTGTCTGCGAGGGCGTGCCTGCCCTCTTCGAGGTGGATGCCGGGGTGACCACCGATCCGAGGTACATGTGGCAGGTGAACATGAACGACGGGCACGGCTTCAACACCATTGCCGAGGATTCGGCAGGGGTCTACCTGGGGTATGACCAGCCCTCGCTGCAGGTCCTCAACCCGGTGAGCCGGTTCGACGGCTACCAGTACCGGGTGATCATTACCGGGGACTGCACCCCGCCGCAGGTATCCAGCACGGCCACGCTGACCGTCTTTGAGGAGCCGGAGATCACCGTTCAGCCGGTGGCCAAGACCATCTGCGAGGATCAGAACACCTTCTTCTCGGTCAGCAGCGGGGTGACCACCAGCCCCTCCTACCAGTGGAGGGTGGACATAAACGACGGGAACGGGTTCGTGGACATCGGCGCCGATACCGGTGTTTACAGCGGGACGGGAAGCCCCAACCTCTTCCTGGCCCTGGTGCCCTCCACCCACAACGGTTACACCTACCACGTGGAGGTGAGCGGTGCCTGTCCGAACCCGGTGACCTCCAACAATGTACTGCTGACCGTCCACGATATCCCGGAGATCCTTATTGAGCCTGAGAATGACACGGTCTGTGAAGGCGATGCCGCGGTATTCAGCGTGGATGCAGGGGCCACCACCAACCCTGCCTACCAGTGGCAGGTGAACCGCGTGGGGCTCTGGGAGAGCCTCTCCGACGGGGTGAACTATACGGGGAGCGCAACGGACGAACTGACGGTGAACAACCCGGTCTCCGCCTACAACGGCTACCGCTACCGGGTGATCGTCAGCGGGGAGTGCACCCCGGCGGTCCCCTCCGACGAGGCACTGCTGGTGGTGGATGAGCGGCCCGAGGTGGTCACGCATCCGGTGGACCAGGCGGTCTGCGAGGGCGGCGACCTCTATTTCGTGGTCCGCACAGGCAGCACCACCCAACCTTCCATCCTCTGGGAATACAGCACCGACGGGCTGAGCTGGGATCCGGCCGGGGGACTGGCCGAGGTGGCGGATGAGACCAACGACACGCTCTTCCTCTCCGGCATCCCTTCGGTCTACGACGAGATGATGTTCCATGCCGTGGTCAGCGGCAAGTGCACGGCGCCGGTGACCTCCGACTCGGCGGTGATGACCGTCTACGAGAAGCCGCAGATCGACGTCCACCCGGTGGATGTGGATGCCTGTGAGCAGGATACGGTGACCTTCTTCGCGGATGCGGGGGTGACCTCCGGGCCTGTCTACCAGTGGGAGATCTGGAACGGGGCCGCGTGGGTCACACCCCCGCCAGGTATCTACCAGGGCGCAGGCAGCGACACCCTGCAGATCAACGGGGTCCATTCGGGCATTGACGGGCTCCAGGTGAGGCTCAGGCTGAGCGGCATCTGCTCGCCTGACGTGATCTCCGACACGGCTATTCTGACCGTCCACGAGCGGCCCGAGGTGACCGGCCAGCCCGTGGATGTGACCATCTGTGACGGGGACAGCGCCCTCTTCGGGATCAGTGCAGGGGCGACCACCGCCCCGGTATACGCGTGGGAGTATTTCGACAGCGGCAGCTGGCAGCCCGCCACGGGCGGCTTCTTCAGCGGCGGAGATACAGATACCCTGCGGCTGGAGGGCGCCGCGGGCGTTCCGGCCAGCTGGACAGGCACACAGTTCCATGCCATTGTCAGCAACCTCTGCGGGCCCAGTGACACCTCCTCCGTGGTGACCCTCACGGTGTACGAGCGGCCCGGGATCGCGCTGCAGCCGGCGGATGCCACCACCTGCGAGGGCGTGGCCGCCTCCTTCAGCGTGGATGCAGGGACCACCTCCTTCCCGGCCTACCAGTGGGAGGTCCACAACAAGGTAGCATGGGCCCCGGTGAGCGGACCGCAATACAGCGGGCAGGGGACCGGCACGCTGAATGTACTCAACCCGGCCTCGGCCATGAACGGTTACGGCTACCGGGTGATCCTCTCCGGGTGGTGCGGCCCGGCGGTGACCTCCGACAGCGTCTCCCTCACGGTGCAGGAGAACGCGGAGATCATCCTTCAGCCCACGGACGCCTCCATCTGCGAGGGGGCCGATACGCTCTTTACCGTGGACGAAGGGGTGACCACCAACCCCTCCTTCCAGTGGTACTACTTCAGCGGGGGCAGCTGGCAGGCGGTGACGGCCGACGGTCACCATACCGGCTTCACGACCAATACCCTCTCCATCAACAACGCCCTGTTCAGCATGGACAACCGCCAGTACAGGGTGGAGGTGACGGGGGACTGCGGCATACCGGTGACCTCCGATGCGGTGAGCCTGGTGGTCTGGAAGCTGCCCGAGATCGTTGCGCAGCCATCGGACACCGCCACCTGCGAAATGCGCAACGTGGCCTTCACCGTGGATGTGGGCGATACGGACAACCCCTTCCTGCAGTGGGAGGAGTATGACGGGAGCTCGTGGAACGTGCTCTCCGACGGGGGCAACTACACCGGTGCCAACACCACCCAGCTGAAGGTATTCGCCGTGGATTCGTCCATGACCGGGTTCCGCTACCGGGTGAGGGTGACCGGGCAATGTGATCCGGAGGTGCTCTCCGGTGAGGCCACCCTGACCGTGCGGTCGGCGCCCGACATATGGACGCAGCCGGTCGATTCCACCATCTGTGAAGGGGACGATGCCAGCTTCTCGGTCCTTGCCACGGGCACGGCCATCGGCTACACCTGGCAGGTGGACAGCGGCAGCGGGTTCACCGACATCACGGGTCCCGGCGGCGGGGTCTATGCCGGCTGGAACACCAGCAGGCTCGACCTGGCAGCGGTGGACCGCTCCTTCAATTTCAACAAGTACCGGGTACGCGTCGAGGGCACCTGCGTGCCGATGGCCCTCTCCGACCTGGCGATCCTCTTCGTCCAGACCCCGCCGGAGATCCAGGCACAGCCCTCTCCGCTGACCATCTGCGAATACCAGAATGCCACCTTCACGGTGAATGCCACCGGGCAGGGCCTCTCCTACCAGTGGCAGGAGAGCACCGACGGCGGGAGCGGCTGGGATGACCTGAGCGATGTCGGACTGGTGATCGGCTCCGCCTCGCCGGCACTGACCATCTTCGCCGTGGAGCGCGGCTACGATACCTACCAGTACCGTGTCATCATCACCGGGACATGCGGTGTGCCGGTCACCTCCGACGAGGTGGCCCTCACCGTGGAGACCGCCCCGGAGATCCTTGCCCAGCCCGGGGCGCTGACGGCCTGCGAGAACAGCCCGGCCGGCTTCAGGGTGGTGGCGCAGGGTACCAACATCGGCTACCAGTGGCAGGTGAACGAGGGAAGCGGGTTCAGCAACATCCTGCCCGGCGACACAAGGTTCACAGGGGCCGGCACGGACAGCCTGACGCTGCTGAGCGCACAGCCCGGACAGGCCGGGTACAGCTTCAGGGCCGTGGTATCGGGGAACTGCACGCCGCCGGCCACCACCAACCCGGTGATCATGCTGGTGACCGCCAACCCGGTCATCAATACCAGCCCGGCGGATGATGCCATCTGCGAGGGCGGGACCGTGGTATTCAGTGCGGATGCCAGCGGGTCCGACCTGGTCTACCAGTGGATGGTGGACCGCAAGGACGGGAACGGGTTCGTGGCCCTGACGGATGATGCGGTGCACACGGGGGCGGCCACCGACCAGATCCTGCTGACCAATGTGCCGGTGGAACAGGACGGGTGGCAGTACCGCCTGGATGTCTCCAACGCCTGCATGCCCGTCTCCTCAGCCGTGGCCACGCTGACCGTCTGGGACAACCCGGTGCCGGCCATCACGCCGGTGGGGAGCTACCCCAATTACCCGCTGATCTGCGGCGGCCAGGTGCTGACCCTGAACGGGTCCCCCGCAGGAGGGTCGGGCAGCTATTCCATCCACCAGTGGAGCGGTGACACCGGTCCGCTCTCTGCCATCGACCAGCAGACGGTAGAGTTCACGACCCTGCTGAAGGGCACCTACGACCTGGCCTATATGGTGACGGACAGCCGGGGCTGCGTGGGCACCGATGTGGTAACCATCGAGAACGAGCGGCCCACCGCGAAGTTCGTCTCCAACGCGGTTCCCTCCTGCGGGTACATGGAGGTGACCTTCACCAACACCTCCTCGGCCGAGGCCCAGACGTTCCTGTGGGACTTCGACGACGGCTCCACCAGCACGCAGAAGGACCCGGTGCACGGGTTCGACAACGAGGATCCGCTGGGACAGGTGGCATACTTCAACGTCTACATGGTCGCCACCAGCACGCATGGCTGCCGCGATACGGCGCGCACCGCGGTGACCATCTACCCGAAGATCGTGGCCACCATCGATGCCGATACCACCGAGGGGTGCCACCCGCTGCAGGTGACTCTCCTTTCGCAGCCCGGCGGGGCCAACTACCTGTGGGACTTCGGCGACGGGACCTCCCCGCAGAACGGACCAAGCTACATGGCCACCCATATCTTCCAGAACTTCACCACGGCCCCCCTCACCCGCACGGTCACGCTGACCACCACGTCGCATTACCTCTGCATGGATTCGGAGACCGTTGACATCACGATCCAGCCCATCCCTCAGCCGAACTTCGTGGCTGCGCCCATCGAGCAGACCTACCCGGATGCCACGGTGACCTTCACCAATAATACGGTGGCCGGACCATGGACCTTCCTCTGGGATTTCGGGGACTCGACCTCCTCCGCCCTGGAGAACCCGGTCCACACCTATGCCGGGCCGGGCAACTACGACATCGAGTTCTTCGTGATCAACGGCGCATGTATCGCGAGCGCCAAATCCTCGGTCCTGATCTGGCCCCGGAAGCCTGTGGCCGCGTTCGATGAGCCGGAGGGAGGATGTGATCCCGTGGAGGTGCAGTTCGTGAACCAGTCGGAGTGGGCCACCGATTACCTGTGGGATTTCGGGGACGGGAACCGGTCCAGGCAGGAGAACCCGGTCCACACCTACTACGATGTGGGTGAATGGACCGTCCGGCTCGAGGTGACGGGCCCCGGCGGAAGCGATGTCGCCTCGTCCATCATCAGCATCCACGAGTCGCCCGATCTCGGTTTCAACTGGTCGCCCGACTCGGTATTCGTGAAGGACAAGCCGGTGAGGTTCTTTAACCTGACCGTGGGGGCGGACTACTACCTGTGGGATTTCGGGGACTATGGCGAGGACGGGGAACCGGCCACGGGCAACTTCTCCAGTGCCAGGGATACTTCCCACATCTACTTCACAGAAGGGTACAAGGATGTGAAGCTGTTGGCCTGGAACGACTTCTGCATCGACAGCATCACCCAGACCACCGTGAAGGTGATCCCCAAGGGGACGCTCGAGTTCCCGACCGTGTTCAGGCCCGATCCCACGGGGCCCAACGGCGGGTACATCGATCCGAACGATCCCAGCGTGGATCCCAACTATGCCAACAGCATCTTCTTCCCGGGCGTGAACCAGCAGGTGAGCGAGTACCACCTCTACATCTACAACCGCTGGGGAGAACTGATCTTCCAGAGCCACGATGTGAACCAGGGCTGGGACGGCTATATCAACGACAGGCTGGCGGCACAGGGGGTCTATTTCTGGAAGGTGACCGTGGTATACAAGAACGGCCACCCGGACAGTATGGCGGGGGATATCACCCTGCTGCACAAGAAGGAGCAGTAACACCGGAACAGGGGTGTTCACCGGGCTGCCCCGGCCGGCCATGCCGGCTTCGGCAGCGGGGGAACAGCCCTGTTCCCTTTGTAACTTAATGCCCCGAAACTCGTTTAATACTGGTAGATTACAAAAATGTTATTAAATTTAGTTTTTATAAGCCTGCTTTTGTGAAGAGATTTGCGCTCATCATACTCGCTACCGGATTGATTTCATGGGCAAAAGGTCAGGATCCGCAGTTTACACAGTTCTATGCGAATCAGCTCTACCTGGCCCCCTCCTTCGCAGGCGCCACAGAGCAGGACAGGATCACCGCCGCCTACCGGAACCAGTGGCCCGAGATCGTGAGCGGGGTATTCGTCACCTACAGTTTCTCCTACGACCATTTTTTTGAGAATTTCAACAGCGGCGTGGGCGTGCTGCTGATGAGGGATGTGGCCGGGACCGGCAACCTGGGCACCACCAACGCGGGACTGCAGTACTCCTACGACATCAAGGTCATTCCGGAGCTGCACCTGCGGCCCGGTATCCATTTCAACTATACGCAGCAGGGGATCGATTTCTTCGAACTTACCTGGAATGACCAGCTCGCTTCGGGGAGCACCGGCACCATCGAGCAGGAGCCCCTCCCCTCGAAGCCCAACGTGGACTTTGCCGCGTCTCTCCTCGGGTACGGAGAGAAGTTCTGGTTAGGCTTCGCGGTGGACCACCTGCTGAGGCCCGATTACGGGCTCTACAACAACGAATACAGGCTGCCCATCAAGTATTCCGTCTTCGGGGGATACCAGATCGTCAAATTCGAAAAGCTGGTCAACCCCATCGACGAAACGGTTTCGATTGCATTCCACTACAGGAACCAGGGGCACTACAACCAGCTTGACCTGGGACTTTACTGGCTGAAACCGCCGCTGATGCTGGGTCTCTGGTACCGGGGCATCCCGTTCCTGTCAGGGGGTGAGGACGATCCCTACAGGAAGGATCCCCGGGGCGATGCGCTGGCGATCCTGATCGGCTACAAGATGGACCCCATCCGGGTGGGATACAGCTACGACTTCACCATATCCAAGCTGGTCTCTTCCACCGGCGGCGCGCATGAACTGGTCGTCACCTGGGAGTTCAAGACCACCCGCAAGAAGAAGCGCACCCGCATGGTCCCGTGCCCCGAGTTCTGAGCCAGGCCCCCGGTCCCTGGTTCACCAAAAAAAACCAGCATGATGGAATTGAATCTTAAATACGGTTCCAGGGAAGTGGCGCTGGAAATCCCCGCCGGCGCGGAGGAGCTTAAGCACACCGAGCCGGAAAAGAGCGTTGACCTGGACAGGTTCAAAAGGGACCTCCACTCCTACCTCTACAGCATCAACCGCCGGGTCAAGGATGTGGGGATCGTGGTCAGTGACAAGACGCGCCTCTGCCAGTTCCCCATCTTCCTGCCCCTGATCGCCGAGGCGTTCGTGGAATACGGGCTGAAAAAGGAGGATATCACCTTCTATATCGGTTACGGGACCCATCCCCGCCAGACGGATCAGGAGTGCCTCAGCAGTTATGGGGAGATCTATCGCGAGTACCGGTTCGTGCACCATGACAGCGGGGACGGGCGGCAGCTGGAGACGGTGGGGACCACCTCCCGGGGCACCGTGGTGAAGGTGAACAGGGCGGTGCTCGGGCACGACCTGCTGGTCGCCTTCGGGGCCATCCTGCATCACTACTTTGCGGGTTTCGGCGGGGGGCGCAAGCTGCTCTTCCCCGGAATGGCAGGCTACGATTCGATCCTCCAGAACCACCGGCTCTTCCTCGATTTCGATAACCGGACCCTGCACCGGGGGTGCCAGTCGGGCCACCTGGCCGACAATCCCCTGGCCCTGGACCTGGAGGAGATCGACGGGATGCTGCCGCCCAGGCTGGAGATCCACGGGATCCTGAACAGCCGGAAGGAGGTGTGCGAGATCCACTATGGATTGCACTATAACCATTTCAAGGATGCCTGTGACCGGTATGACCACTACTTCAGGATCCGGGAGGAGAAGCTGTACGATCTGGTGGCCGCCAGTGCCGGGGGCTATCCGAAGGACATCAATTTCATCCAGGCCCATAAGTCGATCCACAACGCAGCCTCCTTCGTGAAGGACGGGGGAACGCTGGTGATCCTGGCCGAATGCCGCGACGGGCTCGGCAACCAGGCCTTCATGGAGATCTTCCAACTCGGGGGATGGGAGGAGATCTTCCGGGAGATGGAGAAAAAGTACAGGAACAACGCGGGAACCGCGCTGGCCACCATCGCGAAATCGCAGAGGATCTCCATCCGGTTCGTCACCTCGCTGGATGAGGCGGCCTGCCGCATGATGGGAGCGGTGAAGACCGGCGAGGATGAGGCCAGGGAGCTGGTGGCCGGCGCCTCAGGGGAGGTGGCATGGATCGAAAATGCGAGCCTGCTCTACAGATAGCCCGCCGATGGGGATGACCAGGATCCATACAGCGGTGCTCCTGTCGGCGGTCATCCTCGTGACCGGCGTTCCTTCCGGGGCCCAGTATGTGCCCACGCACCTCTCCGGTGAGGGCATCTACCTCTTCCTCGATGAGCTGGCCTCGGAACACTATATCGACCTGAATTCGCTGATCAGGCCCTATTCCCGCACCACCATCGCCAGGCTCCTGGAGGAGGCCGAAAGCTTCCGCCCGGAGATGAACCGGCGCCGGCGGGCCGAGCTGGACTTCTACCTGAGGGACTACCGGAAGGAGCTGGAGGTGCCCCCGGCCCCCGCCGCCAGCTGGCTCTGGCAGAAGAAGCACGGGAACAAGCGGTTCGATGCCTTCTATTACAGCGACTCGGCCTTCCGGATCACGGTCAACCCCATCGTGGGCACCGATGTCTGGGTCAACTCCAGCGGGTCCTTCTACCACTGGTGGAACGGGGTGGAGGCGTGGTCGGCCGTGGGAAGGTTCGGTTTCTGGGCCTCCCTGAGGGACAACCATGAATCGGTGGAGCTGACCGCCCGGGATTTCATGAACCAGCGGATAGGTGGCGCCAACATCAAGGTGTTCGAGGGGGGGAAAAGGGATTACGAGGAGTTCCGCGGGGGGATCAGCTACCAGTGGGACTGGGGCCACGCGATACTGGAGATGGGGCAGTTCTCCTGGGGGGAGAACAACAACGGTTCCAACATCCTCTCGGGCCGCACCCCCGCCTTCCCGCGCCTGGAGCTCTCCCTCGACCCGGCCCCGTGGCTCTCCTTCCGGTACATCCACGGGTTCCTCTACTCGGAGGTGGTGGACTCCACGCAGTCGTTCTACGTGACCAGCGGGGGGGTGAGCGACTACCGTGAGGTGTACCACAACAAATACATGGCCGCCAACATGTTCACCTTCATCCCCGTGTCCGGCCTGCAGCTGTCGCTGGGCAACTCCGTGGTCTACGACTCCCGCAGCCCCGATGCCGGCTTCCTGATCCCCTTCGCCTTCTTCAAGGCCATCGACCACAGCCTGAACGCCTGGAACAACAACATGAACTCGCAGCTCTTCTTTTCGGCCTCCTCGCGCAATGTGCGGCACTTCCACCTCTACGGCTCCATCTTCATTGACGAGATGTCGGTGGACAGGATATTCGATGACCAGGAGTTCAACTTTGTCTCCTACAAGGCCGGCTTCTCCTCCACCCTGTTGCCCAACTTCAGGCTGGTGGGGGAGTATACATGGACCAACTGCCTGACCTTCATGCACAATGTTCCCACCACCACCTTCGAGTCGAACCGCTACAACCTGGGGCACTACCTGGAGGACAATGCCAGGGAGCTCTATATAGCGGCGGACTACAGCCCGGCGAGGACCCTCAGGGTGAAAGCCTATCTTGAATATGCGCAGAAGGGGCCCGACCACACCGAGCTGGGCACCGACCGGCTGGGCATCGTCCCCTTCGAACCGGTCGTGTGGGAATCGCTGCGCTGCGGGCTCCTCGCCTCCATGCAGCTGGTCAATGACCTGTACATCCGCCTGGGATATGAATGGAGGAGGGTGACGGGGGAGCAGGAGTACCTGGACCGGTGGACCCCGGGGGTGTACCACGGGAAGACCGGCACCCTGCGCATCGGGGTGAATTACGGCTTCTGAAATTCCATAAAACCGTTATCTTTGAGCCGGAATAACCATGGCTGAGACTTTGAGGATGGAAAAGAACATCTACCCCGTATTTGACAGGATCTACGACCGGAAGGTGAAGGAGGAGATCCTGCGCCAGAGCGCTAAGGTGATATGGTTTACCGGGCTCTCGGGCTCGGGCAAGACCACCCTGGCCTCGAACCTGGAGAAGGAGCTCTTCTTCCGCAGGTTCTTCTGCCAGGTGCTGGACGGGGACAACATCCGCACCGGCATCAACAACAACCTGGGGTTCAGCCAGGAGGACCGGCTCGAGAACATCAGGCGCATTGCCGAGGTCTCCAAGCTGCTGATCAACACGGGGATGATCACCATCTGCTCATTCATCAGCCCCACCGAGCAGATCAGGGGACTGGCACGGAGCATCATCGGGGAGAAGGACTTCATCGAGATCTTCCTGAACCCGCCCCTGGAGGTGTGCGAGCAGCGCGACACCAAGGGGCTCTACAAGAAAGCCCGCGCGGGGATCATCAAGGACTTCACCGGGATCTCCGCCCCTTTCGAGCCGCCCAAAAGCCCCGACCTGGAGATCGACACCTCGCAGCTCGGCATCAAGGAGTCGGTGGATTTGATCTTTGCCACCATCATCGACCGGATCACGCTCTGAGCCCGGCAAGTCCTCAGGAATTTCAATTTTACTCATGCCCGATATCAGCCAATAATGGCGTATGATACTATCATGCGCTGGACATTATTCAAATTTCAATTTGGTTGGATCTTGTCTATTGTCATAAATTCTAAGGAGTTCAATATGGCTTCGCTTATTTCTGTAATAAAGTGTATTGTGTTTGGTAATGACACATTTACGGATATTAAGCTTCACATGAATGATGGGAAATTGCCTTGGATTTATTGAAATCTGTTTGGCCAAATCCTCAATAATGTCAAGAAACTTTACTGCTACTGAGAATTCCCATTCGTTTGATAAGTATTCTAAAATAAGTGCGAGATCTCGTTCAGAATCTGGTGACCAGATGATCTTCTTAGGCATTTGGGTATTTCTTACGGTATTTTGAGATTACATCCTCGTGGACGATACCTTTTCCTGCATTAAGATCGTTTATGGCATTTTTTAATCCTTCTTTTTGAGTAGCAGAAAGGTTTTCCCAATCATCAAGATCTTTGTCGCCTCGCAAGAAATTCTGTATGTATCCATAGACTTCTTGAAGCTTACCCTGCTCCAGAGAATCAATTTCCCTGAATATTCTCAATTTCAATTCCGATGTATCCATAGTATTGGATTTTCTCAAATTTACAAAAAAAGCCTGTTATACTTAGTGGATAAAATCTGTCTTACGCCTAACCTGCAATACTCACAGCATTCTTTATCACATCGGAACAATAATTAAATGCGTTCTCCAGTTCCTGACATAATTATTAAAATCTCATAAACTTTTTCACTTTTCCCACATTTTCAGTATCTGTTAACATTTCCAACAACAAAAAAGCCACATCTAATCCGGTTGACGGCCCCGTTGAACTTATTATATTTTTATCAACCACTATTCTTTCGTCCATAATAATTGCACCAAAATCCGAAAGTTGTTTTCTTCTCATTCCCTCTAACAAATCATAAGTAGTTGCATTTCTATTCTTTAGAACCCCTGATTTTCCAACAGGTAATGCGGCGACACATATAGAAGCAATTATTTTGCCTTGTTTATCAAATTCCCTGATCAGATTTAAAAATCGTTCATCATAAGCATCCTCATAAAATCCGGCCTTTTCAAATCCTCCGGGGATAGCTAATGCATCAAAATCGTCCGCATTTATTTTATCAAAATCAATCTCCGGTTTAACAGTAAAATTCCATGTACACTTTATCTCATGTCGCAATCCGGTTGTAACCAAATCTACTGGCTCTGTACCATAAATCCTGCTCCATCCAATCACATCTGTAAATACACTTGCTTCATATTCTTCAAATCCCTGAGCAAGAAATAATAATACTTTTTTGTTTTTCATATTGAATATACCTTTTTCTTGCGAGCATTATCGGTATTTTAAGAATTAAGAATCACATTTTGGACACTTAATAATTTGGCTCCCTGAGTTAGTATTATAAAGTTTCATTGTTATACAAGATTTATGAAAATATGACCAACAACGTCTACAGTGATAGAAGTCAGTTCCGTATATGTTTCGACCACAAATTATACAATTATGTTCAATATGTTCTTCCTTGGTTTTTCCACAAATAGAGCATTTATATATGCGTACAGTTAATGGATCGGTTATTTTTGAGTTTGTATCAGTTCCATCATATTCCCACTTATGCACATGTTTAACATCTTGACCTTTTTCAATCCCTATTTTTCTTAAAGCGTCTGCTCCAGATTCACTTATCTTATCTCCAAGCTCTTTGATAAGTGGTTCGACTGCTTTTTCATCGACTATCGCACTCACAGCTTTTAACGCCTCTATTCTAATATCCATTGTTTTATCATCAATAAAGTTTAAAAGAGTAATAACAGCTTTGGAATATCCCAGAATTCCCAATGTTTGAATTATTTTTATCCTTCTTTTTATTGGCATCAAATCACTTTTGAGCATTTCTACAAGAGGTTCGACAGCACTTTCATGTCTGATTTTTCCAATAGCATCCAGAGCATGATAAAATATGACTTCATTACTGAATCCGTCCATCTTTAAAATAGCTTTAACAGCCTGCCCGTTGCCGATTTTAGCAAGTGCATCCAATGTATTTATTTGAACAGTTTTATTATAGAAATTTAGATTTTTAATAAGCTTATTAAAAACATTTAAAGCATTGAGTTTAGTAAGCGCATTAATTGCGCCTGAAACTATATCCTGGTCATAATCTTCAAGCATAGCACTTATTGAATTAATAGCTTTTTCGTCTCCAATTATTGCCAGTGAGTTCATAATTTTCAGGCGTGTTTTTTTGGATTTTTCAGCCAATTCCTCCCATATTGGGGGTGTGACAAGTATTTTACAGAGGATGTCAATTGCATTATGATCACCTATGGTGCAAAGCGCTTCAATAAGGTTAGTATAAATTTGTTTTTCTTTTACTGAGAATTCATTATCTACATCAAGTGGGTATTTAACTATAAAACGATGGAGGTTAACAGTTTTTTTAACTAATACAGGTACTGCCCGTTTATCACCTATCTGGCAAAGTGCTGTAATTGCACCATTATAAACATCTATCTGCTTTATCTTGAGATTAAATCCTTCTTCAGAATAACCTGTAAACTCTTTATCAATTATACGAACTAAAGGTTCAACTGCTTTCTTATCTTTCAATAATCCCAATGCAGTGACTGCTTCTTTTCGAATATTTTCATTCTTCTCGTTGAGTAAACTGAGTATTGGGTTGACAGCCCCTGTATTACCTATTTTTGCTAAAGCTCTGACTGACTCTATACAAATACTTCTATCTCCTGAATGCAGCAACTGAATGAGTGGATCAACTGAATCGATGCTATTTAGGTCGCTGAGAGCTGTAATTGCAACTTTAACAATTTTTTTATTTTTATCAGTAAGAATTCCTGTTAAAAGCGGGATTACAGATTTATCATTCTGTTTCTTAAAAAACAATAGTGCTTTATATCTTACTTCATCATTCTTGTCTTCCAGAGCCAATCGCAATACCTCAATTGCTTTTTTACTTCCAAATTTCCCCAATGCTTCAACAACTGAAACACGAACTTCATCATTGGTATCCCCAAAAGCCAGAATGAGTGGATCAATTGAATTTATCTCCCCATGATTACCCAGTGCAACGGCTGCATCTCTTCTTATAACACTATTATTGTTTTTTAAGGCTTTGATTAATCCCTTGATATTATTCTTTTTAGAAAGAGCATGAATATCTGGTTTAAATAGACCCATTTGATACTGATTTATTTAATTGAAAAACTAAATAATATATTAAAAAGGAAACCAAATGTCAAGAATAGGATAATTAAAATAACCTTTCAGTTTGTTTTATAACTTGAATGTATCAGTTGGCTTAAAAAAGCAAGTGGGTTGAAGCGATCGTTGTATGTTGGACAAGAACACTCTTGCTTAGTACACTGGCTGTCATTATATTTTGTCATTTCATCGGTTAGTTTTAATAGTTGCACAGGTCGCTCCTCCGCTTGTGCCTAACAACTGTGTAAGTAACACGCATGAACTAATGCTGTTGTTACCTGATTGTAAACTGATCGCCAGGGAGCGGCTGTTTTATGGCCGGCGGTCGCCCCAGATCAGGGTCACGTCACCCTTCACACTGAAGGTGGATCCATCCTCCCAGCTCCCGTCGGCGATCCAGATGTACACGCCGCCGGCGCACCGCTCCTGCAGGTGGTAGCCGTCCCATCCCCGGTAGACCTCCCGGGTCTCGTAGACCAGTTCGCCCAGGCGGGAGAAGACCTGCAGGTGGTATTCGGCCGGGGCCTCCGAGATGATCGGGTAGAACACATCGATCCGCCTCTCCCCCGGGTCATAGCTGCCCCCGGTAGGGCCGGTCAGGTTGGGGCTGAAGGCAGTCGGGAACCGGAGCGTGGGTCTGGCCGTAACGGTCACGGCCGGGATCCTCGCGATGAGCGTGTCTGAGCACCCGTATTCATTCCGGGCCACCAGCCTGACAGAGTGTCCCTCCTGCGCGCCTCCGGGGAGCGCAAGGGCGGGCTGGAACTCATTCGAGGACCACCCTCCGGCGGGGCGGTTGTGCCTGTCCACCAGGTCCCATGCATAGGAGAATGCCCCCTCGGAGTAGTTGGTGATCTGGAGCGGCCCGGCACCCTCCGCTCCCCCGGGGCCCTCCTCGATCTCGAAACCCGCCCTGGGTGACGGGTAGACCTCGATCAGCTGGCGGTAGGCCTCGCTCTGCCCATCCGTTCCCCCTGCCCTGAGGGTCACCGTATAGGTACCCGGTTCCGCAAAGATGTATTCGGGGCTGGTCTCCGCGGAGATCTCCCCGGTGCCGAAGGACCAGGCAAAGGAGCTGGCATTGATGCTCGCGTTGAAGAACCTGACATGCAGGGGGGCGCAGCCTGAACCGGGGGAGGCGGTGAAATAGGTGACCAGGGTCTGCCTTACGGGCAGGTCAGTTCCCTTCACCCCTTCGGACTGCTGCTCCCCGCTCCTCTCCGCCGGTTCCGTGGCTGAAGGGTGACCTTCATCCGGGACCGCTGCTTCTGAGGCCCCGGCCCGGCCGGTTGTTCCCTTCCGGGTCCCGCTTTCCGAAGGGGTCTCCACCTGCCTGGTGACGGTCTCCCCGGAGCCGTCCGCTCCACCGGCCAAGGCATTCTCCTGCCCGGTGACTGGCTCCTTTACGTTGAGCTGCGTTCCCGGGGCTCCTTCCCGGGCGGCCCGTTCGGGGGCATTCCTGGTGATCAGGGTGACCAGCGCGGCGGCGGCGACCAGCACCGCCCCCATGTAGATGATGTTGAACCGGCCGGGGTCAAAGCGCAGGAGCTGCCTGGCGCGCAGCTGCCGCTGCACCCCCTTCCAGGCACCCCCGGAGGGCTGGATCTCCGCCTTCTCCAGTTTTGCCCGGACCAGCTCTTCTATCTGTTGCCTGTTACTCATCAGCCTCCTCTTCCATGTTTCGCGGCGCTTCACTCTGCCTGATCTTTTTCAGCCGCTCCTGGAGCCAACGCCTGGCCCTGCTGTATTGCGATTTGCTCGTGTTCTCATCAATCTCCAGGATCTCAGCGATCTCCCGGTGCTTGTACCCTTCCACGGCGTAGAGGTTGAAGACCATCCTGTATCCGTCAGGCATCCGGTGGATGACGTTGTATAGCTCCTCCCGGGTAAAATCCGCCTCGCTCCAGTCGGAATCCTCAAAATTCGACTCCCTGACATCGTCCAGGTCGTCGTGGTACCGGTGCTTCCGCATCTTATGATAGTGGGTGATGGCCGTATTGATCATGATCCTGCGCATCCAGGCCACCAGCGAGCCATCACCCTTGAACTCGCTGATGTGCAGGAAGATCTTCACAAATCCCTCCTGCATGATATCCTCCGCCTCCTCTATGCTTGCCGCATAGCGGTTGCAGACACCCAGCAGCAAACGGGAATAGGCATCATAGAGCTTTCGCTGCGCTGACGACCTTCCCTGTTTGCATCCCGCAAGTATGTCCTTCTCGCCATCCATTCATCGTTTCATTCAGGTGACCGCCAAATGTTTCCTTTGGTTGCACCGGGTTGATCTGTTTATCTTACTACGAAATATGGATTGTGAAGGTTCTCCTTGTTGTACACCAGCTCCTCCCCGTTGTCAAACCGGTAGACATTCCTGCCGGAGGCTTTCACCACTGCATGGGCCGCCGCGGTATCCCACTCCATGGTGGGGCCCAGACGGGGGTAGATCTCGGCCTCCCCCGCGGCCACCATGCAGAGCTTCAGGGAGCTTCCCCTGCTGACCAGCAGGAGCTCCTTCCCCCCGGTGTCGAGGCCGTGGATGTAATCTTTTGTCTCCCGGTTGTAGTGTGAGCGGCTCGCCACCACCCTGAAATATTTTTCGTCCTCTCCGGCAAAAGGGAGCGCTGTGGCGAACTGGACCAGGTAATCGAGCGGCTGGGTGAAATGCTTCTCCTCCCGGCAGAGGAAAGCGCCCCTGCCGGGGAGCCCCACGTAGAGGTCGTTCAGCAGCGGGGCATAGACCACCCCGAATTCGGCCCTGCCCTCGACCACCAGGGCAACGTTCACGGTGAATTCGCCGTTCCGCCTGATAAACTCCTTGGTCCCGTCGAGCGGGTCCACCAGCCAGAAGGAGGACCACCAGCTGCGGTTCATGTAGGGGATCTCCCTTCCCTCCTCGCTCAGCACGGGGATCCCGGTCTCCTCCAGTGCCGTGGCGATGATCTCATGGGCCCTTTTATCCGCGCGGGTGAGCGGGGAGTGATCCGCCTTGCTTTCCACCTCGGTAACGGGCTTCCCGTACTCCTCGAGGATCGCGCTGCCGGCATTCACCGCAGCCTGGATGGCACTGGTGTAATGGTTCTTCATACCTGCTAAGATATGAATAATGCAACCCAACAAGCCAGGTTTTTAGTCTTGCATATGAAAGTTTTTTGGTAATTTCACTGTAGATCCACACTGATGAAACGCGCAAAAGCCGGACTGATCATCATTGACATGGTCATCCTGACGGGTGCCTATGTATGCATGGCGGGACTGAAGCCGGTGATGGTCTCCTACCTTTCGACCCGGTACCTGGCCGGGTTTGGCATTACCGTGTTCCTCTGGATGTGCTCCTCCTTCTACTTCAGGAAATACAGTATCTCCAGGAAGGAGAACCCCTCCTTCCTGATCCGCAACCTGATCACCCCCAACCTGGTGGCCCTGGCATTCATGGCCTTTATCATCTACGCCTTCAACACCACCTTCTACTCCCGGATGATGGTCTTCGGCACCGTGGGAGCGGCCACCCTGCTGGAGATGATGTTCTTCAGCCTCTACACCTACCTGCTGGTCTCCCCGGAATATGATGCCGCCACCGCGTTCCTCGAGCAGCCTCCCACGCCGCTGGACAAGAAGAGGATGAAACAGGCGGTGGTGCACAGTGAGATGCACATGGACCCGGCGGTTCTCATGGAGGCCATCGGCGAGGAGTGCGGCGATGTGGCAGCCAGGTACATCGCCGCCAATGTGAACCTGGGGGATCCCACAACCCTGATCACCTCCACCACCACCCGGTTCAACATCCTCCGGCAGCCGGATAAGCGGTACGATACCATTGTCAACCTGAAAAGGGTCAACGATATCCGCCACCTGAACAAGTTCTTCGAATCGGTCAACCACAAGCTGCCCGGCGGGGGGACCTTTGTAGGCTGCGGGGAGACAGCCGACCTGCGGAGGGAGAGGATCCTTGGGAAATACCCCCCGGTGATCAACTGGCTGGTCTATACCCTGGACTATATCGTCAAGAGGATCTTCCCGAAGTTCTTCCCGACCAGGGCCATCTATTTCTTCCTGACCAGGGGCAATAACCGGGTGATGACCCGGGCCGAGATCCTCGGCCGCCTCTACGCCTGCGGATTCGAGATCAGGGAGGACAGGTTTGTGAACGGCCACTACTTCTTCGTCATGAAGCGGGTCAGGGAACCCGCCTTTGACACCAATCCCTCCTACGGCCCCTTTATAAGGCTCAAGCGGGTGGGCAAGGGAGGCAGGATCATCAAGGTCTACAAGCTCCGCACCATGTTCCCCTATGCCGAGTACCTGCAGGACTACGTGCATCAGCAGAACAGCCTTGAAAACGGCGGCAAGTTCCGGAACGATTTCCGCGTGGCCCGCTCCAGGGCCGTGCTGAGGAGACTCTGGATCGATGAGATCCCCATGATCCTCAACGTGCTGCGGGGCGATTTGAAGGTGGTGGGTGTGCGTCCCATCAGCCAGCAGTACTTCAACCTCTATTCAAAAGAGCTGCAGGAGAGGCGGATCAAATTCAAGCCGGGACTGATCCCCCCCTATTACGCCGACCTTCCCGAAACCCTGGAGGAGATCCAGCAATCCGAGATGCGCTACCTGGATGCCTTCGAGAAGAGGCCGGTGCGCACCCAGTTCATCTATTTCTGGAAAGCGGTCTACAACATCCTCTTCCGGCACGCCAGGTCGGCCTAGTAAAATTTTACAGCACATCATCATCATTCAAAGGAATGGTTTCCGTATAATTTATAGTTTTGTAGATTAATGCAGGATGACAGTTAAGATTGACAAATCCTTATATACCCATCCAATTCCTTAGCTTTCATTAGGATGATCCTGGTTACCGGAGGAACGGGCCTGCTGGGTTCCCACCTGCTGCTTGAGCTGGTGAGGGAGCATGAGGAGGTGGTGGCCATCAAGCGGCCCCGCTCCGACCTGGAGGAGGTCAGGCGGGTATTCTCCTATTGGTCCGGGGAGGCCGCCGAGCTGTTCAGGCTGATCGACTGGGTGGATATCGACCTGATGAATTATGCCGAGGTGGAGCGTGCGATGATCGATGTGGACCAGGTCTACCACTGCGCCGCCCTGGTCTCCTTCCAGCCCCGCGATGCCCGGAAAATGATCGAATTCAACACCGGGTGCACCGGGAACATGGTGAATGCCTGCCTGGAGACCGGTGTGGGCAGGATGCTCCACGTCTCCTCCTCAGCGGCCATCGGCAACGCCCCCGAGGGGATCCCGGCCACCGAGTCGATGATCTTTGCGCACAGCAGGAGCAACACGGCCTATTCCGTTTCCAAGTTCAAGTCGGAAATGGAGGTCTGGCGCGGCGTGGAAGAGGGGCTGAAGGCCGTGATCGTGAACCCTGGCATCATATTCGGACCGGGCTTCTGGGACCGGGGGGGCCAGGCCATGTTCAGGATGGTGGACAGGGGGCTGAAGTACGCCACCCCGGGAACCACCTCCTATGTGGGTATCCTGGACGTGGTATCTGCCATGATCCGGCTGATGGCCTCTGACATCTCCGGTGAGCGCTTCATCCTCTCCTCGGAGGATTACTCCTATGCAGAGGTGGCGGAGATGATCGCCGAAGCCCTCGGGTCCCCCAGGAAGATGAAACTGGTATCCCCTTCCGCTGCCCGCCTGATAGCCCGGCTTGACGCCGTAAGGGGTTTTTTTACGGGCAAACGGACCCTGACCCCGGAACATGCGAGGGAGGCCTTCAGCAAGTCAAGTTTCTCCAGCGAAAAGGTGCGTGAAGCCATCGGGATCGAATTCGCACCCATGCAGGAGGTGATCCGGCAGGTGGCGGAATTCTACCGGGCGGATCACCCGGCCTGAAACAAGAAATCCCCCTCCCGGAAATATGTATAACCCCTGTTGCGACGGGAGGGGGATTGGAACCTTGCGTTGATCCAATGGTTCATGTGACGGCGGTTGATCCATCAGCGTGATCGGTGCGGAATTTTCACCCAACTTCAAAACTTTTCTCTTATATTTGTTGCCCGGCAACAAACAAACAATCAGTTCCTCATATGAAAATCGCAAACATTGTAACCAACGTAGTGCTCGGGGCTGCCGTGGTGGTTCTTTTCGTGCTCCACTTCACGGGGGGCGGCCAGAAGGATTCCCGGGAGGGGCAGGACCCCACCGCGGAAATGAGCGAGATCTCCGATATCAGCATCGCCTTTTTCAATATGGATTCGGTCATGTCACAGTGGGACCTCTATTTTCAGTACCAGCAGGAACTGGGAAAAAGGCAGTCAGAACTGGAGGCCGATTTTGCAGGGAAGACCGAGAACTTCTACCAGAGCGTCCAGGATGCGGAGTACAAGATCCAGCGGGGACTGGTGACCCGCAGCGAGGCCGAACAGCTGCAGCAGCAGCTGGCCTCCCAGCAGCAGAACCTGGTGACCCTTCAGAACCAGTACTCGGCCCAGCTGCAGGAGGAGGGCATGGTCAAGAACCGGCAGATGCTCGATATGATCGAACGCTATGTGGCCGAACTGAGCGAAGCAAACGGTTTCAGCTACGTCTACTCTTACTCCTTCGGGGGAAACCTGATCTACGGGGCCAAGCCTTATGACATCACCCGCCAGGTGGTGGCCGGGCTGAACGAAAGGTACAAGCCGGGAACGGAACTGGAATAGATGGGCTTCGCCGATGCATACCTGCTGAAAGCCGGTCTGCGGGGTATGCTCATCGATACCGGTCCACATCCCGGACTTCAGATCATCGTCACCATTCCGGTGTACAGCGAATCCGGGCTCGAAAGATGCCTGGATTCGCTGTTTATGTGCGGGGAGACTGCGCATGCACGGCCGTTCCGGACCGAGGTGCTGATCCTGGTCAATGCCCCCGGGGATGCCCCCGCGGCTGCGCTGGAGCAGAACCGGCGGACCATGGAGGCGGCGCGCTCCTGGATCGCGGTCCACTCCCACCCTTCCATGGATTTCCATATCCGGATGGACCACACCTTTGGCAGGAAGGAGGCGGGGGTGGGACTTGCACGGAAGATCCTGATGGATGAGGCGGTGCGCCGCTTCAGTGCGGTGGGGAACCCCCGCGGGATCATCGCCTCGCTGGATGCCGATGTGGTGGTCGACCCCGGCTACCTGGAGGCACTGGTCTCCCATTTCCGGTCTGTTGATCCGGACGGATGCTCGGTCTATTTCGAGCACCCCCTCTCCCCGGAAGCCCCTGCGCCTTTTGAAGCCTTTCCCCCCGGGGTTTACGATGCCATCACCCGGTATGAGCTGCACCTGCGTTACTGGGTCAACTCGGTCCGTTCCACAGGCTATCCCTATGCTTTTCACACGGTGGGATCGTGCTTTGCGGTAAGGGCGGATGTCTACTGCATGGAAGGAGGCATGAACCGGAGACAGGGAGGTGAGGATTTCTATTTTATTCAGAAGGTGGCCCAGCGGGGCAGGTGGAGCGACTGCAACACCACCCGGGTGGTCCCCTCTCCCAGGCCTTCGGGCCGTGTCCCCTTCGGCACCGGCCCGGCGGTGGAGAGGTTCACCAGGGAGGGTACAACGCTGCGCACCTGCCACCCTGAGCCTTTCAGGATGCTGGAAGGTTTCTTTTCACTCCTGGGACGGCTTGGCGGCGAACCCCTGCCCGGTCCCGTCCTGGGTGACCAGCCCGGTGTGCTGAGGGATTTTCTGGGTACCCAGCAATTTGCCGGCGCCCTGATGGAGATCCGCAGCAACAGCGCTTCCCCCGGTGCCTTCCGGAAGCGCTTCTGGCGCTGGTTCAACATGCTCCGGATCATGAAGTTCCTGCACTATGCCAGGGACAACGGCTATCCTGACATGGAGGTGGGCGAGGCGGCCTCCCGGTTCCTCTTCCAATCCGGGCCCGAAGAGATCATGGCGCCGGGGAGCCGGACCGGCCTGAGGGGGCTGCTTGAGATATACCGGAAGATCGACCGGCATTGAGTTTCTTCGCTATTTCCACATAAAAGGCAATTTGCCTGAAAAAACATCATGGTATGCGACCACAGGATATCGTTGTCCTGCTTAAGATCATAGCACTTGAATGTATCTTCCAGGCATAAGCCTGTTTTGATGTTACTGTCGATGAATTTTGAAATTCTCCTGAATTCTCCGTAATTTTCATAAGTTGCATGTCTGTATAATGCCTAACTAACTCAAATATAGCCTTTTAAGATAAGGCCTGCTACATTATTATACTATATATTCATCTCATTATCAACAATTTATCAACTTAGAAACTTCAGTAACTTGCTCAACACAAACAGAGAACGTGCCAAAATTTAATATAATACTTGCAATTAGTTAAAAACTAATTATTCAGTCATAAATACCAATAAAAATGAAAATTAGAATTCTATCAACATTCGGTGTACTTCTGCTATTATTTTTCTCTTGTGAGAAAGACGAAAATACTGCCCCAGTATTATCTGGTATAAGCAATCAAGGTGTTACAGCAGGTCAAACAAAAAATGTTGTAATTTCTGCGACTGATGCGGATGGTAATTCACTTACATTCAGTATTCAGACAAATCCGGGATTTTTATCTATTACAGATTTTTCTCAAACAGGTAATACAGCAACAGCAACTTTGGTTATTGAACCTGGACTGGATTCTGAAGGGAGTTATAATGCAACTGTTCTAGTAGATGATGGAGAAGGTGGAACAGATAGCAAAACCTTCATAATTGAAGTAACAGAACCTGTTAATAGAACACCTGTATTAGCTAGTATTGGCAATAAAACAGTGATAGCAGGTGAAACAGAAAATGTTGAAATATCTGCAACAGATATGGATGGCGATTCACTCACTTTCAGTATCACAACAAATCCGGGATTTTTATCTATCACAGGTTTTTCTCAAACAGGTAATACAGCAACAGCAACTTTAATTATTCAACCTGGAGTGGATATTGAAGGAAATTTTAATGCAACTATTCAAGTGAATGATGGTAAAGAGGGTTCAGATACTGAAAGTATTGCTATTGAAGTTGTTAAACCGGCAAAAGAGGGAAAGTGGTTAAAATATTGGTCTGGCGCACAACCAGGCAGATTAACTTTAAATGTAAAATACTACTGCGTTAGATTTACAAAACCAACAGATTGGGATTCCATATCTATCGATTCTATTAAAATTGTAGTAGCTTCTTCCGGAAGCATAAGGCCATGTTTTTGGAATAATAGTACGTATACAAATAGTACATATTGGCCTGAAAATTCTCCAATGGAAGGTCAAAGCAAATCTCTTGCAATTGGAGGTAATAAATGGAGCATTTCCTCCAATAACTGGATAGCAAATCAATCTGAGTTTTTTGTTGGTTTTGAACAAATCGGATCAAGTATAACTCTTTGTAGCGATATGCAATGCGAGCCGGAAAATAGAAGTTATAGACAGGAAAATTCAATTTGGGAACAAGAAATGGGGATTTTTGCTAACTATTGCATTGATATTTATGTAACAAAAATTTCATTCTAAGCATTGGAAAAGTAAAGAAAGTTAAACAAGATTGAATATAATCGATCCTCCTCAATGAATATTATTCGATCAACAGCCGGCATTGAATAGGGGGGCCTACTCCTCCTTCATCACCACAAACACATCCTCGTCCTTCTTCTTCATGAGGAACTGTTCGCGGGCATACTTCTCCAGGTTGTCCCTGTCGGTGGTGAGTTCATGGAGGCGGGTGGAGTCCTTTTCGATCTGTTCCATGTAGTACTGCCGGTCCTCCTCGAGCCGCCTGATCTCCCCGGACATCCTCAGGCGGTCGACCAGGTTGTTCTGGTCAAAGAAAAGCATCCAGATGGCGAACACCGAGATGGTGATCACATATTTATTCTTCAGCCAGGGCCATATCCTCCTGAAGAACCGCTTCGCCCTGCCCTCCTGATCCATAAGGTAAATCTAATAAAAAACGCCCCTCCCGGAAAGGCGTTTTATCAACATCTGCCGCGAAGGGATACCGCCTTTCGAAGCCTCTCTCTGGCGAAGGGATACCGGCTTCCGAAGCCTTCCTCTGGCGAAGGGATACCGGACGAGGAGCCTACAAAACGCCGCAGGCGTTTTTAAGCGACGAGAACGATATCCCGAGCTCCCCAGCGACGAGAACGATATCCCGAGCCCCCAGCGAGGAAACGATATCCCGAGCTACTCTTTTGCCATGAACGGATACCTGTAATCCTTCGGGGGAACGAAATTCTCCTTGATGGTGCGCGGGGATACCCAGCGCAGCAGGTTGATCATCGAGCCCGCCTTGTCGTTGGTCCCCGAACCGCGGGCACCGCCGAACGGCTGCTGCCCCACCACCGCCCCGGTGGGCTTGTCATTGATATAGAAGTTCCCGGCACTGTCTCTGAACTTCCCGGTGAGCCACTCGATGGCATACCGGTCCTGTGCAAAGATGGCCCCCGTCAGCGCATAGATGGATGTCTCGTTGAGCAGGCCGGCCGTCTCCTCCAGCCTGTCGTCCGTATAGACGTAGACGGTCAGTATGGGGCCGAACAGCTCCTCCTCCATGGTGATGTATTTCGGGTCAGTGGTAAGGATCACCGTGGGCTCGATAAAGAAGCCCACGGACTTGTCATACCCTCCGCCGATGATCACGTCGGCCTCCCTGTCCTTCCTGGCCCTGTCGATAAATCCCGCCAGCTTGTCGAAGGTGGCCTCGTCAATGACCGCATTGAAGAAATTGTCGAAGTCCTCCGGCGGACCCATCTTGATCCCCCTGATCATCTCCTCCATCCTCGCCTTCACCTCGGGCCAGATGCTCCCGGGGATATAGGCCCGGGAAGCGGCAGAGCACTTCTGTCCCTGGTATTCGAAGGCCCCGCGGACAAGGGCCACCACGAGCGCCTCGATATCGGCCGACGGATGGGCAAAGATAAAGTCCTTCCCTCCCGTCTCTCCCACGATGCGGGGATAGGACCTGTATTTTTCGATGTTCCCGCCGATGGTCTTCCACATCTGCCGGAACACCTCCGTTGATCCGGTAAAATGGATCCCCGCAAAGTCAGGATGCGAGAAGATCTCGTTCCCGGCCACCGGGCCGGATACGAACATCAGGTTGATCACCCCGGCCGGCACCCCGGCCTCGACGAATGCATCCATCAGCACCCTGGCCGAATAGACCTGGGTGTTGGAACACTTCCAGACAACGGTATTCCCCATCATGGCAGGGGCGGTAGGAAGGTTGCCGGCAATGGAGGTGAAATTGAAGGGGGTGAGCGCAAAGACAAATCCCTCCAGGGGGCGCTGTTCCACCCGGTTCCAGATGCGCTCGGAGGATATGGGCTGCTGCTCATAGATCTCGTTCATGTACTTCACGTTGAACCGCAGGAAATCAGCCATCTCGCAGGCACTGTCTATCTCTGCCTGCATGACGTTCTTGGACTGCCCCAGCATGGTGGCGGCGTTGATCGTATCGCCGTATGGCCCCGCGATCAGTTCGGCGGCCTTCAGGAAGATCGAGGCGCGGTGCTCCCAGGAGAGGGCGGCCCATCTCTCCTTGGCTTCCAGAGCGGCCCCGATGGCCATCTGGACATGACTGGCATCCCCCTTGTGGTAATGGCCCAGCAGGTGTTTCCTGTCATGGGGGGGGTGTATGGGAACAAGGTTGCCTGTCCTCACCTCCTGGCCCCCGATCACCATGGGAATCTCCAGCACCTGTGACCTCAGCCTTTCGATCTCCTGCTTCAGTGTGGCACGTTCCCGTGTCCCCGGGGCATAATTCCTGACCCGCTCATTCACGGGTACCGGAACCTTGAAAATAGCGTTTGACATATGCTGTTGCTTTTGCCATCAAATATAGCAGCTTAACCGCCTCCCTCCCACATATTATACAACAGCAACCACCTTTTCTTACCTGCCTGTGAACAAATTCCGGTTTCGGTTGTTATTTGTAATGAGTCTAAATAACAAATGTGTCATCTATAAAACCCTGAAAAAATGTCATTTCAATTGCCCGATCTGAGTTACGATTATAACGCGCTGGAGCCCTACATCGATGCAAGGACCATGGAGATACACCATTCCAAGCACCATGCAGCTTACACAGCCAACCTCAACAAAGCGGTTGAGGGAACTCCCCTGGAAGGAAAGAGCATCGAGGAGATCCTTTCCGGGGCATCGTCGCATCCTGCCGCCGTTCGGAACAACGGGGGCGGATATTACAACCACAACCTCTACTGGACGGTCATGAGCCCCGGAGGAGGCGGTGAACCCACCGGTGCACTGCTGGAAGCCATCGAGGGTGCCTTCGGCTCCTTTGCCGATTTCAAATCCCGTTTCAGCACCGCCGCAGCCACCCGTTTCGGTTCGGGCTGGGCCTGGCTGGTGAAACAGGCTGGCGGTTCGCTGGTGGTCTCCTCCACACCCAACCAGGACAACCCCCTGATGGACCTGGCGGAGGTGAAGGGAATCCCCGTGCTGGGGATCGACGTGTGGGAACACGCCTACTACCTGAAGTACCAGAACCGCAGGCCCGAGTATATCGAGGCCTTCTGGAACGTGATCAACTGGGAAGAGGTGGCCAGAAGGTTAAAAGCATAGCAGCAGGTTTCAGGCAGCAGCAGATTACAGTTAGTTGGTTATATATAAAGGGGTGCTCCTGAAAGGGCGCCTCTTTTTTTGTACTGGATCATCGTGTTGTTTTTTCTTACATTTTTTTGTTCGTTTTTCAGACTTTTCATATCTTTGATGAAATGCTTGAATCATGGAGATTTCACCGGAACAGCTTGGGAGAAGAATAAAAAGAATCCGCATTGAAAATGGATTTTCGCAGGAAGATATTGCAAAAATATTGCGGATTCCAAGGTCCTCTGTCGTACAAATGGAAAAGGGAAACCGGCAAATTTCAGTGATCGAGCTGGTTTCACTTTCAGAAACACTTGGCTTCTCAATTGACAGGTTCCTGGCCAGCAATTATGAATTTACCAGCGGTACTGTTGTAAGTGAAGAACCTGAGATTGAATTAGATGTCGATATAATCAGGGATTCCAATCCGGTTTTAAAAAGGGCCAAGCTGGAAACAGTGCTACTTTATATTTCCGGTCAGTGCGGTGCGAAGCCAAATATGGAGATCAACCTGCTTTTGACCCTGCTCTATTTCTGCGATTTTAATTTCTATGAGACTCATGAGGAACAACTGACCGGGCTTCTTTACACGAAACAGCCTTTTGGTCCATTTCCAGAACAGATCCACAGGATCATCAGAGAGATGGAGGCTGAGGAGAAACTCACGAGATTTAAAGGCAGATATTCAGGCAAACCCCTTATAAAGTACCTTCCCCTGGTGAATGCCAACCTGATGACAATCAGTGCTGCTGAAAAACAGGTGATCGACCGGGTCCTCGAACAATTCTCAGACTGGCCGGCCAGTGCCCTGGCGGTCCATTCCATGGAAGACATGCCACTAAGAGCCACCAGACAGGGTGAACCGATTGACTATGAGCTGGCGTTCTACAGGAGACCGCCCTATTCTGCCAGGATCTATCATGAAGACTTAGGTGGATGATTCATTTTGATGAAATCAGTGAATTCGGGAAGGACCTGAAAAGGCTTATGAAAAAATACAGAAGCCTTCATGAGGACCTTACCATCATCAAGAAAATCCTGTCAGTTGAACCGGATGCAGCTCCTCCATTCAGCTTCAGGATTGAAGGGCTAAAGGTAACCTCATGCATTATCAAGGTTCGCAAAATAGCCTGCAAAAGCCTGAAATACAAAGGTGTCAATTCAGGCCTGCGGCTAGTCTATGCCTATTTTAAAGAGGATTCCAGGATCGTGTTCATTGAGATCTATCATAAGAATGATAAATCCCTGGAAGACCGGGAGCGAATATTGAAGCACTTCAAATAGCGTGAGGGGCTATAACGCCGCAGCCTCCACCTCGCGCAGTACCCGGGTGAGGTTCCCTCCCCAGATCTTCCTGATCTCCCTGCGGGTATAGCCGCGCCGGACCAGCTCCAGGGTGATGTTCCCCATCTGGCTCACGTCAAAGCAGTCCTCCAGCGCACCGCCGCCGTCGAAGTCGGTCCCGATGCCCACATGGTCGATCCCGATCAGCTGAACGATGTGGTCAATATGGTCCACCGCATCCTTCACCGTGGCCAGCTCCCTGGGAAACTCCCTGTCCACGGCAAACCAGTCAACCAAAAACGCATCCTTCGCGGCCTCGTCCAGGTCGTAGTAGTTGCCGTGTTTCTCCCGGACCGCCTGGCGGGCTGAATCCCTCTGCGGGTAGGGCGCAGGGGTTTTCACGTAGGCGCTCAAAATGCACATCTGGATGACGCCCCCGTTCTCCTTCAGCTCCAGCAGCATCTCATCGGTAAGGTTCCTCGGGTTATCGCAGAGGGCCCGGGCACAGGAGTGGGAGGCGATCACAGGCGCCCGGCTCAGGGAGATCACATCATAAAAAGTGTCGTCCGAGGCGTGGGAGAGGTCCACCATCATCCCCAGGTCGTTCATTCTCCGGACCACCTCCTCGCCGAAGGGGGAGAGCCCGCCGTGCTCAATGGTATCGTTGGACGAATCGCAGATATCGTTGTTGTCGGTGTGCACGATGGTCACGTACCGGATGCCCCGGTCATAATAGGTCTCCAGCATTCCCGGGTCGTTCCCGATGGGGTAACCGTTCTCCATGCCTATGTAGATGGCGCGCTTCCCACTGCGGACGATCCTTTTCAGGTCCGCCGCCCGGGTGGCGATCTCCAGCTCCCCGGGGTTCCGTTCCACCAGCGCATGGATGGAATCACAGATCAACAGGGCCTGCTTCATGGCCCGTTCATTCCCTTCGGGCGTACGCCGGCCCTGGCCGACAAAGACGGCGAACCAGATCCCGTCCATTCCCCCCTCCTTCATCCGCGGGAGGTCCACCTTGCTGTTGGTCTCCCGCGGATCGTTCCGCTGCATGAAATCGAACCCGGGCCTGGTCAGCAGCAGGGGGGTGTCGGCATGGGAGTCTGCCGTGTATGCGGCAGCATGGATCCGGGCAGCCTTTTTCTCAAGGCGGTCACCCTGTCCCGAACAGCCGGAAAGGGTCATGGCCGCGGCCAAAAGAACAACAACGGTTCGCATCTCTGGATGGTTTTAAGTCAGCAACCGGAAATAAGCAAAAATAAACCAAGATATCAAACACCGAATTCGGAATCGATGCGGCCCGCTATGAAGCGCTCCAGGATGGAATCGTCGTTGATCTCCTTCGAGAGGGAGGCGATCGTATCCATGGGCACATTATAGAGGTCCAGCACCAGCAGTCCGTCCAGCGCATCATTGAACTTGGGGTCCAGGTTAAACCCGATGATCTTCCCGTTGAGCTTCAGGTACCGTTTGAGCAGGATGGGCATGGTGTAGTCATTGGGCTCCACATCCTTGATGAACCGGTCGAACTTGGTCAGGTCATCGGCAGTCTCCAGGATGATCTCCTCGTCCACGTTGTACCCGGGCACATTGTAGCGGGTACGGGGCCGCACGTGCCGGGCCAGCTTCGGATCGAAGTTGTGTTCCCTGATGTACTGCATGATCAGCCCCCTTGAGAACTGCGAAAAGTTGTTGCTGATGCTCACCGGGCCGATCAGGTACCTGTACTCGCTGTGCTTGATCAGGAAATAGAGGATCCCTTTCCACAGCAGGAAAAGGGGCAGGGGCTTTTTCTGGTACTCCTCCACGATAAATGAACGGCCCAGCTCGAGGGACTGCCTGAGGATGGGCAAAAAACGCCGGTTCATCCGGAACAGGCTCTGGAGGTAGAACCCCTTGATCCCGTACCTCCGGAGGATCTCACGGCCCTTCCCCACACGGTAGGCCCCCACGATCCTCTTCTCCAGGTTGTCCCAGACGAAAAGCTGGTTGTAGTAGAGGTCGTATTCATCCACATCGATGGAGCGGTTGGTCCCCTCCCCCACGGCCCTGAAGGTGACCTCCCTCAGCCGGCCGATCTCATTCATGATATGCGGGATCTCAACACTGGGTGTGCAGAACACATCGAAATGTTCGCTGGAGAAGAGCATATACTCCTCCCTGATCTTCCCGATCTCATCAATGATCAGGCCCGTCTCGACCGGCGGGGCCAACGGCTCCACGCGGGGCCCCCTGTTGATGCGGGGGCGGAAGAACTTCCTGACCTCCAGCACCGATCCCAGGGCATAGGTTCTGGCCCTCAGGTAGCGCCCGTAGGTGCTGATATCGGTGAAAGTGTCCTGTTCCTTCACGCTGATCGGGTTCCCCACGCGGATGCGGATCTTCTTGTGCTTCTTGTTGAACACCTCGGCCGGAAGGCGCACGGTCCGCAGGGTCGGGTGGATCAGCCCCAGGATATGGAAAAGCCTGGAATTGCTGCCCTGGAAGTAAACCGGGACCACCGGGACACGGGCTTTCTTGATCATCTTCATGGCCGGGTACTGCCACTCCCGGTCGCTGATGCCGTAGTTGTCCTCGTTGTAGCTTGACACCTCCCCCGCCGGAAAGATGCCCAGCACCTTGCCCTGCTGGAGGTGTTCCAGGGCCATCTTGATGCCCGCGATGCTCGAGGCGGCTTCCTTCCTCCTTTCGAACGGGTTGACGGGCAGCATGTATTCGGAAACAGGCTCGATCTTGTTGAGGACGAAGTTGGACATCACCTTGATGTCGGACCTTATATTCTCCATGATCTTCACCAGCAGCATCCCGTCAATCCCCCCGAAAGGGTGGTTGGACACAGTGATGAACGGCCCCTCCGCGGGGAACTGCTTCAGCTCCTCCTCACTTACTTCGTACTCCAGCTGCAGTTTCTCAATCAGCGCATCGATGAACTGCATCCCCCGGTGATGGCTCACCTCATCGTACAGCCTGTTGATCTTGTTGATCCTCAGCACGGTCATCAATACCCGGGCAGCGCTGGCGCCTCCAAAACGGCGCAGCCTGGCGGCCTTCATGAACTCGTCGGTCTCAATCAGCTTCAAAGCGATGAAAGGTTGGTTGCACAACAAAGATAGTTTCTTTTATCTTTGCATCCGATGAAACGAATCCACAGGGTCCTGCTTGCACTGCTCTCCGCACTGCTTTTTTCGGTCCCCTTCTTCCGGTGGGGAACGGGCCTGCTGCTCATGGCGGCCTTTGTCCCCCTGCTCTTCATCGAAGAGGATATCACCAGGCAGAAAGCCGGGGCGGCTGACCGGGGCCGGAAAAAGAGGGGATCGGTGGTGTGGTACACCATCATCACCTTTGCCCTTTTCATTCTGCTCACCTCCTACTGGGTCTATTTTGCCACCTGGGTGGGCATTGTGGGTGCCACAATCGTGAATACCGCCTACATGTCCCTTACCTTCTGGCTTTTCCATATCACCCGCCGGAGGCTCGGGGACCGGCTGGGGTATGCCTCCCTGGTCGCTTACTGGCTCGCCTTCGAGTTCCTCTACCTCCGCGCGGTGGTCAATTTCCCCTGGCATGTGCTGGGGAACGCGTTCTCGAATGATATCATGCTGGTGCAGTGGTATGAATTGACCGGGACCCTCGGCGGGTCGCTGTGGGTGCTGCTCATGAATGTGGCCCTCTTCAGGCTGATCAAAGGGTGGCTGGAGACCCGCTCATTCGCTGCCAGCAGGGTACGGATCAGCTGGGTGCTGGGGATCTTCCTGGTCCCGGCCCTCTTCTCGCTGATCAGGTATATCAGCTATGATGAAAAAGAGGATCCCTACGAGATCGTGGTGCTCCAGCCCAACATAGACCCCTACCTGAAGTTCAGCGAAATGCCGCAGCAGCAGCAGACCACCTACCTCCTGGAGCTGGCCGATTCGCTGGTCACCCCGCGGACCGACTATATCGTCGGACCGGAGACCTTCATCAACAACAGTGTCTGGGAATCGGGGATCCATGATCATCCCGAGATCGTGAGGCTGAGGGAGTTCCTCTCCCGCTACCCCAGGGCCAAGCTGGTGATGGGCGCCACCACCTACAGGCTCTACCAGGAACCCTCCGAATTCACCTCATCCAGCCAGCCCATCCAGGGCAGCAGCTACCGTTACGACAGCTTCAACAGCGCCTTCCAGCTCGATACCACGGACCTGATCCCCATCTACCACAAATCGAAGCTGGTCGTCGGGGTGGAGCATATGCCCTACACCCGCTTGCTGGGATTCCTGGAGAACCTGACCATCAGGCTGGGAGGGGCATTCCGCAGCCACGGGACCCAGGAGTTCCGGGAAACATTCGTCTCCCCGCAGGACGGCACCCGGGTGGCGCCGGTGATCTGCTGGGAATCGATCTTCGGGGAGTACGTCACCAAATATGTGAGCGAAGCAGGTGCCAATTTCCTCTTCATCGTGACCAACGACGGGTGGTGGCGGAACACCCCCGGGCACCGGCAGCACAACAGCTATGCGCGGCTCCGGGCCATCGAGACCCGCCGCAGCATTGCACGCAGCGCCAACACCGGCATCAGCTGCCTGATCAACCAGAAGGGCCAGGAGGTGCAGCGGGTGGGATGGTGGATCCGGTCGGGGCTCCGCGGAACCCTCAACAGTAATGACCACATGACGTTCTATGTGCGGTACGGGGACTACCTGGGGCGTATCAGCGTGCTGCTGACCGTGATCTTCCTGCTCTATGCCCTGCTATCGCGGTTCTTCAGGAGACAACGCGGACCGGGAACCGCCCGCTGACTGCCACTCACCCGCAATGACGCTCCGCATGGAACCCTTCAGGATCATCACACCCGCAGAGATCACGGACAATGTCTTCACGCTGATTGACAGGGACTGGATGCTGGTCACCGCCGGCCACCCCGGGGACTACAACACCATGACCGCCGGCTGGGGCCATCTGGGTGTTCTCTGGAGCCTGCCCGTGGCCATTGCCTACATCCGGCCCGTGCGGTACACCTACGGCTTTGCCAACCGCTACCCCGAGTACACCCTCTCCTTCTTCACCGAAAAGTACCGCCGCGCCCTGCAGTTCTGCGGGACGCATTCAGGCCGTGACTGTGACAAGGCGGCTGAAACGGGACTGACCCCGCTGGAGACAGAAAGGGGCAACGTGACCTTCCGCGAGGCCCGCCTGGTGCTGGAGTGCCGCAAGATATACGAGGACGACCTGAAAAAGAAGAACTTCCTGCTGCCGGGAATCGCCAGGAAGCACTACCCGGGGAACGACTTCCACCGCTTCTACATGGGGGAGGTTGTCAATGTCCTGGCCCGCTGACCGGCGGTCAGTTGGTCACCAGGACCTCCACACCGGAGCCCCCCTCAATATTCATACTGGGATAGATCCGCAAGCCCGTCTCCAGGTCCGTGAACCCACTGTCATGGTAACTGACGCCATAGGCCCTTACATAATAGGTATCAATGTTATCATAATCATAATCCCCTGAATATGAAATGTACCATAAAGGGATTTCGACCGAGAACGATTCAAAATCCTCAAACATCCTCAGATCGAGATCGATTTGTGTGGCATAGAGATAACGGTTGTACCGGACATTGTCGTTATCGCTGAAAAACAGCATGATGGAACGGGGCTCATCCTCGCCCGGCAGAGGGAAGATGCTGCCAGCTATCCAGATCGTGTTTTCATCGACCATCCCGAGCTGTAAGTCAACGACATCCGTGGTGGAGGGAGGGACCATGGAAATATAGTCATAGGTCTGTGTGCCCCCGCCGATGAACTGGTAGCCTACCACTATGCCATCAACGAATCCTTCCTTTTTGCATATGATATCGTAGGTACCCGTAGGCAGGCTGTCTATCCGGAAGTAGCCTTCGCTGTCCGTGGAGGCATGCAACCCGGCGGACTGGACGGTGACCGTGAAATCGCTCCTTTCATCAAGCGGGATGCCGAACTCATCATACACCCCTATGGTACCTTCCAGTGTACCCTTCACCCACGGTCCGCCCATCCCCGGGGGGCCCTCCTTCTCGCATCCCCGGGTAAACATTGCCAGCAAACCGAGGAAGCATAGTGCGATATGTCTGTTGCTGTTCATATTGAGATTATTAATGAATTAATCCCTTGCGGGGACTATAAAACTGTCACTATTGGACCCCTGGGGATTGATGCTGGTGAAAACCGTGTTGCCGTCATTGTCCAGGTAGATATCGTACTGGTTCGAACAGCCATGGGCCACCACATAGAGGGTGGTCCCCTGCGGGTATGTGTCTGCCGGGCTCATGCTGCTGCCGGAGAGGCTGAAAGCGATCTGGCCGGGACCACCTCCCGCAATCACCTCGGAACCATCTTCGAAGTCACAGCGAAAGGTGAACGCGTAGTTTGATGGAGAGACATTTTCACTCTCACCAACGAAAAACCTGATATTGATGGGCCTGTCAGGCGAAGGGGCCGGCGCTACCCTGCAGGTGACCCAGTCAACCAGGGAAACGGGATCGGTGTACAGATCCAGTTCGCTGATCAGGGTGGTGGAAACCTGGACCATGGAGGTGTAGCCGTAGACGGTGGCCGGGCCGCCCACGAACCGGAAATTGCATTCGTGGTAGGTCCCGAATCCCTCCCTGCTGAACTGAAGGTCATAAATCCCCGTCGGCAGGCTTTCAATCTCAAACCTTCCCTTGGAGTTGGTGACCGCCGAGAGTTCAGGCTCCGAACCGATCGCCGTGACGGTGACCCCCTGCCTGTCCGAAATGACATAGCCGTACTGGTCGTAAAGTTTGACAAATCCCACCAGGCTGCCCGTTGAGATGCCGCCCGGAGGCCCCTGGACCTCCTCGCACGCTGGAAACAGGAAAAGGCCGGCAACCAGTAAGAGTGTAAAGTTGATCTTTCTCATGGAAGTGCTGTTAAGGTATGTAGACGCTTGCTCTTTTCGAGTTGACCGGGTTTACATTGATGATATACTTCTCCAGCTGTTCATCATAGTATGAACTGCCCCCATCCCAGAGGGAGCTGCTGAGCCCGTAGGCGACCATGTAGGTCGTCGTGCCGCTTGGGAAATCCGCGCTCCCGAGTGGTATTTCACAGTGAAAAACGGTCGAATCTATCTGAAAGTCCCACAGGGGTATGATACCAACATAGGAGCTGTTCGAAACGTCGTCATTCTGGTCGAAATAGAGGATGACGCTCCTGGGTGCGCTTTCGGTCGGGGCGGGTGAAATGATGCCGTCGCATATGATATAGCCCCAGTCGGTCCGGAGATCGAACTCCTCGACCACCGTGGAAGACAACTCGACCAGCTCCACCCCGCTGATCGCCTCCGGCTTCTCCCCGCCGAGAAACCTGTGGAAGACCACCTGCTTCCCGAAGCCCTCTTTTTCAAATTCAATCCTGTAATGACCGGTCTGCATGCCGGTCAGCAGGTACTCCCCGCCCGCATCCGAGGTGGCCGTAATTTCATGGTCGTACCCGATGGCCGTTACGGTGACACCGCCGGGGTCCATGTCCGAATCAAGGAATTCATCTAGCACCGTAACCCGGCCCTCCCCGTCGCCGGTCAGCCGTTCCGGTCCCGGAACACCCTCCGGGCCCTCTGTGCAGCTGACAAGCATGGAGAGCAGGATGGGTATCAGGAAAGAATATTGATGCACCTTTTTCATACGCTGTAAATGTTATCCCGGATGACATTAAATATTGAATTTAGTGAATCCCCCGGAATTCACCAAACCCATTCCGGTCCAGGGACACCCCCGGGGCTTCCTGTAACACTGAAAAGCAGGGAGACAATCCGCCCGGATTTGAGTTCTGGTTAAAAAAGAATACTTTTAATGCCGCAACCGTTGAAAAACAGAGATGATGCGCACTGGCTTCCCCGGGTGGCGGAACAATCGTCCGATACCATTTAACAAGCCATCCCTGACGGGCAGGGAGATCAGCTACATCCGGGAGGTGGTCAGGGGCGGCCAGATTGCGGGGAACGGGGAGTTCACCAGGCGGGTACAGGAATTCTTCATGACGAGGTTCGGCTTTCAGAAGGTGCTGCTTACCACCACCTGCACCCACGGGCTCGAGATGGCCGGCATGCTGATGAATATCGGGCAGGGGGATGAAATCATCATGCCCTCCTTCACATTTGTTTCCACGGCCAATGCCTTCATCCTCAGGGGGGCCAGGATCGTTTTTGCTGACAGCAACCCGGACAACCCGAATATCGATCCGGGTCAGATCGAGCCACTGATCACTGACCGCACCAGGGTGATCGTGCCGGTCCACTATGCCGGTATCGCCTGCGACATGGACCCGATCATGGAGCTGGCCAGCAGATACAACCTCTTTGTGGTGGAGGATGCGGCCCAGGCCATCAATTCGGCCTACAAGGGGCACCACCTGGGCAGTTACGGACAGCTCTCCGCCTTCTCTTTCCATGAGACCAAGAATGTCAGTGCAGGTGAAGGGGGCATGCTGGTCATCAACGATCCCCAGTTCAATCACCGCGCGGAGGTTATCTGGGAGAAAGGGACCAACCGGGGGGATTTTTTGAGCGGCAGGCTGAATAAGTATGACTGGGTCGACATCGGGTCCACCTTCTTTCCGTCAGAGATCACCGCAGCTTACCTGATGGCGCAGCTGGAGAACCTGGAGAAGATCCAGGAAAGAAGGAGTGTGCTCTGGAACACCTACCACGAATTGCTCGCCGGTCTCGAGGCAAGAGGGGTGCTGAGGCTTCCGCATATCCCGGAATACTCCCTGAACAATGCGCACATTTTCTATATCGTTCTGAAAGAACCGGCGCTCCGCAAAAGGCTTATCTCAGGGCTGAAAAGCAGGGGCATACACGCCGTGTTTCATTTTCAGTCACTGCACAGGTCGGTTTATTACCGTGACCGGCACGACGGCAGGGACCTGCCATGGAGTGATCTCTACAGTGACTGCCTGCTGAGGCTGCCGCTCTATTACACGCTCAGGAAGAGAGAGGTGGCCAGGATCTGCAGCGAAATAGATAAAATCCTTACCTAACTGCTTGATTCGATGGCGACTGTACTGGCCTACGGAACCGACAAGCAGGGTTACTTCGACCTGTTCATGGCATCCTGCGAGCGGTATCATATTGAACCTGTGATCCTTGGATGGGGGGAGAGGTGGATCGGGTTCGGGAAGAAAGTGATGGATATCAGGGAGTATCTAAGGAACCTGCCCGTGGATGAGATCGTGATCTCCGTGGACCCCTTCGATGTGATCTTCCTGAGCGGACTTGAAGAGATCGAGGAGAAGTTTCTGAAGCTCAGCTCGCCCTTCCTCTGCGGCGCCCTGAAACTGAACAGGTTCAACCGGAGCGTCTACAGTTTTGAATTCAACCGGACAAAACGGATGATCCCCGAGACCCCTTCCGGGTTCAATCACCTGAACAGCGGCACATGGATCTCCCGGGCCGGCTATGCGATCAGGCTTATCGACACGCTGACCGGCAGGTACAGCATGACGGAGGTCAGCATGGACCAGCAGCTGCTGACCGGCATATATGTCAGGGACAGTTCGCTGGTGAATATCGACTGGAAGTGCGAGATTTTCCACAATATCCTTTTTACTGACTTTATCACAAGGCGCCCCGACCTGACCGATATCCACTTCAACGAGACGAGGATCAGGAACAGGACCACCGGTACCACACCCTGCATCCTGCACGCTTCGGGAAACTCCCGGATGAAAGAGATCGCCCGCAGGCTTGGTTACGATGAGACTGCCTCGACCCCCTACAGGGCCCAGCTCAGCTACACCAGGAAGGCTTTTTTTCACATAGGCAATCTGCTGAAGTACCTTTTTGGAGGCAACGGGAAACAGGGATCCCGGCCCCGGTAAGCAGGGACCCCGGCCCCGGGCCGGCTTCGCATTTGGCAGCGTTGCGATGCAACTTCAGAAATCATATCTTGTCTTTTCCAATTGAAAGCATAGCACTTTGACGACAAAATACGAGGACATACACAG
>CAYXUD010000018.1:0-45013 GCA_964467775.1 uncultured Bacteroides sp. | reverse complement strand
TGCAGTTAAACCATTTCTCCGCTTCAGTTGTTTTTAAGCAAACGCTTACCCATGAAGAAGCAAGGACCCACCACGAGGCTGCTGCATACCCCGTTCCCGCAAAAGGACCCGCACGGCAGCCTGAATTTCCCCATATACGACAGCGTTGCCTTCGAGGCTGAGACGGCCGAAGAGCTCGAAGCGGCTTTCAGCGGGGAGAAGCAGAAGCACATCTATTCCAGGATCACCAACCCCACCGTGGAGTATTTCGAATCGAAGGTCCTGAGCCTGACCGGCGCTTTTTCAGTGACGGCGATGTCATCGGGCATGGCGGTTATCTCGAACCTTCTGATGACCATCGGGAAAGCAGGCGACAACATTGTCACCTCCCGGCACCTTTTCGGGAACACGATTTCCCTCCTTGAGAAAACCCTGAAGCCATTCGGGCTGGAGGTGAGATATGCGGATATGACCGATCCGGGGGAGGTGGCCGGACAAGTCGGCCCGGGCACCATCGCCATCTTCTTTGAGACCATTACCAATCCACAGCTTGAAGTGGCAGACATCAGGGCCCTGTCCGGGATCGCGAAGAAGCATAAGATCCTGCTGATCGCGGATACGACCATGACCCCGCCTCCCAAGTTCTATGCTTCCGGTTACGGGGTTGATATCGAGGTATTGGCCAGCACCAAATACATCTCAGGGGGAGCGACATCGGTCGGGGGTTTGCTGATCGACTACGGCTCCTTCGACTGGAGCGGGTTCGGCAAAACCCGGAAGGCCTTCGAAGAATTCGGACACATGGCATTCAAAGCCATGCTCAGGAAACAGGTCTACAGGAACATGGGTGCCTGCCTCTCTCCCCACAGCGCCTACCTGCAGAGCCTGGGGCTCGACACCCTTGGCCTGCGCATGGAAAGGTCATCCTCGAATGCACTGAAGCTGGCGCGCTGGCTTGAAATACAGCCGGAAGTATCACACGTGCATTATCCCGGGTTAAAGAGCTCTCCCTTTCATGAATTAGCCGTGGAACAATTCGGCGGGAAGCCCTGTTCACTGCTGACATTCGACCTTGACTCGAAAGAGCATTGTTATGCCTTCATGAACCGCCTCGAAGTAATCCGGAGGGCCACCAACCTGCAGGATAACAAGACCCTGATCATCCACCCCCACTCCACCATTTTTGCAGAATACTCGGACGGGGAGAAGAGAAGCATGGGGCTCAGGGATACGATGATCAGGCTCTCGGTGGGGATCGAGGAGGCGGAGGACCTTATAGAGGATCTGAACCAGGCATTGTCATGAATACTGATCATCCGGCACTCACACATCGAAAATGATGCAACAGGATGTTTTGACCATTTGACCCCTCCCTGGACTACTCCCATTTCTTGGCAGGGCCTATTGGTTTTTTTCTGCTGCATCTTTTATGGCATTGCGTACTCAACTCACATCCGCATACTGTGAGAATTAAAAATGTCCGATGTATGTAGATGAAAAAAGCGACCAATTGAAGCCGCCTGTTATTTGAAGACAAGTTTAAAGATCAATCAAAATCAATCTTTCTAACATTCAATTTCCCTTTATCTCCAAACCATACGCGTTGATCGGTCTTTTCTCCTGTCAGTTCGTCTAGAATTGAAACAGTAAGTTGATTAAAATAACTATACTCTGCTGTAAACTGAATTCCGGTTTTTGTTGAAATCTGAGCAGTAACATCTTTTATGTAAATATTTCTACTCATTGAAAATTGTTTTATCTCTATTTTATCCAGCTTTTCAAAAGGAATATCTCTTACTGTTCCCTGATATCTTGCTTTAAAAGGATTCCATATATTTCCATAATCTGATATCATTCCATCTATTCCTTTTATCTCAAAGAACTGCAGTGTATTGCCATTCTCAAAATATATTGTTCCAGAGGATTTTTGAGAATAGATTGATATTGACACAAGTGATGTAAAAATTGCAATTATGAATCTTTTCATGATTTGAAGGTTTTGTTTAAAATAAAATTAATGAATCTGAGAAATGAATCAAAACTGTGCAACTCAAAATAGATTATTGGTATCCTCCCCATTCATCAATTTTCATAATTTCTCCCTGAACCGAATCTCCCCAAGGCTTAAAAACTAGTTCTGGCAGCACTTGATGTCCTTGTCGATTACAGGCCGTAATCCGTTGGCCTATTCATACCGTATCGAATCCACCGGGTTCTTCCTCGCAGCATTGCGGGCACGCAAATAGACGGTCAGCTGGGTAACAGCAAGGACCAGCAGGAAGCTCAGCAATATGGTCCAGATACTGATTCCCGCTTTGACGGCAAAGTCCCTGAGCCATAATCTGAACAGCAATATGGTGACCGGAGCCGACGCAATAAAGGCGATAACATTCAGAAACAGGTACCCCGTGGTCATCTGCAGGATGATATTTCCCGAGTGGGCCCCATTCACTTTTCTCAGTCCGATTTCCCTGGTTTTTCTTTCGACCGAATAGGATACAAGGCCAAGGATCCCGAGTGCAGCAATGATGATGCAGACAACTGCAAACATGCTGATAAGTTTCAGCTGCATCCTGTCACTCTGGTACTGGCTGTTGAATCTTTCATCCAGGAAAAAGTACTCGAAGGGTCTGTGAGGGACGACCTCGTTGTACTGTTTCTTTATATAATCCAGTATTTCAGGAGTATTGTGCCCGGTGATCCTGACTGCAAGATACCCGCTGTAATCACTTGCAAGACGGATAATCAGCGGCTCAATGGAGTGATGCAGGGACCGGAAATGAAAATCTTTGACCACACCGACAACCCGGGCTTTCAATTTGGTAAACTGGTTGATCTTCTTTCCCAGGGGCTCCTCCCATTCCATAAATTCTGCGAGCGTTTCATTGATCAGCACCGCACCGGCCGAGTCGGAACCGAACTCTGTATCGAGATCCCTGCCCCTGATAAGCTCCAGGCCCATGGTTTCCAGGAAACAGAAGTTCACAAAAAAGACAGGTATGTTATGCTCTTCCATTCCCTCCTCTCCTTCGAATGTATACAATCCCCCGTATGGCAATCCCGGGTAACTCCATGTGGTGGTGGCATTCAGGACATCAGGCATACTCTTTAACTCTTCGAGTATAACCGGGACGGATGCTTCCATTACCGAATCCCTGACCGGGAACATGATGATATTCTCCTTATTGAAACCCAGGTTGCTGTTCTCAAGAAACTTTACCTGGTTTTTTGCCAGCAATGTAAAGGTTATGACCACCATCCCCAGGAATAACTGGAATACAACAAGGATCCTGCGCATAACCATTCCTTTGGGGCCCAGGTGGAACTGGCTGTTGATTGTTTCCGAAGGAGAGAACCGGCTGAGGAGAATCGCAGGATGCAGACTTGCCAGCAGGCTGAAAAGGAGGGTGACCCCGGCGATCATAAGTAACAGCCCGGGTTCCCGGAAAAGATTCAGCTTCAGATCTGTGCCTGCAAGGGTATTGAATGAAGTGAACTCCAGCAGGAATTCCACCAGTGCCAGTGCCAGGAGAAGGGTAAAAAAAGTCAGCAGAACCGATTCGCCCAGGAACATCATTACCAGTGATCTTCTGTGCGCACCCATCACTTTGCGCATCCCTGCCTCCCTGATCCTTATTAAGGCCTTGGCCGTGTACATGTTGGTATAATTGATCCCGGCCAGCAGAAGGATAAAAATGCCGATCAGCACCAGGGAGCAGAGAAATGACCTGTTCCCGGTGGGGTAATCCCCGGGCAGGTCTGAGTTGTAATGGATCTCTTCAAGTTTTTGGAATATGGGCTCGTAGACCTGGCCATAAAGCGCTGCATCCTCTTCAAGATACTGTTTATAGAAGCCAGGCCATTTGGCGTCAAAAGCCTCCTTGTCGAAATCCTTATAAAACAACAGATAGGTGAAATCGTGAATCTCAAACATGGACCAGTCCGTTGATTTCAGGGGGGTTATATTTTCCCATGCCAGGTATGAGATAAAGGCTGTTTCCGGGATATGCGAGTTGGAAGGCGGATCTTTCATGATTGCCGTCACCGTGAGGGGGATCTCGTTCTCGAGCAGCAGCACTTTGCCGACCCGATCTTTTCCCCTGAAATACTTCTCCCCCATGCTTTCGCTGATCACTATACTCCCCGGATCAAGCAAACAGGTGGCCGGATCTCCTTCAATAAACTCATAGGTGAACACTTTGAACATGTTGGTATCGGCAAAGGCAACTGTTTCCTCATAGAATTCCTGTTCCTCATAGGTCATGAGTACCCTGCCTGCATTTTTTATCCTCACAAAAGATTCAACCTGGGGAAATTCCTTGTGGAGTGCCGGTCCAAGCGCCGGAGAGGATATGGCAAATTTCTTTGGTTTTCCGCTTGTCACATAGTTTTGCGCCACCCTGTAAATACGTTCCGAATTGGCATGGTACCGGTCGTATGAGAATTCATTGTGGACATAGACCAGGATGATGATGGAACAGGCCAGGCCGAAAGTCAGTCCGGTGATATTGATGAGGGTATGGAATTTATCCCTGATCAGCACTCTTATTGAGTGGATCAGATTCGTCATAACTGTTTCATTAACATGGAAATTGCAAATTCCAATTGCTTATCCCTCCCTCTGTCAAGATCTTCTTTTGTTTGTTCAACCAGGATATCCGGTTCTATACCGATCCATTCCCAGGGCAGTCCATCATAACGGCGAAGATCTGACGTGCCAACAAGGATTTTTTTCCCGCTGGGAAGTTCATATTCGGCGGGCGCCTCGGCAGAAGAACTCGCAGATGCTCCGGCCGTTGTATCCCCGACAACTGTAACCGTTGATATCTGTTTCATCAATTCCGGAAAATAATCACCGGCACTGATACATACACCGTTGATCAAAACAGCTGTTGGCTTAACATATTGAAAAGATCCTTCGGGCTCAAGTGGTGTCAATTGGACAAGCTCGCCCAGCTGGTAATATTCAGGCCTGTCAAGTTGTGAGGTGATGAACCTGCTGGCAACCAGTTCCGCATGCTGGGTTGCTCCCCCGTTATTATGACGACTGTCCAAAATAAGTGCATCTGTATTTCTGACAAAATCAAGAGCTTCGTAGAAGGGATCTCTCATGTTCTGAACATTGAAACTTGCAATAAAAATATAACCGATATTTCCTGGTAGTATCTCATACTCTATATTACCTTCTCCGGCGACTTTTAACTCCCTGTCAAAATAGTTTCTTACAATCACAGGACTGAATGCATCTTTATCTTTTAGCCATCTTGGAGCTTGCCAGGTCTGTATTAATCTGCCTCCTTCGGTTTTTATATGTACATGCATATCCTGTAATTCCCCCATCATATCCAACAGTACCTCGTAGAACTCATCTCCTTTGGATTGCTCTGCCCTGGGTTTATATACATGGTATATGCTGTCCCAGTCAATCTCCTTGAGGTCAAGATAGGGATAAACGGTATTTACCCTGACCCAGGCTGCTTCGAAATCTTCTGCATTCAGATCTGATCCTGACGGTTTTACGATCAAATCTTCGCAGCTGATCAGGATTAGTATGGAACTTATGATAATCGGCAGTTTAAGTTTCATCATCATTAAAATGCAAAGTTTGCAGATATGACCAGGCTATTGCTGGCGGCAACATACGGATCCCATTTGGCAATGCGCGAAAGATCAAATTTATACCCTAAAGATGCCGACACCCGTTTTACAAGGTAATAGCGTATGGAGATGTCGGCATCAGTTTTTGTGGCAGTAAAAACGGACAGCAGGGCCGGACTTGTTTCATCGGTATATTTGTATTCGTCAATTTTTTTTCCAGAAAACGAAAGCACATTTGATCGTAAGAATCCTTCTATGACGAGTTTTTTATTCACCGGGCAGATAAATGCACAGTTGATCCCTAAAGAACCGATGATACCAAATGTGTAAGGAGAGATAAATGTCCCTGGCTGTGCAAAATTGTAATCAATATCAAAAAAGAAAAACTGGACAGAAGGCCCCAGATAAGCATAGACACTTCTGGAGAACAATGGAAAACTTCCAACGGGATATATAAAATCCTGATTGAAAACGAATTGGAGAACTTCTGCCGAGATATTATTATTTGAAATACTGGTTGAATGCTGGTATTCAAATTCTAAATGGCAGGCGTTGTTACGATGAAACCGCATCCACTCCAGGTTCAGATATGGCAGAGTCCCGGAATATTTCTCCCTGGATATATATTCATCTTTTACGGAATACAGACCCCATCCGTAACCTGCAGAAATACCTGATGGAAACAGAGACTTATAGTTTACGGTATCCTGTCCCGCGGCATTCAATGCTATCAAAAGCGTAGCAGACGAAATGATGAATCTTGATATGCTTTTCACTGGTTCACTGTCTATTTATTAAAAGCTTTGCAAATCAATCATATACCAAGTAAACACCAAAACGCATGCCTTAGATTTCAATATGCTGGTTATCTGCAGGTTAGTAATTATTGCCGCCATCAAACACTGCCACAATTGTGCGCTTATGTAACACCATGTGTGTGATTTTGATACTACTTTATCGTAACTTGGAGAGATGGAACTGCAAAAAGCCAGCCTGCTGATCATCGATGATGACTACGATGTACTGAAATCGGCTCACGTATTGCTGAAAAGGTTCTATACGGATGTCCATATCGAACAGATCCCGGAGAACATTACAGAACGGGTGGCAAACGGGAGGTATGATGTGGTCCTCCTTGATATGAATTACCAGAAAGGAAGGCGGGATGGTGATGAAGGGTTCTTCTGGCTGGAAAGGATCCTGAAGCTCGATCCGTGTGTGGTGGTCATTATGATCACAGCATACGGCGATATGGAACTTGCCATCCGGACCATAAAGGCGGGGGCTATTGACTTCATCATGAAACCCTGGAAAAACCAGAAACTGCTGGCAACCATACATTCAGCCCTGCAATTAAGGAACACCAAAAGAGAACTCGACCAGCTGAAACTGACAAACCGGAAGCTGACAGAGGATCTCCATCAGCGGGCAGGTGAACTGATTTGTGGATCCGAAGCTATGGAAAAATGCATGTCGGTGGCTGAACGCGTGGCCAGAACCGATGCGAATCTCCTTATACTCGGTGAGAATGGAACGGGAAAGGAACTGATCGCCAGGACAATTCATCTGTGGTCGGGAAGAAAATCAGGTGCATTTGTCCCGGTCGACCTGGGAGCCATTTCTGAGAACCTGTTCGAGAGTGAATTGTTCGGTCACGTGAAAGGGGCATTTACAGACGCGAAAGAGGACAAACCCGGAAGGATTGAGCTGGCGAATAATGGCACGCTCTTCCTCGATGAGATCGGGAACCTCAGCCCCTCCCTGCAAATGAAACTCCTCTCCGTTCTCCAGAACCGGGTCAGCTCAAGGGTGGGATCTGTCAATGAGATCCCGGTGGATTTCAGGTTGATTTGCGCTACCAACAGCCCGCTGTATGATCTGGTAAGATCCGGGAACTTCCGCGAAGACCTCCTGTACCGGATCAATACCGTGGAGATCATTGTGCCTCCATTGAGAGAACGGGACGGGGACATTCAGCTGCTGATTGGCCATTTCCTTGAGATATACAAGAGGAAATATCGTAAACCCGGCCTGGAAATAGGACAGAAAACAATTGAAAGGCTGTGCAAGCTGGAGTGGCCGGGTAATGTCCGGGAGCTGAGACATACCATAGAGCGGGCCGTAATCCTCAGTGAGAATAAGACCATTGGTCCGGCCGATCTCTTTCCGGCGGCCGGTTTTACCGGTTCAACAAGATCCAGGGAGGTCAGAAGGCTTGACGATATGGAGAAACTCCACATTCGGAAGATCATTGAACGCAACAGGGGCAATATTACCCGGGCGGCTGTCGATCTGGGCATTTCAAGGACCTCGCTTCACCGGCGATTGCGAAAATATGGTATTTAGAAGTTTCAATACCGGGCTTATCGTAAGGATCGTTCTCCTGCTGGGGGTCATTTTCGCCACAGGCCTCACGCTGGTCATCGCCCTGGAAAGGGATCTGTTCTTCATACCCCTTGTACTGATCCTGCTTCTGTTTTTTCAGGTGCTTGATTTTGTCTATTACATCAGGCGGATCAATCGTTCGCTGACGACCATACTGGAAACACTGAAAAGTGCTGATCATACCACAAAATTCGATACCCGGGCCGGAACGTCACTGAAGGGATTGTACAAGACGTTCAACGACGTTACTGACTATATCCGGAACCTCAAGCTTGAAAGGGAAGCGCAATATGAATATCTCAAGGCTGTGATAAGTCATATCAGGGTCGGCATCATCAGCATAAGGAGCAACAGTGAAATTGAGTTCATCAATGATCCTGCGCTGGAGTTACTCGGCATAAAAAAGCCGGTTGACTGGAAGGAGCTCGCATCCATGGTACCCGAATTCGCAGGCAGGGCTGAGGAGATTACAGGAAAGGGAGGCAAACTGATTGATTTTAAATCAGATAATACAGTGAAAAGGCTTTCAGTGAAGGTCTCCTCCCTCGTTATTCTGAGGGAAGAGTTCCGGATCATCACATTCCAGGACATCCGTTCGGAGATTGAACAGAAAGAGGCCGAAGCATGGCAAAAACTGATCAGGGTCCTGAGGCATGAGATCATGAATTCTGTCACACCCATCAGTTCAATGACCGAGACCATCCTGATGCTTGTGGAGGATCACCTGGGAGCCTCCCGTAAAGCATCTGATATGACCGATGACGATATCAGGGATATCCGGGAGAGCATCAAAACCATACATGACAGAAGCGAAGGCCTGAACGAATTCCTGGAACAATACAGGGAGGTTACCAGCATCCCGGCTGTAAAAAAGGCCGATGTCAGGATCACCGGCCTGGTAGAAAGATCACTCAGACTGCTTGAAGCAGATCTTTCAGCACACGACGTCCGGACAACAGTTACCCACGGAGATCCTGAGCTGCGGATCCATGCAGACCCAAACCTTATTGAACAGGTCCTTATCAATCTCCTTAAGAACAGCATTGAAGCGATGACCGGGACCTCTGACAGGCGTATTGAAATTAATACCGAAGGTACCCGGCATACGCAGGTGATTTTGGTCGCAGATAACGGTTGTGGAATTCCCGAAGGGGATCTTGATGAAGTATTCGTTCCTTTTTACTCCACCAAAGAGGAAGGTTCAGGAATCGGCCTGAGCCTTTCCAGGCAGATCATGCATCTCCATGGAGGGGATATCTATGCCTCAAGCAAACCCGGCAAACACACCACCTTCTCACTTGTTTTTCATAAGTAGAATGTAACAGGCGAAACTGCAATGCAGACGAAAATCTTTCGAAATGGCGACAATGCAAAGTCCCCGGCCCCGACTGACTCATTTATCCGGCGTGAACACCTCCACTGTCTTAACTGCCGGATGGGGTGGTCTTACAGTTAATGCTCCGCCTGTTACATAGATCTTATTATCCAGGGTGCAAATGGAAGCAACCCTGGGTTCCGGCATGGTGGAAATCAAGGACCACACATCCTCTGCCGGATCATAGGACCCAACTGTGGAATTTGGTTCCATGCCTGATGCACCACCAAGTATAAAGAACCTGTTATTGATCAGGCAGGCCGAACATCCGAATGCGGCAAGTGTATCCGGCATCACCGTTTTTTAAGTCCATGTGTCCTTTTGCGGATCGTAAACTTCAACAGTAGTCACTCCCGGACTGTTTGCCATTGAATATCCTCCGATGGCGTATATCTTCCCATCCAGGGAACAGACAGAATGTGCCATTCTGGCCGTGGGCATATCAGAGAGTTTTTTCCATGAACCTGTATCAACCCTCAGGTTCAGAGCAGCGGCGATAACGAGAAATGCGATTGTTTTCAGGGGTGCCACGATCATCTGTTATAATGATAAGACACGTTATTCATTTTCAGGTTCACAAGTCTCGGAATAATCATTTTCTCACCCGGGATTCACCCGATGGTCAGTTTTATTTATTATATAGTGATATACTAATAGTATATACAATAATTATATATCTTTACGGATAAGAAATATCTTTCGTTATGAAAAACCTTTCCCTCAGAATTGATGATCATATCTTCAATGAAACCGAGAAGATACTGCTGAGGATCAAAAAACCCCGCAACAGGTACATCAATGAGGCCATTGACCACTATAATAAGTATCAAAGGCGAAAAATGCTGCAAAAGAGGCTAAACAAGGAATCGGAGATTGTCAGGGACGATTCCATGCGTATTTTGAAGGAATTCGAAGAGATTGATTATGGTGGTGAAGCAATTTGAGGTCTGGCTGGCTGATCTGAATCCTCAGACAGGGACAGAAGCTGGCAAAACAAGGCCGGTGGTTGTGGTCCAGACCAACCTTCTTAACCAGATCCCTCATCCTTCCTCGATTGTCTGTCCATTAACGACTGCTGTTAAGAAACAGGCAGAGGTACTGAGAGTTCACCTGAAGAAAGGGATGGCCAATCTTCGTCATGATTGTGATATTCTGATCGATCAGCTGCGTGCTATTGACAACAGAAGGCTTATTCGCAAAATCGGGACAATGCCATCAGGCCTCGAAAGTACGTTGAAGGAAAACCTGAAGATCGTACTTGACCTGGAGTGAAGAACTAATTTGCCTCTATTCAGGATTGTACGGAATATTTATGACTTTCTCCCGGCAGAATCCAGATTTTTTCCGGCTGCCTATTGATTTCCTCAGTTACTTTTCTTAAATTTACTGTTTCTCTAATAAGAATTATTCTTTTAAAATAATAATTCGCATTGAAGGTCCCCGTAGAGCAGATGAAAGAGAAACTCCAGGATGCCGGCCTGAAGATCACGCCCCAGAGGCTTGCCGTCCTGAAGGCCGTCTATGACCTGGAGAACCATCCCGCTGCCGAGCAGATCAGCGAGCATATCCGGACGGCACACCCCGGCATTGCGATGGGCACCGTCTATAAGATCCTGGATGTCCTGGTGGAACACGGACTGATCCGCAGGGTGAAAACGGACAGGGATGCCATGCGGTATGACGGGATCCTGGAGAGCCATCACCACCTCTACTGTAATGATTCAGAGAGAATTGAAGACTACACGGACCCGGAACTTGACCAGATGCTGGAAGCCTGGTTCAGCAAAAGGGCGATCCCCGGCTTTCAGATTGGCGAGATCAGGCTCCAGATCAACGGCAGGTTCAAATCAAAAAAATAGATCATTCATATAAAAACCAACCAGTCATGAGCAAAAAGAAAAAACTGACCACAGCTTCCGGCCGGCCCTATTCCGAAAACGAGGACAGCCTGACCGCAGGGCCCAGGGGGCCCGTGTTACTGCAGGATCATTACCTGCATGAGAAACTTGCGCATTTTAACAGGGAAAGGATCCCCGAACGCGTGGTTCACGCCAAGGGGACCGGTGCTTTCGGCACCTTCAGGGTAACCCATGACATCACCCGGTACACCAAGGCCAGGCTTTTCAGCAAGGTGGGGAACGAGTGCAGGGTGTTCGTGAGGTTCTCCACCGTCGGGGGTGAGAAGGGAAGTGCCGACACCGAAAGGGATCCCAGGGGATTTGCCATCAAGTTCTACACCGGGGAGGGGAACTGGGACCTGGTGGGGAACAACACCCCGGTCTTCTTCATCAAGGATGCCAAGAAATTCCCCGATTTCATCCACACCCAGAAGCGGGACCCGAAGACCAACCTGAAGAGCCCCACCATGATATGGGATTACTGGAGCCTCAACCCGGAAAGCCTCCACCAGGTGATGATCCTTTTCAGCGACCGGGGCACGCCGGACGGCTACAGGCATATGAACGGTTACGGAAGCCACACCTATTCCCTGTACAACCGGAAGAATGAAAGGGTGTGGGTCAAGTTCCATGTAAAAACCCTCCAGGGCAACAGAACCCTGAATGCGGCACAGGCAGAGGAATTGAAGGGGAAGGACCCGGACTACGCGCAGCGTGACCTGCTGGGTGCCATCGAAAGGGGTGACTTCCCCAGATGGGCCTTCAGGATCCAGGTGATGACCGATCAGCAGGCCGCCGGGTTCCGCTGGAACCCGTTCGACCTGACAAAGGTCTGGCCCCACTCTGAATTCCCGCTGATGGATGTGGGGATCATGGAGCTGAACCAGGTCCCTGAGAATTACCATGCCGATGTGGAGCAATCAGCCTTTGCCCCTTCGAACGTGGTGGACGGGATCGGCCACTCACCGGATAAAATGCTGCAGGGAAGGCTCCTGGCTTACCCCGATGCGCACCGCTACAGGCTGGGGGCCAATTACGAACAGATCCCCGTGAACAGGCCCGTAAGCCCGGTCCACAACTACCAGCGGGATGGTGCCATGAGGGTGGACGGGAACAGCGGGGGGAGCCCCAATTACTTCCCCAACAGCTTCGACGACATCGAAGCCGGCAGGGAATACAGGGAACCTGCCTTCAGGCTGGACGGCGACCTGGCAGATTCCTACGACAGGAACAGGGATGATGACGACCACTACACCCAGCCCGGGGAGCTCTTCCGGAAGGTGATGACCGATGGGGAAAGGGCGAATGCCATCTCCAACCTGATCGGTTCGATGAAAGGGATCAGCGGACCCAAACGGGATGAGATCCTGCAGCGCCAGTTGTCCCATTTTCATAAAGTGGATAAAGAACTTGCCAGGGAGATCGCCAAAGGGATCGGATTTAATTTTAAACCCTAACTGATATAGAACCATGAAAGAAAAAAGTATCGAACTGCTGAACAAAGCAGTGGCCGACGAGCTGTCGGCCGTTCACCAGTACATGTATTTCCATTTCCATTGCGACGACCAGGGCTATGACCTGCTCGCCGGGCTGTTCAAGCGTACGGCCATCGAGGAGATGCAGCATATTGAGAAGCTTGCCGACCGGATCATCTTCCTGAAGGGGGATGCGGAGATCGTCGCATCCAGCGAGGTGAAGAAGATCCATGACGTACAGGCCATGCTGGAGATGGCGGCGCAGATGGAAACATCAAGCGCCAATGATTATAACCGGTGGGCCATTGAATGCTCGAACAACGCGGATTCTGTGTCAAAATCTCTGTTCGAGACGCTGGTCATGGATGAGGAGAGGCACTTCGACCAGTACGACACCGAGATTGACAACATGGCCAAATTCGGGGACAACTACCTGGCCCTGCAATCGATCGAAAGGAGCAAGAGCAGGGCTGCAGGAAACCCCGTGGACTGAGGCTCCGGTGACCGGCGACCGTGAATTCGTTAACCATTTGAACAATCCTATACTGAAAGGTTATGGCAAATACCACAGGACAACCCATTCTGGGAATTATCGTGCCCTGCTACAATGAAGAGGAGGTGCTGACTGAAACCATGAAAAGGTTGCAGCAACAGCTGACCGGACTGGTAGAGTCCGGCAGGATATCCGGCAAAAGTTTTGCGGCATATGTGGATGATGGAAGCAGGGATAAAACCTGGGAAATAATCCAGGAAACCTCAAAGAACAACCCACAGGTCAAGGGCGTGAAATTGTCACGCAACTTCGGGCACCAGGGAGCACTCCTGGCCGGAATGAATGCATTTATGGAGAGTTCCGACTGCATCATAACGATTGATGCGGATCTGCAGGATGATATCAATGTGATCGGTGAAATGGTGGATAAATTCCGTGAAGGCTTTCATATCGTGTACGGAGTGAGGAAAAAGAGGAAAACCGACACTTTCTTCAAACGGTTTACTGCCCTGCGCTTCTATAAACTGATGAAATGGCTTGGAGTGGATATCGTTTACAACCATGCCGATTACAGGCTGATCAGCAGGCTTGTTTTGCAGAAATTCACCGATTTCAGGGAGGTGAACATTTTCCTCAGGGGAATATTCCCGCTCATTGGCTTCCCGAGTACTTCAGTCTATTATGACCGCCTGGAGCGTTTTGCGGGAGAATCAAAATACCCCCTGAAGAAGATGATGGCATTTGCCTTTGACGGAATTTCCTCGTTCAGTGTAAAACCACTGCGGATCGTAAGTGTCATAGGGCTCATTGTGTTTTTACTGAGTATCGCTATGGCGCTCTATTCCCTCTACTCATATTTTTTCCTGGGAACGGTTCCGGGCTGGACCTCCATTACACTCCCCGTCTATTTCATCAGCGGCATTCAGATCCTCTGCATAGGGATCATCGGTGAATATCTCGGGAAGGTCTATACCGAGGTGAAGGCCCGTCCGCGGTTTATCATTGAGAACATTCTTCAATAACAGGGCTGCATGGAAAATATAAGATCGACTGACAGGTGGCAGAATCTGAAGGTTTTCCTGTTCTATTCCCTGCTGGTCTGGATTGTCTGGTATTTCAAGCTGTTCCAGTTCGGGTACTATGAAGATGATTACTGGTACTCGGTCATCCCGTCAAACATGGGTTTCAGGGAGTTGCTGGGGGATATCCGGGATAAACTGATCAGCTTTGAGGGGAACCAGGGAAGGTTCATAGGATTTACCGTCCCCTTTTTCCTGACTCATGTCATCTACCATATCGGGGGACTGCCGGTGCTCTATATCTTCGGGATCTTCCTGGTTGCATTCAATGCCTATCTTTTTTACAGCGTCATAGGCCGGCTGGGAGAGTGGTGGTTCGGACTTTTTGCCGGCCTGGTCTTTATTGTATACCCCGCCGATACCACCAAAGCCCTGATCGTCCATATCTATCAGCTGCAATTATCGCTGATGTTCACCCTGCTCGCTTTTCACTTTTATGAAAGCAGAAGGCTCCTCTCCTACCTGCTGGCACTGGCCAGCCTGCTGACCTATGAGAACGCCTTTCTGGCCTTTGTCTTTGTACCGTTTCTCAGGATGAACCTGTTCAAGGCTGCCACCCTGAGGAAATGGTCCCTGCATGCACTGGTCTGCCTGCTGTTCATGTTATTTGTATTCCTCGTCAGGAAATTCACTGGTGAGGCGCGTGTATCGGAGCTGGGTGCCGATACGATCCGCAAAGTGCTGTTAAGCTTCATCATCGGACCGCTGGTATCGCTCTATGCCTATTTCAAGGCAGCCATAGAATCGTTGCAGCACCTGAGGACAACATGGCCTATGATCTCGGCAATATTCATACTTCTTGCCGTGGTGCTGGCCTTCATGAGGAAGAGGATCAAACCGGACGGCCTCACGTTTGGCAGAGCGGGATGGCTGCTTGAGTGGAATAAATTCCCAAAGAGCTACCTCTACCTTTGCATCGTCGGCCTGCTGATGATGTCCGTCGGGTATCTGTTTGCCTTTACCCATTACCCTCCCCGGTTTCTGGCCGGACGGGGCACAAGCGTGCACCTGGGTGCCACTTTCGGTTCCGTGCTGTTCTTTGTTTCGGCCTGGCTCTATCTTTTCTCAGTTGTACGCGGGAAAAGAATAAGGTATGCACTGGCGGTCATTTTGACCGGATGGATCTCTCTGATAGGATCGAGGGGATTGCTGGTTCAGAATGATCTTGCCACAAGCTGGGAATTCCAGAAGAGTTTATACCACCAGGTATTTGCGCTTGCATCTGACATGGACGAAGGGGACCTGATACTTCTCGAAGATCAAAACCCGGTGATGACGAAATACATCGATCCATATGGCTGGCAAATTGCCGATATTCCTGAACTGCTGATCGAATTCCCCCCGGATTTCGAGGCCCCGCCCAGGATCATTCTGGCCCGTTCAGAACCCGGGAGTTTCTTTACCGTTCACGATTCCGGCGTCTTCTTCATTCCGCCGCTCCCGTTCCTGTATGATTTTCAGGATACGGTGTACATTCACTCCAATGACCTGATCTATCTGAAGAGGATGGACGGGGAACTGGTCAGGGTTGATGAAGACCGGTTTTTTGAAGAGAACGGGATAGCATTGAAGAGAAAATGGGATCCCGACCAGGTGCTCAATTACGATAAAAAACTGGTATACAAAGATTTTGATTTGAATTCAGACTCACATTAAATCATGATGTATCATTCATAAATTCACAATTGAAATGGAAGAAGTAAAACAAGCAGTATCCATGCCGAGGATCGGGGACAAGGCCCCCGAGTTCAAGGCGGCAACGACACAGGGGCCCATCAATTTCCCCTCTGATTACAAAGGGAGCTGGGCAATTCTGTTCAGCCACCCTGCGGATTTCACCCCGGTGTGCACCTCCGAGTTCATGACCTTTGCCACCATGGAAAAGCAGTTCGAAGAGGCCAACTGCAAACTGGTGGGACTATCGGTGGATGGTTTGTACAGCCACATTGCATGGCTGAGGACCATCAAGGAGAAGATCGAGTACAAGGGGATGAAGAATGTGGAAGTGAAGTTCCCGCTGATCGAGGACATCACCATGGAAGTGGCAAAAAGCTACGGCATGATCCAGCCCAACGAGGACACCACCAAGGCTGTCAGGGCCGTCTTCTATGTGGATCCCGAGGGGGTGATCCGTACCATTATCTACTACCCCCTCAGCGTGGGGCGCAACTTTGATGAGTTGTACAGGGTACTGATTGCCCTGAAGACCGGGGATGAGTTTAACGTCGCCACTCCGGCTGACTGGCGTCCCGGGGACGACCTGATCATATCACCGGCAGGTTCCTGCGGAACTGCAGAGAACCGGATGGCAGGAAAGGAAGAGGGCCTTGAGTGCAAGGACTGGTTCTTCTGTACGAAAAAGATCGACAAGGATACCGTGTTGAAAAGGGTGCTGAAGAGATAGCCGGCTATTCCTCCATCATGGCCTGGTAATCAGGGTCTTCCTTGATCCTGTTTACCAGGTGTTCCTTGCAGAAGTGGCGGCGTTTGCGCACGTAGCCCTCGCTGCGGAATCCCAGCTGGTGTGCGATCTCCCTGGAGGATATATCCTGCGCCGTGAGCCGCAGTATCTTCTGGCAGTCCTCGGGGATCCTGAGAAGGGTCCGCTGGTAGATGGCCATTCGCAGGTCCTTGTCCTGCACCGGGGAGGGCTCTTCAAATTCGATGCGCTCCTCCATATCCCGGTTCAGCGGATCGATCTCGATCTTCTTGATATTCCTGAGGTGTTTCAGCCAGAGCAGGCGGGAGATCGAATAGATGTACGTGTTGAAGGCGGCTGTCAGCTCGAAACCGGCATCATCCTTGATTTTCCGGAATATGACAATCAGCGCTTCCTGGAAAATATCCTCGGCATCGTTGTCCGTACCGGCGTTATGGAGGATCAGCTGCTTTACGGTGTTGAAGGAGTTCTTATAGATGTACTGAAGAACACGGTTGTCGCGCTTTCTGAGTCCTGCAACTATTTCATCATCCGTCAGCCTTTTCACGGGAAGAGGTTGGATTTTGCTGAACCACAAATATAAACATTAAGTGGTTCGCAGGATACCATACGGAATAAAAATAGAAAGGTTCTAATGCCCGGTATGCCAGCGGATCATCTCCTCTATGGCCCGGCTGCAGACGGGGCAGAAAACGGCATCATTGGTATGCATCCGGCAATCGATCATGGGCCTGAAAACACCCTTTGCGACATACCCCCCTCCTTCATAAACCCCCACTGTATGCTGGTACCTCTCCTCCGGGGGTGTCGGCACCGGGGTATCCTTCTCCATCATCCCCTTCCACTTGGAGTCAAAATCGACCAGGGTGGTCAGGTTGGGATTCCACGGCTCAACCTCCGGGTTGAAGAAGTCGTTATAAGCCACCTCCGAGGTGTAATACTCATCGGCCAGGCCGGCAAATGAATGGCCGAACTCATGGATGACCACCGCCCGGGACTCCTCGTTATCCGCAGCGGAGATGCTGTAGAAATTGTAGATGCCTCCCCCGCCGTATTTACCTGTGTTCACAAGGATATAGAGCTGGTCATAGTGCGCATTTGCGGCCACATCACACACCCTCCGGTAATCCGGCGTGGTCATGTAGCGTTCGATCCCGAATGTATAGAATGAGGAGTTCAGCACCGTGTTGGCCCAGATCCCCTTCCCCGGTATATCGGTTCCCGTCTCTGCGCTTGCAGATTTGACGGCACGGATGTTGAATGACTCCCGGTGGCTTCTGAAAGGTTCCTCCGAAAATATATAGCCGGCAGAACGCCGGGCATCCGCAATGAACTTGTCCATCTCTTCCCCGGTATAGCCTTCGGCCAGAAAGAGGATGTCCACCTTTGTCCCGGGAGGACCGTTGATCTCCAGGTCCGCGGTTTCAAATGGAGAGGGATTGACCGGGTCTGCAAAGATGGATCCGGGGTCAAATTGGCCGGACCACGAAAGCCGGAAGTCACCCCGTTCATCCCTGTCGAAGATCTCCACCAGGACCTCCTCCTTTGGCCAGGGGAACCGGATCACATGGCTGAAGGCCCGCCTCATGGTCTCCGCTTCGGTGGTCGTCTGCCACTCCCTGAACAGCGTGCAGTAGGTGTGGCGGAACAGGAGGGTCCCCGTGGCCGCATCCCGGACCTCGAACTGATGGTCCCCGTAATCGAACGGTTCGATCAGCCGGGTCCTGCTTCCGCTGTAGAACGGCTCTCTCCTCAGGGCTTCAAAAGCGTAGCTGGTCTCCCGCCCCGTGCCGGTGAAAACCAGGTCTACCCGCATGACGCCTTCGTCAAACCACCTGGTGAAATCCTGGCCCCTGGCGTTGGGGACTGCCGAAAAAAGCAGAATGTTCAGGAAAATACAGATCGAGCGGTTCATGGCTGCAGGTTTGGCGCCATAAATTTATAATTTTGCACCCATACCACAAAAGCTGTCACCCATGATCGAAAGATGGATTAACTGGTACAACGGAGTACTGGATGGCTCGGGGCTTTCAGAGAACCTGGCCATCTTCATTGAGAACGCAACGGTGATCCTGGTCACCATCGGGCTGGCCCTCCTGGCCGATTTTATCCTGAAAAAGGTGATCATTGGTTCCATCAACAGGCTGGTGCGCAGGTCCAAAAACGAGTGGGACGATGTTTTCGTCGAACGGAAGGTCTTTAACCGGCTGGCACACCTGGCCCCCGCCCTGATCGTCTACTACTCCCTTCACTATATTTTCGAAGCGCCGAACCTGGTCAATATCCTCGGGAACCTGGTCCAGTCCTACATGGTCCTTGTGGTCCTCCTGGTGATCGATGCGTTGCTGAACGCACTGCACGAGATCTACCGGAGGCTCCCGGTCTCCAGGGGCAGGAACATCAAGGGATTTGTCCAGATCGTGAAGATCGTCTTCTATTGCGCTGCAGTCATCCTGATCATTTCCATATTCAGCGGGCAGGCACCGAAGGTCCTGCTGACGAGCGTGGGAGCACTGGCAGCGGTCCTGATACTTGTATTCAAGGATACCATCCTTGGGTTAGTAGCCAGTATCCAGCTGTCAGCCAACAACATGGTGAATGTGGGTGACTGGATCTCCATGCCCAAGTACAATGCCGACGGAGATGTGATAGACATCAGCCTGAACACCGTGAAGGTGCAGAACTGGGACAAGACCATTGCCACCATACCCACCTATGCACTGGTCTCAGAGTCGTTCAACAACTGGAAGGGCATGGAGGAATCGGGCGGGCGCAGGATCAAGCGTTCCATCAACATCGATATGAAAAGCGTCGTGTTCCTGGACCAGGAGCAGATCGAGAAATTCAGGAAATACCATCTGCTGGCCGATTACATCACGGCAAAGGAGAAGGAGATAGCCGAATACAACCGCTCCCTGGAGCTGGATGATTCGATCGTCACCAACGGCCGCAGGATGACCAACCTGGGGACCTTCCGTGCCTACCTCGAGAACTACCTTCACAACCACCCCAAGATCCACCAGGAGATGACCTTCCTTGTCAGGCACCTGCAGCCCACCGACAAGGGGCTGCCGCTGGAGATCTATGTGTTCAGCAAGGACCAGGCCTGGACCAATTACGAAGCCTTACAGGCCGATATCTTCGACCATATCCTGGCCATCATGCCCCAGTTCGGCCTGCGAGTCTTCCAGAATCCAACGGGCGACGATTTTCAGAAGCTGGCTTCGTGATATTGCACACTTCGCTGTTCCTGATTGACAGTATACTGGCGGTTCTATGTTTAATATCATGTCATCAATAGTGTTATTCTTTCAAATTGTAACTACATTAGCGGTACCCAGTTGAAGGATTGAAGCAAACCCTGCAAAATGGAAGAATCTCACCACATTGACGACCTGGACCGCAGGATACTCGCGCTGATCACCCGGAACGCCAGGATCCCCTACCTTGAAGTGGCGCGGGAGTGCAAGGTTTCCGGGGCAGCCATTCACCAGCGGATCCAGCGGCTCACCAGGATGGGAGTGATAACCGGTTCGGAATTTGTGATCAGCCCCAAAAAGATCGGATTTCATACCTGTGCCTACGTGGGGATCTTCCTCGACAGCGCCCGCCTCTATCCCGAGGTGGTGGTAAAGCTGAGGGAGATACCGGAGATCACACAATGCCACTACATCACAGGGGGGTATTCCATTTTCATCAAGATCTTCACCCGCGACAATGAAGATCTGAAACATTTGCTTGTGGATAAGGTCCAGGCCATCCCCGGGGTGAGCCGCACCGAAACATTCATCTCCCTCGAGGAGAGTTTCAACAGGCAACTCCCCCTCGAATAGCGCTACGGGTTCCGCTGCCGGACCACTTCGAACAGCATGATGCCTGCAGCCACCGACACATTCAGGGATGTGACCCTCCCTTTCATCGGGATGGAGACCCACCGGTCCGACTCCTTTAACAGGGCACCGGATACCCCCCGCTCCTCGGACCCCATGATAATGCCCAGCGGCCCGGTCATGTCGGCCCTGTATGCCAGCTCCTCCGCCTTCTCGGTGGCAGCGAACACCCTCAACCCGCTCTCCTTTAAATAGCGTACCGTACGGACCAGGTCCCTCTGGCGGCAGACCGGCACCCTGTGAAGCGCACCGGCGGAGGTCTTGATGGCATCGGGATTGATGGCTGCGCTCCCCGATTCCGGAATGACGATGGCGTGTACCCCGGCACACTCTGCACTCCGGGCAATGGCCCCGAAATTCCGGACATCGGAGATCCCGTCCAGCAGCAGGACCAGGGGTTCTTCACCCGATTCGAAAACGGCCGGAAGTACCATGGCAATGTCGCTGTAGGTGATCCGGGAGAGCCACGCGACCACCCCCTGGTGGTTCTTCCCGGTAATCCGGTTAAGCCTTTCAACAGGTACCTGCTGTACAGGGATGCCCTGCCTGCGAAGCTCCCCCAGCAGCTGCATCAGCAGGTCCGACCCGCCTCCCCGCCTGACCATCACCTTGTCCAGCTCTTTGCCTGCGAGCAGCGCCTCCCTTACAGCGTGAATGCCGAATATGAGATGTTCCTGTCTGGCCATGGGCTCAGCCGCCGGGTGAATAGACCTTTCCGTTCCGCCATGACCTCACCGCTTCGTTCCAGAACATCTGGGATTCAGTGGTCTTCGCCCATACCATGTTCTGATTGGAAAAGATATCCGGTTTCCTTTCAAACCGGAACTCGATGGGATTGGACCTGCGCCTGGCGAAGTAGTACCATCTTTCCCCGTTTCCGGTCATCCGTATCCTGCTGGGAGGCCCGAAAAGGATGAAGATCATTCCCTGGTCGGTCTTCCACCCCTCCTTGTTGGAGGTAAAATAGAGGTTTGAATAGACCACCCGGTTGTAATAGATGCGGATCAGCTCCCGGGATTTCTCCACGCTGTTTCCCAGCTTCAGCCAGAAGTTATCGACTGCAAGCTTCAGGTTGGGCTCTTTCCTCAGGTCCCTGTATTCGGCGAGTGTGGAGAGGTAAAACAGGGGTTCCATCAGCTCTCTCGGTGTCCTGACCTGCGGGAAGGAGCCTCCGAAGTTAAAAAGGGTGAGCCCCTCCTCCTGCCGGGGATCCACCCTCACAAGATACATCCCCTCCAGCCTCAGGTCGTAATTGATCGTGTCGACCAGCGGAAACACGAAACTGGTATCGGGGTTGTAATGCATCGTATAGTCAACAGAGGCGGTGATAGGCGGGCGGGGCAGTTCGCTGGAAAGCCTGAAATAATCGACATAGACGGAATCGACTGAAGGATCCCTGTATTCCACGTTGAACCGCTCTCCGGGCAGGAAGAAACGCATGAATTTCGGATACCCGGAAGAGAGTGAAACCACCTTGAAGTTCTGGGCACCGTACACATTTGATTTATCCACATAGAGGTACTCCAGCCCGATGCTTCCCCGGTTCAGGTCCTCGGCCTCGAGCCTTAACAGGTAACGGTCCCCGGATTTCAGGGGCATGGTAAGGAAAGCAAAGAAGGCAGGCCTTTTTTCATCACTTGCCACCAGCTTGTAGGTTACTGTCGCAGAATCCGTTGCCACGCCTTCCGAACCCGGTTCATCCAGCTCTATAAGCCTGTACCTGATCTGGAGCAAAGCCCTGTATTCAGAATCCTCGTTGGCCTGGTTGAAACGCAGCTCACCCGGGTAGGCCCTTAAATAAAGCACGGAAAAATCGTCACTTTCATGGAAGATGGAGTAGTCGGGATGCAGCGACAGCTTGCTCGGGTTATAGAGCGATGCCAGGTGACCCGTCTGGTTTGCGGTGGTGCTCTCCTCGGTGGACGCGCAGCCGCCCAGCCATGTGATCACCATCCATCCCAAGATCAACCTGTGAAACGCCGGTCTCATGGCATTAAAATTAGTTATTTTCTCCTTGCCTCTGCCTTTTCCATCTGAATAGTCTGTTTTTCCCAGCTCGCAAGAGCCTCGTCATGCCTCCTCTTCAGCTGCTCATAATCCTCATACACCTGCATCCCCCTGATGTTGTCCGGGTTCATCAGCAGGGCATCCATCCTTCGCAGCTCAGCTTCAATGCTTTCAATCTCATGCTCCAGGGCCCTGACACGGTTTGAGATCTTCCTGATCTTTCTCTCCAGCGCTTTCCGCTCTTCATACATGATCTTATTGCCGGATGCCTCCCGCCGGCCTTCGGCCGGGCCCCGCCCGGCATCCTTTTTTTCCCGGGGTTCAGCCCCGGCACCAGCCAGACTGCCTGTCCCCGGTATGCCCGGCCCGGTTGTGCGGCGGACCGGGGGTTTCTCTCTTCTCTCTATATCCCGTAAGGAGGAGAGTTGTCTTCGTTGCAGGAAATCGTAGATCCCTCCCAGGTGCTCCCTGACTGTCCGGTTCCTGAACTCGAAAACCTTGTCCACCAGCCCGTCGAGGAATTCCCTGTCATGGGAAACGACAATCAGCGTACCGTCAAATGCCAGCAGTGCCCTCTTCAGGATATCCTTGGATCTCATATCCAGGTGGTTGGTCGGCTCATCCAGGATCAACAGGTTAAAGGGCTGAAGGAGCATCCTGGCCATGGCCAGCCTTGAGCGCTCACCGCCCGACAGGACCTTCACTTTCTTATCCACATCCTCACCGCTGAAAAGAAAGGCCCCCAGGATATCCCGGATACGGGTGCGGATCTCCCCCACCGCCACCCGGTCGGCGGTCTCAAACACGGTGAGGTTGCCATCCATGATCTCATCCTGGTTCTGGGCAAAGTATCCCAGCTCCACATTGTGACCCGTTCTCACCTTCCCGGTGTGGTCCAGTTCACCCACCAGGATCCTGGAGAGGGTGGTCTTCCCCTCGCCATTCCTGCCCACAAAGGCCACCTTCTCCCCCCTCTCTATCACCATATCGACACTGCTGAACACGCAATGGTCCCCGAACCATTTTCCCAGGCCCTCCGCTTCGACCACGATGGTCCCCGACCTCTTTGCAGGTGGGAACCTGAGGTTCATGGCCATGATGTCTTCCCTTTCAACCTCGATCCGGTCCAGTTTTTCAAGCTGCCTGATCCTGGACTGCACCTGTACAGCCTTGGTGGCCTTGTACCTGAACCGGTTGATGAACTGTTCCGTGTCCTGTATCAGTTTCTGCTGGTTCTCATAGGCTGCCTGCTGAACGGTGATGCGCTCCTGCTTCAGCTCCGCGTACCGGGAATAGGGCACCCTGTAATCATACAGCCTGCCCAGCGATATCTCTATGGTCCGGTTTGTCACCCTGTCCAGAAAAGCCCGGTCGTGTGATATGATCACGACACCCCCCGGGTAATTCTCCAGGAACCCCTCCAGCCACTGGATCGATTCGATGTCAAGGTGGTTGGTGGGCTCATCCAGCAGAATATAACCGGGGCGGCGCAGCAGGATCTTTGCCAGCTCCACGCGCATGCGCCAGCCGCCGCTGAACTCATGAACCGGGCGGTCCATATCCCCGGCACCGAAACCCAGCCCCTTAAGGGTCTGCTCCACATCGGCACGCATCGTGCTGCCCCCTTCCATTTCGAACTGTTCATTGGCATTGGACAGCTCCTGGATCAGTGCCAGGTATGCGCCGGAATGATGATCGGTGCGCTCCTCAAGCTCCCCGGTGATGGCATCGATGCGCTTTTTCAGCTCCAGTATCTCCGAGAAGGCTTCGAGCGCTTCCGCGTAAAGGGTCTTTCCCCTCTTATGTGTCATCTGCTGTGGCAGGTAACCCAGCGATTCGCCGGCGCTCCTCACCACTTTCCCTTCATCGGCCTCCTGCCTTCCCGAAATCAGGTTCAGAAGGGTGGTTTTGCCCGCCCCGTTCCGCCCGACCAGGCCGATCCTGTCACCCGGCTGAACCTGGAAGCTGATCCCGTCAAAAAGGATAAATCCGCCGAACCGGATGGTTACGCTGTCTACCGAAATCATATGGCGCAAAAATAGAACAATTCACGGAGCCGGTTGCGGAAGTGGGGGGGGAATGATACTTTTGCAGACCAAAAGCATCCACATTGGGCAGGAGAAAGAACTTACCCCTTCTGGAGAAGGTGACCATTGAAAATATCGGGGCCGAGGGCAAGGCCGTTGCACGGGCCGGCAATATCGTGGTCTTTGTGAAAGAAGCTCTTCCCGGGGATGTGGTGGACCTCCAGGTGTTCAGGAAGAAGGGCCGCTACATGGAGGCCAGGGTGGTGAGGACCCACCGCTATTCTGACCAGCGGACCGAACCGTTCTGCAGCCATTTCGGCATCTGCGGAGGATGCAGGTGGCAGCACCTCCCCTATGACCGGCAGCTCTTTTACAAGCAGCAGCAGGTGGAGGATGCCTTCCGCCACATTGCAGGGGTGGAGATCCCGGAAATAGTGCCGATCCTGGCTTCAGACCCCGTCACCGGGTACAGGAACAAGCTCGAGTACACCTTCTCCAACCACCGCTGGCTTTTTGAAGATGAGGCAGATCCGGCACTGGCGCCGGAGCACACCAATGCACTGGGCCTCCATGTACGCGGCAGGTTTGACAAGGTGGTGGACATCGAAAAATGCCACCTGCAGGGCGAACCGACCAACCTGGTCAGGAATCTTCTCAGGAGACTCGCCCTGGAAAGGGGCCTCACCTTTTATGACCACCGGACAAACGAAGGGCTGCTGCGCAACCTGATCATCCGGACCAGTACCCTGGGAGAGGTCATGGTGATCCTGTCGGTCCATGATGATGAACCGGTGGTCCATGAGCTGCTGGACAAGGTGAACCGGGAGTTCCCGGATCTTACCAGCCTGATGTACACGGTCAACCCCAAGAAGAACGAGTCCCTCTGCGACCTGGAGTTCGTCACCTATGCGGGCCGGGACCATATTTTCGAGAAACTGGAGGAGCTCACCTTCAAGATCGGCCCCAAATCCTTCTTCCAGACCAATACCTTCCAGGCACTCCGACTTTACCGGACCGCCCGGGAGTTTGCAGGCCTGACAGGGAAGGAGACCGTTTACGACCTCTATACCGGGACCGGGACCATTGCCAATTTCATCGCCCGCAGCGCGGGTAGAGTGGTGGGGATTGAGTCGGTCCCCGAATCCATCGAGGACGCAAGGGTGAATTCCCTGATCAACTCCATAGGGAATACCCGTTTCTTTGCAGGGGATATGAAAGAGATCCTCACCGGGAGCTTTGTCAGGGAGCAGGGCAGGCCCCGGGTGATCATCACCGATCCGCCCCGGGCAGGCATGCACGCCAGGGTGGTGGAGCAGATCCGGAAAATAGCTCCCGCAAGGATCGTCTATGTTTCATGCAACCCGGCCACCCAGGCCAGGGATGTGGAGCGGCTGGGCAATGTTTACAGGGTGAGGAAGATACAGCCGGTGGACATGTTCCCGCATACGCACCACGTGGAGAATATCGCCCTGCTCGAGCGCAGGGATCAGGCAGGCGCCTGACCCGGCAGCTACCGCCTCACCGGGATCTTTTCGCCCGGCCAGTCCCTGGCGAACTCTTTCCAGTACTGCCTGATGGTGCCTTTGATGTCCCTTCTCAGCATCAGCAGTCCGAAGAGGTTGGGGATGGTCATCAGGGCAATCGTAATATAGGAGAGGTTCCAGACAATGGTGGTATCGGTGAAGGAGGCGACAAAGAAACCTGCCACGTAGATGAGCCTGTAAACGATCACATACCTGGTCCCGAAAAGGTAGGTGACGGCCCTGTCGCCATAGTACGACCAGGATATGGCAGTGGAGAAGGCAAAAAGGAGCAGCCCGATCGAGACAATATACTGTCCCCAGTCTCCCATGATGCTCCGCTTGAAGGCTTCGGTGGTAAGGGCCGCGCTGTGGATCAGGGACCGGCCGGTAAAGTATACCTCACCCTGCCCGCTGTCCAGGTCACCGAACCGGACAACCCCGCCCTCCACGGGGATGGAACCCGTGAACATCTCCCCGCCCCTGGTTACCCTGGTATCCTCGGCAAACGATTCTGCATGGATAATGGTGACCCCTTCCGTCACAACGATGCCTTCAACGACCTCCAGGGAACCGGTAAAGAGGGCCAGGGTGGTGTCTTTGCTGAAGGCCCTGCTCATCAGGGCACGGTCGGCATGGTCCCTTTCGGAATAGGTGCCCTCCAGGACCATCATGTCGGCCTGCTCGAAACGGTTCTCGATCTTCTCGTTCCAGACCCCCGAAGAGAGCAGCACCAGCCCGGTGAGGGTACAGATGATAATGGTGTCTATGAAAGGTTCCAGGATGGCCACCATCCCCTCCGACACAGGCTCCTGCGCCTTTGCCGCACTGTGCGCGATGGGCGCTGAGCCCTGTCCGGCCTCGTTGGAGAAAAGCCCCCGGTTCACTCCCTTGTTGAATGTGAAGGCGAACCCGGCGCCCAGGAACCCGCCCACTGCCGCGCTCCCGGTAAATGCATCGGTAAAGATCGAACCCAGCGAGGGAAGGATATTCTCATAGTTGGTGGCTATGACCAGGATGGCACCCATGAAATAGAAAAGCGCCATGACGGGCACCAGGGTGGAGGTCACCTTCGCGATCCTTTTGATGCCGCCAATGATCACCAACCCCAGCAGAACCGTCAGGACACCCCCCGTAACGGCGTGCCTGATCCCGAACGAGGTGAACATCGAATCCGATATGCTGTTGATCTGGGGGAGGCTGCCGGTTCCGAAAGAGGAGAGGATGGTGGCAAAGGCAAAGAACCCCCCCAGCACGGCCCCGGTCCTGATCAGCCTGCCTGACCGGGTGGTGATATTCATCCGCTTTTTCATGTAATACATCGGGCCGCCGGAGATCGATCCGTCGGGCAGTATGTCCCTGTACTTATGCGAGATGGTCACCTCGACAAACTTGGTGCACATGCCCAGGAGGGCTGTGACCAGCATCCAGAACAGTGCGGCAGGTCCGCCCAGGTGAATGGCCAGGGCGACCCCTGCAATGTTGCCGGTCCCCACCGTTCCGCTCAAGGCAGTCGTCAGGGCCTGGAAATGGGAGGTGTCCCCGATGTCTTCCGCCCTGTCATATTTGCCCCTGACGATCCGGACCGCATGCCTGAAATACCTGATCTGGGGCAACCCGAGGTAGAGGGTGAAAAAGATGCCGGTTCCGAGAAGGAGGAAGACGAACCACTGGTGGCCGCCCAGGTAACCGTTCAGGAAAAGGAGGAATTCATTGATCTTTTGCATGCCCCCAAAAATAGCAATATTTTACACGATCAGCGGCCCCGATAGGGTGGACCCGGCAAATCACTTCCGGGGTGTGCGCTTTGCAGGTTACACTTTCCGGGCTGCCTTCACGGGCAGCTCAACCTGGAACAGGGATCCCTCCCCTTCCCTGGATTCCACCCAGATCCTCCCCCCCATCATCCGGACCAGGTTCCTGCAGATGGCCAGGCCCAGCCCGGTTCCTCCGTACTTCCGGGTGATTGAACCGTCCACCTGCCTGAACTGGTCGAAGACCAGGTCGATGTGCTCCAGGGCAATCCCCATGCCTGTATCCTGCACGAAGAGGACGATCTTCCGGTCCGGCCCGGACCTCCTGCAGCCAATCTTCACGCTCCCCGATTCCGTGAATTTGATGGCATTGTTGATCAGGTTCCTCATGACCTGTGCCAGCCTGATCACATCCGTCTCGATCATGCACTCTCTCTCCTCTCCTTCCGTAAAGACCTGTATTTCATGTTTATCGAGCCGCTTCACCTCATCCAGGGCGTACTGCTTCATATCACCCAGCAGGACAGAGAGTTTCAGTTTTCCGTAAATGATGGGAAGCTGCCCGCTTTCGATCTTGGCAAGGTCGATGATGTCCGAGATCAGTGCCAGTAAAAGCTCGGAATTCCTCACGATCCGCTTCACATACATCGAACGCTCCTCCCCGGTCAGCCCCGGGTTCAACAGCAGGTTGGAAAATCCCACGATGGAGTTCATCGGGGTCCTGATTTCATGCGACATGTTGGCCAGGAAGGCGGATTTCAGTTTGTCGCCCTCCTCCGCCCTCTCCCTGGCCTCTTCCAGTTCCTGCAAGGCCAGCCTGCGTTCTGTCACATCCGCGATGATGGCGATCACCAGACTTTCCCCTGTGCGGGCAAATGAATGGGCGGTGATCTCCAGCCAGCGCACCCCGCCCCTGCCGGTCTTCACTTTCCGTTCGACCCGGCCATACCCCTCCTCCATCACCTGCCAGAACAGTCCCCCGGACTCTCCGGCAGCCTCATCTTCCCGCTGTTCCGGAAGGATCAGCTGCATGATGCTCTCCGCTTCGCTCTCAAAGAGTTCCAGTGCCGCCCTGTTGGCATCCAGCACCCTGCCGGCCTTCCCTTCGGCCAGTTCAATGATGACGATGGCCTCACGGGTGTTCCTGAAGATGAATTCAAATTTTTCCTGCTCCTCCATCTTCGAACTCATCTGCCTCTCCCGGCGGGATGAGGGAGCCTCCGGTTTCCCGGATATATGCGGGTTCTTTTTTGCCATGACTGTATGTGCCGCCATCAGCTATCTTAAAGATAGTACAAACTGTTCGAACTTTATGCATGCCTGCGCTGTTCTTACATATAATAAATAGAGCATGGAGAGTGTTATCAGTTTTCTCAGGGCGCTTGCCAGGAACAACAACCGGGAGTGGTTCAGCGACCACAAGGAGGATTACCAGGATGCCCTTGAAAAATTCAGGGGAGTGGCAGAGGAGATCCTTGTCGGGATCTCACGGTTTGACCCTTCAATGTCGGGGATCGAGGCCAGGGATGCCATCTTCCGGATCTACAAGGACATCAGGTTCTCGAAGGACAAGACCCCGTACAAGACCCATTTCGGTTGCTGGATGACCAGGGGAGGCAGAAAATCGGCCGACGCCGGGTACTATTTTCACCTGGAACCGGACAACTCCTTCATGGCTGCCGGGGTCCACTCGCCCCCCAGGGAGCTGCTGAACCTGATCCGCCAGGAGATCGTTTTCAACCCGGAGGCCTACCTGAAGGTCATCAACGACCCGCTGCTGCGAACCAGGTATGAACGGGGCGGAAGGGACGATATGCTGAAAAAGGGACCGGCCGGTTTCCCGGCCGATTTTGAGCACCTGGAGGAGCTCAGGTACAAGCACTATGTCTGGTCCAGGAGTTACACCGATGCAAAGGTGTGCGAAAAAGGATTTGTCCGGGTACTCGTTGAGGATTTCAGGGGGTTGTTCCCGCTGGTTGACTATCTGAACCATGCCATCTCCTTCACGGGGAACGGGTGACCGGCAAAAGATGCGGTTTGTGACTAAAGTTACAGTGGGGTTGCAAGTCTGGCCCTATTTTTGTGCCGGAAAATGAACCGGATAAATCTTTGAACCATGAAACTTGAACATTTGACAAACGAAACATTTAAAGAGAAGATATTCAATTACGAGATCAACAGGGAATGGAAATTCGAGGGAAAGACCCCTGCGATCATAGATTTCTATGCTGACTGGTGCGCACCCTGCAAGATCGTGGGCCCGATCCTCGAAGAATTGAAAGAGGAGTTTGGGGACAAGCTCGATATTTTCAAGGTGAACACGGAAGAGCAGCGGGAGCTCTCCTCGGTCTTCGGAATCCAGAGCATCCCCTCCCTGCTCTTCATCCCCAAGGAGGGACCGCCGCAGATGGCCATGGGCGCGTTGCCCAAGGAGACCTTCAGGCAGGCCATCTCGGAGGTACTGAGCGTACATGCATAAAAAACAGCCGGGCTGTCCGGGAAAAAAGAGAATATGAAAAAGATAATGATAACTATTGCTGCCGTCTCCATGATGGTCTTCTCCTGCAGCACCGGGTCGGCTACCTCTCCCGGCGGGCAGACCGGGGCATCCGGAAAGCCGGTGAACCTGACCAAGCAGGATTTCCTCGAGAAGGTAATGAACTATGAGAAGAACCAGACCGAATGGGTGTACGAAGGCGACAAGCCCGCCCTGATCGACTTCTATGCCGACTGGTGCGGTCCGTGCCGGATCGCTGCCCCGGTGCTGGAGGAGCTGGCCAAGGAGTACGAGGGAAGGATCCACTTCTACAAGGTGGATACCGAGAAGGAGAGAGAGCTTGCCGCCGTATTCGGCATCCAGAGCATCCCGGCCTTCCTTTTCGTGCCCAAGGATGGGAGGCCCTCCATGAGCCGGGGCATTGCCCAGACCCCGGAAGCCACCAAGGAGATGTTCCGCCAGATGATCGACGAGATCCTGCTGGGGAAGAAACCGAAAGTGGAAAGCCAGGGAAGCTGAAGAGCCAGGTCAGTCAATGGATAATGGTGAATAAATATGTGGGTGCACATGTCAGTGCTTCCGGAGGGGTTGAGAATGCCCCGTTGAATGCAAAGGAGATCGGTGCAACGGCATTTGCACTGTTTACCAAGAACCAGCGCCAGTGGGCAGCCGCGCCGCTGACCCCTGAAAACATTGAGCGGTTCAGGAAGAACTGCCGGGAATGCGGGTACGGCCCCCGCCAGATCCTGCCCCACGACAGCTACCTGATCAACCTGGGAAACCCCGATCCCGGTCCGCTCGAAAGATCGAGGGCGGCGTTCCTGGATGAGATGCAGCGGTGCGAACAGCTGGGGCTCGACCGGCTCAATTTCCACCCGGGAGGGCACCTGAACAAGACCGGTGACCAGGAGTGCATCCAGCTCATTGCCGAATCGATCAACCGGACACTGGACCGGACCCGGGGAGTGACCGCGGTGATCGAGAATACCGCCGGCCAGGGCTCCAACCTGGGCTACACCTTCGAACAGATCGCCCGGATCATGGAACTGGTCAAAGACCGGTCCAGGGTCGGGGTCTGCATCGACACCTGCCATGCATTCACCGCGGGGTATGACCTGCGAAGCAGGGAGAGGTTCGAGGAGACCTTCGAGAGGTTCGCCGGTGTGATCGGGTTTGAATTTTTAAAAGGAATGCACCTGAACGATTCCAAGAAGGAGCTGGGGAGCAGGGTGGACAGGCACGACAGCCTTGGCAAGGGGTTGCTGGGACTGGAGCCCTTCAGCTGGATCATGGCCGACCCGCGGTTCGACGGGATCCCGCTCATCCTGGAAACCCCCGATGATTCGATCTGGGCAGAGGAGATTGCCCTTTTGAAAAGTTTCATGAAACCATGATTTATGCCCCGATCACTTTCAAATCCGGCTGATTGGTAATATATTTAAGTCAGGTTATTGGTTATTGGTTACAGGTCCAATAACCATTTACCATTTACCATTCACTTTCTTCCATGCGCCACGAACGGTCACACACCAAGATCATCGCCACCATCGGTCCAGCCTCGCGCAGCCGGGAGACCCTTGAAAAGATGATCCATGAGGGCGTGGATGTCTGCCGGATCAATTTCTCCCACGGCACCCATGCAGAACACCTGGAAACCATCAATACCATCCGCCAGCTCAACGAGGAGCTGGGGTCCCACGTGGCCATCATGGCTGACCTGCAGGGGCCGAAGCTGCGGGTGGGGGAGATCAGGGAGAACCTGGTCGAGCTGGTAGAGGGCCAGGAGTTCTCCTTTGTGACCTTTCCCTGCACGGGGGATGAGGAGAAAGCCTTCATCAGCTACGGGCAGCTGCCTGCCGATGTGTCCGCCGGGGAGATGATCCTGGTGGACGATGGCAAGCTCGTCTTCAGGGTGACCGGATCGAACGGCAGGGACCGGGTGAGGACACGTGTCATTACCGGCGGTCCGCTCTCCGGCCGGAAAGGCGTCAACCTGCCCAGCACAAAGGTAACCCTGCCCAGCCTGACTGAAAAGGACAGGAAGGATGCCCGGTTTGCACTGGATCACCAGGTGGACTGGATCGCGCTCTCCTTCGTCCGGCGCGCGCAGGATATCAGGGATCTGAGGGAGCTGGCAGGCGCCCACCCGCACAGGGTGCAAATCATTGCGAAGATAGAGAAACCGGAGGCCCTGGAGGAGATCGACGCGATCATTGAAGCAGCGGACGGGGTCATGGTGGCCAGGGGCGACCTGGGCGTGGAGGTGGATTTCCAGAAGGTGCCCCTGCTCCAGAAGAGCATCATCAAGAAGTGCATCCAGAAGTCCAAACCTGTCATCGTGGCGACCCAGATGATGGAAAGCATGATCACCAACCCGACGCCGACCCGCGCCGAGGCCAATGACGTTGCGAATGCAGTGCTTGACGGGGCGGATACGGTGATGCTCAGCGGGGAGACCTCCGTGGGAAGATACCCGGTGGAGACCATCCGGAACATGCAGAAGATCATCGATTCCACCGAGACCGAGGAGTTCATGTTCTACAAGGTGCATGCACCGGTGAAGGAGAGCCCGGCCTTCCTGGCCGATTCCATCTGCTACAACGCGGTGCGCCTGGCGGAACAGGTGAACGCTGCCGCCATTATCGCCCTGACCTACTCGGGGTACACAGCCGTAAGGATCAGCTCACACAGGCCCAGGGCCCATATTTTCATGTTCACGATGAACCGGGACCTGATCACCGACCTGTCCCTGGTCTGGGGTGTGCGGGCCTACTACTTCGCCGAGTGTGACCAGATCAACGATTACATCGACTATACCTATGAATTCCTGGTCAGCCAGAACCTCCTGAAAAAAGGGGACCTGGTGGTTCATGTGGGGAGCATCCCCATTATGGAAAGGGGAAAGACCAACATGATGAAGCTCAGCCGGGTGACCTGAAGCCGGCCGCGCTTCCGTCATCAGTTGCCGGAGACCGATTCCAGGACCATGTACCCGGAGAGGTTCCCCTTCTGGTCGTATGACTCGCTCCGGATGGTGCCATACTGGTGGCTGTACCACTCCACGCCCGAGGTATTCACCTTGACGAAGCCCATCTGCGTGAGCGCATCATAGGTGTACCTGATGCAATCGAATGAACCGGCCGGGGTTGTGACGCTCTCCCTGCCGGCGATCTTCCGGTTCGAAAGGTTGACCGACAGGGTCACGATCTTCATGCCGCCCGAACTGACCACCGCGGTCACGCCGCCATCTTCCAGCACAGTGCCTGCGGCGGCCTTCACAGGCAGTTCAAGATGATCGCCTGTAATCTCCACCTCCATGGACTCGTAGGCACTCATGGCCTCAGGATCCAGCAGTGAGCCGGCATCAAAGTAGAGGACACCGTTCCTGCATTCCACCTGCATCTCGCTGTCATACAGCGTTTCTCCCTTGTCATCCCTGAAGGATGAGGCATACAGCACGGAGATCCCCTCCGGGGTCTGCTTTTTGTCCCGCAATGACATCTCGGAGCTCCCGGTCACCTTGCCCTTTTTGTCATAATGGAGATATTTCAGTACGGTGCCCGTTTTCAATGGAAAATAGTCGCTGCAATCCTGGGCACGGGCACCCAGTCCTGATAAAGAGATAACCACTGCGGCAAGGGTCATGCCCCGCCAATTCATGAGCGATTTCATTTCAAATGGTTTTAATTTCCATGATAAAGGCTGTTTTGCTATCACTGTTCAAAGTTATGGCTGATCAGCAAAAAATAGCTAATTTTGACCGATTAATTGCAGAATATCTGAGCTGTTTTTAGGAGCGTATATGAGAAGGACCCTCATTTTCGGATTGTTGCTTACCCTTATAGGGCTTCCCGGCGTTGCAACGGTCCAGCTCGGGGAATTCCTGGAGAAGATCGAGGCCAGGGAGATACGGATCCTCGAGAGCGAGTCCTTTTACGACAGTATCGTTGAGCTGATGATCGAACAACCCCTGGACCACCGCCACCCGGAAGGGAAAAAATTCTCCCAGCGGCTCTACATCTCCCACTTTGACCCCTCCAGGCCTGTGGTATTTGTCACGGCCGGATACGATGCGGAATACTACTACACCTCTGAGATCGCCTCCAGGCTGAAGTGCAACCAGGTGATCGCCGAGCACAGGTATTTTGGCAGGAGCGTCCCGGACAGCCTCGACTGGAGATACCTCGATACGTGGCAGGCAGCCTCGGACCACCACCGCATCGTTCAGATGTTCAGGGAACTCTACCCTGAACAGTGGATCTCCACCGGGATCAGCAAGGGCGGGCAGTCGGTCATCTACCACAGTTACTATTATCCCGGCGACGTGGAGGTGAGGGTCCCGTATGTGGCCCCGCTGAACTATGCGGTGGAGGATAAGCGGATCTATGATTTCCTGGACCGGGTGGGCACTCCGTCCGACCGGAGGAAGGTCAGGAGGTTCCAGAAGATGGCGCTCAGGCACCAGGAGCGGTACCTTCCCGCTTTCACGGAATTCGCCGGTGAAAAAGGGTACACCTATGAGATTGCAGGGGGGATCGAAAAGGCTTATGAGTACTGTGTGCTTGAGTACTCCTTCGCATTCTGGCAGTGGGGCTATGTCCCGGTAAAAGACATCCCCGGGTGGGCGGTCCGGCCGGGGGAGGTGGTCGAGCATATGAACCGGGTGGCCGGGTTCGATTACTTCAGCGACGAATTCTTCATCGATCACAGGCCCTTCTTTTACCAGGCGCTGACCGAGATGGGTTACTACGGTTATGACCTTGACGGGTTCCGGAAATACATCCGGCATGTGGATAACCCCCTCTTTACTTTTACCCTGCCGGAGGGCCTGGAGACCCGGTTCAACCCGGACCTCTCCGTATCGGTGGAGAGGTACCTCCGGGAGGAGGCCGACAACTTCATTTATATCTACGGTGAATACGATACATGGTCGGCCACGGCGGTGACCGCCACAGGCAGCACCAATTCAAGGATCTTCATCAAGGAGGGCGGATCGCACCGCACCCGCATCAACAACATGCCCGAAAGCCAGAGGGAGGAGGTCTACCGGACCCTGGAGGCCTTCCTCCGGTAACCCGGCATACCTGGATCATAATCTTTATTTTTGTCCAAAACCTACAAAATGTATCAGACTCATAAGACATACATAAAAGCAGATATGAGCATGTCGGGACTGATAAAAGAAAATCCCAGATTACTGATTCTTCTGGAACATTTTGAGATTGATTTCGTGGTAAGTGATAAGAGCGTTTCACAATTGTGCAGTGAACATTCCATAGCTGTACCGCTGTTTCTGTTATTTGCAAATCTTTACAATGGCTTTAACCCGGAGATAAAAGAAATCAGCTCCCTGATTGATATTCTGGTTATTATTCGTTTTTTAAAGAACAGCCATATTTATTACAAAACAGATAAATACCCGGAGATCATCGGATATATCAAGGAATTGAAGGACAAGACCAGTAATGAGGAGGTGAATCTGATTGAGAAATTTTTCTCAGAATATTTTGATGAAGTTCTTGAACACCTGGACTATGAAGATGAAATCGCTTTCCCTTATTTCATAAAGCTGATTGAACAAAACAGAAATAGTCCAAAAACAACATTCTCGGTGAATGAATACAGGGAACACCATACGGACATTGAAACCAAAGTTGCAGATTTGAAAAACCTTCTTTTAAAACATATCCGTGTGTCAAATGAACTGTCATTAAGGCGAAAACTGTTTTTTTCTTTGCATGAACTGGAATTTGATCTGCAAATACATGCCTTGATAGAAGAAAAAATACTTTTACCTCTGATAGCTGAAGTAGAAGAAAGCAGGATGAATGGATAAGTGCAGAATAAATATTGCTTTTTTAGAACCATCAGACATCATTTACGAAGGATTATCAAATCTACTGCTAAAAACTGAAAGTCATTATTATATCTATAAGGTGAACAGCCTTGACGAGTTAGATATACATTGTACAAAAGAGAGTATCGATATTGTAGTGATAAACCCGGTTTTACTATTCAACAGAATAAACGATTTCTCAAGACTGAAGAAATCATTCAACCAGATTAACTGGATAGGATTAGTCTATTCATATTTCGATAATGAAATAATTTCAAAGTTCGATGATGTAATAAACATTACTGATTCTACAGAAATCATTTCGAAAAAAATAAGCCGGACAATTGAAAAATGCAGCTGCCAGGATCCGTCTCAGGAAGAACTGTCGGAACGTGAAACCGAAATACTTATTCAACTTGTAAAAGGTCTTTCAAATAAAGAGATAGCTGACAGGTTGAATATAAGCATCCATACCGTTATAAGCCACCGGAAGAATATAATCGAAAAAACCGGGATAAAAAGTCTGTCCGGACTTACTATTTATGCTATTTCGAAGAAAATCATTCCTTTGGACTCCAATAAACTTTGAATGGTCAAGCATTCAATCCCTACTTAAAGGGATATTTGAAAATGATTTTCCTCATTTTAGGCGATTGTACACTTTTTATTACATGGTTACTTTGCCTTCTATTTAAGTAATATTTTAACAGGTGGGAAAATGAAAAAATTACTGTTTATTATGCTAGGAACTTTTTTTATGTTCCATGCTTATTCTCAGGAAAAAACGGATGCAATGCTTTTTGGTGATGTGAAATCTCTAAAAACGAAAGAACATATCCCTTATGCTACAATCGAGGTTAAAGGCACAAACATTGGTACGGTTGCAGATGGAACAGGGCATTTCAAACTGCCACACCTGCCGGTCGGGAAAAACATCATTGTGGCCCGGGCAATGGGCTACAAATCCCGGGACAGGGAAGTGGTTATGGAAAGGGGGAAAGCCGTTAATGTTTTTTTTGAACTCGAAGACGACGTGCTTAACCTGGAACAGGTTGTAGTCACAGCGACAAGAACGGAACATTTTATAAAGGATGTCCCGGTAAGAACGGAAGTCATTACGGCAAAAGCCATAGAAAACAAGAATGCCCGTAATCTTTACCAGGCCCTGGAAGGAATACCGGGTGTGAGAGTTGAAAGCCAATGCCAGTACTGTAATTTCACCATGGTACGTATGCAGGGGCTTGGAGCTGAACACACACAAATACTCATTAATGGCCAGCCTATGTACTCAGGTCTGGCAGGGATTTATGGACTGCAGCAATTAAGTACCATTGATATTGATAAAATTGAGGTGGTGAAAGGAGCAGGATCTGCTCTGTATGGCAGCGGCGCCGTTGCAGGGGCTATTAATATCATCACGAAAGAACCGGGGTATGTCCCTTCCACTACCATAAATATGCAGTTAGGCAATTACAATACAAATAAATTCGATATATCCTCTTCCATGCGGAACGAAAAAGGGAATATCGGCCTGAATATTTTTGCGCAACGTTACAAAGAAGGCGCAATCGATGAAACCGGAACGGGCCTGACCCGGGATGAAGTAAGGAACAAGGACGGTATTTCCGACAGGGTAATGACAAACCTGACCAATGCAGGTTTTGGTTTATACATCGATAATGCATTCATGAAAAACGATAAGCTGATCATCAGGGGGAAATCGGTCTTTGAAAAGCGTGAAGGGGGAACAATGACAGATGATTATTTCCGCAATCCTTTGACGGATGGCACGGAGAATATTACTACTGACAGATATGAAGCCTCACTCAGCTATAACAAGAAAATAAAAACCCATTCAGAGCTCAGTTTTACCCTTGCTTATGTAAACCACAGCAGGAATGCAACCAACGATTCGTACCTGGGCGATTACATGGCAATCCATAATGACAGCGTTCCCGACCTGAGGAATATGAGGCCTTACCTGGCAAATGAGAATTCAGTGACTTCCACACTGTCCTTCAGTCCCACGTTCGGTAAACACAGCATTATTATAGGTCTGCAAAGCTTCTATGACAAACTTGAGGAATCAGGGATGTATGTGGTGGTGGATGGATCAAGTCCTTATCTGGGACAGTCGTACCGTTCGGTGGCGGATAAATCGGCACGGGAATTCGGTTTCTTTGCGCAAAATGAATGGGCTGTCTCGGAGAAGCTGATGGTGGTTCCTGGTATCAGGCTCGACAACCACCATTCGAGTGAAGAATACACAGCCGACAAACAGGTATTTGCCACAGATAATTTCCCGAAAACTAGTTTTAATGAAACTACCGTAAATCCAAGACTGGCCATAAAGTACGAAGTCTCTGAAAGAATCACTTTAAGAGCAAATGCCGGCACAGGTTTCCGCGCCCCATACGGTTTTTCTGAAGACCTGCATCTGTGCAGCGGTTCGCCGAGGGTCTGGAAATCTTCAGAACTGGATCCCGAAAGATCAATAAGCTACAATCTATCCGCCGACTATTACGGGAAGAATATCAGGGTGAGCACCAATCTCTTCAGAACCGACCTGAAGGATAAGATCGGGTTCACCGGTGCCGATGATGAAGTGGCAGCATTGGGATACGACTACCAGTGGAATAATATTGATGATGCATTTGTGCAGGGTGTAGAGTTGTCTGTGATGGCAAACCTCGCCAGAAACCTTGACTTGGGAATAGATCTTACCTATAATCAAGGTGAATATAAGAATGTCCGTAAAGACTGGACCGGGACTGAATATGAATCGCAAAGCAGATACATATCCAGATTCCCGGCTACGACAGGGAATATGAAACTGGAGTACAGCCCGAAAACATGGACCTTTACTTTGACAGGCAATTACCAGGGCACACTGTATATCGATTACTACAATGAGGAAATCGACCCTGCCGTTGGCGACCAGTCAAAGATTAAAAAGACCAGCCCATTTGTTCTATTCAATGCAAGGATTTCAAAAAAGCTGAATCAGTTTAAACTATATGCAGGAGTTAATAATATTTTCAACTATGTGCAGGACGAAAGACATCTGGATGATGCAGCTTTCATGTATGCCCCGGTATACGGAATCCTGTATTATGGCGGGATTTCAATTGACATTATGCATTAACCGTCTCGATTGTTCCATTGCCGGAAAAAAGTCCATAATAAAACAATTGACAATCACCTCCCTTCACTTTCAGGTACATACTGCAGAAAAAGCAGTAAATTTGCTGTACAGATAAAGAGGAATCAAACACCCTGAAGAATAGCCCGCACAGAACTTGCTGATTGAGTCATTCAGGGGATACAGCTTATTCGGACAGCAGTTTATCAGAAAGACTTGTCTGCTATTTTCGAGTTATGGTATATATCGAATAATGGAGGAGGCCACAGGGCCCTTTCTGAAGTTATGAATAGATATATACGGGCATTGCAAAGTATGATTCTCATCATGGCTGCGGGAAAACCCGGTTTTACACAGTTGACAGTAGATATCGGGAAGGACACAGTATATTGCGCCGGTTTCTATCCGGACACCATGTTCATGAGAGACAGTATCATCATTGAGAACGGTACGGAGCCATTTACCTATGCATGGGAATGCACGAGCAGACTGACACACACTACAGTATTTACTGCCAGTGATTCGACACCCGTTTTCGTCACTGGGACACCCTGATAGGATTTCATAGGAATTTTAGTCTGCTTCCAGCATTTTGATATCCTGCTTGATGAATTCTTCAAGCTCTTTGATTGTTGGCAACCGTGTCTGGTATCGACTTACAAACAAATTATTGTCCACTGAACCAGTTGCATATTTTACCGTTGAAGATTTCTTATCTGTACATAATACGATGCCTACTGGGGGGTAATCGCCGTCCCTTACTTCTTTGTCCCTGTAATAGTTCAGGTAGAAGTTCATTTGACCGGCATCGGTATGTTTAAACTTTCGGGTTTTTAATTCAATAAGGATATGGCATTTTAGTATCCGATGATATAGGACCAGATCGATATAGTAGTACTCTCCATCGATGATTAACCTCTTCTGTCTGGCCTCAAAGCAGAAGCCTGAACCAAGCTCCAGTAAGAACTCCTGCAAGTGGCTGATAAGCTCATCCTCCAGATTGCTTTCAGCAGATTTTTCTTTAGGCTCCAGTCCAACAAATTCGAACACAAACGGATCACGGATGATCCCTTTCGGTGTGGATGGCTCCGTTCTTTCGTTGGTATCCTGGATCAATCCCTTCTTATAAGTAGATAAACACCTGTTCTTTCATATAATAAGCTGCCCATTTGTCTCTGGAGCTCCTTTAAGGACCAGTTACCCTGGATTGCCTGAGCTTCATAAAAACACCTTTTCAGAAGATCTTCTTCTCTTGCCAACTCAATGATGTGAGAGAAGGATAATTTTATCAGTAACAGTGAAGGGTCAACGCCCATAATATCTGTCTGTTTCAGTCCCTTACCAGATTTGGCAGACGGTGTCTGCCAAATTGATCCAGGTAATGCAAAGTCGGATAAAGTCTGACTTATTTGTGGATACGCCAGATAGAACTGCCGACAGTTTCTCAGATTTCTGTCTGATAGGCCTTTTATGTGTTTACTACTCAGCCTGTCTGCTAATTTCTTTAAAAGCTCGATTCCATATTTTGCCCGGTCCTCACCTTTTTGCTCGTACTCCACGATATAGTGACCAAACAACCAGTTCCGGATGGTCAAGGACTGGTTTACCGCAGATACTGCAGTTCCCTGTAAATAATTATGGGCCTGCTCACAGGCTTGTGTTAACTGTTCGAAATTCATTTTTAAGTTAATGTGCTTGAAGCAGTTCTGATCATTGCCCTAATATTGATTTTTCCAGACCAGGCAAGCAGCATAAAATGACGGGACACCCAAAAACATATAAATCAAAACCGTATATGACTGACTAACTATGCGTTAAGAAATCATATTAAATCTGGTGACGAAAACAGGAAATGGGAAGATAAGATCTGTATTTCACGCAGCTATCAGTTTATTAATATAAGGGTCAGTGATTCGACAAGCGTAGGGGTAAATTCTTATGTCTCTGAAAATCAATTCTTTATTTGTCCAATCCGTGCTATAGTGATTTCCTGGTGATTCAAACGGGCAGAATTGACAAGAATATACTCGTAGAGATATTCACCATCGATGGTACACTCCATCATCAGGAGAGATTCAGATTGTTGAATGGCTCCAGGTCAGTCAGTATCAGGGACCTTCCGCCAAATCTGTACTTATTAAAGTATTTAAGTGAAGATTACATAGCGGTGAAAACATTTATGCGTTTATGAATGGCACCCTGGAGCAAGTCCCCTTTGCGATAACACTTTACCAATATCCGCTTACTGCGAACGCAGCGGGCAACCTTACTCCTACCGCGATCGCACCTTATGCTGATACACAAAATACTCGTCGAACAACAGGAGATCTACCGGACATTGGAGGCTTTCCTCCGGTAACCCGGCATACCTGTACCGGGTAACAAATCATTCCCCATCCTGATTAAACAGAAACCGGATCCCGGACAGTTACAAAAAGAATCTGACCGGTAATTTTCAGGTAAACTATCCGGTTGGCGTATGCGTCTTAAATTGAGGGAGGCTACAGTTTTAATTCCGGGAAATGAATAAATACATCAAGGTACTGTTCTCTATGGTCCTCATCATGGCTGTGGGAGAACCCGGTTCTGCCCAGTTGACAGTAGATATAGGGAAGGATACAGTCTATTGCGCAGGATTATATCCAGATACCATGTACATAAGGGACTGCATCACCATTGAGAATGGCGTGGAACCATATACATATGCATGGGAATGCACGAGTAGACTGACACACACTACGGTATTTACTGCCAGTGATTACCTGAGTGATACAACTATTCCAAATCCATATTTTAAAACCAGTCCCTCCGGGTACGATGTGGAGTGGCTGAAGTTTTATCTGCGTGTGACGGATAGTGAGGGTGCCTATGGCATGGACAGCATCAATATCGGATTTTCGGGATGCATATGTCCGCTCGGATATGATGTAATTGAAATCCACAAGGGTGACAGCATCCTGCTGGACGCCGGTGGGCCATATGGCAAATTCGTTAAATTCTACTGGGTGCCTGCGTACGGTTTAACAGATCCCGACAGTTCCGCCACCTGGTGTAAACCGGAGGTTTCCACGTCATATTCAATTGCTCGTATCGATTCATTCGGATGCAACTGTACATGTCATCGATATGATATTTGGGTTCTTCCTGCATCAGCCGATGAACGTGGCCTGGATGGTTTTCATACACGTGCAGGCGTATGGGGAAATCCCCCGGAGCAATATAAGTTCAGGGATACGCCTGAGGATGCCGGTTTCCTGACAGAATTTCCATGGGAGGCAATACACGAAGAAGTAAATGAAGCGGATCTGGACAGTATTGATATTGATTATTGGATTCATACTTCAGTGTCAGATGCTGAAATGGCTATGGTGGAAAGATTAGATATGTCGTCTTTGTTTATGAGAAACATCATCGATGATCCCCTTCCTGATGGAATGATTGGGGACAATTGCTGGCATGAGATCGAATTAACAGGTTATCTTACGTTTGTTCGAAATAATGTGCTTGTAATCATACAACGAAAAGAGAATAGCCGGCTTGATCCAAAAATCATAGAACGGACTGCAAGAAAAATAGATTCGGTCATTGTCAATTCTGAAACAGTATCAGAAAGTACTCAAATCCCGGGCCCGGTAATTATGGCTATAACCATAATATCCAGCCCCCCCCGGAACATGGAAGATGTGGTGGATATAAAAATAGATGCCGTGGATATAGATGGCAAAAAACTATACTACCGCAAATATGCCACCGGCTTTGCCATTGTCTCGGAAACAGGAATTCTTAAGATCTCTTTTAATGAGAATACCGATGTAACCGATGATACTACCAAAGCCAGGGTGAAAATCTGGGTTTGGAATGAAGACCATATTGTTTCTTCCGCAGAGGAAGAGATCCCTTTTTCAATCACCTCCGCCTATCACCGTCAGGGCCCGGCTGCGGAGAATACGGAAGAGGTCCTGTGTCTGAAACAGAATTACCCTAATCCATTCAGCGCCTCAACGGTAATCAGCTATGCATTAACAGAATCTCTTGAGACAAATGTGAAAGTATATGATCTCACAGGCAGGGAAATTATCACAATAGCAAACGGGCCTCAGCCTGCGGGCACCTACCAACTCATATGGGATGGCAAAGACAACAGAGGCCTGTCAGTTCCCCCCGGAATCTACTTCTGCTGTCTTGAGTCAGGTTCAACAGTAAGAATAAAAAAGATGACCCTGCTGCATTAGTGCAGGACAGTATCAATTTGCTTTGAAGAGATTATGTCGATAATGTGAACTGGCGAGCTATTGACCGCCATACCTCCGTATGGCATCATCATACTCCGCCAGGAAACTCTCCCATGAAAACTCCCGGCCGTGGGCCGGGTGGATGCTCCTCACATTCAGGCCCCGGATCTTTCTCCAGCTCTCCACCAGACCCGGAAGGTCTTCCGCAAAGGCGGGGAAATGCTGCTTGTCCTCCAGGCCCATCAGGGTGTCCCCGGCGATCAGTTCGCCACCCTCGAGGAACACCACCATGGATCCCGCCGTGTGCCCGGGGGTGTGGATCACCCTTCCCGGGAATCCGTATTCATGAAGTTCCATAGAATCATCCACCAGGATATCGGGCGAGGCCGGGGGGAACCTCCCCAGGCGCCGGGCAAATGTCTTTCCGAGGCCCACCAGCAGCTTTGCCTTCCACCTGGTCCCGGGAGGAAGGTCCGTATACCCGGCCTCCAGCCTGGGTGCCTCGCTGCGGTGTATCATGATCCTGCACCCGGTGAGCTCCTTCAGCCTTGCCGCCGACCCTGCATGATCGAAATGGGGATGGGTCAGTACCAGCAGTTTCAGCGAAGCAGGTTCCAGGCCCAGCCTGTCAAGCTCCCTGAGGATCTTATCCTCAGAACCCGCATTCCCGCTGTCCACCAGCATGGCCTCGCCGGGGCGGAAGACCAGGTAGCAGGCCACATTCATCAGGGAGATCCGGCGGAGGGTGTATTCCGGTCGCTGTATCATTTTACGCGGAAGTCCATCATCTTTTCCCCTTCCAGGAACGCCTCCAGCCGGTCACCCGCAGCCACAGGGCCCACCCCGGCCGGGGTTCCGGTAAAGAGGAGGTCCCCCTTCTTCAGGGTGATGAAACGGGAGACGTAGGCGATGATCCTCTCGAAGGAGAAGATCATCAGTGAGGTGTTCCCGTTCTGGACGGTTTTCCCGTTCAGATCGAGCCTGAAAGAGAGGTGATGGATATCGCTGAATTCCGATACGGGAAGGAACCTGCTTACCGGTGCGGAATCATCAAACGACTTGGCAATCTCCCAGGGGAGGCCCCTGCTTTTCATCTCTTTCTGCAGGTCACGTGCCGTAAAGTCCACGCCCAGGCCAATTTCACTGAAATGCTGCCCGGCAGACCCCTCCCCTATGCTTCGCCCGGGCCGGCCGATCCGGATCACCACCTCCAGCTCGTGATGCACCATGTCAGAGAATCCGGGATAGGGGAAAGGCCTGTTGCCGGTGACCAGCGCCGAATCGGGCTTCATAAAAAAGACCGGCTCTTCCGGGACATCGTTGTCCATCTCCCTGGCATGGTCAAGGTAATTCCTCCCGATGCAGATGATCTTCATGGTGCTACTG
>CAYXUD010000017.1:0-32336 GCA_964467775.1 uncultured Bacteroides sp. | reverse complement strand
CAGGAACACGATATCGGTCATTCCCGACATGGCGAAATTCTTGTTGACCTTATTTCTTGATTCCAGTACCATTACAGCTGTTTCAACACCACTGTATAGTCACGCTCGGCCGCCACATTCATCACCTTCACCGCATCGCCCACCGTAATGCTCGGTGAGGTGACCACCTTGATGGTGGGTTCTGCCACCCCCTGCAACCTGGCGTCAAGGACCATGCCAAGTTCTCTGAGGCTGACCTCTCTTCCGTCCACGGTGATCCGGCTGGCACTGTAGATGGTTACCGTGGGAATGCCCGATTCTGCCTGGATGGTCACCTGTCCCCGGCTGGGAAGAAGCATTTTCAAAGCATTGGGGGCGATCAGCGTGGAGGTGAGCATAAAAAAGATCAGCAGCAGGAACACGATATCGGTCATTCCCGACATGGCGAAATTGGCCATCACCCTGTTTTTTGACCTCAGTGCCACGCTCCCCTATTTTGCCGGTTCGTTGAGCAGGTCAATAAACTCGGAAGCCCCGCCTTCCATGTTGTTGATCACTTTGTCCACACGCGCCACCAGGGAGTTATAGGCAAAGTAGGCAATGATCCCCACGATCAGACCCGCCACAGTGGTGATCAGAGCAGTATAGATGCCTGCCGAGAGCTGCCCGACATTGATGTTGTTGCCTGCGGTGGACATCTGATGGAATGCCTGGACCATCCCGATCACCGTGCCCAGGAAACCGATCATGGGAGCGCCGCCTGCCACGGTGGCCAGGGTGGGAAGGCCCTTTTCCAGTTTATAGATCTCAAGTTTTCCCACATTCTCGATAGCCGCATTGACATCATTGAGCGGCCGGCCGATCCTGCTGATCCCTTTTTCGATCATCCGGGCCACCGGGTTGTCTTTCGACTGGCAGAGTGCCTTGGCCGCATCCACCTTTCCGTCCATGATGTAATCCTTGATCCTGTTCATGAAATGCTGATCCACCTTTGCCGCCTTCTTGATGGCAAACCAGCGCTCAAAAAAGATATAGACAGCGATCAGGCTCAGCAGGACGATGGGGAGCATCACCCACCCGCCCTTGATGGCCAGATCGATGAAGGATTCAGTGGAAGTTCCCTGTATGCTACTGGTATCCAGGTTGGTAACCTGCAGAAAGATCAAGCTTCTCATGAGAAAAATATTTGTTCCAAATATATAAAACATAAACGGGATATACCTTTGTGTAGTATACCCCGTTATGAAAGATTTAGGCCTTTTATGAACACTCTCCTAGTGTCCTACCAGCTGGGCCTGCAGGTAATAGACAGCCCCGCCTGCAAGATATCCGAGCAGGGCCAGCAGTGAGATCTTTTTCATGTACCAGATGAAGTCGATCTTCTCCATTCCCATGGCGGCCACCCCGGCTGCAGAGCCGATGATCAGGATACTTCCCCCGGTTCCTGCGCAATATGCAAGGAATTCCCAGAAAAGGCCATCCTGTACGAAGTAGCCTGCATATTCAACGGCTGCCGGGTCGGTCATCAAAGCTATGGTGGCAGCATTCTCAACGGGGTACATTCCCATGGCCCCTGCCACCAGGGGTACATTATCCACAACGGCGGAGAGTATCCCGATGGCCATGTCGATCAGGTAGATGTTCCCCAGGTTCTCATCCAGCCAGGTGGCGAGCAACCTCAACTGGCCTGCACTCTGCAGGGCGGCTACCGCCGAAAGGATGCCGAGAAAGAAGAAGATCGTTGGCATCTCCACCTTTTTTACAATCGTCATGACGCTCAGCTGTTTTTTCACCTCCAGGGGCTTCTTGAGGTGGATGAGTTCCGTGACCAGCCAGATCAGCGAGAGGGAGAGCAGCATCCCCTGATAGGGGGGGAGGTGGGTGATGGTCTTAAAAACGGGGACGAACAGCAGTCCCGATATCCCGAGTACCAGCATCAGTTTCCTTTCAAAAAGGGAGGTAAGGGCCTTCTCTTCACCTTTCACGGCCGGGCGGGTTACATGACCTTTCTGGGTGAAACTGAGCATGATCAGGGGGATGACCATGGTGATCACACTGGGAAGGATCACTTTCAGGATGATGTTCACCGTGGTGACCTGTCCCCCGATCCATAACATAATCGTTGTCACATCCCCTATGGGCGACCAGGCACCCCCGGCATTGGCCGCCAGAACAACCATGCTGGCGAAGAACCACCGGGTGGACTTGTCGGAAACCAGTTTGCGCAGAAGGGCCACCATGACAATGGTGGTCGTCAGGTTATCAAGGGCCGCAGACATGAAAAAAGTCAGGAAGCTCAATATCCATAGCAGTTTAACCTTGCTGGTGGTTTTGATGCGGTCGGTGATCACCTTGAAACCGTCATGCTGGTCCGTGATCTCGACAATGGTCATGGCACCCAGCAGGAAGAAGAGGATTTCGGAGATTTCGCCCAGATGGTGAATGATCTCCTTTTCCACAATGAAATGACGCATGGCTTCAATGCCATAATCACCGTGTCCTCCGTTCCCGTCGTGCACGTAACTGTTCCACGCTTCGCTCAACCCGGCAGTGAAGATCTCAAAAGCCCCCAGAATATAGAGAACCCAGAGGAAAGTGCCGATCATCAGGGCCGGAATGGCTTTATCAACGTGAAGGGGATGTTCAAGGGCGATGGCAAGATACCCCAGAACGAATACGATAACCATTACAATGAACATGTCCTAACTTTTAACAGTGGATTTAAAGGGCCTAAGATAGAAAAGTTTACTCATCCATTTCAGGCTCGGATAATTTTTTCTTCCTCTTTTTCCGGTTCGTAATGCCCTCTTTATAACGGTCCACGAGCTGGCCGAGGTCATCGAACTCCTCCCGGTATGAAATGCCAACACCCTGCTTGTAAGGGGCGGTTTCAAAGAGCAGTTCATCACGGGCACGGTTGAAAGCGATGATGCTGACATTGTCTGTGACCCTGAATTCAACATCAAAATCACCCATGATATAGGGATTGCTGGCTGCATCGGAAGAAGGGTTGGTTCCCTGTCCGCCCACATCAACGTTTCCGCTGATAATGACCCGGTTGTCCAGCAGCTGGGTGGAGAGGGCCACCTCCAGTTCGTCACTGGTAATCTGGTCCCCCGGCCTGTAGTTGACCCCGATATCAAAATCATCACTGATCTGTGAAAGCCAGTTGCTCAGCTGGTTGGATAACAGTTCACTGGCAGTTACACCGGCAATGGAACCCGTGGGGCCTGCCGGCTGTGATGCGTAACCTGAAACACTGTAGAAATTATTGATGACCAGCAGGGAAAGGAACTGTTTCATGAGCTCCTCATCTGTGCTGGTGCTGTTTTCGAGCAGGTTCCGGGTCTCGGCATCGGCCGTAGGCATGTATATGCCCGTTGAGATGGTCGGGGATCTGAGTTCGCCCTGGAGGATCAGGTGGCATTCAACGGGGATCCTTTTTTTCAGCGACTCCTTGGTATCGTCATGGTCCGGGTACAGATTGTACGGGGCAGTCCGGGTGGTATAGATGGCTTCCAGATCTATTGATGCATCCATGGGTGAGCCGTTAAAACTGATTTTTCCGCCCGGTTCGATCTTGAACCTTTTATTGATCACGTTCTGCAGTGTAAAGAGGTAGTCCCCCTGCTCCAGGACCACATCGCCGAAAATCCTGAAACCATTGCTCTGGTCCAGCTGGATCCGCAGGTTGCCGTTTCCGCTCGTCTCGATAATATCGCCCACCTTAGGATCAAAGATCAGCTGAACCACTGCATTATTGGTCACGTCAACATCCAGGTCCAGTTGCAATCCTTTGATCTTTTGAACTTTACCGGTAGCCGGCTCTGCAGCCATCTCCTCCTCCCTGACGAAGGTGAGAAAATCGCTGGTCACCACTTCACTGGCGTTATACAAGGGGAGGAAAAGGGCGGTATTCCTCTCTGTGGAGGCAGTGATGTTGAGCCTGATATTGTCGGGTGGCCCGCTGATGCCCACATTTCCGGATGCAAAAATTGTTCCGTAGAAGACTTCATTGTCCGTGGACTGTGTGTTCATGCACTGAAGATTGCTGGCATCGATATTCAGACTGATGTAGAAATCCTTCAGGTGTGTGTTGGCCACCGACCCGTTGACCTGAGCCATGTTGCCTGACTGGTCCAGGACAACGAAATCCTCCAGGTAGAAATTGTTGCGGTAGATGCGGACCTGGTCATTGCAGACAAACCTGGTATTGAGGAAATCGAATGTGGCCGCGCCTTCCCTGAAAGCTATGGTTCCGTTCAGTTCAGGTGCCTCAAGCGTACCGTCCAGTGTCAGGTAGACAAATGCGGTGCCCGACATGTCGTGCACGATCCCCTCTGTATATGGGTTGAGGGATAACAGGTCAAACCTGTTGAGCCTGATGTCGAAATCGAGGGCTTTGCTTTCCAGGAGGTAATCTCCGCTAACCTCGACAATCCTGATATCGTCCACCTCTGAAAGCAGTTTGATCCGGACCGATCCTTTGGAGTCGTCCCATTTGGCTTCAAGAGCTGTCATTCCCAGGAATTGCCTGTTCAGGCAAAGTGAATCCACCTCCACATTCGCGTTGACCACAGCAGTGTTCCCTGACTGCTGAAAGTCGATGTAGCCTGTCACATTTCCTGCCAGGTCCGCATTGGTCCCGGTCAGGTTCGGAAGTCCGGCCAGGTTCAGGTGCCTTACATCAATGTGAAAGTCCTTGTCCTCCTCCGAAGATATGACACCGTAGGCCAGGATGCGTTTGTCAGTGCTGTTTGCCTCGAAGCGGTCGATCATGAGGTAGCCCTTTCTCAGGAGCATGCTGGCACTCTGGATATCCCAGGTCACATCCTTGATGACCACATCGCCCGGTTCCAGATCGATCATGAAACCCCTGTCAGCTACCGAATCGGGCTGGAAAGTCCCTGTCATGCCGATCTCACCCCTGTATTCCGGCATTCCCCTGTTGTCCCAGCTTATGGCCAGGCGGGCAGTGTCATGGGATACCACCAGCCTGAACTCCTGGTTGTCCAGCGAATAGGAAGCCCCGAAGGTCATGCTGTCGGACTTAATACCCGATTCCATGACCCCTTCCATGACACGGGCCTGGGTTGTCACGTTGTGCCAGCAGCTGTTGGCCACCTCCAGGGCAGGGAAGGTCCCATTCATGTGAATATCGCTGTTCATGGGATCGTAGGTGCCTGAAAGACTGCTTCCGTCACCGACCTGAAGCCTGGGCAGGAAGAAATCGAGCAGCGGGGCGACATGCTTGATATCAATCCCGAAGACAAAGTAGTTGGATGTATCGTGGGCAGGTTTAGCATTCGGAATAATGTTGAGGTATTGATCTGCCATGTTCCGAAAGGACCCGGGAAGAGCCGAGAGCCTGTACTGTCCCGTTAAATCCATGTCCAGCAGGTCAGAACGGACCCGGATCAGTGATGCCTCCGGGGTGTTCCTTGTTTTTATGTTTACATTGTAAAGCTGAATCTGAGCATCGGTTTTCTTGAAGAGGCTGTTGATCAGTTTCACCTCCCCGTTCAGTTCATCGATGGTCCGCCCGGAAAGGTCCGTTTCGACCAGGAAGGAGGCAAAGTAGTTGGGATCGCTTTCAAGAAGGTTCAGGTAGTAGGGTCTGGCCCTGGCGACATCTGCAGAGAACTTGAAGACCGGCACCTCTCCTGAGAAATCGGTCCTGCCCTTGAAATCCATTTTTATGTTGGGATCGCTGATGCTGAAACCCCCGTCGAATGTATTGTTGGTAAAGGCACCATCAAGCGTTATGTTGCTGTAAGCATAGTGAAAGAGTTCCAGTGTGTCGATGTTTCCTTCCAGTCTGGCCCTGATCTTGCCCCTGTAAAGGTTTCCATCGGTAAACACATCCATGTCCAGCTGTCCCAGGTCCCTCTCCAGGTTGAGGAATTTCCCCATTCTGAAATCATTTGTCCTCAGCCGGCCGAGAAAATCGACACCACGAATGCTGTCCGGTTCAAAGGAGAGGTCCATGACCATCCGGCCGATGTCAGTGCCCAGCAGCCCCGAGGCAACAAACTGATCCGGATAGCCGGTGAACCGGCCCGTGAAATCGAGGGTTCCGAGGTTGATCCATGGATAGAGGAACTGGCCGGCGGAATCCCGGCGATTTCCAGCAAGGTTATTGACGGCCCTGATCGATGTGCGCAGCCTTCTGATATTGAAATCGAGAAAGGTGTTATTGACATCCGGAAGGCCGAGCATCATGAAATCAAAGGCCAGCGAACTCTGGTCGTCGAATGTGACCACAAGCTCATCCCCCTTCAGGTCACTCAGATTTCCGCTGACCATCCCATCAATGGTCAGTTGCTCAAACATGTTGCTGGTCCCGGGAACGAAATAGGAAAGGTCCCCGGTTTTAAGATGGGATGAACGGGATGTCAGAAGCAGGTCGACCTCGTAAGAGAACTTTTTAAACCTGTCGAATCCCGCAAAATCAAATTCCAGTCTGGGGATGTCGAGATATGAGCCTTCGGTCTCCAGCGTCAGGTCTGAAAAATGCAGCTGTTTACTGCTGATCGCCATCTTCGTGGTGACCATACGGATGTCCATCCCGGATCTTTCAACCCCGGAAAGCGCCGAAACATCCATGGTGACGCACCCCCTGCTGATTTCAAGGTTCTCCACCTTAATTTCCAGATTACTCAGATGGAAATTGTTCAGGTCCCACGGTGATGATGGGGGTGGCCGGACCATTTTTGACAGCGAGAACCTGGCATTTTTAAGTTCGATGGATGAGATGAATATCCTCGATTTCATCTCCGCAGGCACATGAGGTTTTTTCAGCCTGTCGGTGATATAGGTGATATTCACCACACTGCTGCTGTCAATGACCAGATTCACAAAAGCATCCTCCATGATGACCTTTCTGATGGTAAACCCTTTTGGTTCTGGCCGGAACTGTTTGATCCTGAGTTTGGTAAGACCTGCATACAGGAGGGTGTCCCCGTACAGGTCTTCAATGTATAGGTCCCTTACCTGGACCCTTTTGAGGAATGAGTAACTCACCGAGGAGAGCGATATGGATGCCTGCAACTCCTCGGAAAGGCGTTTCGCCACATACTGGGTCAGTCTGGTCTGGACCTGTCTGTTCTGAAGAAAAAGCAATGACAGGACCGGTATTGCCAGAATCACCAGGGCCACGATCAAACCGATTTTCGCTATCTTTTTGATAACTTTGACTTTTCCACTTAGCCGAAGGCGAAAAATACTAAAAAAGTTATCATGGGCACAATAATTCTGGGAATAGAATCTTCCTGTGATGACACCTCCGCTGCAGTGGTGAGGGACAGGGTCCTGCTCTCCAACGTGACCGCGGGCCAGGAGGTGCACAGACAGTATGGAGGGGTTGTGCCAGAACTGGCTTCCAGAGCCCACCAGCAAAACATCGTTCCGGTGGTGGATATGGCGCTGAAAGAGGCAGGCTTGGGGCGAAGCAGCATCGATGCGGTGGCATTTACCCGTGGTCCCGGACTGCTTGGGTCGCTGCTGGTGGGAACTTCGTTTGCCAAAGGGTTTGCTGCCGCCAGGGGGATCCCGATGATCGAGGTGAACCACCTGCAGGCCCATATTCTGGTGCATTTTATACAACCAGGGGAAGGAGTGGATGCCTCTCCGGAATTCCCCTTCCTTTGCCTGCTGGTTTCCGGCGGACACACCCAGCTGGTCCGGGTCAGTGACCACCTTCACATGGAGATCCTTGGACGGAGCATTGATGATGCTGCAGGTGAGGCTTTCGACAAGTGCGGCAAGTTGCTGGGACTGCCATACCCGGGAGGGCCGCATGTGGACCGGCTGGCTGCTGAAGGGGATCCTGACCGGTTTGTTTTCAACAGGCCGCGGCTGGAAGGCTTTGATTACTCCTTCAGCGGGCTGAAGACCTCCTTTCTCTATTTCATCAGGGACCGGCTGAAAGAGGATCCGTCGTTCATAGAGAAGAACAGGAATGACCTGTCAGCGTCACTCCAGAAGACCATCGTCAGCATACTTATGAACAAACTGAAAAGGGCTTCAAAAAAGACGGGGATAGTTCAGATCGCACTGGCAGGCGGGGTCTCTGCCAACTCGGGGCTTCGCAGCGCCATCCTGGAGGAGTCAGAAAGGCAGGGATGGAAGGTTTATATCCCGCCCATTCAGTACACGACCGATAATGCGGCCATGATCGCTGTCACGGGTTATTACAAGTTCCTGAAGAAGGAGTTTGCACCGGAGGATATCTCGCCGGTGGCGAGAATGTATTTCTGAACCGCCGGATACTGGTGATAAATATGGAAATGAATTGAACGAGGATGCAATAAAAAATTGTATATTCGAAGGCGATATTAATCTATGGGGATGGACAGGTTAGAGTTTCAGCCTACACAGAAAACGCCGTATGTATTGCTGGATCCCTCCGGCAAAATCAAATTCAAAGGCAGGTCCATTCCGGAAGATGTATCGCTCTTCTACGAGGATATTCTGGACTGGGTGATTGCATACGCATCCTCACCCCCCCCGCATACCGAGGTTGACATTGAAATGGAGTATCTCAACAGCGGTACCTCCAAGTATATGCTCCGGCTGCTGAAGAAGCTGAAAGAAGTTGATAATGACGGCTATGACCTGAAGATCAACTGGGTGTACGAGGAGGGGGATGATGATATCCTGGAAAGGGGGGAGTATTACGCCTCCATCCTGGACCTCGACATCAGTTTCGTCGAGATCGAGTGATCCCTATTTCTTCCGGATCTCCTGGAGTGTTTTCCCCAGCCTGATCCAGTAAGCAGTGTGGAATTCATAGGAACCGGTGTCCAGGATCACCTCCCGGAAATTGATGCTGCTGTCGCATGATTCCGGATGGATGACCGAAGGATCAAAAAGTCCCGGTTTCTCCGGGTGAAACTGTACCCCGGAAACATGCGGATACTTTTCGTGTTCGATGGCTTCTATGATCTTTCCGTCCGTTGAGGTAGCCGTAACCAGCATCCCCTTTCCGGTTTTCTCCACCGCCTGGTGGTGGCTGCTCAGGACAAACGGAGCGGACCTCCCCTGCAGGTGGCTGCCCTTTCGAAGGGCGGAACCATTCTCCAGCCTGATCCTGTGAAAGTGGTAGGAGGTTGGCTCATCACATTCGCTGTTTATCAGGCCGGAATAGTCGCGGTGGACCTGGTCCGGGGGCATGGCGAGGATCTCCTCTGCGGTCCAGATTCCGTAGACCTCTGTGGGAATATCCTGGATCAGGGTGCCCCCGGTGGCTACGTTCATCGTCTGCATTCCCAGGCAGATCCCGTTTATCAGGTAATCGCTGTCCATCTCCAGGTAAGGGCTCCAGTCCGGGTCCTGGCTTCCGCCAAGCAGGTGGAAGAGATAGGAAAGTTCCAGGTAGTGCCTGAAAGGATCGGTCACGCTTGTGAGAAGGTGTGCCGGCTCATGGTATAACGCGGGCGGAATATCCGGCCCGCCCATAAAGAGTGCACCCCGCGACCGGTCAAAAAGCGCTTTGAAATCTCCGGAACAATCGTTGGTCCCGAAAATGAGGCCCGGCGAGAGGTTCCCTGTGATCTCCCGGAAGGAGTAACGGTTGCCGGGGAGTTCATCCAGCATGGCCCTGGCACTGTCGTAATTGTATTTCTCCCTGGCGTGGTAAATCCCGAGCACATGGTAGCCCTCCAGGTCCAGCACTCCTTCCGAGACCAGCTTCTCGATAACCTCCAGGTTCCCAGCCGTGGGGTGGAACAGCAGGAGGGTATCCTGGGCGCCGGTGCAGACAACCCTCCCGGCCAGGAAGAGGAACAGTAAGAAGAGGCGCTTCATTTCAGCATGGATGTGAGCAGTTTTGCAAACATGCTCAGGTTCTCCTGCGTCTCTTCATCCAGTTTCGTGAAGCTGATATTCCCGTTGGTTACCTCCTGGAGAAAATTGGAAGCCAGGATTGCCCTTGAAAAGTTATTGTCTTTCAGGTATTCTGAATTTCTCACGGTGATCCCCTCGCGAACCTGTACCACGTATTTTTTAAAATCGATGGTGGAGAGAAGATCTTCAGCATCCATGTACTCCTCCATGAAAATGATCTTCTCCTTGGCCAGGTCGATCTTATTGTCAAACATGTCTTTCATCAGCTTCTCGTAGACTGTCCTCTCCTCAGCGTTCCCGAAATTCAGGATGATATAGTCAAGGCCCCAGCCAATAAGGATATTCACCATCGTGGGGATGCTTTCAGCCCCGGAGGCCGGAAGGAAATAACACTCCTTTTCAAAGCCTGTGAGCGAGATGATGGCTTTCAGGAAATAGTAGGTGGCCAGGTCCTTTACGATCACATTGTTGAACGACTTGATGATCTCCTGCTGGCTCAGCCGGGCTCCCATGGTGGAGTAGATCGGGGAGAGGGTGTCTGCCGTGGCTGCATTGAGTGAGCGTGCGCTGAAAACCAGGGTCTCACTCTTCATATCATCCTCTACGGCCCTCTGGACAGCCAGGACACGATAGAGCTTGTTCACATCGATAAGGTGTGGAGAGTGTGTGGTATAGATAATCTGCATTTGTTCCTTGATATCATCAAATACAGCCAGTACATCCTCCTGTGCCCTTGCGTGCAGGCTGACCCCGGGCTCATCAATGAGCAGCACCTTGTTCTGCTTGCTTTTGTCCATGGCTGTTGCCTTCAGCTCCAGGAAGAATGAGAGGAACCACCTTACCCCCCTGCTCCTCTGCTTGGGGTACAACCGTTCCTGTTCATCCTTGATCCAGAACTCTATGTATGGTTTGCCGCTCTTCTCCGGATTGGTATGGTCGTAATGTGAAAGCTCAAAATTGATCTTGATCTTGTTTTTCTTACCCACGTTCTGCCGCCAGAAATCCTGGAAATTCAACGTAAGCTCCCCGTTCAGGTTCTCGATCTTCTGTTTCAGGATACGGCTTGAAGGCTGAAGAAGAATGAATACTCCAGACCCGTGATGGTCAGGAAATTGATGGCCGCTTTGTATCCTTCGGCACGCCTGTTGGCCCTGATGATGTCTTCCAGGTCGATGCGGTTGGGCAGCAGGGAACTGAAATCCTCGAACATCTCAAAATCGGGAAGGAGCTTGAAGATCTCCCCGGCCAGCTGAGCTGAGGTATAGTACCTGCTTCGTGATTCTATCTCCTTTTCGGCAGATTTAACTGCGCTTTCAAAGGACATTCCGTCAAACACGAATTCCAGGGCCAGGAGCTGGGTATCGTATGATTTCCGCAATTGCTGTGTCTCAGATTTCTGTTTCTCAATCTCGGTCCGGCAGATCTCCTCCCTGATCTCCGCAGCGCGCTGTTCCTTATCGGTGGGATACATCCCCGTCATCTGGAGGATCTCCCTGAGGTTCTCCTGGGCGTCGGCCAGTGAATCGTTTATCTCTTTGATCTGCCTGTCGATCTCTTCAAGCCTTCTGCAGGCATCCTGCTTCTCATCCAGTGCATCCAGGATCCCCTGCTTCTGCGCGAGCCGCTCCTTCTTCAATGCAACCGCCTCGTTCAGTTTAGCGAGCATCTCCTCCTCCAGGGCCATCTCTTTCTTCACCTCTTCCTTTTTCTCCCTTGAGGTGAATTTCCTTCCGGTCCGCTTCAGTTCAGTGATCCTCAGTCTTACAGACTCCACCTTTTCCCTGGTCAGGTTCAGTTCATCCGTGGCCTTGGCGACTTCCGCGGAAGCTTCGGCCACCTCCGTTTTCATCCTTTCAAGCTTTTCCAGTGTCAGGTTCTCCCGCTTTTTGATCTCTTCATGGGATTCCTCATATATCTCCTGCAGTTCATCGCCCATCTCCATGATTGAATCCATGTCATCTTCCCATGATCTGATGATCGAGATGCTTTCAACACTCCTGAGCATCTTCTGGATCTTCGGATCCAGCTTTTTCATCTCAAGGCGGTTCTCCAGCTCCTTGTTAATGAGTTTGAACCTGCAGGCAACCCTGGGAAGGGTAAGATCACTTCGCAGCATGTCCTCAATCAGCGTCCCGTCATGGAATGCCTTCAACCCCTCAAGTATGGAGGTTTTACCCGATTCGTTCTGGCCGATCAGGCTGGTGATGTTGTCATGCGCCAGCTGCTGCCAACCAGTATCCACAATGGATCGGAAATTCTGTATTCTGAAGCCGATTAGTTGCATGTCAGTTGCATTATACGAATTTTATTCCAAATATCAGGATGTCATCAACCTGTGGTTCATCTCCTTTCCAGGTATCTATGACGTGCTCCAGATCCTTTCGCTGTTCTTCCATGGTCCTGCCTGAGATCCTGATAAGCAGCTCCTTCATGGGGCCATACTTGAATTTCTTGTTGCCGGGTCCACCGAACTGGTCCGCAAAACCATCGGAAAATATGTACACGATATCCCCCGGTTTCAGTTGCAGGCTGTGGTTCGTGAAGGAATCCTCCTCAATGGCATGGATCCCAACCGGCATCTTGTCGGCCTTGACCTCGGTGAGGACTTTGTTCCGGATATGGTAGAGGGAGTTGTTGGCACCCGAAAACTGCAGTTCCAGTTTCTGGGGATCGAATACGCACAGCGCCATGTCCATGGCATCCTTGTTCTCCATCTCCTCTCCCCGCTGGTGAAGCGCATTCATCACCCTCTCCCTGAGCAGGTTAAGGATCCGGCTCGGTTTACAGGGCCCCCTGCTGCTCAGGATCTCATTCAGGAAGGAGACGCCCATGATGCTCATGAGGGCACCCGGTACGCCGTGGCCTGTGCAGTCCCCCGCGGCAGTGATGATCAGCTCCTCTTTCCGGGTGCAGTAATAGAAGTCCCCGCTTACGATATCCCTGGGCTTGTGCAGGATGAAATGGTCTGACAGGACATTCTCCAGGTACCGTTGATCAGGCAGTATGGCCTTCTGAATGAAGCTGGCATATTTCAGGCTGGACAACAGCTCCCTGCGCTGTTCCAGCAGCATGGCCCTGGTCAGTTCCGTCTCTTTCACAGTGGATTCATTCTTAGTCCCATCACCAGAATATCATCGATCTGGCTGATCTCTCCCATCCATCCGAGCAGCACCCTTTCCAGTGCCGTACCCTGCTCCTTCAGCGGGGTGGATTGCAGCTCAAGAAGCAACTTCTTGAAATTCTTGGACATGAACTTCTTCCCCTGGGTTCCTCCAAACTGGTCCAGGAACCCGTCCGAAAACATATAGATGTTGAATCCTTCGTCTTTGATGGTGGTGGCGCTGAAACGCATATCTTTCTCAGAGACCCCGATAGGCATCTGGTCTGCCCTTATCTGGAGAAGCAGGTATTCATCATCGTGTATGGACCCCCTGGGCAGGTCAAGTTCTTCGCCGTTCTTCAGCCTGGTCTTTTCACTTCGTTTGAGCCTCCTGACCAGGTAGAGAGGATTATAGGCCCCCGAATACTGGATCGTGCTTGTGTTCATATCCACCGAGATCATGGCCAGGTCCATGCCGTCCTTGATGGCTTCCTGTGTCGACTTTCCTGACTGTTCCAGGGAGTTGATCACATGTTCGCGGAGAGCCTCCATGATCTCATCGGTATTGGTGATCTCCGATTTGATCACGATCTCGTCCAGGAATGTCATGCCCAGCATGCTCATGAATGCACCGGGTACACCATGTCCGGTGCAGTCTGCCGCCACGATCAGTACCTTTTCGTTCTTGGAACCCATCCAGTAGAAATCGCCGCTTACAATGTCCCTGGGCCTGAAGAGGATGAAATGCTCGATATTGAGCTCGTCCATGAGGTTGTCTGAAGGCAGGAGGGCACGCTGGATCCGGCTGGCATATTCAATGCTGTCGGTCAGCTCCTCCTTCTGCTTCCTGATCTCCGCAGTCCGTTCTTCAATGATACCTTCCAGCCTGATATTTTCCTGTTTGAGCCTGCGGGTGTAAAGCTTAATAATCACGTAAACAAGCAATCCTGCGAGGAGTATGTAGGCAATAATGGCCGGAATGGTGGCATACCAGGGCCTGTTGATCACAAAGGAATACCGGGCAGGCTGGCTTTCGTACCCGTAGACATTCAGGGCCTTCACGTAGAGGGAGTATTTGTCGTATTTCAGGTTGGTGAACTCCTTGAAGGTAGCGCCATACCAGTCCGACCACTCATCACTGAATCCGCTCAGCCTGTAGCTGTACCGCAGCTGGTCCTCCTGCTCGAAGAAGGGGGCTGCCCAGTGGAACTCTATGTTGTTGTACTTATATTTGATGTAGGGCTGTGTATCCTCCTCCTGGAACAGATGAATGGAATACCCCCCGTAACCGTTCTCCTTGAAATTTGAACCGTTATAAAGTATTGAGTCCCCGGCTATGATCACACTGCGGATCAGCGTCTGGAAGGGAAGCGTATCATTCCTGGAGAAAGCCTTGTCATAATGGTAGAGCTCATCCGATTTGCTGAACCAGACCCCGTTTTCCGGATCGCTGTAAAAGACATCCGCCGAGGCGGCGGCCGGCAGGCGCTGAAACGGAGTCTCACTGATCACCTCGAACCGGTCACCGCTCCTGCGTGCCAGAAGCTCGGTCCATCCCCTGTACTGGTTCTCAAAGGAAAACCAGTAGTCGCCGTCCCGGTCCCTGTAGAATGCCTGGATGTAGTTTTTCCCGGGAGGAAGTGCACTGCTGTGAAGGGAATCATAGAGGAGGGTATCGTTGAAATAGTCATAGCGGTAAAAATTGTCCCTGGTGCCAATGATCACCTCCCTCGTCTCGGGATCGATAAAAACGGTATTGTCTTCATCATGGGGCAAACCGTTTTCCGAGGTGAATGATTTCATGGTGGCCTCCTGGGTAACCGAGATGTCGATCTGCATGATCTTGTTCGGAACCGAGATCCATAAAAAGCCGTACTTGTCAATGCCCATGCGGTAAATCTCCTCCACATCCAGGTCCTGGTACCTGGCAAATTCCCTCCACCTTCCCCGGGTATACTGAACCCCGACCACCTGCCTGAAGCCCATGTAGATCCTGTCGGGCCTAACAGGATCGGGAAGGATATGCCTGCCACCGAACTGCTCCAGATCAAAACGGTCTTCTGGTGGATTGATCAGCCGGTCCCTGATCGTGGATATCCTCATCGATTCATCAATCACGAAGGTCTCCTTCTCGACCGATGCCAACAGGATCAACTTCCCGGGTGTGGGTTCCATCACATGCATATCCCAGATATGTGCCTGTATCTCGGGTACCTGGATAAACCTGGTGCTTGAGGGGGTGGATTTTTTAAAGTACAATCCCTGGTCGGTGGAAATGAACAGATGGCCGTTGAAGTCAATGATATCTGAGATCAGCCCCTTAAACCCCGACTTTTCAGTGAATAACCTGAAGGGATTGTTGGTCTCCACCTTGCTGACCCCTCGCCAGTGGGCTATCCAGAGCGGCCCTGAACCCTTCAGCCGTTCATCCGAATAGACGTACGAAATGGTTTGTTCAAACAATCCCTCTGCTTCAGAAATAATCTCCTTTACAGCTCCCTCCCTGTCAAGGATAAAGAGTCCTTCGTATTGCGTACCCAACAGTATATTATCGTTTAATATCTGCATATAGGTGATCACCGCAGAACGAAAGAAATCCATCAGTTCGGGTTCTAAAAAGGTACCATCCACTCTGCCAGTTGAGGGATTGTAAAGGAAAAGCCCATCAAAGTGAGTGCTGACAAGAAGCTGCGCTGAATCATAACGCTCCAGTCCGGAAATGCTCATTTCGCTGAAGAACCCACCTCCCGGTAACAATTCAAACTGCTTGCCATCAAAACACATCAGGCCCGAACCAAAACTGCCATGATAATGGACATGATCCACAAAATAGGACAGATACGGATACTCGGGAGTATCCATAAGGGTAAGCCTATTCTCGTCCGGATTATAGATGAACATTTTGAGAATTCCACAGAAATAGACATTCCCGTTATCGTAATATGTTTTCCATATGGTGAACTCGGGGACGCTGTCACGCACAGACGGGTCACAGAGCGACCGGAAATGCAGCCTGCCGATTCCGTCCGGTTCCAGTCTTCCGAAATCCCTTTCCAGGCCCACATAGACGACCCCGTCGTCCCCGGTGACCATGGAGCGGATGGTGGCATCGTTGGGCACCGGGATGATCCGCCATTCCACCCCGTCATATTCCAGGATCCCCTTGTCATGGTTCCCCACGTAAACCACCCCCCTGTGATCCTGGGTGATGCACCAGTTCTGTTCGCTTCCGCCGGTTTCAGTGTAGGGATAATTGGTGATCAGGGGAACCCCGTATTTATTGGGCTGGGCCCGGGAATAAAAGGAAACCAGAAGGAGGACAGCCGGCCATATGATCTTCAGACGCAATCTCATCAGGGGTATTTACAACCTTCTAAAGTATTGAAAAATTATGGTTATGCCCCCAGGAAATATTTCTTTTTTTTCACCGGTTGCGCAACCTAAAAAGCGTAAATTGGTTTCATAAGTTACAGCAGAACCGGGTTGATATCCAAATGGGTCGCCTATATGCCATATTCCTGTTCCTGGCCTGCTTTGCCCTGAAACCCTTCCATATTTCAGGGCAGGCCGGGCGAATAAAGTTTTCCACAGGTATGGACACGGGATATATCAGACTGATATCCAGCGGACAGCAGTACCTGTTTGAAGCTTCTGTGGAGATGATCCGGCTGCAGCCTGACCTGGCAGTTCCCGGCTATACCTCCGTTGAATTGCCGGGTTATTATGCATCGGGGGATCCAGGCTCTCCGGCTCTTCCCAGGGCATCCACGATTTTTGAGGCCGCTCCTTCCGAGGGTTCGGGGATCAGGCTTATCGCGATGGATTCAGTAATCATTGATCTGAAGCAGCTGGGCGTTGACGGATGGATAGCCCCCTTCCGGCCCTCTGTCCGGAAAGGCATGGCACGCGGGGCAGTGCAGGCTGACAGCCTTATCTACAGCCAGGACAGGTGGATCGGTGGCCCGGTGATTGAAGTGGAGTATGAAGGGAAGATGAGGGAGCTAAACCTGAGCACACTCCGGTTCAATCCGGTCCAATACAATCCCCGCCGCGGATTGCTCAAGCTTTACTATCACGTCCGGTGTTCCATTGAAATTGCTGAACCAGCGGTGACCAGAGACATTCCGGCGCATGCATTCTCAGGGATTTTCAGCAGGGTTGTGCGAAGGGAGGAAGCATCCGGGAAAAAAGCGATCCGGGCCGAACAACCCATGACCCTGGTCATCCTTTCGGATACCATGTTCAGGGAGGAGTTGCAGCCCCTCATCCGGTGGAAGAGCGTCAAAGGATTCAATGTGATTGAGGCTTACCGGCAGGACAGCCTTGTGGGTGGCACACGGGAATCCATAAGAGCCTACCTAAAGCATCTTTATGAGCAGCCACCTGAAGGAGTTGCATCACCCTCATTCCTGCTGATCGCAGGTGATGCGGAACAGATCCCCTGTTCCCGGTACCCGGGCCAGGTTACCGATCTCTACTATGCCGAGTACGACGGGGAGGGGGATTATATCCCGGAACTTTTCTATGGCAGAATCTCGGTGAACACTCCGGAACAGCTTCGGGCAGTGGTGGATAAAATCCTTGAATATGAACAGTGCCGGTTCTCCGATCCCTCCTTTCTGGACGAGGTGGTACTGGTGGCCGGGGTGGACGATAGCTATGCCGGCACCTACGGCAATGGCCAGATCAACTATGCACATGAATACTACCTGAATCAGGAGAACGGAAATACTCCGCATATCTTCACCTATCCTGAATCGGGTTCAAATGCCCAGGCTATCAGGGACCTGGTTTCCGGAGGTGCAGGATTTGTGAATTACACCGGGCACGGCCTTTATGACAGATGGGAAGACCCGGCCTTCCGCATAAGCGATATCGACGGGCTTCAGAACAATGGAAAGTACCCTGTCATGATCGGGAACGGATGCGAAACCAACATATTCACCCTGGACGAGTGTTTTGCCGAAGCCCTGATCCGTGCACCCGGAAAAGGTGCACTGGCTTACATAGGGTGTACCAGCGATTCATACTGGAAAGAGGATTTCTACTGGTCAGTGGGAGCGGGTCCCGTTTCGGCCCATCCCAGTTACGAGGAGACATCCCCGGGATATTACGACAAGGTCTTTCATGACCGCAATGAACGCTACGAGCTCTGGACCCCTTCGCTGGGAGAGATGGTTTTTGGTGGAAACATGGCTGTTCAGCAGAGCAGCAGTACCAGGAAGAGATTCTACTGGGAGATCTATCAGCTGGCCGGTGACCCGACCATCGTACCCTGGTTCCGGCAGCCTGCTGAGCAGGAGGTCTCTTTCCCGGCTTCGCTGCCCTGGGGCAGCCGGAGAGTGGATCTGACATGTGCACCTGACAGCTATGTCGCCCTTTCAAGGAGTGGTGTGCTGCTGGATGCCCTCCATGCCACCGAAAATGGATTTGCCACTTTGTTGTTCCCTGATACCCTGACGGATGGGAAACTGGACCTGATCATCTCGGGTGACCGTTTCAGGCCATGGCGCGGAGAGGTTGGTCTCGGGATCCCGAGCCCCCTCTGTCTGGACCTGCTTGGATACAGCCTGACCGGAGAATCGGTTGAACCGGACCATCACATCAGCCCGGGTGAGGAGGCATCCCTGAATCTGGAGCTGATCAACCGCGGTGAGGAGGTGATTTTGAATGATACCGTGGTGCTCTTCTCCGGGAACGGCTCCATTGAGATCCTTGACTCGGTACTGGTGATTGAACGGCTTGAGCCCGGAGATACCCTGAAGCCAGGGGATGCTTACCTTTTCAGGGCCGGGATTTCACTGGCTGACCAGGCCACGGCGCTCCTGGGGATCCGGTTAACGGGTGGCGCAACCCCGATGTTTATCAGGGAGAAGATTCATGCGCCTGTGCTTGCAGCGGGATCCATCAGCTGGGACGACAGGCCCCTTGGCAACGGGAATGGAATCATTGAAACGGGAGAATGGCTGCTCTGTAACTGGACCCTTTTCAACACGGGTCACTTTCGCACGGGGATCATCCTTGGCTCGGTGCTTTCAAAAGATTCGACCAAATCGGTGGAGGCACTATTCCTGAACGAACCAGTAATAGAGGCCGGAGACAGTGCTTCACTGCAATTCAAGATCAGGCTGGAGGAGACCGGAACGGGATGGTTTAGCCTGGGACCGGTCTCGGCCGGGGACCAGAACGGATCAGTGACAGACAGTCTCCGTATTACCATGAATCGCTATTTTGAGGTTTTTGATCCGGGCTGGAAGAGCCGGTATCCATTTGTGAACAATTCCCCTTCTCCATGGAAGCCCGACAGAGAAAGCTACACATCATCCCGATACTCCCTGAGATCCGGCACAATATCCGATAACGAACAGAGTGATGTTACACTCTTCATGGAGACCACCCAGGATGATACCCTCTCTTTCACATACAGGGTCTCTTCCGAGTACGAATGGGATTATCTGAGGTTTTATGTGGATTCACTTCTGGAACAGAAATGGTCCGGAAACAGTGGATGGAAGGAATATTCTCTCCCGATTGAAGAGGGATGGCATGAAATAACATGGTCGTACAAAAAAGATGAAGGCTGGACAGGAGGGGAGGATGCCGCATGGATCGATGACCTTATCCTTCCCGGATCATCCGTTTTCTGGAAAAGTGATCTTTCACTTGTGGAGATTCTGGCACCCCGGTCAGGAGCCTGGCTTTCCCATGAGGAGCCGGTTGGGATCAGGGTCCGGAATACATCTGCGGATACAGTCCCCGGATTCAGGGCGGAGGTTTCCCTGAACGGGATCATGGTTGGCGGGGCGGACTATACCGGTCATCTGTTGCCGGGGGAGGAGGCAGCACTGATGCTGGATGAGTCCCTTGATCTTTCGGGGTTCGGTGAATACATATTGTGTGCCGGCATCACATCCGATTCCACCGGTTATCCCGGGAACAACTGGCTGGAGAAGCAGCTGAGGCACTACATCTATCCGGACCTGGGACTCTCACTCGAACGGGTGGAGATGGTGGAGGCGCTCTATGCCGATGCCATGGTCACCCTGGAAAATGCCGGGAATATCCGGCTGGATTCAGTCCTGTTTGAGATCTGGGTGGACGGCCATCTTACGGAGGCAGGATACAGGTTCATCGCTCTCGATCCTGGAGGGATGGTAACGGAATCATTCAGATTGGCAGATAGCCTGCAGTGGCTATCCTCCGGTACCCATGAATTCCTCATCAGAGCCATGGTTAATGACAGTGTCAGTTTCAATAATGAGGCGGCAGGGATCCTGGTCTGGCAATCCACAGAATTGACTTCCCGTTTTCTTCCACAAGGATGGGAGATCTACCCCAACCCCGCTTCCAGCGGGTTCCACCTTCTCCTCGGGGAGCCTGCCAGGGAGGCAATCCTCTTCCGGCTTTACTCCATCACAGGAATTTGCGTTGGATCCTGCCCGGTGGAGGCAGGATCGGACCGTTCATGGATCTCAACGGTAAAAATCCCCCCGGGAGATTACCTCCTGAGACTTGTCAACACCGGGGAAGCGGTCCATGTGGTCATCACCCGTTGAATCCCGCTCGCGCATTGGCTTCCGAGCTGAAGGAGCTGAAGGTTGGCTTACGCGAGAGAAGCGGATGAACGGCAGAGAGGGTCTCTCACTTACTCTTTCAGCTTGAGATCGTAGATCCCTCCCTTGACGATGTAACAGGGGGCCCCGCACTCTGCAGCGTAATCGGTCAGGCGCATTTCATCAGCGTCAAAGGCCAGGATGGTCCTGGGGCCGGACCGGTATTCAGCCATGACCGTGTAGGTGGGCCCGATCGCTGCCATCACGTAGAACTCGGGCCCGGTGGCTGTATCCCGCCTGAACAGTTCCCCGTCCGAATTACCCTTGTAGATGGTAAGCGGCACAGAATCGTTCTCCGGGTTAATGGTCAGGTAAATGATCAGTTCCGTGCTGTCGGGCCGGAAATCAATGCAGCTGCCGCAGTCCACGTTCCAGTAAAGGTTCTCCGGCTCGCAGCCGGTGAAATGTCCGGTCGCCAGCAACAGGATGGCTGTAACGGCAGCCAGGGTTCCCCGGCTTTTCCTGTACCTAATAGCTGATCTCTTTGGGTTCATAGGAGGTTGGCCTGCTTTGGATCAGCAGGTAAAGTGTGATGTTCATTTTCCAGCGTCCCTCGTCAATGGTCCCGAAGGTATATCTCTCAATGCCGGTTTTGATCCCTGCCATTTTCCCGGTGAAAAAGAGCCCGGCAGCCGGGATCAGGTTATACTCAACCGGAGGCCTGTCGCCGATTCCATTGTATGAGGGGAACGAGAGCATTCCGTATAATCCGGCATAGGGTCCGAACCTCAGGCCGGATCCATCGCTTACCAGGCTGAAATACTTGCCGATCCCGTGTATCCAGGCCGATCTTCTCTCCCGGTACTGGTGGATCAGGCTATCGTTCACACTGACCTGCACGGTGCGCCTGGTGGGCCTGACGTCGTAACCGGTCTCCGCAAAGAACCCGAATCTCCGGTCCTGCACCCAGACCCTTACCTGCATCATATGTTCATTCCGGCCAAAGCTGTTCCCCCATCCTGCACCAAATACCGAGAAGTCAGGCCGTGGTGTGGGAGCGGCACCCTTCTCTTTCAGCATCTTCCTGATCTCTTTTTCCTGTAGCCCCGCGGCCAGGTCGCAGAGGTTCTGGTTCTTACTGATCCGGTGGTGAACATTGGCACCGCTGTCCACAAGGATCCGGGCCGTCTTCTCCTCGCCGGCAAGGATCGCGTGAGCCAGCGGGGTGAAATTGTGCCGGTCGGTCAGCTCCTTTTCAGCACCATACTCCAGCAGCAGCGAAACCATATCGGAGTCACCCCTCTCTGCAGCGATCATGAGCGGGGTTGCCCTGTTGTTATCGCGTGAGTCCGGCATAAGACCGTTCTGAAGAAGCACGTCAGCGGTCTCCAGGTTGCCGAAGAAGACCGCGGTCATCAGGGCATCGTTGCTATCCCCGTCTTTCAGGCTGTCGGTTGCGCCATAGAACAGCAGCAGGTCAGCCATCTGGTAATCATTCATCGCCGCGGCATAGATCAGGGGGATTCCCATGTAATCGTCCCGGTGATCGGGATTTGCCCCTTTCCTGAGCAGCAGGTGCGCAGCATCGAACTGCCGGTTCAGCACAGCCACCATCAGGGGGGTGGTGTTCTCCACATGGGTCAGCTCCACGTCCGCCCCATTCAGAACCAGCAGTTTCAGGATCAGGGTATCACCGCGCTCGGCAGCATACATGAGTGCGGTCATCCCTCCCTCAGCGCCGGCATCCGGACTGGCACCACGGTTCAGCAGCATCAGGACACTGGCCGGCTCCGACCGGAGCACCGACTCCACGAGGTTCCAGTCATCCTCTCCCGCTCTGAAATAGGAGGTATCGGACAGGGTAAGCAGTTCCCCTGGCTGTGCCCGCAGTTCCGGGTTCATGATGGACATGCATACCAGGACGGCAAGCAAAACGAAGATTCCACCGGTTTGATCTCTTTTAACCACCTTTTCGTTTGACTCGGTAACCCAACTCCCCGAGCAGCGCAAAAACCCGGTTCCTCAGATCTCCCTGGATGAGGATATCACCATCTTTCACGGATCCCCCTGTGCCACATCTGTTCCTGAGGTCCCTTCCCAGGGCCCTGAGGTCAGCCCCGGTTCCTGTGAAGCCCTCAATCAGGGTGACTGCCTTGCCTTTGCGGTTCTTCCTGTCGAGCGACACATAAAGGGTCTGTTGCCGCGGCGGGAGGGTTTCCTGCTCCTCCTCCTGCCCCGGGTCATAATGGAAATCCGGGTCGGTGGAATAGACCACTCCCAGCCGCTTTTTCCAGTCGTTGTCCATAGGACGTTCCTCCCGATACGGGCTTAAATATCGAAAAATAATTTCGTAATTTTAAAATCTGACCTTAAAACTGATGCCATGTACCGATTAACACTCTCCATTCTCCTTGCTCTTCTTTGGATTCCCGCCTGCCACAGGGTGCCTGGCGAACTGAGCTCCCCGGACGGGAGGATCACAGTAAGACTGGGTACCAGCGGGGACGAATCATTTACCTACGCCATTTACAAAAACGGTGAGCAGATGGTGGGGCCCTCTGCCATTGAGCTGCAGTTCCGGGACCAGGATCTATTTGGCGGCGGGCTCGATCTGGAGCTCGTCTCCAGAACAGTGGTGGATGAAACCTGGGAGCCGCTGTGGGGCAAGTGCAGCAAGGTCCGCAACCAAACCAATGAATACATCTTCCGGTTAAGTGAACGCGAGCAGCATGCCAGGCAGCTGGAATGGGTCATCCGCCTCTTCAATGACGGGGTGGCGTTCCGTTACAGGTTCCCCGAAAACTCAGGATTCGGCGAATTCGCACTCACCGATGAAAGGTGCTGTTTTAACCTGGAGGGGTCTGTCAGGGTCTGGGCAACCAACCACGGGCAATACTATTCCAGCCAGGAACACACCTATGATGAACGCACTGCCGGGGAGATCGGGAAGGACGAACTGATAGGGTGCCCACTTCTGGCAGAGGTCGGTCCCGGATCGTGGCTGCTGATCACGGAGGCCGACCTGACCGACTGGGCCGGGCTCTATTTCAGGGCAGGGGGAGCAGGGGAGGGTTCCCTGGTCTCGTCCCTGGCCTCACTGAAGCGCGAACCCTCCGTGAAAGTGAACTCGAAAGTCCCGGCGGTCTCTCCCTGGAGGGTCTTCATCGTGGGCGACGATCCGGGTGACCTGATCGAATCCAGCATCATTGCGAACCTGAACGACCCGGTGGAGTATGAGGATGTGGACTGGATCAGGCCGGGAGTCTCTGCATGGGACCGCTGGTGGTCGGGTGATTACGGGCCGGATGCCGGATTCGAACTGGGAATGAACACGGCCACCATGAAGTATTTTGTGGACCTGGCCGATGAGATGGACTGGGAATACATGATCGTGGACTGGACCTGGTACGGGACGGTCTTTTCCGGGGAGGGGGGATCGCTCCCGAATCCTGATGCGGATATTACAAGGCCAGTCGATGAAGTGGATCTGGAGGAGATCATTTCGTATGCGGGGGAGAGGGATGTGCGGATCGTCCTCTGGGTGTTGTCCCACCATCTGGAGAGACAGATGGAGGAGGCCCTGTCTCTCTATGAGAAGTGGGGCGTGGCAGGGATCAAGGTGGATTTCATGGACTCGGACGACCAGGATATGGTGAACTGGTACCACAAGGTGGCAAGGAAAGCAGCGGAACATCACCTGATCGTCGACTTTCACGGGGCCTACAAGCCGACCGGGGTCTCCCGGACACTTCCAAACATGCTCACCAGGGAGGGCGTGCTCGGGAATGAATATACCAAATGGTCAGACCTGGTCACCCCGCGCCATACGGTGACACTGCCCTTCACCCGGGGAGTGCTCGGGGAGATGGATTTCACGCCCGGGGGATTCAACCATGTTCACCAGGAGGAGTTCTCACCGGTGGGCGGGGATGCCCCCAACCCGGCGGTCATGGGCACCCGCTGCCATCAGCTGGCCATGCTGGTGGTATACGAGAGCGCCTTCACGGTCATCTGCGATTCACCTTACAATTACAGGGGCCAGCCCGGTTCAGATTTCCTTAAGATGGTGCCCACCACCTGGGATGAGACCAGGTATATAGAAGGCTACCCGGGCGAGGGGATCATCATGGCGAGGCGCAGGGGAAAAACCTGGTACGTGGGAGGGATGACCAATGAGGATGCCAGGGAGTCTGAGTTCCCGCTCGATTTTCTCGGTCCCGGGTCCTGCAGGGCAACGCTGTGGAAGGATGCTGAGGATGCAGGTTCAGAACCTTCCCATCTTGACAGGGAGACTTTTGAAGTGACCGCAGAAAGCACCTTCACCATCAGGATGGAGAGGGGAGGCGGATTTGTGATGATCCTGGAACCGGTGAGGGCGGAGAGGGATTAATTGCCCAGTTCGAGCTGGTTACGGACCAGGTTGAAATAGTGCCCTTTTTTGGCAATCAGGGAGTTGTGTTTTCCCTCCTCCACGATCCTGCCCCTGTCCAGGACAATGATCTGGTCGGCATCCTTCACCGTACTCAGCCGGTGGGCCACGATCAGGACAGTCTTCCCCTTGAATACCAGCTGGAGGTTCTCCATGATCCGCCTTTCGTTGTTTGCATCCAGTGCACTGGTCCCCTCATCCAGGAACAGGAACATGGGGCTTTTGTAAATGGCCCGGGCGATGAGGATCCTTTGCTGTTCCCCTCCGCTGAGCGTCAGGCCTTCCTGGCCGATCCTGGTATTGTAACCCAGGGGGAGCTGGTCGATGAAATCATCAATGCAAGCCATCCTGGCAGCATACAGGAGCTGTTCCGGTTTGATGGTTTCCTCTCCCAGGGCGATGTTCTTGGCGATGGTATCCGAAAAGATATACCCGTCCTGCATGACAACCCCGCAACGGCTCCGCCACAGGTCGGGCGACATCATCTGGATGTTCATGTCGCCCACCCTGATCTCCCCGCTGGCAGGGGGATAGAAACCCAGGAGAAGTTTTACCAGGGTGGTCTTTCCGCTCCCGCTGACCCCGACCACAGCGGTGACCGAATCCTTTTTCAGGGTCAGGTTGATGTCCTCCAGGACATTCCTGCTCAGTGCACCGGGGTAACTGAATTCGAGGCCACTCACCGTTACCCTGTCAATGGCAGGCAGCACAGTGACGCCGGTCTGCTTCTGGTACTCATCTTCGAGGTCATGGATCTCACCCAGCCTTTCAAGGCTGATCTTTGCATCCTGCGCCCTGTGGAAGAAGGAGATCATCTGCTCGATGGGACCGTTCAGCTGCCCCAGGATATAGCTCACGGCCAGCAGCATACCCAGGGTCATCTGCCCGTTCAGGACGGCGATGGCAGCAACGACATTGATCAGGATATTCTTGGTTTCGTTGATAAAGACGCCGCCTGCCTCCTGGTTCTGGTTCAGGGAGAGGCTTTTCATATTAACCCTGAAGAGCGCGGCCTGGATATCCTTCCACTCCCACTGGTTTGTCTGTTCGGCATTGTTCAGTTTGATCTCCCGGATCCCGTGGATGATCTGGATCAGCTTGCTCTGGTTCTCGGCCTGTCTGGAAAAGTACTTGTGGTCCAGCGACCTTCTTCGCTTCATGAAAATGGCGATCCAGACAAAGTAGAGAAGCGCCCCCGCAAGGAAGATCAGCAGGATCTTCAGGCTGTAAATGGCCAGGATGATGGCAAATACGACCAGGTTGAACATCGAGAACAGGATCGTCAGGGAGGAGGTGGTGATGAACGATTCGATCCTGCGGTGGTCCCCGACGCGCTGCAGGATATCACCTGTCAGCTTGGTATCGAAGAATCCTACCGGGAGCTTCATCATCTTGACCAGGAAGTCTGAAATAAGCGCGATGTTGATCCGGGTGCTCAGGTGGAGCAGGATCCACCTGCGGATAAAGTCGATCCCCATCTGGGAAAGGATCAGGACAAACTGGAAGAGGAGTATCAGGTAGATGAATGAAAGGTCCTGGTTAGTGATCCCGAAATCAACAATGGACTGGAACAGGAAGGGCAGAAGGAACTGGATAATGCTTCCCAGGATGAGTCCCAGGATCAGGTGGTAGACATAACGCCTGTAAGGGGCCAGGTAACGGTAGAGGTACCTGAAGCCCGTTTTTTTCACAGGCTCATCCTCCTGGTTCAGGAAATCGGGGGTGGGCTGCAGCAGCAGGACGGATCCTTTTGCCTCACCATCTTTCCGGGTGCTGATCCATCCTTTCAGGAACTCCTCCCTTGAATAGACCGTTTGCCCGAACGCAGGGTCGGAAACGTATACACGCTCCTTCTTTATCCTGTAGACCACCACAAAGTGGTTCTGCTGCCAGTGAACGATCACCGGCAGGGGAGCTTCAGCCTTCAACCGCTCCCAGGAAAGTGAAACGCCCATGGTCTGTAAACCGATGGCTTCAGCTGCCCTGGCAATGCCCAGCATGGAAACCCCTTCCTTACTGAGATGGGACCTCTCCCTCAGGGTCTGGAGCGTGAAGTGTTTTCCGTAATGACGGGCTACCATCCGCAGGCAGGTGGGGCCGCAATCCATGGCATCAAGCTGCTTGTAGAAAGGGAAAGAAGGCATACACCGGGTTGCTTATGCCTCCTAAATTAAGAATTATTTTAACAACATCTTTTGCAACTTATGAGCATCCGGATAATAGGGGCCCGGATGTTCCAGCAAGGGACCCAGCAGCGCTGATGCCTCCATGCTTTGCCCTGATTTCACCAGGGCAAGGGCATGATACCATGTGAGGGATTGTCCGAGCAGATCCTCCGCTCCGGTACCGGCTGCCTCCACCTGGACCAGAGCCTCCTGTTCAAGGTTCAACTCCAAGGCTGCCAGCAGCCGGATAAGAAGTGCCAGCCGGTCCGACGGGTCTTGTGAAAGCGCGGATGCCGCCTTCTCCATGGCGGCCTGATAATTCCCCTGGCAGTAGAGTGCCAGGGCTGATCCGGAATCACCCCTTGTCTCCTGGTTCAATGCAAGGATCACCGGGTCCCGGGCCGGATCAAAAAAGGCTTCATAGATCTTGTCATTGCCCCGGTTCAGGATGGTTATGGCAAGCACTACGGCAACCGATGCTGCCGCCGGAATCAGGAGATACCACCAGGACTTCCGTTTACCGCTTCCACGTTCCGCCGGGGGCATCCCGCGGTCCATCACTTCACGCAGTTTGGATCTGAATGCCTCCTCATCCCTTCTCCTCAGCTCATCCCCGATCAGCCTGTATGCGGCTGAAACCAGGTCGTACTCTTCCCTGAGCTCTTCGTTCACGGGCAGTTCCCGTTCGAATGCCCTCGATTCTTCCGGTGTTAATTCCCCGGAAAGGTATCTGATGATCTGATCAACGCGCTTCATTTTTCAGTCGTATAAAAAGGGGGTCATTGATAATCCGTTTAATAAGGCTCTTCTTACACCTGTATTTCCTGTCTGCGGCATGGTGCAGGTCCTTGTAATTCATACTGTCCCTGATCTCTTCCACGGTGTGGTTGTTGAAAAACATGGCAAGGATCTTCTGGCAGTCCTGGCTCAGCTCGTTGAAATGCTTATTAAACAGTTCAGTCAGATGGTTCCGGAGCAGGGGGTCATCGCCGGGGTCCGGCTCATTCAGCACCATGGGCCGGATCCGGAGCTTCTCCTCATGCAGCTGGTATTTCTTCCTCTCCTGCAACCACACTTTCTTGCAGATGGCATACAGATAGGTGCTGAATTTGCAGGTCAGCTCAAAACCGCCCTCCCTGATCCTCCTGTACGCGATGATCATCGCCTCCTGGAACACATCTTTCGCCTGCTCCCTGCTTCCATGATGGTGGATCACCAAACCCTCGATCACCGGAAAGTAGGTCTGGTATACATATTCCAGAACGGCGGAATCATGGTTCCGGATTCCTGAAATTACCTCTTTTTCTGAGTGCGGGCTCTTCATTCAGAAAAACAAAAAAGGGCAGGTGATATATCAGCACCCGCCCGGATCGCAATAGTTTTAGTCAGGTTGCAGAAAAGCGGTACACCTTTCCCGATGGCAACATCTGCAAATATATGTGATTTTTGATTCAACATCCACCCCGAATGCTATTTTGAGGCAAAGGCTCACGGGTTTATGGTTCATCCTGGGTGCGGATCAGCGCCTGGGATGTGTTTTTTTTAAAAAGGCAGGTTTTCCAGATCCACATTTCCCCCCGAGAGGATCACCCCGATCTTCCTTTTCCTGAACTCGGTACGGTTCCTGAACAGGGCGGCCACGGCCACCGCGCTGGAGGGTTCTATGATGATCTTCATCCGTTCCCAGATCAGCTTCATGGCCTGGATGATCTCCGATTCCTCCACACGGATGATCTTGCTGACGAATTTCAGGATGATCGGGAAATTCTGGTCCCCAAGCTGGGTCTTAAGTCCGTCTGCTATGGTTTTGGGATTGATGCTCGGCTGGATCTTCCCGGTTTTGAGAGAAAGATAGGCGTCGTCGGCGCCGAAGGGTTCCGCTCCAATGGTTTCAATGTAATAGTTCAGGTGGTTGGTTGCCAGGGCTGTCCCGGCCAGCAATCCGCCTCCCCCCACCGGTGCGATCACCACATCCATGGTATTCACCTCCTTGGCCAGTTCCATCACGGCCGTTGAATTCCCCAGGATCACATTCATGTCATTGGAAGGGTGTATGAATGTGGCCCCTGTCCTCTTCTGATGGGCCATCATGGTGGTTTCCCTGCTTTTCAGTCCAGGGGCACATTCGATAATGTTCCCTCCGTAACCCGCCACAGCCTCTCTCTTGATGGCAGGTGCGTCCGAGGGCATCACAATGGTTGCTTTGACAGCAAGTGAGCTGGCAGCCAGTGCAAGCGCTGCAGCGAAGTTCCCGGATGAATGGGTGATAACCCCTCTTGCCCGTTCATCCTCTGTGAGCTGCAGGATGGCATTGGTGGCTCCCCGGATCTTGAAAGCCCCCATCCTCTGGAAATTCTCACATTTAAAGAATACCTGTGCATCCAGCATCCGGTTAATGGTGGTGGATGTGAGCACAGGGGTGTTGTGCACATAAGGGGAGACCCTTTTTACGGCAGCCTGTACATCCTTCAGTGTAGGTATCATGATTCAGGGGGATTTGCAAATGTTTAAATATACTGCACTCCGGGCAAAAAGCAAAGCCTACAGAGTGAAACGGTACCGGATGATGAACCCAAAGTCAAGCAGGTCGTAGGAGAATTCCCTGTAAATATTCAACATCGGTCTCCAGTCGAATCCGAAATTCAGGGGCACCTTTCTCAATGTATACTCGATCCCCCCGATGGCGACCACGCCGGCCGAAAGCTCCCCGTCCCACTTCCCGCCATGGATTCCTCCCCCGGCAAAGAGCAGCCACCTGCTGCTCTGGAATGGTTCAGCATGCATCTCATACAGGAGAGCGATGTTGAGCCCGTGCCGGTTGTAGTAGCCATCAGCCTCGATGGCCGTCATCCTGTGCAGAAAGAAACCCTTATAGGTAAGACCGCTGGAGTACCCTGCCCTGACCCCTCCGGCATGTCCGTAGGGCTGGGCCTGAAGCACCAGGGGCGCCAGGAGGATGGCCATCAGGACGGGAATCCCTGGAAGTTTCATTTTCACCTGCATCATTCAGTTCGTAAAACCGATCCCCTCACTTCGAAAACAGTTTCTGTGTAGGAGGGGATCTTAAGGCCTGAAGGAAGAGCGGGGCTTTTGATAATGGTGGTTTCAATGAGCACCCTCTGGCGGGAGAGGCATTTTCTGAGCCATCCCGAACCCTTTTCAACCTGGTAATCATAGGTCTGGGTGCCCGAGACGGCCGACTTTACCTCGCCCAGGGAGGTGGTTTCACAATATTCCTGCAGGGAATTCAGCATGCCCATCCCCTGGATAATGTTCATCTCTCCGGTGGTCCGGCTCAGGTAGTACCGGTTCACCATTTGCACAGGCTTGGTATTCAGGTAGTAGGTAAAATCCCTTGTCCAGTTCTGGATGGGCTGTACAGAGGGATAGAATGCGATGAAAAGGTTGTGTATGCCCTGGTAGGCATTGGAGCCATAGGCCTCATCCAGGGTATTGATGATCACTTCCAGTTCGTGGATATCCTTTGCAGGATAGGAGGAGAGGGATTCGATCAGCGTGGTGAGCCCATCGAGGGAACAGAGTTCGCCGGATTCTTTCATGGCCAGGTGGAAACTGCCCTGTTCGAGGATGTCGATCAGGTCTGAAAGGGTCCTGTTCTTTCCCGATTCCGAGTTGATGTCCATGGACATGCCCGGAGCCAGCATGGAGAGAAGGAGATCGCTGTAACGGACCGTCATATGGATCAGCCCGGAGGAATCCGTGGAATCAACCCTGAAGATCAATTTCATCCGGCTGAACATGCTGATCTGCTCGGTGGTCATCGATTCGGACATGGTGTTCTGCTGGACCTCGATGGCCAGGAGATAGCGCATTCCCGTCTTCAGGTGGTGGGAGAGCCTTGTCTCCTGGGAACGGACAGTCGCAGAAATGGCCACCAGCAGGAGCATTCCGGTTATGATCTGTTTGCGGACCATGGTGTGGATAAAATTAGCAATTAATGGGCGAAAACTTTTGTTATACAAATAACAATGCCTAATTTTGTTCCACCGAGAAGCGGGTGATCCGGCTTCGAGGAGTCATTTATTCATCTGACCCGGAGGAGGATCTGAAGGTAAAGAGCTTATGCTGAATCTCTTCTGTTTCACTTCCCTGGTACGTAAATCGAACAGACATGATCTACGACCCGCAGGCATATGCCGTCGAAGACAGACCCATGGTTCCCTTTATCTCTGAGAAGGAGATAGAAGGGATCCTTGCCCGTGCAAAACCGGAAAGGTCCCTGGTACGTGGCATTATCTCCAGGTCGCTCAGCAAAAAACGCCTGAGTTTGCAGGAAGCGGCCATCCTTGTGAATACCACCGATCCCGGTCTGGTGGAGGAGATCAAGGAGGGGGCCCGCCGGCTCAAGGAGATGATCTACGGCAAGAGGATCGTCCTTTTTGCACCCCTTTATGTTGGGAACTATTGTATCAACAACTGTAAATACTGTGGCTTCAGGGTATCCAACAAGGATCAGAAAAGGACCACCCTTACGCGCGGGGAGCTGGTAAGGGAGGTAGAGATGCTGGAGGATATGGGGCAGAAACGCCTGATCCTGGTGTTCGGGGAGCATCCCATGTACAACGCGGAATTCATTGCAGATACAGTGCGCACCGTATACAGCGTGAAGAAAGGGAACGGGGAGATCCGGCGTGTCAATATCAATGCCGCTCCCATGGATATTGACGGGTTCCGCCAGGTCAGGGAAGCGGGGATCGGGACCTACCAGGTCTTTCAGGAAACCTACCACCGGGAGGTTTATGCGAGGTACCATACAGGCGGGGTGAAGAGGGACTATAACTGGAGGATCTCCGCGCTTGACAGGGCCCAGGAGGCAGGAATTGATGATGTCGGGATCGGAGCCCTTTTCGGTTTAAACGATTGGCGTTTTGAGTTGCTGGCACTTATCAGGCATGTGAATCATCTTGAAGCAGTGTATAATGTCGGACCCCACACGATTTCTTTTCCCAGGCTGAAAAATGCTTCCAATGTACTATTTGATGAGCGTTACATGGTTTCAGATGAAGATTTCACAAAGCTGGTTGCCATTCTTCGCCTGGCGGTTCCATATACCGGATTGATCCTTACAGCACGTGAACCTGCGCATATCAGGAAGGAGGTGCTCAAATACGGTGTTTCACAGATTGACGGCGGTACAAAGATTGAATTGAAAGCCTACTCCGGCAATAAGCAAAACCAGGAGCTGGATGCGGAACAATTCCAGATCAATGATAGCCGGTCCCTGAATGAAGTGATAGATGAAC
>CAYXUD010000016.1:0-3964 GCA_964467775.1 uncultured Bacteroides sp. | reverse complement strand
ACCCGGCGGGTGATATTTTCCGTATTCATTCCCCTGTTTATTATCTCCAATACAGTCAGTGACGTGGGTTACTTCTTTGCGTTCATCCTGGCACTGGCCTTCATCCCGGTTTACGGGTTCGAGGAGGAGGAGGAGGAGACCGAACATGAAAACCAGGAAGCCTAAAGTCCTTTTCTGGTCCATCTACATCGATGTGATCCTCCGCGGCAGGAAGCCGCCGGTGGCCCTTGGCGGTGCAGATGTTCAGCTTACATTCTGGGCCAGGTGCTTCTCGGACAACGGCTGGGAAACCTATTCATTCTATTACCGCTGGGCCGGTCTCAGAAAGGAGCACAACGGCATCCATTTTCTCTTTGTGCCTTTGATACGCAAGGTGATGTTCCTGCTGCAGTACCTCAAGCATCTGTGGGTGGTCGTGATCCGCCCGGATGTTGTGGTGGTCCGCACCGGGGGCAGTGGCCTGTTCCTGCTGACCATCCTTTCCGGGCTGGTCAGGTATAAACTGGTCTACATGGTTGCAAGCGACACGGAATTCCTTCCCTGCAGGCCGGAAAGCCTTGGGAAAAGAGAGAAGCGGATCCTCGGGCTGGATCTCATCGTTGCGCAGAACCCGTTCCAGAGGGAGTGCATTGAAGCTCTCAGGGGGACCGCACGGGAGATACCGGTTATCCCCAACATCTGGTACCCCGGGCTGCTCGGGGTGCACGGCGATGCCGGGGAAAAGGGCTATGCTGTCGTCTGGATCGGGAATATCAGGCAGGTCAAACGTCCGGAGTGGGTGACAGATCTGGCCAGGGATCTGCCGGAAGCGGACTTTGCCGTCATCGGATCGTCCCTGGAGGCCGGGTTGTTCAAAAAATGGATGAGATCTGCTGCCGCCACGAAGAACATCGTTTACCTGGGGCCAAAGAGTTTTCAGCAGGTGAACGGGATCCTGGCCAGATCGAAGATCCTTGTCTGCACCTCCGTCATGGAAGGTTTCCCCAACACCTTCCTGCAGGCATGGAGCCACGGGATCCCTGTGGTATCCACCGTGGATCCGGGCGGTGTCCTGACGGACCATCACGTCGGCATATTCGCCCGGAGCTACGAAGAGCTCCTGAAGGGAGTTACTGAACTTATTTCAGATCAAAAAAAGTACGCGCAGATGCAGGAACGGATAGGGGTCTACCTGAAGTCCGGCCACGATCCGCAGAAGCACTTTGAGGTACTGGTCAAATCCCTTTACCCGCAGATCACCTGAATGGCACTGAAGAGAGTCAGAAAGCACCTGGCCAATGTCGCCGGATGGAGCACACACCGCAGGATCGTTGTCATAGAGTCCGATGACTGGGGCTCCACCCGGATACCTTCCGGCGGGGTGCTCGACCAGCTGACAGGATACGGGATCCGGCCATGCGATGAGGATGAGGCCCGTTATCTGCATAACGACCACCTCGCGTCGGAAAGGGACCTCTCCCTGCTGTTCGAGGTGCTGGGCAGCGCCAGGGACAGTCATGGAAGACCTGCCGTGTTCACCGCACTGACCATCGTGGCCAACCCCGATTTCGAAAGGATCAGGGATCATCATTTCCGGTCCTATTTTTACGAACCGTTCACCGATACCCTGAAAGGGCTGCCCGGCCATGAAGGTTCTTTTGAGCTGTGGAAGAAGGGAATGAGCGAACGGCTTTTTGTGCCCCAGTTCCACGGAAGGGAACACCTGAATGTACGGGCCTGGCTGAAGGCCCTGCAGCAGGGTCATCCCGATACCATCTTTGCCTTTGACCACCAGGTATACGGATTTACACCCCGCGAGCCGGTCAGCCGTGTATATTACCCGGATGCATTCGATTTCGAAAAGACGGAGGAGCTGGATTATCAGAAAACAGTGATCATTGAAGGGCTTGACCTGTTCGAAAAGCTGTTTGGAACCAGGGCCCGGTTCTTTGTGCCGACCGGCGGCCCGTTCAACAATTTCCTCGGAGGGGTTTTATTTGACGGCGGGATTCAATATATTGGGGTATCGAAGATCCAGATCGAGCCTTTGGGTGACGGGCGTGTGAGAAAGAGGTTCCACTACCTGGGCCAGCAAACCCGTTCCGGGCAGACCTGTCTGACGAGAAACTGTTATTTTGAACCTTCATCCGGACTTAAGTCCGACTGGGTTTCCAGCTGCCTGGATGATATTGCGGTTGCTTTCAAATGGAGGAAACCGGCGGTGATCAGCAGTCACCGCGTCAACTACATCGGGAGCATCCATCCGGGCAACCGTGACAGTGGATTGAGGCAGCTGGCAAGGCTCCTGAAGCAGATCTGCCGCTGCTGGCCCGATGTGGAGTTCATGAGCTCGGATGAACTCGGGGAGTTGATCAGGAAAAGACATTGATGTTTTCAAATTCAGAGAAATCGATACGAAATAACCTGCTGAACATTCCGGGATGGCGGACCACCCGGAAGCTGGTCGTTCTTGATTCTGATGACTGGGGCAGCATCCGCATGCCATCCCTGGAGGTGTATGAGGAGTTGCTGTCCAGGGGGTACCACCCCGGCAGGGATCCCTACCTGAAGTATGACAGCCTGGCCACCGGAGAGGACCTTCAACTCCTGTTCGGTATCCTGCGTTCGGTCAGGGACAGCAGGGGGAACCCGGCTGTACTTACTGCCAACTGCGTGATGCAGAATCCCGATTTTGAGCGCATTGAGGAAGGAGGATTCGAACAGTACCATCCGGAACTGTTCACAGAGACTCATAAACGGTACAAAGGATGTGAGAACTCAATTCAGCTGTGGAGGGAGGGCATGAAGCAGGGGCTGTTCAGACCCCAGTTCCACGGCAGGGAGCATCTGAATGTCACACGCTGGATGAAAGCCCTGAAGGAGGAGGATGCCCTTATCCATGAGGCCTTTAAACTCCGGATGATCAGCATCAGCTCCATGCTCGGCGAAAAGATGTTCAACTACATGGAGGCCCTTGACTATTTCAACGAGGAAGAGAGGCTGGAAAAGGCCGGAATCGTGGAGGTGGGACTGAACCTTTTCGCGGAGACGTTCGGATACCGGTCCGACACATTCATCGCCAACAATTATGTCTGGGAAACACCCCTGGAGGAGGTGATGGTGAAAAATAAGGTAAGGTGCATCAAGGGAATCGCCAACCAGTTTCAACCGGTGAACAGGAAAGGGGAGCATTACTACAGGTATGTCAACCATTTTACAGGACAGAAAAGCAGGTACGGGTTGAGGCATCTGATCAGGAATGCATTTTTCGAACCCAGCATTTCGGGCGCTCCGGATGATGTCGGGGAATGCCTGAGGAGGATCAGGATTGCATTCAGGTGGGGAAAACCGGCCGTCATCAGCACACACCGCCTCAACTACACAGGGGCCATAGATCCCGCGAACCGGGATCACAATCTGAGGTCCCTGAAGGAGCTGCTGACCAGGATCACCGTTGACTGGCCCGATGCAGAGTTCGTCACCTCAGATCAGCTCTGTGGAATGATGTCAGACCCATCCAGATAGCCCATGTTACCGCGGAGGACCGAGAAACGGATTTGCCTGCTGATAGACTCCATGGCACGGGGAGGAAAGGAGCGTGTGATGGCCGAACTGGCCAACTACTTTGCCCGAAAACCCGGGTTGAGTGTCCATTTGATTATCTTCGGAAGCATTCATGAGGTATACTATCCTTTGTCTGACAGGGTGACCGTTCATGTTCCCGGGTTCAGGTACCATCCGTCAAGAAGGTTCCCATACTACCTCAGGACGATGCTGTTCGTCCGCCGCAGGGTGAAGGCATTGAAACCCGGTGCCGTACTGAGCCTGGGGGAGATCTGGAACAGTTTCGTGCTCCTCTCATTGTACGGGCTGAAATACCCGGTCTTTATCTCCGACCGCTGTCAGCCCGGCAAGGAGTTCGGGAGGCTGCATTCACTCCTGAGGAGGCTGCTCTATCCCCGGGCTGACGGGATGATTGCCCAGA
>CAYXUD010000015.1:0-14042 GCA_964467775.1 uncultured Bacteroides sp. | reverse complement strand
AAAGGTTGGCCACACCGCCCCCGAAGTCAACGATCCGCCAGGTCACAGGATAAACCTGGAGCCCTGCCACGACCCTGCCTGAATCCCTGATCACGTAATAGCCATGATCCCTGAAAAGGGGATCGGGAAAGAAGAGGGTGAACTCTTTGTAGAAATCGTGGAGCAGCCCCAGCATGGCCTCCTGTCCGGCCTCAGGCAGCTGCTCCACCCTTTGCGATCTCCTCGGCCGCATCCTGCTGAAGTTGAAATTGGCAACCTCTCCAATGGTCTCCATTCCCACCTGGGTGCTGAAATTCATGCTCCGGAGGTTCTTCTGCTCAATCAGTGCATAGATGATGGCCGGCGGCTGATCACCCTCATCTCCCCCCCTCAGCTGAGAGGGATTGGCCATCACCGGCTGGATGAACCGGCCCAGCACCGTGGTGCGCTTATTTTCATATTTCAGGTCCGCTTTCTCTTTCCTCCTCTTCGGAACCGATCCCATGGGGGCCTTGATGGAAAAGAAGCGGATCATCCAGCTGTCATGGGCCACCCCGGATGTGACCGTGTGCCTGCCCACAAAACCGACAGAGCCCAGCATCGAACCTCTCTTCCGCAGGTACATGAAGTAGTTCTCGCCCGCTGCCGTGAGCCGGTCCACCAGGCTGGTGTGCTGGTACCGGAAACTGCCGGGCTGCCCGAGAACGGTACCGTGCAGATGCTCTATCAGCTCCTGCCCTGGACGGCTCTCAACCTCCACCGTAAGATCATGGTAGGTCAGCAGTGTACGTGGCCTGTCCATCCTGCAAAGATAGGAAATCAGGAGGATGGATGGATCCCGGCTGACTCCAGGGATCCACGGATGATCTCTCTCCAGCGCATGTATCCTTCCCGGTTCAGGTGCAGCATGTCCTCCCTGAAAAACCCGGGATCGGGCACCCCGTCGCTGTTCAGGAAATCATCATAGGTGCCGATGAAATAGAGATCGGTGTTACGTGAACAGTACCTCCTGATCCGCCCGTTGGCTTCCCTGATCTGGGGATTGGCATGCCACCTGCTCGGGGTGGGGGTGGTTTCGATCCAGAAAACCGGGGTCCCCGGGGCTCGCTCCCGGATCCGTTTGACCAGTGTCCTGTAGAGCAGGAATACCTCTTTTGGTGTCCGGTCGTTCTCCCCTCCGGAAATGTCGTTCGCCACAAATACCACGATGGCTTTGAAGGGGTGCGGCTGGATGATCCTCTCCGCATAATAGTTAAAGTCAGACAGCCTGGCCCCGCCATACCCGCGCTGCATCACCCTGTAAGGGGCCAGATCCGTATGGATGCTGTCCCACAACCTGATGCTGGAGCTTCCGGTGACCAGGATGGTTTCGTTATCGGAAGGCTCTGCGGCATTCAGAGAGTCAAAAAGAGCTATATCACTCTCCCAGGAGAGAACATCCTCCGAATAGATGTATTTCGAGACCGGGCTGCAGGCTCCGGTCAGTAAAAGAAGAGCGACCGCTGCAGCAAAAAGAAGATGTCTTTTGAACTTCATGTCAGAAAAGGATGATTCTCCTTCAAATAAAACAAAAATTCCGGAAACAGTAACGGCCCCCTACCACAGGTGATGCACCAGGCCCCTGATCATGCTGTTGTAAACCTGTGCAATCCCCTCCATCTGAAGGCTGGTCAGGTCCGGCTCGTTCAGGGCGCCCAGGTTGGAGATGAGCTGCTTGCCGCTTGAAGCCCCGGGTATGACGCAGCTGACCTCCTTGAACATCAGGATCCACCGAAGGGCGACCGGGGCCAGGTTGTACCTGCCGGGAAAATAGTCCCTGAGCTTCTCAACGGCCTTGAGCCCGGTTTCATAGTCGACCCCGGAGAATGTTTCCCCCTTGTCAAACATCTCCCCCTGCCGGTTAAAACTCCTGTGGTCGGCAGGGCCGAAGAAGGTCTCTTTTGTATAGAGCCCGGTCAGCATACCCGATGCGAGCGGGACCCGGACAATGATACCGGTATCACGCTTCACTGCCTCAGGAAAGAACTCTTCTGCCGGTTTTTGACGGAACATGTTGAATATGATCTGGACCGAAGCAACATTCTCATACCTCAATGACCGCATCGCTTCCTCCACCTTCTCAACGCTGACCCCCATGTGCAGTATCTTCCCTTCCTCTTTGAGCTTTTCGAACAATCCGAAGATCTCCGGCCTGTCGTAAACCTCGGAAGGAGGACAGTGCAGCTGTATCAGGTCAAGCGTATCGAGCCCTGTATTCTTCAGGCTCTCTTCCACAAACTGCCTTAACGCTTCAGGGGTGTATGCCTGACTGGTGTGGGGATTGAGCCTCCGCCCGCACTTGGTGGCCACATAGACCCGCTCTCCCCTGCTCCGGGCCACGCGGCCCACCACCCTTTCACTGAGCCCGTCACCATAAACATCGGCCGTGTCAATAAAATTGATACCTGAATCGATGGCCGAATTCAGGATTATTTCAGCATTCGTCTTATTAAAGGGGTCGCCCCAGCGGCCCCCGACCTGCCAGGTTCCGAGACTGATCTCGGAGACCCTGAATCCGGTTTTCCCCAGTGTTCTGTAGTTCATGATCAGAATTCAAGTATTTCAATGGTTGAAAGGAGCGATCCACCATCACGTTCGCCTGCCCCGGAGGCCACGAAGACGGTCCCGACACACATGAACGCCTGGGTGCCGCACCTGCCCTGCTGAAGGCTGCCCCACGTCTCCCACTCCCCCCTGTCCGCATCGTACGCTTCAACCACACTGTAAGCCTCCTTCTGCGCCGGGCCCTCCCCCCCGATGACCAGCAGGTGGTCCATGATGGCCGCAGTGGTACAGCCAGCCCGTTTTGTTGGAAGATTCTGCGATTCCGGAAGGGTCTTCCACCTGCCTGAACCAATGTCATACACATCCACTTCGGCAATCTCCTGCTCCCCGGTACTGCCGTTCAAAAGGGAGGTGTTCCTGCCCCCTGCGGCATAGATCTTCCCATTGATCATTCCCGCATGGAAGTAGTCCCTGGTGCGGGGTGCGTCATGCAGTTTTTTCCACCGGCCGGTCCCGGGATTATACCGGTCCACCCAGCCTGTAGCCAAACCCCTGTACCTGTCCTGTGTTCCGCAGATCATATAGAGATCCCCGCGATAGGCCACCACCCCGCATGATCCCCTCCGCCTCTCTTCGGGGATGGGATCACCCTTTTTCCATTGGTCCGTACCTGTATCGTAAATATATATGTGCTCCACCGGTTTTTCATCAGGATATGTTCCGGTCATGGCACCCATCACGTAGATCTGCTCCCCGTATCTTTCCGCCTGGAAATGATGCATCTCCACAGGCGGGGCAGCGCCCCTGGTCCAGGTTCCCGTGGCAGGATCAAAAATATCGACCGGCTTGATCCCCAGGCCCCCGATCAGGTAGAATTTGCCTTTGCATGCCATGAAAGCGCCCTCCTTACGGGCATCCATCTCACCCGTTGTCTCCAGGGTGGTCCAGTGCTGTCCGCAGGCAATCTGGGCGGTGACAATCAGAAGAGACTGCACGATCAACCTTATATTTCTTTGCATTATTTACCCGATTTGATCTGCCTGGCAATCAACCTGATATGCTCCGGAGTGGTCCCGCAGCAGCCCCCGATGATATTTGCCCCGGCATCAGCCAGGGCCCTGACCTGGGAAGCCATCTCTTCCGGGCCTTCCGGAAAGAGGGTCTTCCCGTCCCGGTATACGGGCAATCCTGCATTGGCGTGGACCACCACGGGGATTTGGCCGTCCATGTTCCTGATCTCCTTTACAATCTCGATCATTCCTGCAGTCCCGTTCCCGCAGTTCGCCCCGATCATGTCGGCCCCGGCAAGGATGGCGGACTCAACAGCTTCATGTACGGAGCTGCCCATCATGGTCCGGAACTCACCCCCACGGGTCTTTTCAAATGTAAAGGTACAGATGACCTCCAGGCTGGAGACATTTTTCGCAGCCTGAATGGCCAGGGCCGACTCTGCGGTATCTGACATGGTTTCCACCAGCAATCCGTCCACCCCCCCGTCTGCCAGTCCCCGCGACTGCACCTCGAAACCCTTTAACAGCTCTTCCTCAGGGACCTCCCCCATGAACACCATTTTTCCCGTCGGGCCGATGGATCCGAGGACAAGGACCCTGTTCCCTGCCGCCTTCCGGGAAATTTCCGCGGCTGCCTTATTGATTACATACACCTGCTCCCTGTAGCCATACGGTTCCAGCTTAAAGGGATTCCCCCCGAAACTGTTGGTAAGGATCAGATCGGCCCCGGCTTCCACATAGCTTCTTGCCACATCGAAAACATCATCCGGCCTGAGAAGGTTCCAGGACTCTGGGCACTCGGATGCGGAAAGCCCTTTCTGGTGGAGCATCGTCCCCCAGGCGCCATCGGAAACCAGGATCCTCCCGCCGCTCAGTCTCTGAATTATCTTGCCCATCATCCAAAAATAAAATATCTTGGGCTAAGAACCATTAAAATCGGTACAAAAGAACTGGTATACGAGGTGGGAAACACCGGCTGGGAGAATCGCTACGCAGCCGGGACCGGGCCGGGCAGCGAGGCCAGCGGCGGATTCGTCGAAGACCCTGACCGGTGGGTGCGGGAGAGCCTGGACTACCTGGCAGAGATCATGCCGTACCTTGAAAAGTAAAGCAATCAGCTACTGTTTTCATATTTTCTAAAAGAGTATCTTTGGTTAAGAAACTGAAAATCATGCGACAGATCATTTTGGATAAGAAGGAGCAGGTCATTCAGTTTGAGAGTATTGAAGAAACGAAGGAGTTGTTGTATGCAGCGTGAGGTTCACTAGAGAATCCCATCTAGAACGATTGAACTTGGAAAAGGGTAGATTTCTTGTATTTCTGTTACCTGTGGTGTTCTTTACCTGCAGCAGTGATTTCCCTCTTTCCACAGATTGCAGGGACATAACTGCCAGCCTCTCCGTGGAGGAGTTTGAGGAGGTGAAAGAATTCATCCTTGAGCATGGTGACAGGGAGGTCTATTGCAACTTGTATAATAACAATCCCCATTATGCATTCGACAGATTTGACGCTTACCTGAATCCGGAGGTGGGACAGGGAAATACCAATTGCGATCCAGCCATCGAAGAAGTGCATGGTTTTATTATTGAAATGAAAAATGAATCTGGCATATGATGAGAATCGTGATTGATGCGGATGATGCTGCACTTGCACTGAAGAAGGTGATCGTGGAGCATATGATGGGCAAAGGCATCCCGGTGGAGGACCTGGATTACATCGGGACCAGAGCCGGCGCCGCCTACCCGGAGGTGGCCTATAACCTGGCCAGGATGGTACAGGCTGAAAAACTCGACCGGGCCATACTGATCTGCGGGACCGGGCTGGGCATGGCCATGATGGCCAACAAGGTGGAGGGCGTTTATGCCGGGGTATGCCACGATGTATACTCGGCCGAAAGGCTCCGTGCCAGCAACAACGCTCAGGTCCTGACCATGGGTGCCCGGGTGGTGGGTGAAGAGCTGGCCAAGAGGATCGTGGATGCCTGGCTGAAGTCCGAATACAAGGGGGGCAGGTCGGCCCCCAAGGTGGATGCGATGCGCAGACTGGAAAAGGAATCTTTTAAAAAATAGGGATCAATGCAAAAGTTTATCAATGAACCCTCCCTGGTAGTGGATGAAATGCTCCAGGGTTTTGTCAGGGCCCACCCGGACCTGGTCAGCAGCACCGGGAATGAACGGGTATTGAAGTACAGACATGCCCCGGTGAAAGGCAAGGTGGGGATCGTGACCGGGGGCGGCTCCGGGCACAAACCGGCCTTTATCGGCTACATAGGCAGGAATATGTGCGATGCGGTGGCCGTGGGGGAGATCTTCACCTCCCCTCCCGCCCGGATGTTCCTTGATGCCATCCGGGCAGCCGACGGCGGAAAGGGGGTGGCCATCCTTTACGGGAATTATGCCGGCGATAACATGAACGTGGCCATGGCCATGGAAGAGGCGGAGGATGAAGGGATCGCGGTGGGGAAGGTGGTGGCCAATGACGATGTTCCCTCGGCACCAGCCTCTGAACAGGAAAAACGGAGGGGTGTGGCCGGGGAGGTCCTCATGTGGAAGGTGGGCGGAGCCAGAGCTGCCATGGGAGGCTTGCTGGATGAGGTGATCGCCGCCGCACAGAAGGCCATTGATAACACCCGGAGCATCGGGGTGGGACTGAGCGGGTGTACCATCCCCGAGGTGGGCCATCCCAATTTCACGGTCGATCCCGGGAAAATGGAGGTGGGCATCGGGCACCACGGCGAACCGGGCATCGAGGTGGCCGGACTGGAGACGGCGGCCAGGGTGGCTGAGAGGATGATGGATGTGGTGGTTCCTGACCTGCCGTTCAGGAAGGGTGATGAAGTGGCCCTGCTGATATCGGGACTGGGATCCACCCCGGTCATGGAGCTCTATATCCTTTACCGGGAGGTGGCCGCCCTGCTGGAAAAGCGCGGGCTCAGTATCCATGTCTCCTACGTGGGGAACTACTTCACCTCCCTGGAGATGGCCGGAGCCACCCTCACGGTGATGAGACTGGACGGGGAACTCAAGGCGTGTATTGACCTTGAAGCCGATTCGGTGGGAATGAGACAGTTCCAGAGGGCCTGAATTCTCGTTTCATCCATGAACGCAGTAAGCAACAGAGAGGCAGCCGTCGTGGTGGAGCGGATGATCCTGGCCATCCGGGAGAATAAGCAGTACCTGAGCGATATTGATGGCGCCATCGGGGATGGTGACCACGGGATCAATATGAACAAGGGGTTTACCATGGCCCGGGAGGCCCTGGATCAGGAACCGGGTGACCTGTCGCATGGCCTCAGCACGCTGGCCAGGACCCTGATGATGCACATCGGGGGCTCCATGGGCCCACTCTACGGAAGGATCTTCAAGTCCATGGGAAAGCGGTTCGAAGGCCATGAAAAGATCGACGCCGGGTTGTTCGGCGAGGCCCTTGGGGACATCAGGCAGGGACTCTCCGTTCTTACCCCCGCCAGGGTGGGTGACAAGACCCTTGTCGATGCCCTCTACCCTGCCATTGATGCCTATGAAAGGGCACTGGGATCCGGCAACGGTTTCTCCGGCGCCCTGTCCGCCATGAAGAAGGCTGCGGAGGAGGGCCGGGACGCCACCCGGGGGATGGCAGCAAAACTGGGGCGCTCCAGCCGGCTGGGCGAACGGTCCCGCGGGGTTATCGATGCAGGGGCTGCCTCCTGTGCACTGCTGCTCGGGGAGGTGGCCGATACGATGATCGAACTGCTGGCAAAAAACCAGGAGATATGAAACAGGCAGTCATTATAGGGTTCCTGGGGAAGACCCAGGACAGGTTTTCGGAATACCAGGCACCGGTTACCGTACGGGAGAAGCTGGACATTGTCAGAAGGATCGAGGGATTCGACGGGGTCGAGATCGTATTTCCCTATGAAACAGGGGATCCGGAGGAGACCAAAGGCTGGGTTGAGGAGCTGGGCCTTGGCTTTGCGGCGGTCAACGTAAACATTAAAAAGGAGCCGGAATGGGTTCCGGGTGCACTCTCCAGGCCGGTCCGGGAGATCCGTGAACGGGCGGTAGAGATGATCAGAAAGGGGAAGGACTATGCGGAGGCCGTGGGAGCACCGCATGTAAGCTGCTGCCCTCTCAGCGACGGATACGATATGCTGTTCCAGGTGGACTACAGCAGCGCCTGGCGGTATATGATCGAGACGGTAGGGGAAGCGGCCGATTATAAACCGCATATCCCCCTGTTCATCGAACCCAAATATTCTGAGACCAGGGTCCACTGCCAGCTGGATACCACGGCCAGGGCACTGCTCCTGTTGAAGGAGGTGGGCAATCCCGCCACCGGCATCACCCTGGACATGGGCCACTCGCTTCAGAGCCAGGAAAACCCGGCCCAGTCGCTGGTTACCATCTACGAGTCGGGGTTCGATGCCTACATCCACACCAACGACAACGATACCAGGGCAGACTGGGACCTGGTGGGGGCCAGCCGCCACCTGCTGCACTACGTGGAGCTTATGTTCTGGGCGCAGGAGTATAACTACAGCAAGTATTTCACCACCGATGCCTCACCCAGGATCTTCGGGATGGTGGACTTCTTTGAACGCCATTCGGAGGTCACCCGGGGCGTTTACGAACTGGCCCGGAAGCTGGATCACCGGAAATACCGCCGCCTGATGGCCGAGGAGAACTACACAGGGCTCATGAAGCTGGTGAACCACGAGATCTATCGTCTGTAGGGCCTGAAAGGAGGGTGATCCTGCCGGTAACTCCTGCAGCCCAGGGATTTAATAGAAAATCAAACCGATGAAACGAAGATCATTCATTCAGCGCACCGCATCAGCGGCCATCCTGGCCGGGATGACCGGATGTGATACGGCTCCGGGAGTCGTGGAGGGCCGGCCGTCCACAAAGACCGCATTGACAGGGCCCTGGCTCCACCAGGGAAGGACGGAAGACTATGAGGATTTTAACATCATAGAACCGGGAAGAAAGGTGGTGAAGATCGAGACCTTCTCAAAGAGGGACATCGCTGCAGTGCGGGTCACTACCGATGACGGTCACTCGGGATGGGGACAGATCTCCACTTACAGTTCAGATATTGCCGCCACCATCCTGCACCGCAACCTGGCCGAACTGGTGCTGGGTAAGGACCCGGCGCATATCGATGAGATCGTTGACCGTTGCATAGAAAGGTACCTGAAGTTTCCCTGGTCCTTCGTCAACCGCGCGCTGGGAGGGATCGATACTGCGATCTGGGACCTCTGCGGCCGGATTAAAGGCAAACCGGTCTGCGAGCTGCTGGGTGGCCAGGTGAAACCGGTCCGCGTCTACGGCTCCAGCATGAGCCGTTCCATCAATGCTGAAGACGAACTTGAAAGAATGATCCGCCTTCGGGAGGAAAAAGGGGTCTCCGCCTTCAAATTCAGGATCGGCAAGGAGGCCTCCCGCAACGGGGATGCCTGGGAAGGGCGGACCGAGGAGATGATCACCACCATCGGGCCGGCCCTGTCTGACTCCTGCAGCCTGATCGTGGATGCCAACAGCGGCTATACCCCGGACCGGGCCGTTCACTATGGCCGGATGATGGAGGAGCACGGTATCCGGCAGTTTGAAGAGCCATGCCCCTACTGGGAGACGGAGTGGATCAGGGAGGTCACCGGTACACTTGATATGGATGTTTCCGGAGGGGAGCAGGATAATGATATTGCCAAGTGGAGGAGAATGATCAACTCCCGTACATTCGACATCATCCAGCCCGATCCCCTTTACCTCGGGGGGATCACCAGGACCTGGAGAACAGCCCTGATGGCCCATGCAATGGGGATTCCATGCATTCCCCACTCGGCCAACCACGGTATGGTCACCCTCTTCACCCTGCACCTGATGCGCGCCATCCCCAATCCCGGCCGGTACCTGGAGTTCTCTATCGAGTTTGAGGACGGGATCAACAGGGAGGCCAGGGCCATGTACTCGCCAGCCCTGGAGATCAACAACGGGAACCTGCACCTCCCGGCTGAGCCCGGGTGGGGTGTCACCCTGCACCAGGAGTGGCTGGATCAGTCGGATTACCAGGTCAGCCAGATGGGCTGATCAGCACAGCAGCCGGGTTTGTCCATCGCCTCAGGAGCCTATGACTCAAAATAGACCCCGTCCTTTTCCAGCCGGTCCCTCAGTTTGCCGTATGGAAGATCCCTGGACCCCATATCCCCTGATGCACAGAGCGCAGCCGCGGTCCCTGCGGCCTGGCCCTGGGCCATGGATGACACGGTATTCCGGGTGGACATATGGGCACGGTGGTCGCTGGTGATCATCATCCCGGATACGAAGAGGTTGTCAATACCCCGGACACACAGGGCACGGTAAGGGATCCCGTAAGTGCCTCCATCCTTCACCTGGAGAGCCGGGGCCGAATCGTGGAAACCGTAAACGAAAACCTCATCTGCAAAATGCCTGGCTTCCACAACATCCTCATGAGTGATGTCATAATCACAGGTGATCAGGCGTCCCCTGCGGATGTTCACGGAGGGACTGGTCCGGGCAATAAACGCGTTCCTGCAGCCTGGAAGGAATTTCCGGAACAGTTCCAGGCCCCTGATCTGCCGCTGCCTCAGGACCAGTTCTGCTTTTGCCATATCATCCCTGTTCACCACGCTCCCTTCCACCTTGTAATTGAACTTGACAAACATCAGGTAGTTGTCATAGGTGGTGGTCGTGGTCGTTGACATGCCGATCTTTCCGGCTTCCTCTCTGAATTCATCCGGGAGGTTTACATCCCTCCCGCTCAGCCTGACAATCTGGCCGGGCTTCCCGCTCCGTAATCCACGCGCCAGCTGTCCCACCGCATCATGTTCATTCAGGAAGGCGTAATAGTCATCCATATCCACGTTCCCCAGTCCGACAGAGTTGCAACTGTCGTAATCACCGGGTACGGTGAATTCCGCCCCTGCATGTGCAGCCAGGTCGCCGTAGGCGGTGCAATCGACGAACGACCGGCCCAGGAAAACCTCCCGTCCCGACCTGCTTTCAACGATCACCCCCCTGACCGTCTTCCCTTCGGTTACAGCACCCGCTGCCATGGTGTTCACCGCAACAAATACCCCGGCCTCAGCCAGCATCTCGAAGGCTACCAGTTTGTAAAGCTCTGTATCGATCGCAGTGCAAACAGAGTCGTAATCGAATCCGCGTTCCATCTCTGCATGGCCGGTGGTGGCACCCAGGAGCAGCATGCGGTCGATCAGCTCCGAGGGGATCCCCCTGACCACCTGTCGCTTCCCGACCCCGGGAAACGCCTTCCAGAGGTTGTAGTAGCTGTGAATGGCAGTCCCCCCTTCGGTTACTGTCCCCCCGGGATAGCCCTTGGCTTCTATCAGGGCGGTTTTTGCCCCGGTCCTTGCTGCGGCCGTGGCCGCCACCACCCCGGCGGTTCCACCCCCTGCGACCACCACATCAAATTCACGGGTGGGCAGTTTCCTTGCGGGCTCCTGGTAGAAATCCATGGCAGCAGAAAAGGTGCCTGATGTTCCATCCGGAGGTGTTGAACAACCGGTAAATGCACCGGCGCCGGCCAGCAGGCCAATTTTGCCAAATTCTCTTCTTTTCATCGATGTATGGTTGGTTTAGTAAGTGTAATCAATACGTTGGACCTCCTTTAGTAGCCCTGCAGGTTCAGCCTCACCTTGTCAAGGCTCTCATTGGAGCCCACCAGGGTGACGATATCGCCCAGCCTGAGGCGGGTATATCCATGGGAGATGATCGGATGGTCCCCGCGGGTCACGGAAAGGATGATCACATCGGAAGGCAGGCGAAGGTCGCGCAGCGTCAATCCGTGGTAGTCCGCATTACGCAGTTCAATATCGATCGAGTCCTGGGTCTCATCCATGCCCAGCAGCAGGGAGGTGGCTATGGGCGCCCTGACAAAATGCTCCAGCAGGGAGACCATGGCCGTGTTCGGATCCATCACCATGACCCCGATCCTGTGGAAACTCCTGTAACTTTCCCTGTCGTTCAGCCTGACGATCATGTGCTTGGTTCCAAAGTGTTCATAGGCCGTTTCACAGATGGCATAATTCTCTTTGTCAGAAAGCAGGCAAACGATGGTATCCGCTGTTTCAGCACTGAATTTTCTCATTGAAAGGTGGTCCGGCCCTTCAAATTCGTGCACGGTGAACTCATTGTTCCCCAGGATCTCCACGGAAGGGTTGGAGACCACGAACTCCACCTCCCAGTTCTGTTTCTTCAACTGATGGGCCAGTGCCAGAGACTGGTTCTCCCAACCGAATATCAGGATCTTCTTCTCCACCTCATAGGTTCCGTCCGGTTTCACATGAACCTCCCCGGCCAGGTGCAGGGCCCATTTGAAAAGCGGCGGGCCCACGATCTGGTTCAGCACGATCACCGAGATGATCACCGTGGCAAATTCCGGTCCCCATCCCGGGTATTCAGCGGCAATGATGGTGGCCAGTCCCACTCCCACCCCGGCCTGGGTCACATAGGGCATCCAAAAGATCCTGCGGAACAGGGGGGGGTCGCCAGCAACGGAGCTCCCGATGTAGCTGGCTACAAACAGGGAAGTAATCCTGGCCCCGAACAGGATCAGCGTAATGAACCATAGGGCCGCTACCACTTCCAATGAGATCATGGCACCTGTAAGCGTGAAAAAGACTATATAAACATAGGGACCCAGTTCTTTGACGATCCGGACAAAATCGTTCCGGTAGACCGTGTAATTGGTCACCAGGAAACTGGCGATGATGCAGATAAGCAACGGTTCGATGTGAAGCTCAAGCCCCAGGTAGAGGCTGGAGTGGTCTTCGATAATGTCGGTCAACAGGTAGACTCCTAATCCGGTCAGCAGCACTACGATCTTTTTCAGGATCATAGCTCCTTTAATTGCCAGCACCATCCTGATGATGAGCCACACAATGAATCCCAGACCACCGGCCACAATCAGCTCAACCATGACCTGGGCAATGTAGATCAGCCTGAAATCGGCTTCGTGGATCAGAGATTTTGACAATGTGAAAATAACAGCGAAGACGATAATAACACCGAAATCTATGACCACGGTCACCCCTATGGAGGTCTGGGTAAATGGTCCCCGTGCCCTGAGCTCGTTGATCACCGCAATGGCTGATGCCGGTGACCGGGCTATGGCAATGGTGCCGGCCAGCATGGAGACAGCTATCCTGGCTGCCAGTTTCATCCCGTCAAGGAACGGGATCAGATCGGTCACCATGTACATGGCCAGGCTCACCAGCAGGAAGGTCACTGTGACCTGGGAAATGGTCATGGTGATGAGGCTCTTCATCCTGCTTCTCAGCTCGTTGAGATAGAGTTCGGATCCCACGGCAAAAGCAATGAAGGCAAGCGCAATCTCATTCAGGAATCCGAGCCCGCTCAGGGTATCCTTTTCGATCAGCCCCAGGAGTTCCGGCCCCGATACCAGGCCAATGATCAGGAATCCCGTGATCAGCGGCAGTTTCAGCTTCTGGAACACCCCGGCGATCCTGCCTGCTGCCACCGCAATGATCCCGAAGGCTGCCAGATAGATGATTATTTCCCATGCGATATGTGACTCCCCGGGCCCGGCTCCCATATTCCCTCCTTACTGCTCTTTCCTGAAATATATGAAAAATCATCGATACTGACGGGGACCCGGCACCTGCATCACCCGGGAGCATGGAAACCACTTTTGACGTAATTGCAAAAAATCATATATTTGCAGCCCGGAAGTTCCACTGGAATTTTCCAGGTTCAAAGAATGATGGCGAGGTAGCTCAGGTGGTTAGAGCGCATGATTCATAATCATGAGGTCGAGAGTTCAAGTCTCTCTCTCGCTACTTCATAAAGGCGTAATTCCAAGTAATAATAAGGGTTTACGCCTTTTGATATTATACAGTACTGAAACATTACTGTAGCATTGTTACAGCAGTGATTTTACAGAGGATGCGCACTGAAAGACCTTTGATTGTCTTGGCATAGTTTCTCTTCAACATCAACTGATCGCAGAGTTGTGAGAAGAGCGTTTCAATGCGTTTTCGAGATTTCATGAAGATAGAAGGAATAGGTTCTTTGTCATGCTGATAAGACTTTACCGGAGTCAATAATCTGATTTGCCTGGTTGTAAATAAATCCTGCTGAATGGGTTCTGAAACATATCCTTTGTCTCCAAGTAGATCGCAATCAACTATACCAGAGTGTTTTACCTCATTAAGAAAATGGATATCGTGAATGCTAGCTTTGGTTAACTCCATGGATGAATAGACACCTCTGAGGGAAACGGCGAGATGGAGCTTGTATCCGTAGAAATAGGATTTAGTGACAGCAGAGTAACCTCGATCCGGGGCCGTCTCATAGTCATCTTTACAAATCTTGCTTCTATTTATCCTGGCATTTTTACAGATGGGTATCGGAATTGAATCAACCAGATAGATGTTTTCGCCTTCATTCATTAGGGAAGATATCCGGTCGTTTAATCTTGCGATTAATTCGCCCAGTCTCCTCCTTCTTCGATTAAATCGGCTTCGGTAAATTA
>CAYXUD010000014.1:0-19412 GCA_964467775.1 uncultured Bacteroides sp. | reverse complement strand
TTATCGGTCATTATGAAAAAGGAACTCTAACGTTTATTGATTTCAAAGTGAATCTGCCTGGAATCCAGGAAGTTATAGTGGATTACGATTAAGTAAGTGGCAGGATTTCAATCTATTATTGTAATCCTTTGAGATTCGCGGTAAGCGTCGGATTCCAGGCGTACCACGTACAGGCCGGGTTCCATCTGTGCTTCCCTGCAATCTACTTCGAACTGGTGGAATCCGGGTTCCGGATCACATTCATAGCTCCTGATCAGGGTGCCCAGTGTGGAATAGATCCCGATGGAAACCGCGGATGAGCCGGGAACATGGTACCTGACAGAAAAGGCATCATGGGCCGGATTCGGGTAAACCTCCAGCCGGTAACCGTTCTCCGTCTCCCCAGGATAACCGGTAATACCGGTCACTTCATCCCGGAAGGTGATCCATTCCAGGGTACAGTTGGCAGCCGAGGCTCCTTTCAGGACAATATAGACGTCCCTGATCCCTTCGATCCCGGTAAGCTCGCACGACTGGGTTTCAAATGTTTCCGTGCCTCCGGTGGAGTGGATGGACAGCGCGCCTGCCACCGGACCGCCGGGTGCATCCAGTGCGACCTCGAGGGTGCTCCCTGCGTCCAGGGAAGCCAGCCGGGCATGGAAATGCGAAGCTGCAGTGCTGAAATCAAGGTTCCGGAATAAGAGGTAACTGTCGTTCCCGTTCATTTCCACGCAGAGGTTGCCCGCTGAAACCGCCCTGAATCCCACCTTGGAGGTTTTTCCTTCCAGGTGCCCGGCCTGGAGGATGGTAAAGGGATCCTGCCTGTAGGTGCTTTCTATGAAGGCCTCTGTGGTGGTAACCTGTCCCTGCAAACGGATATCTTCCGAGGAACTGCCGATGTAAAGGTCCACCGTGCCGCTTTCCACCCTGAAGGTCCGGGTGGCCTCGTCATAGTACTTCAGGTTTTCGTGTTTCAGGGTAAAGGTCACGGTTTTGGTTTCACCGGGTTCCAGATGGACCCTGCGGAATCCCTTCAACTCCTTTGCGGGTCTTTTCAGTTCCGACCGGGCATGGGCATAGAGTTGCACCACCTCATCCCCTGCCACAGCACCGGAGTTGGTCACATCCACACTGACTGATACGCTGTCTCCCTCCCCCAGGCCGGCGGATCCCACGGCAAGGTTCCCGTAGGTAAAGTCTGTATAGCTCAGCCCGTAACCGAAGGGATAGAGGGGGGTCCCTTCGTAGTACATATAGGTGCGGTTGTTCCGGATGTTGTAATCATCCATGGAAGGCAGGTCGGTGGTTCCGGCATACCAGGTGGTCGTAAGCCTTCCCCCCGGGTTGTACTCGCCGAACAGTACATCGGCGATGGCCGTTCCCTGGGCCTGGCCGTCGTACCAGGCGGTCAGCATGGCAGGTACATGCTCCTGGGCCCAGTTTACCGCCAGTGAGGAGCCCTGTACCAGTACCACCACGGTATTCGGGTTGGCTGTGTAGACTGCCTGGATCAGCTGTTCCTGGGCCCCGGGCAGGCCAAGCAAGGAACGGTCCGCCCCTTCATCCGCCACATTCAGGTCCGTCCCACACACCACCACTGCCACATCCGCCCTGGTGGCCAGGGCTACGGCCCTGTCCAGTTCGGCCTGATCGATGGAGCCCACAATGCCGCATCCCACCGTGTAGGAGAGCCTGCCCGATCCGCCCAGCGGATCTTCATCCCCTTCGTTGTAGAATCTGAACCAGTTCATGTTGTACAGGTACCCCGAACCGCCTGTAAATTTCAGGTATACACTGTGTTCCCCCGAAGTGACGGGGATGTCCACGGTCATCGTGGTCCAGTTCTGCCAGCCGCCGGTACCGGGGATGCCGATCTGGCCCAGCGAAGCACCGGATGCTCCGTCCAGCAGCACCTCCAGCTGGCCTCCATCCGTGTTGCTGGCCACGCGTAGATCCAGCTTTGATTTCCCTTCACCGAAATCCACGTTGTTGTAGATCATATAGTCACCGTTCTCAATATAACCGACATTGCTGCCTCCTTCCGCGCATGCTTCGGTCTGGATGCCATACTGTTCGGAAAAATTTTCCGCTTCGATGATTCCCGTTGAGATATCGATTCCCAGTTTGTCGGCAATCCCCTGCAGGGGGCTTACCGAAACGGAGGGCGTGCCGCTGTATCCGCCCAGCTGCACCGCATTGGCGTTCGGTCCAAGTACGGCGATCGTATCGATCAAATCCTTGTTCAGGGGCAGCATGCCGTTCTCGTTCTTCAGCAGGACGATGGCTTCCCGGGCCGTGCGAAGCGCCAGCTCTCGGTGGGCCCGGCAGTCCAGCAGGCTGTCCGGGATCGCGGAGTAAGGCACTGAGGACGGGGGATCGAACTCGCCCAGAAGGAACCGGGCTTTCAGCACCCTTTTCAGGGCCAGGTCAATCTCCTCTTCGGTGAGCAGGCCGGCATCCACCGCATGCTGGGCCTGGGCCTGGACCGTCCCCCCGCAGTTCAGTTCCGTGCCGTTCAGGATGGAAAGGGCGGTGGCCTCCATGGCCGAACCCACGTATGCGTGGGGACTGTAAACGTTCCCGATGGCGTCACAGTCGGAGACCACGTAACCCCCGAAGCCCCATTCCTCACGGAGGATATGGGTCAGCAGGGTCCGGTTGGCGGGACAGGGCACCCCGTTCACTGAATTGTATGCACTCATCAGGGAGTATACCTTTCCCTCTTTCACTGACGCTTCAAAGGCCGGCAGGTAGTATTCGCGTAAGCTCCGGTCGTCCACTTCGGAGGAGATGCCGGTCCGGTTCGCTTCCACATTGTTGCATGCGTAGTGCTTGGCGGTGGCCACGGTTTTCAGGTAGGTGGAGTCATCCCCCTGCATCCCGCGGATGAAACTGACCGCCATTTCGGAGGCCAGGAAGGGATCTTCGCCGTAGTTCTCCTCTGCACGGCCCCACCTGGGATCCCTGGCCATGTTGATGGTCGGGCTCCAGTAGGTCAGCCCCTTGCCACCGGTATTGTTCTTCACCCGGGCCTCGTCCGAGATGGCCGTGGCCACTTCCAGCATCAGGTCCGGGTCCCAGGTGGCTGAAAGCGCGATGGCCTGAGGAAACGAAGTGGCCAGTCCCGACCGCGCCACGCCGTGCAGGGCTTCGTTCCAGTAATTGTACGAAGCGATCCCCAGGCTCGAAACGGCAGGGGACTGGTTCCCGAGCTGGGCGATCTTCTCGGCCAGCGTCAGCCGTGAAACCAGGTCATCCACACGCTGGCTCACAGGGAGATCAGCATTCTGGTAAGGGTAGGACTGGCCAGTGACCGCAATGGGGAAAATTGAAACAGCAAAGATGAAAATGAGAGTCGGGTCGGTCGTTCTCTTCATAGCGATTTCAGTTTCCTTAATAATACAATTATTTGTTCAGAATGAATTTCCTGGTTCCGGTAAAATTATCGGAACGAATTGCAATCCAATAAAACCCTGCAGGATATTCCGACAGATCGGCTTCGAAATGGTGAAACCCGGCATCAGATTGCGAATCGGAGAGGATAGTCATTTTTTGCCCTGTTTCATTATACAATTCAATGTGTGCTTTACCGTTTTTTCCCAAATTGAATTCGATATTGAGCATGCCGCTGCCTGGATTTGGAAAAACTTTAATTTCTGTTTGAGCAGATTTAATGTCGTTGGACGATGCCGGGGCAGCTTTTAAAACCAGTGCATTTACCGAAAGCGGCTCAAGCTGGATCGAACCTTGAATATCAGATATATCCATTTGTTTTGTTTTCAAAGCATTCTCTGTGTGCGAAACGAATGTTTCATTTGAAGGCAATTCTGACAATGTATAAAGCTGTATCGGCCCGTCTTTAATCGCAAAATCGCGAACATCAATATGAATCTCCTTTGTGGCAGTGGTGTGGCGGTTGATCAGAAAAATTGTCATCGAGTCGGAAGCTGCGTTCACGGTAGGATAGGCCGAAACATACGTTTCATCTTCCGATTCAGCAGCAGCAATATAATCCTCACCGTACCGGCTGAACAGGTGGAGCGTTTCCCACATTCCCGGTTTCCAGCTCCAGGGTGTAAATATTTCAACGCCGTTCTTCATGAATTCACCCATGGTAGAAGCGTAAAATGAAGCCTGAACATTGGCATCGCCGGAATTCAGACCCGATTCGGTTATTCCAAATGTTACTCCATGGTCAGCTCCCATGTATTTGGTGAGCCAGTCTGAGCAACGTCCAAAAATATATTCTTTGTTTATATTGCCATCCCAGCCACCATTTACCGTTTTCACCCCATTTGCTTCAGGATAGACGTAATTCCTGTCAAAAAATATACGGTGATACTGTACCAGCTGTTCCGCATCGGACGAACCAGGATAATAATGAATATCAAGTACATCGAGCAATTTTACCCCACTCGCTTTTTCTTCCTCCGCAATTCTCAGGATAAAATATTCAAGCCAGCAATATCTCTTTCCGTTATATAAAATTGCATCGCTTCCGTACCTGTACCATTGCCATTCGTTGGCAGGCACCGGGCCAACCAGTTTAATTCCGGGAAATCTGGCGCGGGCAGCTTTTGCCACGTTGAAATACAACTGTATAAATTCCTCTGCAGCTATTTGCTCCTTCATGACATCATCATGGGTGCCCGACCATATTTCCGGTTCGTTATCCAAGTTCCAGTACCGATAGAAAGTAGAATCATACCCAAGCCCGCTGATGCCAAACCAATGGTCGAGAATGGCCGCGGTTGAATCAGCAGGCCAGTCCATCAGGTACAATTGACTCTCCTCGCAGCAAGCTGCGAGGAATCATCGATTAATTTCTTATTTTAATTGTGCTCGCTAACCCCGAAGTAGAACTTCGGGGAATGCGCTCGCGTAATTCAGGATCTCCTTCAACCAGCGCCTCGCTTCCACCGGCCGGATTTACAACACCACCGCCGGCAAGGTTCTGGCGTACACCATCCCACCATTGCGATCCGTTGTAGTCCCAATCGGGGAAATTATTATCTGTGTTGGCAGCAACTTTGCCAAGCAGCTGAAACGACCACATTCCCTGGGTACCGGGCATTTTATCTGTCAGATTTTTTGCTGCTGCGTCCCAGTTGTTTGCATACACATTGTTGTACCAGTCCGGGTGGCTCGAAAGTTTAAGCCTCCAGTTGTATTTTGTACTGTTGTTACCACCGCCTTGTCTTACAATACGAGCTCCTGCTTCTACTGCTCTGGTCACTTCGGCATCTGATCCGTTATTTAAGTATGTGCTTGGCAACACGTTGTTTTTCCCGAAAATATATGGCGATACCATACGCCTTCCGGAATCGGCATGCACTGTGATTTGAAGAGGCTGACTGCTGCCAATTTTAGAAGCCAGCAACAGGATCAGGGTTACTTTTAAAGATTTTGACATTTTGAGATCAGGTACTTGTGTTTAGAATAATATGATGGTACAATTTATATTTTTTATTCTCATGTAAAAGCTTCTCCCGGATCTGCATAGGAAATATAATATTTCAGGAATAAAAAGCATTTATAGTATAATAATTCAGGATTTACATAAATAAGCAGATTATAGGGAATAATAAGATTCCATGATTTTTAACACCGTATTAATTGATAAATTAATACATTGCCGGCTGATTATGCGCGGTTTAGTTTTCTTGCAAAGATCGATGTTTATTAAAATAATCATGAAAAGTCTGAAAATCAACCGGGATGGCCTGAGGCGCCTGAAACAAACCATATTATCCTATAAAATTCCGGGAAAACTGGTCTTTATAGTCCTTGGAGTGGCTTCCACACTCTGGTTTCTGATCAGGGTTATCCCAAAACCCCAGCGTGCCGGATATCCCTGTATGAGGGCAGCAGCCCCGATCATGTCAGGTTTTATACTCTACATACTTTCTCTCGGGGGAATGACCATGCTGTTCAAAAAAGCGGTGGCTAAATTTAAAAAAGCGCAATACCTGGCAGCCGTTTTGGCCCTCGCTTCAAGCCTCGTAATGCTTGTGGTATTTAACTGGACAAGTGCTCAAAAAATCTATTCCCAGACTTTTGGGTTTACCCGGGGTGTATTGCCCGATGGCCCCAATGACCCGATGGGTGAAGGTATCGGGGTGAACCCCGGACGTGTTGTCTGGGCATGGGATCCGGATGCAACAAACGAAAATTGCCCGAACACCATCACCAATGCCTTTTTTATGGCGAAAAATAACGACCAGGATGTGATAAACGACATGTTTGATAATTCCATAAAAAACCTGGCGGGTGCTGATCATATAAAGGATGCCTGGGATATGGTTTTCAAAGATTTTAACCAGCGTAAATCAGGGACTGCTGAAAGTTACCAGGAAGGACAAACGATATTTATCAAGGTCAATAACGGACAGGCCGGCTGGGCAATCAATTTATACGATCTTTCTGAAACAGGAACCAGATCGGTAATGACAGGTCTGAACAATGTGGCCATGGCAGGTACCACTCCCTTTACAGTAGTTGCGCTTATCAGACAACTGGTGGACGAGTGCAATATACCGCAGGAGAGTATTTACGTGGGCGAACCTATGACACACGTTTATAAAAGCATGTATGATGCAATCCATATGGTTTATCCCGATGTGAAGATCCTGGACAAGGACGGAAATACCAGCCTGGGGCGCACGAAATCTGCGGGTTGGACCGATGATGTGATCTTTTATTCCGATTACAGAAGTGAGATGCCTGATGCCGGCAGTGATAACCTGATGCAGGAGATGTATGATGCCGATTATCTGATCAATGTAGCCGCACTTAAAGCACATGCACGTGCCGGGGTTTCGCTGAATGCAAAACTTCACTTTGGTTCACACGGTGACCATCCCGGTTATGGATATGGTTCTTTCCACCTCCATGCCGGTCTGATCTGTACGGTTGATAACGACGTTATGACCACAGGTGTGCGCGGGGATTATGGAATGTACAGGGTGCTGGTGGATTTGATGGGCCACGAAAAAATCGGCCGCAATACCCTTCTATTCATCGTTGACGGGCTCTGGGGAGGCATTGAAGCAACCGATATGCCTGTAAAATGGAAAATGGCGCCGTTTAATGAAGATTTCCCGAGTTCCCTGTTCATTTCGCAGGATGGTGTGGCCATTGAATCGGTTTGCCTGGATTTTTTAAGGGCCGAAGCCGACAACAACCCGTTATTTAACGACAGACCATTCTTCCCGGGTGTTGATGATCACCTGCACCAGGCTGCAGATAAAAGCAACTGGCCGGAGGGTATTATCTATGACCCTGAAGACGACGGATCAGAGATCCCGTCACTGGGGGTGCACGAACACTGGAATAACCCTGCGGATAAGCAATATTCCAGGAACCTGGGTACCGGTGAAGGCATCGAGCTGTTGAATCTCAATGATGTGAATACTACAGGGATTGCTGATCCTGGCGCCGGCAATATATCGCTGAATGCATACCCGAATCCCTGTGTGGAAAGTACGATGCTGTCCTATCACCTGGATGCAACCAAGATCATCTCCATTTCACTCATTTCTATGGATGGCAAAATTCATTCTGTATTGAATCATGGTACAGTAAATTCCGGGGATCACACACAGCTTATTCATACAGATGAGCTTGTAGCAGGTATCTATATCTGCCGCATACAAACCATGGATCATCTCCATAGCGAAATGCAATCCATAATGCTTATCATTCAATAAACTGAATGAAGTATAGTAAATACCTGATATTTATACTATTCAGTGTATTTTGGGCATGCGATGATGATGACGTTCCTGAAAAGGAAATCCTGCCTTCTATTGATACCGCGGTCAATGCCATTGCAGTTGACAGATACAACACAAAATGGATCGGAACCGATGATGGCCTGTATAAAAGTGTTGTGAATGGATATGAATTGCAGGGAATTCCCGATAGTGGAACAATCAACGCTCTGTATTATGAAGAGAGCGGGGATATTCTCTGGATAGGGAGCGGAGCGGGTCTGCTGAAAGCGACTATCTCAGCGGAAAACATTACAGCTTATTCCATCGATTCAGAGGATCTCAGCAACCCGAATGTCTTCACGATTCATATTGACCAGGACGCCAGGCGATGGTTCGGTACAGGAAAGGGGATCAGCCTCAATGACGATGGGCACTGGAAAAAGGAGAATTTCAGGGTCAATACACAGGGTACGCTGTTTGCGATGGATCTTGAGAATTTTAAAATAAACTCAATTGCAAGCGCAGATGGTGATTACTTTTTTGCAACGAGCGGTGCCCGGCTATACAGGGCTTTTGATTACGATCCTTCAGTGGACGCATTTTCGGGAGCTACCCAATGGAGTGTCCCGTATAACGGACAGAGCGTAACGGATACGGTGTTCGTGGTATTTATAGACAGGGAAGGAAAACAGTGGATGGGGGGCAAAGAGGGGATCCAGGTTCATACAGGTCATGATCCGAAGCAGCAGGATAGCTTTACCTATTTTTACGATGAACTTCCGGACTTATATATACTTGCCATAAATCAGGCCGCAAATGGAGACATATGGGTCGGCACCCGCCAGGGACTTGCAGTATTCAATGGTACAGATTGGGAGATCATCACTGCAGGGCTTCCCGATCTTTCCGTAACCTCCATTGCATTTGATGCAGACGGGACTGCCTGGGTCGGCACAAAGAAGGGCCTGGTACATATACCTGAGTGAGGTCCCTCCGCAGTAATGCCCCGGAAAGTACTCTCCAGGGAGGTGCAGAGACACCGAAACCCCGGTAGAAATATTTCCGGATTTACAAACACAACAAGCGGATAGGTGCATTATATTTGCCCCCTGGAAAAACAGCATTACGAAACTAAACAAGTTCTTCCGGATGGAACACCTGAATAAATTCCTGCTGGTAGTACATCAAAAAATCAGCCGTAATGCCTAAAAAAAGACTGGGTGTATTGGCTTCCACAGCAATTTGCGGAAACGATATCAGCTCATCGGTTCTGTATGTTTCCGCGCTTTCTATTGGCTTTGCCGGACAGTATGCCTGGATTACGCTGCTAATCGTGGCAGTTGTACTTTATCTTTTCAGGAAAATTTATGGTGAAGTGGTCGGAGCTATTCCACTCAATGGAGGGGCCTACAATGCGCTTCTGAATACCACAAGCAAATCAACAGCCTCAATGGCTGCCACACTTACCATTTTATCCTATATGGCCACCTCGGTAATTTCTGCCGATGAGGCCATGCGATATTTTCATGATATACTTCATGCATCCCCGGTCATTCTATCCACCGTAGTTGTATTGCTGCTTTTTGCGGTACTTACCATCATGGGCATGAAAGAGTCTTCAAGGGTCGCCATAGGTATCTTCATATTTCACCTTTTTTCATTGTTCCTGCTCACGGTTTTCATTATAATCCATTTACTTAAAAACGGGCTCGGCCCATTCTCTGCAAATTGGCATCTGCCTGTTGAAGGAAGTATTACTGTGGCTATCTTTCTTGGTTTCTCGGCTTCCATGCTTGGGATATCCGGATTTGAAAGTTCTGCTAATTTCGTAGAAGAACAGCAGCCGGGGGTATTCCCAAAAACGCTCAGGAACATGTGGATTATCGTAAGCATCATAAATCCCCTGATGGCTTTCCTGGCTCTGAGTATTATACCGATTACTGAAATAAAAGCTGAATATTCCAACACCCTTTTATCACACATGGGTCAACTTTCATCGGGTCAGTGGCTGGCAACGCTTATCTCCCTGGATGCTGTACTGGTATTAAGCGGAGCAGTCCTGACTTCTTACATAGGCGTAACCGGCCTGCTTGAAAGAATGACCCTTGACCGGATCCTGCCCCAGTTCTTCTTAAAAAAGAACAAGAAAGGCAGATCATACAGGATCATTATCATGTTCTTTCTGCTCTCTATTTCTGTTTTATTTATTACACGTGGGGATGTGGTCAGGCTGGCCGGGGTTTACACAATTTCCTTTTTGTCGGTCATGCTGCTTTTTGGATTTGGGAATATCATGCTAAAAATACGCAGGGCCAAACTTCCAAGGACAGAATCAGCAAAATGGCTCAGTGTTCTGGCTGCCATTACGGCAATTATCATAGCACTTGCAGGGAACATCACCATGAAAACCACTGAAGGCACACAGCCTAATTTTAGACTCTTTTTAACTTATTTCATTCCGGCCAGCCTGATTATTGCATTTTTACTCCGCCGGGTGGTTATTTTAACTGCCGCGCTCAGGGTTGTTATGCACATTTTCAATTACACCCATGGCTGGTTTCTGAAACTAGGCCGCCGGTTGAATAATTTAATCAGAACCATCAATGCACAACAATTCGTTTATTTTACCAAACGGTATAACATTGCCGTATTGAACAAAGTCCTGTTATATATCAAGAACAATGAAAATACCAGGAATTTAAAAATCGTTCATGTGAATGACCCTTCAATGGATGAAAATTGTGAAAATACGAAGAGATTCCTTGAAGTGGTTGCAATCATCAACGAAGAGTATCCTCAGATTGAGGTTTCAGGCCATATCATTGAGGGTTCTTTTGGGCCGGCACTTATCAAAGACCTGTCAAAAAAATGGAAAATCCCCATCAATTTCATGTTCATCGCTTCACCCGGTGATCGATTCCCTTACAGGGTGGAACAGCTGGGCGGAGTACGGCTTATTATATAAGTATTGAAGCTCCTCGGAGCAAGCTCCGAGGAATCTTCGATCCATAAATTATTTTATTTGTGCTCGCTTACCCCGCAGCAAAGCTACGGGGAATGCGCGAGCGGGATTCAATGTCCTGAAACAGTGGGATGAAATATTCCTGTCCTGACATCTTGTCCATCTGAGACCATCAAATATCTATCGACAATGATCTAATGCTCATCTATGGCATCCCAAAAAGAGTTTTCAGCATGAAGGCTGTGCAGCTTTTAGGGGCACACAGAGAATCCAGGGATATTTAACTTTCATTGATCTGTGTGCCATCACTGTTCTTCTTTTCATGAACCTGGTTCAACCATACAGAAGGGGTACGGCGGAGTTAATCCTTCATGAAAATTCCTGTAGCTGACAAATTTCGAATGCGGATGCAGTAGAGTCCGTTTTTCAGGTTGGAGCAGTTGTATTCCACCGGAATTCCGGAATAGAATGTTTTGTAATTGTCCACTATGCAGCCTGTGAGGTCGTGAATATCGAAAATCAATTCGTCATTCAGATCAGCGGGTGGGTCGATCATGATAATGTCCCTGGCCGGGTTGGGGTATATTCGCAACGATCCGTAACCAGCCTCCGGTGCATTTTCAAGGGAAGGCCTCCACTGGAATTTCCATGAATCCTTGTTTTTGATCCCCGGGGCGGGATTGTCGTGGTAATCCAGGAATGAGGCCGAGTCAAAAGCTATATAATATGTCTCTCCGGGATCTAGTTCCTTACCGTTTGAAAATCTTACATTTTTAGTGCCCAGACCGGCAATGGTATGGATGTCAATTGATTCATGTATAGTGCCCGAACCGTACCGGTAGATACCGATTTTCGCTCCTGTATCCAGGAAAACAGGCTCCGAAAAGGCCAGGGAAAACTCCACGAATCCTTCCGGGGAGTCAATCTCCCCGGCCGGTTCCCAGGACTCTATCTCCGGCATGATGGTATCGGTCACCTGCAGGGTAACCTCCCCCTCCAGGCGGATATCTGCCGACGAACTGCCCACCAGCACCTCGAAGGTCCCGGCATCGTAACCGAAGGCTTTCTTTTCAGTCTTGAAATAGGAAAACGAGGTGCTGTCCAGTGCCAGGGTAACCCGCTGTGTCTCCCCCTGCTCCAGATGCACCCTGCCAAATCCTTTCAGCTCCTTGTACGGCCTTTCCACCGGTGCGTCCGGCTGGCGAATATACAGCTGGGCCACTTCCGCACCGGCAACCGGTCCCGTGTTGGTAATATCGAAACTTACCCTGACCGAATTTGGGTCGTCGGTGACAACCGGTGTAACCTCCAGGTTCGAATATTCGAAGGTGGTGTAGGACAGTCCGAAGCCAAAGGGAAACAGGGGTTCCACACCCTCCGTATCGTAATAGCGGTACCCAAGCATCAATCCTTCAGAATAGGTGACATGCTTGTTTCCATCGGGATCATAATAGCTGTTATAGACCGGATTGTCCTCCCATTTCTTTTCAAATGAAACAGGCAGTTTTCCCGAAGGATTGACAATCCCGAACAGGATCTCGGCGATGGCCGTACCCCCTTCCTGTCCCGTATACCACCCGTGCAGCAGCACAGGGACATTGTGGAGCCAGCTTTCTGTGGCCACGTTGCCCCCGGCATTCAGCACGACAATGGTATTGGAATTTACACGGGCAATGGCGTTCACCATGCTGTCCTGGCGTTCCGGAAGGTTAAAAGGACGGTCAAACCCTTCCCCTTCCATGCTGCTGTTGAATCCCACACAAACGATTGCTACATCGCATTTTGCTGCCAGATCGGCCGCCGGGAAGGATTCGTAATCTACACGCCAGTAACCGAACCGGATCTCCGCATCTCCCCCGTTCTCATAATATTCAACCACTAACGGATATTTTTCTCCTTTTATCATGTGAAATACAGAACGATAGGTGGCGGCGGCGTGGTCCGACCACTGGTTCAGCCTTAAGGTATCATCGATCCATACCCTGCCACCGTCATCGCACCTCAGGATGATTTCATAGTCCCCTGTTTCAGGGGCTATGATCGTACCGGTCCAGCGCACCGAAAAGTTATCTGAAGGAAAGCCTGCGATGGCCGGCGCTCCGCCTCCCCAGTTAAAATTTATCAGGGAATCAGTCTTGGTATGAAACGGACTGCCTGTGAGTGTCTTGTTGTTAAAGTATTCTGCTGTGAGGCCGGCCGTTGTACCGGACTCATCCGTGTAGAATACAGACCCGGTAAAGGCAACATAATCAATGCCGTAGCCCGGGTCATACAATACGGTTATGCCGGTATCCGCAACCTCTTCCAGACCTTCCAGTAACGTTATGTTATCAAACGGGCTGGTCCAGGAGCTTCCACCCCCGCTGATCCAGCCAACAGCATTTTCACCGATCACCGCTATAGAGTCGATCGCTTCCATATCGAGCGGAAGCAGGTTGTCCTGGTTCTTGAGCAAAACGATTCCATTCCTTGCCAGTTGGAGAGCCACCTCAGCGTTGGGAGGGTAATTGGCAGGGATGGAAGGATCAGTCTGTGGCCGGTCGTAAAAACCAAACCCAAACAACAGCCTGAGGATTCGCTTCACCTTATCATCAATGACCGATTGCCTGACCGCGCCGCTGGCTAAATAGGGAGTCAGATTAGCCTTGTTCATGTAGTTGCCTGAGGGCATCTCAAGATCGAGCCCGGCCTGCGCAGCTTCCAGTGTGCTGTGAGTGGCTCCCCAGTCGGACATTAGCACCCCGCTGAATCCCCAGTCGTTTTTCAGGGTTTCGGTAAGCAGGTGATAATTATGGGTTGCCCAGGTGCCGTTGACCAGGTTATAAGACGACATTACACAACCCACTTTCCCGTCCACCACGGCAGCCTTGAATGCCGGAAGGTATATTTCCTGGAGGACCCGCTCGTCCATGTCGGAGCTTACATTATTGCGGTCCCACTCCTGGTTATTCGCTACGTAATGCTTGGCTGTGGCCGACACCCCTTCCTGCTGAACCCCCCTGATATAGCTGGCTGCAATCTGGCCTGCCAGGCAGGGGTCTTCACCGAAATACTCGAAATTTCGCCCGCACATCGGAGCGCGGTGGATATTCATTCCTGGACCGAGCAATATATGCACACCACGTGACCGGCAGTCCTTTCCCAGGGCCTGTCCCAATTGCCTCACCAGGGCCGTATCCCAGGTAGCGGCATTCAGGATGCCGGCAGGGTAAGCAGTTGTCTGCCCGTAGTTTCGGACACCCACCGGGCCATCCGACATTTTCAGGGCGGGAAGTCCCAGCCGCGGGATAGCCCGGACATAAAAAGAGTTGTAACCACCTATGTAGTTCAGTTTTTCATCCTGCGTCATACGGGACAGGAGATCGTCGACACGGTCTTCGACCGGGGCGGAAGGATCCTGGTAGATCTGGCCGGAGACAATGGAGGAGCAAATATAGAAAACTGTGGATAAGGCGATTAAATATGTTTTCATTGTTTTATATACTCTCTGGTTCCTGGTTTGAGGTGTGAGTGGTTGACGGTGACTCTAAAATTAGGAATTATAAGTTATTTTTTAATGGTGAGATTGCTCTTACTGTCGAAGCCGCCTAAATTCGTTACAGCCCTCCTCAAAGGAGGCCGTCTCATAAGTCATATGAAACGGCTTCTTGTTTATTTATCTAAGTCAGGCGCAGAGTCTGGTTTCTTACCATTTGGGAACATTTCCATACCTTTGGTCGACCACATGAGTGCAAAAATGAGAGAAAAGATATATCCCGATTCAGGAGTGGAGCTGACTCCTTTTATTTCAAGAAACTACGACAGGGTGATGAATATCGGCTCTTTTGGATTTTATAATGGATTTATCCGGAGAGCTATCACGCAGATGCAAATAGAGCCAGATGATGACATACTGGATATGGGTTGTGGTACCGGCCGAAATGACCTGCTCATGAATCGTTACCTGGGTGAAAATGGGACCATCACCGGTCTGGACATTTCGCAGGCTATGGAGAAGCAATTCCTTCAGAAATTCAGGAACGATGAGAATTTCAAATTCATAAATCAGCGTATCGATGAGCATTTTGATCTGGCACGGAAGTTTGACAAAGTGTTCATCAGCTTTGTGATTCATGGCTTTCCGCATGAAGTGCGGACTACTGTCATACAGAATGCCTTTAACCACCTGAAACCTGGGGGAAATTTTATTATTCTCGATTTTGCCGAATTCGACATGGAGGCTATGCCTTATTTACACCGATGGCTGTTTACAACCATTGAATGCAAATATGCCTTCGATTTTATCAGGCGTGACTGGAAAGCCCTGCTCTCGGAAGCCGGATTTTCCTCTTTTGCGGAACATTTTCATCTGAAAAAATATGTCAGGCTGTTGAAAGCCATGAAACCCGCCATCTGAAATATAATGAACAGCACGATGAGAAAAAAAACCATTGCCTTTTTTTCAATTGCAGGATTGTTCATCCATGGATTAGCCAGCACTGGTGATATTGAAAAAAAGGTGCCTGCGCCGTCTTCCTGCTTGACAGGACTGGCTTATGACGGCAAGAATATCTGGGGTGTGGATCGCAAAAGCGATAAGATTTACCGGGTGGATCCTTCGGACGGGCAGGTAACCCAGGAGTTCATGTCTCCTGGTTATTTCTCCACAGGACTGGCATGGGATGGGAAATATCTCTGGGTGGCGGATGTGGATTTTACCAGTACATCGTATGAACTGTATTCCGGTAAGGTCTACCAGGTTGATCCTGAAACCGGTAAAACGATCCATTTTATCATGGCCCCCGGTAAAAGTCCTCAGGGACTGGCATGGGACGGGGAATACTTATGGGTATCTGATAATGAAGATGATATGATATACTGCATCAGTCCCGGTGACGGAACGGTTATTCATTCATTCAAATCGCCGGCGAATGATCCGGGTGGATTAACCTGGGATGGTAACTATTTATGGGTGGGGGACCATGCAGAGAATAAAATATACCGCGTTCATCCGGAGAAAGGGATTGTGGTGCTGGTAATAGATTCGCCGGGATCCTATCCGTGGGGTCTGGCATGGCAGGGGGATAAATTATGGGTAACCGATTACCAGGATGATGAAATGTATGCGCTGGAGATTTTCAGCGAAGAACCTTACCGCAGGACGAATGAGCGGTTTGCCGAGGTTGAGTTTACCAGCGACCTGATCAATTTCGGTCCCGGTACAATAACCGCACTGGACCTCTATTTGGCCGAGCCGGTAAACAGATCCAGCCAGGAGGTGCTGGAAATCTCATATTTTGAACAGCCTGATGGTTTCCATACCGATAAGTGGGATCAGAGGGTGGCCCATTTCAATGAATCGGTCGTGACTGCAGGAGAAAAAATCATTACTCGTATGAAAGTAAAAGCAAAGATATATGAAGTAACCTATAATATCTTTCCGGAAAAAGTGGGTTTGTTGATTGATATTCCTGCGGATATATCAGCCAGGTACCTGCAGGACGATGAAAAATACCAGATAAATCATCCTGTAATCAAAGAGGCAGCATCCGCTGTCACATCCGGGCAAACCAATCCTTACTGGATTTCCAGGAATATTTTTGACTACCTGAGAGAAAAACTGGTTTATAAGCGGACTGGCGGCTGGGATATTGCCCCGACCGTATTAAAAAGAGGTTCCGGTTCCTGTTCGGAATACGCGTTTGTCTATATAGCCTTGTGCCGGGCCGCAGGAGTTCCGGCAAGGTACGTAGGATCAGTGGTGGTCAGGGGAGAAGAGGCGAGTTTCGATTATGTGTATCATCGCTGGGTGGAGGTTTATCTCCCTGGTTACGGCTGGATCCCGGTGGATCCGAGCGGGGGTGACCAGGAGCTGCCGGCTGACCAGGCAAATTATTTTGGGCACCTGTCTAACCGGTTTTTAATAACCACCGTAGGCGGAGGGAGCTCTGAGTATCTCGGATGGGATTATAATTCATCCCAAAAATGGGAGGCGGACGGACCGGTTCAGCTGAGGGAGGAAAAAATTGCAGAATGGAATCCGCTGGATGAAAAGGAAAAGTAACAAGGGAACGGGGGAAAGATATATTAAAACGCAACTACCTCTTTATGAACTTTGACACAGCATCTCCTGCCTGCAATATATAAATGCCTTCTGCAAATGAAGAAACATCAATGGTCATTCCACCTGAGAATTCAGGAATTGCTAAAACCTTTTGTCCGGCAGAGTCAAATATGTGGACCTTTTCCTTATCTGTACCGGATATACTGATCATGCCAGAGGCAGGATTGGGATATACGGTGAGAGATGGATGGTTCTCTGACTGTATCATTCCTGTTACATCCACCTCCCTGCAGTACACGCTGTCTATATACAGGCAGGACGCATCAAGGCCTGCAAAGAACTTCAGTTTGTTGGTGGGATCTGTGGTGGTAGATTGAAAGGTGAAGGAGAAGTATTGATGTTCGGTGGTGAGGCTCACCGTATCCTCCAGATAAATGTTGTATGGGCTGACGGACTGTTGCATGGCCACTGCCATGGTGCGCGGCACATCGGCTTTTGCCATAAAAGAGATCTCATAGTACTTTCCGGCTTCCAAGGGCGCTTCCTGTGAAACCTGCACATGTCACAGTTCGGTGCCCGGAGCCGAAGGACAGATCCTCAGGGCATGTTCACCCGACATGGCCGCGTCCGATACCACGGACATGGTCCCGTTGCCATCGTTATAGCTGTCTATCTGCCAGGCATAGGTGCCATAATCGAATTCACCGTTGATCAGGATATTGACCTTTGGATCAACGGTGGTCGGGACACCTTCAAAGGGATATCCCACATCAGGCTGGTCCGCCATATATGATTTCAGCCAGGCCATGGCGGAGCGCTCCGATCCGTCCCTGTTCAGGATTCCTGTCCCCTGCGCCCAGGTGGATCCCTCCACATAGCCCCAGAGGGTGATGCCTGCCACGGCAGGATGGTTCCAGTAAACAGGGAAAGAGGTCTGATAACTGGCCAGCTGGCTGGCTTCCGTCTGGGATTTCCCTTTCAGGTCCAGTTCGGTCACATAGATAGGCAGCCCGGATTGGGCCATTGCATTCAAAGCATTCTGCAATGTACCTGCAGAAATTCCATCCACATTGAAATAATGGGCCTGGGTCCCGAACCCGTCAATTAATCCGCTGTCGCGAAGCACTTTCACCAGATCGAGAATTTCGTTCCTTCCTGCCGGGTTCGTTTCCAGCTCAAAATCGTTGATGACCAGCTTTGTATTGGGAAAATAGTGGCGGGCCTTTTTGAACAACCAGATGGCCCAGTCGTACCCCGTTTCACCAGGTCCGCCCAGTCCTTCCCTGAAGTATGGTGTGCCCTCTGCGTGTTCTTCCTTGTTCCAGGTATTTATGTACATGTTCTCATTCAGCACTTCAATCTGATCGATCAGGGGAAACCTTTCGGCCACAGCGGCCATGTATTCTTCCATTTCGGCCTGGAAATCGGCTGGACTCAATGACTTGATCCATAATGGATACTGGCTCCCCCATGCCAGCACATGGTAACGGAATACCAGGTGATTGTCCCTGGCATGGTTGTAAGCCCTGTCAGCAAGGGTCCAGTTCATTACATCACGAACACTCTCCACGGATCCCCATTTGCACGAGTTTTCCGCAGTTACGGCGTTCCAGTAATTATTGAAATCTGATCGGACACTATTCGGGATAATATTACCCAGGTATTTTCCCTTTTTTGCGCTCAGGCCGATGGCTTTCGATACCAGCGTATCGACGGTAATAATGACGCCGGCAGAAGTGAAACTGACAGAATCATTGTCCGTGGCCTTTGCGGTAATCCTGTAATTTCCTGCTGGAACCCCGGTCCATGTGAATGAAAAGGTATTTGAAGAGTCGATGCCTGTTTCCCCCAGCTTGATGCTGTCTCTGAAAAACTCCACTTTCGTTACATCGCCACCCACCTGGCTTCCTCCCTCATCGCTGGCATACACACGGATCATCACATCCTTTCCCTGCTCAAAACAGGCATTACAGTGGGGAAACGTAATGACACACGAGGGGGGCGTATTCTGTCCCTGTAATGACAATGTGGTCAGCAAGGCCAACTGTAAAAGGAAGGTTTTTTTCATGAGATTCCTGAATTTGATCTTTCGGGTTATAAAGGTAGGATTTTGAGCGGAACCGGTGGACAGGCATACTTTCAGTTTGAGCAGTTGCTTTTATACACAAGTTGGCGGTAAGTTTGAAAGACAGATTGACTCTGTAATTATCCTGGTTTTATCTATTACTCTCTAAATTCATCTAGCCACCCTTAAAAACAAAACCCGCTAGATATCAGCGGATTTTGTGCATTCCTTGAGGTCGGTAGCGGAGTGTGTTTTATTACTCTTTTTAGGCATTTACTTGCTTTTTCTTTTTCAATTTGTTGATATTGTGATGGTCGCAAATTGATGAACCTGAAAACTCAAGTGGTTTATTTGCCCCAAAGAGTATCTGTTTACTTTTTTAGTGACAACCCAGGGCATTTATTCACCTCTATAGTGCTTCCAAAAACTACTTTTCTTTCCATGGACCTGGTTCAGCCACACATGATACATCCCATGTTCTCCAAGATCTTGCCAATCTTCGATTTCTGCAGCAAGATGGTCAAGCTTCCTGAGATATTTCGCAGCATGAGGATAGGCCTTATAAAACTTCCTGTCAAGTATGGATTCAAGCAATGCTCTGTAGATTACATATGCAGCCAACATCCTGGCTTCTGATTCCATGGATTT
>CAYXUD010000013.1:0-15747 GCA_964467775.1 uncultured Bacteroides sp. | reverse complement strand
TCTCCTGGTAATAACCCTCCAGGCTTTTCGGGATATCGTAATGGATGACAAAACGGACATCCGGTTTGTCAATCCCCATACCAAAAGCAATGGTGGCAACGATCACATCCACCTCCTCCATCAGGAACTGGTCCTGGTTGGAGGAGCGCGTTACAGCATCCATCCCTGCATGATAGGGCAGTGCTTTGATCCCGTTTACCTTCAAGGTCTCTGCAAGCTGTTCCACCTTCTTACGGGAAAGACAGTATATGATGCCGGACTTCCCCGGATTGGCCAGTATGAACTTGATGATCTCTTTCGTTGTGTGGTGCTTTGGCCTGACCTCATAATAGAGGTTATGCCGCCGGAAAGAGGATTTGAAGACACTGGCATCCAGCATCTCCAGGTTTTTCTGGATGTCGTGCTGCACCTTGGGGGTGGCCGTTGCCGTTAACGCGATGATGGGGGCAGTTCCGATTTTGTTGATGATGGGCCGGATCCGCCTGTACTCCGGCCTGAAATCGTGGCCCCACTCGGAGATGCAATGTGCCTCGTCAATGGCATAGAAAGAGATATTCACCTGTTTCAGGAACCCGATGTTCTCCTCCTTGGTCAGGCTCTCGGGAGCCACATAGAGGAGCCGGGTCCGCCTTTCAAGCACATCCTTCTTTACCCTGGCGATGGCGTTCTTGGTCAGGGAGGAGTTCAGGAAGTGTGCCACGCCTTCATCCAGGCTGAAGCTTCTCATGGCATCCACCTGGTTTTTCATCAGGGCGATCAGCGGCGAGATGACAATGGCGGTCCCCTCCCTGATCAGTGCAGGCAACTGGTAGCAGAGTGATTTACCTCCCCCCGTGGGCATCAGTACGAACGTATCGAATCCCCTCAGGACATTGGTGATGATCTCCTCCTGGTTGCCCTTGAAACTGTCAAAGCCAAAATACTTCTTGAGGTTCTCGTGCAGTATCTCGCCGTAATTCTCCATCGTCTTCCCCTCATCAAAGACCGAGAAGATTAAAGATAGTATAAATTGACCTCCGTTTCAAGGGGGTTTGTTTTTTTTGTTACTTTGCACATCCTGAAAACCAACCCATTCATGGCAAAGAGTAAAGAGGCGGAAATGTCCTTTCTTGAGCACCTCGAGGTAATGCGGTGGCACCTGCTCCGTTCCCTGGCCGCTGTGGTCATCCTTGGGGTGGTCGCCTTCATATTCAAGGAGATTGTTTTTGACCGGATCATCCTGGCTCCGAAGGAACCCGGATTTCCCACCAACAGGTGGTTATGCAGGCTGGGCGAGATACTCAACCTGAAGCGGATATGCATCAACCAGAACCCTTTTGGATTGCAGACCGTAAAGATGGCCGAGCAGTTTTCCATCCATATCGTTGTCTCGCTGGTGGCGGGGATCGTGATTGCCTTCCCCTATATATTCTGGGAATTCTGGAGGTTCATTGTTCCCGCACTGTATGAAAAGGAGAAAAAAACCGCCACCGGTGCCGTGTTCTACACCTCGCTGCTGTTTCTCCTTGGAGTGGCTTTCGGCTACTACATCATTGCACCCCTTTCGGTTAATTTCCTGGGAAACTACAAGGTGAGCGAGAGCGTGGTCAGTGCACCAACCCTTAGGTCCTATGTGCAGACCGTCACCTCGGTGGTCCTGGCGGCCGGGATCGTATTCCAGCTTCCCATCCTGGTCTATTTCCTGAGCAAGGTGGGGCTGGTGACCCCCACTTTCCTGAAGAGGTACAGAAGGCACTCCATCATCCTGATCGTTACCGTTTCGGCCATCATCACTCCGCCTGACATATTCAGCCAGGTGCTTGTGGCCCTTCCGCTGATGCTCCTCTATGAAATCGGCATAGGTATCAGCAAACGGATCATGAGGCAGCAGGAGAGTGCACAGGAAAGTTGATATAATTGGCTAACTTTAGAGGGCCATGCGACTGCATACACACAACCTCGTCAAAAAATATAAGAACCGGAAAGTGGTGGACCAGGTCTCCGTGGATGTGGAACAGGGTGAGATCGTGGGTTTGCTGGGACCCAACGGAGCCGGGAAGACCACCACCTTTTACATGATCGTGGGGCTGATCAATCCCTATGAAGGGAACATCATGCTTGACGACCTGGACATCACCCGTGAACCGGTATACAAGCGTGCCCGGATGGGGATCGGTTACCTGGCCCAGGAGGCCTCCGTGTTCAGGAAGCTGAGTGTGGAGGACAACATCCGTGCGGTGCTTGAGATGTCTGATCTCTCCCGGGCTGATCAACGCCAGCGGGTCGAATCGCTTCTGACCGAGTTCGGACTTCTGAAAATCCGTAAAAGCCTGGGGATCCAGCTGTCAGGCGGCGAAAGGCGGAGGACGGAGATCGCCAGGGCCCTCTCCCTGAGTCCCCGCTTCATACTGCTGGATGAGCCATTCGCCGGCGTGGATCCCATCGCTGTGGAAGACATCCAGGAGATAGTCTCAAGGCTCCGAGAAAAGAACATCGGTATACTGATCACCGACCACAATGTGCATGAAACCCTTGCCATCACAGACCGGGCCTATCTGATGTTCGAGGGAGCCATCCTGAAGGCGGGAACCGCCACACAACTGGCCGAGGACGAACAGGTCAGAAGCGTCTATCTGGGTCAGAACTTCGAGCTCCGCTGACAGATCCCCACCTTTGTATTCCGGAAATTTGGGTTAAATTTGCGGGGAATTTTGCGGATGTGGCGGAAATGGTAGACGCGCTAGATTTAGGATCTAGTTCCTTCGGGAGTGGGGGTTCGAGTCCCTTCATCCGCACCTGTCAACCCTCTAAACCGCTATGCCATCGGCTGTTCATAACGATTGTGTCGCGGTTTTTCCTAATTTCGTACATTTATTTTGAAAGATATGCATATTACCTTAGAGAAGAGGGAAAAGCTGAATGCAGTGCTCCGGCTGAAAGTTGAACAAGCTGATTATGAGGGTCGTGTTGAGGACGTGCTGAAAGATTACCGGAGAAAGGCCAGGGTGGATGGTTTCAGGCCGGGCAGGGTGCCCATGGGGATCATCAAGAAGATGTACTATACGCCTGTGCTTGTGGACGAGGTGAACAAACTGGTCTCGGAATCGGTATTCAGCCATTTGAAGGAGAATGGTATCAGGATACTGGGAGAGCCGCTTCCCCACCAGGGTGATGAACATAGGGCAGACTTTGAGAAAGAACGGGAATTTGAATTCAGCTTTGACCTGGGACTGGCGCCTGAAGTGAACCTTGAGGTGACCGGCAGGGACAGGATCCCGTATTACAGGGTCAGGGTGGACAGACAGCAGGAGGATGAATATGCCGAATCCCTGCTGGACCGCTATGGTGAGTTCAGGCCGGTTGAAAGGGCCGGGAAGGACGAGCTGATCAAAGGCACGCTGGTCAAATCGGACAGGGAGGGAAACGAAGCGGAGAACGGGATCAGGGTTGAGAACGTCTCCATCTCCCTGGAGCTGATGAAGGATGATGACCAGAGGGTGCTGTTCAGCGGCGCAAAGGCCGGTGATGAAGTGGTGTTCAATGTGAAAAAGGCGTTCCCGAACGATGCGGAGCTGGCTTCATTGCTGAGAATCGGCAGGACAGAGGTTGCGATGCTCGAAGGGACTTTCAAATGCATGATCCACGAAGTCACGAAGTTTGAAAAGGCGGAGATCGGCCAGGAACTGTACGACAGGATTTTCGGGGAAGGACAGGTGACCACGGACAAGGCATTCCGGGAAAGGATCCGGGAAGAGATCGTGAAGAACCACGAGCGGGAAAGTGAGTACAGGTTCATGGTGGATGCCCGGGAGGCGATGATCAAGAAGGCCAGGATCGACCTTCCCGTTGAATTTCTGAAGCGGTGGATGGTGGAGGCCAATGAACAGATGACCCGGGAGCAGGTGGAGGCGGATTTCCACAGGTACGAGGATGATTTTCGCTGGCAGCTGATCAAGGAGCACCTGCTGAAACAGCAGGAGATCAAGGTATCTGCCGGGGAGGCGCTTCAGCTGGCAAAAGGGATTGCCCTGAACCAGTACCTTCAGTACGGTATTTCCAATGTACCCGAAGACTACCTTGAAAATTATGCAAAAGAGATGTTGTCCAAGCCGGAGGAATCCCGCAGGATCTATGACCAGAAGGCGGAAGAGAAGCTTATCGGCTATATAAAATCAACGGCCACGGTCACTGATAAAGAGGTCAGTTCGGAGAAGTTCCGTAAATTGTACGAAAAATAATAAAGCCATAACCCATGAGCCAGCAGGATGATTTCAGGAAGTACGCCACCAAGCATCTGGGTATCAGTAGTATGACGCTGCACAGGTTTACTTCACAGTATAATAACAGTTACATATCCCCCACCATTATCGAGGAGCGCCAGCTGAATGTGGCCTCGATGGATGTCTTCTCAAGGCTGATGATGGACAGGATCATTTTCCTCGGGGCGCCCATCGACGATTATGTAGCCAACATTATACAGGCACAACTGCTTTACCTCGATTCAGCCGACCCGACAAAGGATATCCAGGTATATTTCAACACCCCCGGGGGCGGTGTTCATGCGGGTCTAGGGATCTACGATACCATGCAGTACACTGCGTGCGACGTGGCCACCATCTGTACGGGCATGGCGGCCTCCATGGGCGCCGTTTTGCTTGCGGCGGGGACCACGGGGAAAAGATCGGCGCTCAGGCACAGCAGGGTGATGATCCACCAGCCTATGGGAGGGGCCCAGGGGCAGGCTTCAGACATCGAGATCACCACGCGCGAGATCCTCAAGATGAAGAAAGAGCTCTATGCCATCATTGCCCAGCATTCCGGCAAATCGATCGAACAGGTGGAGAAGGACGGGGACAGGGACTTCTGGATGACAGCCGAGGAAGCCAGGGATTATGGGATGATCGATGAAGTTTTGATAAGGACCAAAGAAAAGAAATAAGATGGACCGTTGCTCATTTTGCGGCAGGGAAAAGAAGGATACCAACCTTCTGATCGCAGGAATATCAGGGCATATCTGCGACCGTTGTATCGAACAGGCCTACAGTATCGTCCAGGAGGAGCTCGGAGTGCACGGGGAGTTCGATATGGGGCAGATCAAGCTGATGAAGCCTTCCGAGATCAAAAGTTTCCTGGACCTTTACGTGATCGGGCAGGAAGAGGCCAAAAAGTATATATCGGTCGCTGTCTACAACCACTATAAACGGCTGATGCAGCAGGAGAGCAAGGAGGAGGTGGAGATCGAAAAATCCAACATCATCCTGGTGGGGGAGACAGGCACGGGAAAAACGCTGCTGGCCAGGACCATTGCCAGGATGCTCCACGTGCCGTTCACCATCGTCGATGCCACGGTCCTCACCGAGGCAGGCTATGTGGGAGAGGACATAGAGAGTGTGCTTACACGGCTTCTTCAGGTGGCCGATTACAATGTGGAAGCCGCCGAGAAGGGTATTGTATTCATTGACGAGATCGATAAGATCGCACGCAAGAGTGATAATCCTTCCATCACCAGGGATGTATCCGGTGAAGGGGTACAGCAGGGCCTGCTGAAGCTGCTGGAGGGATCCATTGTCAATGTACCTCCCCAGGGTGGAAGGAAACATCCGGATCAGAAGATGATCCCGGTGAACACCAGGAATATCCTGTTCATATGCGGAGGTGCCTTCGACGGCATTGAGACCAAGATCGCCAACCGCCTGAATACACAGGTAGTCGGCTATAATGCAGCCAAGAATGCGGACCGGGTTGACAAGGCCAACCTTCTCCAGTACGTGGCACCGCAGGACCTGAAATCCTTCGGGATGATCCCGGAGATCATAGGGCGGCTGCCGGTGCTTACCTACATGGAGCCCCTGGATGAAAAAGCGCTCCGGAGGATCCTCACCGAGCCGAGGAACGCCATCATCAAGCAGTACGAGAAGCTGTTTGAAATGGACGGGATCAAACTTTCGTGGGATGAGAAGGTGCTCGATTACATTGTGCAGAAAGCCATTGAATTCAAACTCGGCGCCAGGGGCCTCCGTTCCATCTGTGAGGCCATCATGATGGATGCCATGTTTGAACTGCCCTCCAAAGAGGATGCCGGTGATATCACCATCGGGATCAAGTATGCCAGGGAGAAACTGGAAAAGGCGAACCTGAAGCGACTCAGGGCTGCCTAATGGGATCATCGCGTGCAGGGGCCTATACCAGTGTCGTCCTGGCCATGATCTTCTGGGGATTCACCTTTGTCCTCTATAAATTTGCCAACGAATCGTTCCGGCCTGTCAGCATTGCCTTTTTAAGGCTGTTTATATCCATATTCTTCCTCTTTGGATTTGCGCTCCTGTTCCGGCGGCTCGGCAGGATCAGGAAAAAGGACCAGAAGTGGTTCCTGCTGATGGCCCTGTTCGAACCCTTCTTCTATTTCTTGGGGGAAGCCAATGGTATGACCCTGGTGACTCCCACTGTCGGGGCAGTGATCATATCCACCATCCCCCTGATCGTCCCATTCGGGGCCTATTACCTGTTCAGGGAGAAGCTTACCCTGCTGAACCGTGCGGGCCTGGTGGTATCCTTTGCAGGGGTAATGATGGTGATCCTTACCAGGAGCGGACAGATGACGGCCGATCCAAAAGGTATCCTACTGATGTTTGTGGCCGTGATCTCGGCTGTGGGGTATACCATGGTGGTGCGAAAACTGGTCAGTGATTACAACCCCATCACCATCACGGCCTACCAGAGCCTTTACGGACTGGTGATGTTCCTGCCCCTGTTCGGTTTCGTGGAGGTCCCGAGGCAGGAATGGGCCTCCGTCACCCATGCCAGTTTGCTGGCCGTCCTCTACCTGGGAATTTTCGGGTCGGGGATCTGCTTCATACTCTTCACCGTGGGCATCCGGGAACTGGGAGCGGCAAGGGCCAATATTTTTGCCAATATCGTACCGGTGGTGACAGCCGTTGTTGCATACCTGTTGTTGAAGGAATCGATGCCTGTCATCAAAATTATGGGTATATTGGTAACAATCCTCGGGCTGCTCATGTCGCAGGCCAGCGGGATCAACCTGAAGAAAACCGGGAAAAAGAGCGATTTTCGCCATCCACCATATTCCTGATCACCATGGCAAGGTGCATATTTATCGTACAGGGTGAGGGGAGGGGCCACCTGTCACAGTCGCTGGCCCTCATGGAATATCTTGAGGAGGCCGGGCACAGCGTGATGGCTGTATTTGTCGGATGCAACCAGAGCCGCCCGCTCCCCGGGTATTACAGGGAGGCTCTGGGGGAAAGGCTCCACTGCTTTTCCAGCCCCTTTTTTCTCAAAACCCCTAACAAAAAAGGGATCTACGTGGGCCGGACCATTCTGCTGAACCTCCTGAGGTGCATCCGTTATCTGCAGGAGACAAGGAGGATCAGGCGGGAGGTCAGCCGGCTGGAGCCCGATGTGGTGTTCAATTTCTATGACCTGCTGGGAGCCCTGGCACTGCGTAAGGCTCCGGCACACTCCAGGAGGATCGGTGTCGGCCACCACTTCTTCCTGCACATGGACGGTTACCGCTGCAACGGGGGAAAGTCCCTTCACCGGTGGTTCCTCGGGCTCCTTACCACGATCATCATGAGATCGTGTGACCGTGTGCTGGCCCTCTCCTTCAGGGAGCTGCCCGGTGATGACCGGATCAGCGTGGTTCCGCCCCTGGTGAGGAGGCAGTTCAGGGAGGCCCGGTATCAGAAGGGATCCCGGTTTTTGGTGTACCTGTTGAATGAAGGGTTTATCACCGACCTGATATTCATCGCCAGGAACGATCCCGGATTCCAGGCAGATGTCTTCTCCGAACTGCCCCCCGATACACCGGTTCCCCCGGGGATCCGGCTCCATGCACTCAACGACCGGCTTTTCAGGGAGAAGATGGTGTGCTGCAGGGGATTGGTCACGACTGCGGGATTTGACACTGCGGCAGAAGCTGCCTATATGGGAGTGCCGCTGGCAGTGGTGCCGGTAAAGAACCATTTCGAGCAGCTCTGCAACAGTTACGACGTGGAGCGAAGCGGGCTGGGGAGAGCTTCGAAAACCATCACCGCAGAGCTGTTTCAGCAACTCAGGGAGACCGGTAACCAGGTATACCGGCAATGGGTGGACCGGACCGGGGGGATGATCATAAATCAGATGGAGAGATAATATCCATGGGAATAAGGCCGTTTATTATGGGAATGAGTAAAGGCGCGATCATCACGTGGCTCCTGCTGCTCTCCCACCTGGCCGTGGCACAGAAAGGGGGCGAATCCACCTACAGTTTTCTCGGCCTGACCAACTCGGCAAAGGTTGCAGCCCTCGGCGGGGAGGTGGTTTCGCTGATGAACGACGATATCAACCTGGTGTACCATAATCCGGCCCTGCTCACCCCCGGAATGCACAACCAACTGGCCCTGAATTATGTGAACTATTTTGCGGGGGTCAATTTCGGGTATGCAGCCTACGGGATGCACCGGGAGGGGATCGGGAATTTTGCAGCCGGCATCCACTACGTGAATTACGGGACCTTTGACCGGACGGATGAATTCGGCCAGCTCCTGGGAACCTTCAGGGCTTCGGAATATGCGCTGAACCTGGTATACTCCAGGTCGATCATCGATAGTGTGCTCACCGCGGGGATAAACCTGAAACCGGTCTATTCCTCTTTTGAAGACTACTCCTCCCTCGGGATCGCCCTGGATGCAGGGGTCACCTACCACAACCCGGCAACGCTGACAACGGTCGGACTGGTGGCCAAGAATCTGGGGGTGCAGCTCACCTCCTACGCCGGGACCAGGGAGAAGCTCCCTTTTGAGCTCCAGGCCGGGGTCACACAGGGACTGGCCCATGCCCCTTTCCGGTTCACCATTACCTTTCAGAACCTGGAGAGGTGGGACCTGACCTATAAGGTACCCGGTTCAGATGATCTGAACCCTTCGGTCGGGGAGGCTGCAAAGAGCAACTTTGATATTTTCGGGGACAAGCTGATGCGGCACATGGTATTCGGGGTGGAGTTCCTGGTCGGGGATAAGTTCCATCTCGACCTGGGATACAACTACAAGCGCAGGAAGGAGATGAAAGTCAGTGCAAGGCCCGGCATGGTAGGATTTTCCTGGGGATTCGGGCTACGGATATCCAAATTCCACATCTCCTACGGGCGCTCCTCCTACCACCTGGCCGGCGGGACCAACCATTTCTCGCTGACCACCAGCCTGTCGGACTTCTACAGAAGGCAATGACACAGAAAAAGATCATCATCGCACTGGATGGCCATTCGTCCTGCGGGAAAAGCACCTATGCCAAAAGGATCGCGGCGGAGCTGGGGTATGCATACATCGACACGGGAGCCATGTACAGGGCAGTGACCCTGGCATGCATGGAATCGGGATTGTTCGACACGACAAATGCCCCTCCCGCAGGGGAGGTGGAAGCCCTCCTGGGTGGTATCCTGCTGGATTTGAGGTACAATCCCGGGAAACAGCGTACCGAGATCTACCTGAACGGGCGGATGGTGGAAGAGCTGATCCGAAGCATGGAGGTCTCCGCCCATGTCAGTTATATTGCTGCGATCCCAACCGTAAGAAGGAAAATGGTCGAATACCAGCGCAGGCTCGGGGAGGGAAAAGGCGTGGTGATGGATGGACGGGATATCGGCACCGTGGTTTTCCCCGATGCAGAACTGAAGATCTTCCTGACCGCGACAGAAGAGATCAGGGCTATGAGGCGATATAAAGAGCTGATAGAAAAGGGGATGCCGGCGGACCTGGAGGAGGTAAGAAAGAACATCGCAAAGCGGGACCGTATCGATTCAACGCGCGAAGACAGTCCCCTGAAACGGGCTGAAGATGCCATTGTGCTGGATAACAGTGAGATGACCGTTGATCAGCAGATGGTATGGTTCCGGGAGGTATACCAACATATAATGGAGGGGCTCCATGGCAGCCGTTGAGATTGATCCGGGGGCGGGCTTCTGTTTCGGGGTGGAGCAGGTCATTGAAATGGCTGAGTCCCGCCTCCGCAGGGGTGAAACGGTTTACGGGCTGGGGGAGATGGTCCACAACCGGGAGGAGATGGAGCGGCTGCATGCAATGGGCCTGGTGACCCTCACGCACGCCGACCTGGCGGGGATCAGGCCCGGCCATATCCTTTTCCGGGCCCACGGAGAACCACCGGCCAGTTACGAGCTGGCCGCAACACACCATGTGGAGGTTATCGACGGGACCTGTCCCATCGTACTGAAGCTCCAGGAGAGGATCCGGGACACCTACCGCTCCATGGATCACAGGAAGGAACAGGTGGTAATATTCGGGAAACCCGGCCATCCCGAAACGATAGGGTTGCTCGGGCAGGTGGATGGCAACGCGGTGGTGGTCACTTCACCGGAAGATATAGAGCGGGTGGACCCGGGCAGGGCGGTACATCTTTTTTCGCAGACCACCATGGACCCGGATCTCTTCGGGGAGGTGGAAAAAGCACTGAGGCATCACCTGGCAGCAAAGAGAGGCGGTGCAGGTCCCGCCTTCCGTTCCAGCTGCACCATTTGCGCTCAGATGAAAAAGCGGAAGCCGGGTCTTGCAGCCTTTGCACGAAAGCATGATGTCATTGTCTTTGTCAGCGGGAAAAACTCCTCCAACGGGAAGATGCTTTTTGAGTACTGCCAGAAGCTGAACCGGCGTTCACACTGGATTTCCGGGCCCGGTGAAGTTGAAGGAAAGTGGTTCAAGGGGGCCGGTTCCATCGGTATCAGCGGGGCAACCTCCACCTCAAGGGAGCAGCTGGAAAGTGTCAGCAACCATGTAAAAAAGATCCTCTCTTCTTAATACAATTTTCTTAATTTTAGGCTCATCTAATACCTGATCCACATGGGGAAAATCAAAAGGGTAGGTGTGCTCACATCGGGTGGTGATGCGCCCGGGATGAATGCAGCCATCAGGGGCGTCACACGCACGGCCATCTATTACGGGCTTGAGGTGATCGGGATCCGCCACGGGTACCACGGGATGATCAACAACCATTTTGTGAACCTGAAGGCACACAGCGTCAGTGACATCCTTGCCAGGGGAGGGACCATACTGAAAACCGCCAGGAGCAAGGAGTTTATGGAACCGGAAGGACGGAAGCAGGCCTATGAGAACCTGAAGGAGGCGGGGATCGATGCGGTGGTGGTGATCGGGGGGGATGGTTCCCTGACCGGTGCCAGGGTCTTTTGCGATGAATACTTCGATATCCCCTTTATAGGGATACCCGGGACCATTGATAACGACATTTACGGAACCGATTACACCATCGGTTATGACACCGCGCTCAACACGGTGGTGGAAGCTGTGGACAAGATCAGGGATACCGCGGGCAGCCACAACCGGTTGTTCTTTATCGAGGTGATGGGAAGGGATGCCGGCTTTATCGCCCTGAAGAGCGGCATTGCCTGCGGGGCCGAGGCCATCCTGATCCCCGAGGTCCAGAACCAGGTGGAGAACCTGAAAGATTACCTGGAGAAGGGTTTTAAAAGGAAGAAATCGAGCAACATCATTATCGTGGCAGAAGGAGATGAGGAGGGCGGAGCATTTGCCATTGCCGAAAAGGTAAAGGAGGATTTCAAGGATTATGATATGCGGGTGTCTGTCCTGGGACATATCCAGCGCGGGGGCACCCCTTCGGCCTACGACAGGGTGAGTGCCAGCAAACTGGGCTACGCTGCCATCGAGGCATTGCTGGATGACCAGAAGAGCGTTATGGTGGGATTCCACAACTCGGAGCTGGACCTTGTCCCGTTCCGCAAGGTGATCAAACTCAAGAAAAAAGTGGATCCTGAAGAGATGCTGATGGTGGAGATCCTGTCGGTCTAATTTAGTACCTTACCAATCATGTCCGCACAGACCCGTTTTGCGCAGGTGATCATTCCCCTGGCGGTAGAGGGTACCTTTACCTACGCCATACCCGCATCGCCCGGGGGTGATATAGCCCCCGGCAGCCGGGTGCTTGTCCCGTTCGGGAAAAAGCGGATCTACAGTGCGGTGGTGCAGTCGCTTGAACCATCCCCTCCCGCCGGTTTCACCCCGAAGGAGATCCTGGAGGTCCTCGATGAAAAACCCTGCGTTCTGCCACAACAGCTGCAGCTCTGGGACTGGATCTCCTCCTATTACATGTGCCAGCCGGGGGAGGTGCTTCGGGCGGCGCTCCCTTCGGGCCTGAGGCCGGAAAGTGAATCAAGGGTAAGGATCAGTGCAGGATATGTGGATGACGGAACGATGGACAGCCATGAAAGGCTCCTGTTCGAGGTGATCAGGGACGAGGGTGAGGTAACCATGAGGAACCTCGAGATGACCGGGATCTCACCGAAACCCCTGAAGGTCCTGAAGCAGCTGGTGGAAAAAGGTGCTGTGGAGATCAACGAATTCGTCCGGGTCCTTGCCAGGAGGAAGACCGTAACCTACATCAGGCTTCCCGGATCCCTGGCGGGGGAGGGGGATATTCACGGTGCCCTGGACCGGCTGGAGAGGGCACCGAGACAGAAAGAGGTGATGGAACGCTTCCTCCGGCTGGCGGGAACAGGCTCCGGCAGCGAGTTCACGATGGTGGCCAGAAACCTCATCCTTGAAACGACAAGGGATGCGGGTGCCCTTTCCGCCCTTGTTAAGAAGGGTTTGCTGGAAGAGGTGAAGCGGGAGGAACTGCCAAAGGACGGGAGCCGGGAAACAGAGTCCCTGAGGAGCCCTTTCGGGCTGAGCGGGGAGCAGTCCCGGGCCCTGGAGTCGGTCCGGTCACAGTTCCGGGAGCACCAGACCGTACTTCTTCAGGGGGTTACCGCCAGCGGGAAGACCGAACTCTATGTCCACCTGATCAGGGAACAGCTCGAAGGGGGGAAGCAGGTCCTCTACCTGCTGCCCGAGATAGCGCTTACCACGCAGATCATTGAAAGGGTCCGGCAGGTCTTCGGGGAGCGTGTAGGTGTCTATCATTCGAGGTACAGCGATTCGGAGAGGGTGTACGTATACAGGAACCTGCTGGGCCTTACGGACGAGCAGCCCTACGGGGTGATCATCGGGGTCCGTTCGGCCATCTTCCTTCCCTTCAGTGGCCTGGGCCTGGTGATCATCGATGAGGAGCATGAAACCACTTTCAAGCAGCACGACCCGGCTCCCAGGTACCATGCCAGGGATTCGGCCCAGGTGCTGGCCCTTTTCCATGGTGCAAAAGTATTGATGGGTACTGCCACCCCGTCGTTCGAATCGCTTTACAATGCGAAGAGCGGCAAGTATGGGTTCGCTTCCATCGGCGGGCGCTTCGGGGATGTGGAAAAACCGGAGGTCATTGTGGCCAGCACCAGGGAGGCCACCCGCAAAAAGCAGATGGTCTCACACTTTACCCCCGCGATGATGCAGGGCATCAGGGAGGCACTGAAGAACGGGGAACAGGTGATCCTGTTCCAGAACCGCAGGGGTTACTCCCACTATATTGTCTGCAACGACTGTGGCGAGATTCCGAAATGCAGGCGGTGTGATGTGAGCCTTACCTATCACCGGTCCGGCGGTAAACTGGAGTGCCATTACTGCGGCCACAGGGAGAACATGCCGGGTGCCTGTCCCTCCTGTAAAGGGACAAACATGTCGATGAAGGGATTCGGGACAGAGAAGATCGAAGAGGAGATCGCACTGGTTTTTGAGGGGATCAGGGTGGGCCGCCTGGACACCGATGCCGCCCGGTCGGCCAGGGGATATGAAAAGGTGATCCGGGAATTCGAACTGGGCCGGCTGGATCTGCTGATCGGAACCCAGATGATCTCGAAGGGGCTCGATTTCGGGAATGTGAGCCTGGTGGGGATCCTGGATGCGGACAGCATGCTGCATTTTCCTGATTTCCGTGCATTCGAAAGAAGCTTCCAGCTGATCTCACAGGTCAGCGGCCGCGCCGGGAGGAGGGAAAAGAGGGGCAGGGTGGTGATCCAGACCATGGACCCGGAACATCCCGTCATCCGTCAGATACTCGAAGATGATTACGAGGGTCTCTACAGGGAGCAGATGGAGGAGAGGCGGGTATTCGGCTACCCCCCCTTCACCAGGATGATCCGGATCTCGTTCCGCCACAGGGTTCCCTCCATCCTGGATGGAGCCACTGACATGGTTGCCAGGCAGCTGAAAGAGATATTCTCCACCCGGGTGTTCGGGCCCCAGTATCCCCCGGTCAGGAAGATCCAGAACACATTCATTAAACAGATCATCCTGAAGATCGAACGAGAGGCCTCCTATGAAAGGGCAAAAGAGCTGCTCGGCGGGGTGCTGCATCAAACCCTGGAGGGTGAGGTGTACAGGTCCATCCGCCTCTCGGTGGATGTGGATCCCTATTGAGTTTAAAATCCTATATTTGCCCTGTTTTAAACTGGACCGATGTTCGAGACCACCGACTTCCATCTGCTCTTCGAAAAATTCAGGAACCAGAAGGTCCTGGTGATCGGTGACGTGATGATCGACACTTACCTGTGGGGCAGTGTGGGAAGGGTATCCCCGGAGGCACCGGTCCCCATTGTTTCGGGGGTGATCGAAGAGAACCGCCTGGGCGGGGCGGCCAACGTGGCACTGAATGTAAAGGCGATGGGCGCAGTCCCCATCCTCTGTTCGGTCATCGGTGCTGATGAACGAGGAAAACTCTTCCTTGAGCTGATGGAGGAACAGAACCTTTCCGACATCGGGCTGGTGGTGGACGACCACAGGGTCACCACGCAGAAGACCCGTATCATCAGTGGCAGCCAGCACCTGCTCAGGGTGGACGAGGAGATGGACATTTTTCTTTCCAGGAGGGTGCAGGTGCATTTCCTGGAGCTGATCAACAACCTGCTGGAGAGCGGGGGGATCGACGCCATGATCCTGCAGGACTACGACAAGGGCGTTCTGGCCCCCAGGGTCATCTCAGAGCTGATCGGTGCAGCAGAGCGGGTAGCCGTCCCGATCCTGGTGGATCCGAAATTCAGAAGCTTCAACCTCTACCGGAAGGTGCAGCTGTTCAAGCCCAACTACAAGGAGCTGGTCCGCGGAATGAACGTGGAGATCGAAAAGCACGAAATAGCCAGGCTGGCCGAAGAGATCATGAGATACCAGGAGGAACAGCAAATCGATACGGTGCTGGTCACCCTCAGCGAAAAGGGCATCATTGCAACCCGGGACGGCACCTATGTCCATATCCCTGCCATTGTGCGGGATATAGCCGATGTTTCCGGTGCCGGCGACACGGTGATCAGCGTGGCCGCGCTCTGCATGATCGCGGGGCTTGAAGCGCCTGAAACAGCCGCCATCTCGAACCTTGCAGGCGGGCAGGTCTGCGAAAGGGCGGGAGTGGTCCCGGTGGATCATGATAAGTTGCTGGCAGAGTGCCTGCAATACTTTAAAAGTTCATAAAGTTTTGGTATTTTTGCCACCCGGATCCACCGGGATCCTATCGGGGTATAGCGCAGCCCGGTAGCGCGCTTCGTTCGGGACGAAGAGGTCGTGGGTTCAAATCCCGCTACCCCGACACTGATAAATACAATGCCATTGATAATCAAATGATTACAATGGCATTTTCGATTTTAGTAGAATATTTAGTAGAATAATCTGTGTGCACACACCGGCGTAATTGAGCACCCTTCCGGTGCAAAGTGTACAACCGGTTTTCCTACAGCTGATCATCCTCTATTTACAGGGGAGCAGTTTTACAGAAATACTGAGGGGCTCCAGGTTGAAGAAGCTGACTGCCTGGAGGCTGGGTCCATAATTGTAGGCTGAGAGTGTCTCCATTTTGAAAATAACCGAT
>CAYXUD010000012.1:0-19915 GCA_964467775.1 uncultured Bacteroides sp. | reverse complement strand
GTCTTGCCGTTGGTTCCGGTGATGCCGATCACACAGAGTTTCTCGGAGGGGTTGCCGTAAAAGATCTGGTACCCGCCCCTGTCCATGAAGATGATCTTGTCGAACATCTTGTAAAGGTCGGAGGAGGGCTGGTGAATATTCACAATCACCAGTTTTCCCTTGTAGACCTGCTCTTTCAGAAGGGTCATGACCATTTCCGAGTCCACCGAGGACAATCCCGAAGTGGGTTCATCCACAAAGAGAACAGAGGGCTCCCGGATCAGCTCCAGCCCGATGTTCACCCTTTTACGCTGACCTCCGCTGATCACCTTGTTCAGCGGTTTGCCAACTTTCAGATTCCTGATCTCGTAAAGGTCCAGGTCCAGCAGCACCTGTTTCACAATCTCCCGGATCTGCTGGTCCTTATACCTGTCCAGGCAGAGCCTGGCATTGTAATAGAGGTTCTGGTATACGGTCAGGTCCTCGATCAGCAGGTCGTCCTGCGGAATAAACCCGATCACCCCGTTCAGCTTCTCCTTATCTTTTTCATCGTGTATGTTATAGCCGTTGATAAGGATCTCCCCGCTCCTGGGTTTCAGGTTGCCGTTCAGCACATTCATCAGCGTGGACTTCCCCACGCCGCTCCCTCCCATGATCCCCACCAGTTTTCCCGATTCTTCCTGCAGGTTGAATTCCTGGATGCCGTTCTCGCTGTTCCTGAACCTGAATTCCACGTTCCGGGCAACAAAGGTCAGCCGCCTGGAGATGGAGGATTTCGAGAACACCCCTGCCACATCGGAGTAGTAGATGGGATCAATGCTCTGGCCCCTGATGGAGGATCCGTGCTCAAAAGTGTAAGAGGTGCCAGTCTGCATATGCTGCCCGTTCAGGTAGAGGTCCTCCTTCCCGTGATAGTGCAGTACATAGGTGTTGACACTGGTAATGTTCAGAAAGGTGATCTCGCCTGAAAGGTTGCTGTTGCGGATGTGATGCACCTCCCCGTATGCGCACTGCTCCTCACTGTTGATCTGCAGCACATGGTTTTTATCGGGTATCTTATCCAGGCTGTAAGCCACGAAGTTGAGGATGTTCTCATACTCCTCTTCCGGGATATTGAAAGCAGAGGCTACTGTCTGCAGAAAGTCCAGCTCCTTCTCCCGGATCTCGATCCCGTAGGCTATGTACTCGATGAGCTGAATGATCACGTAGATCTTCTGTTTCTGCTCCAGCTCCTCGTTGATCTTCTCGCAGATACCCAGTATCCTGACCGCAGTCAGTGAGGTCCGTTTTCTATCCCTGAGGCTCCCCTTGGCGAACCTCTCCTGGTGATAGAGGTTCAGGTATTCATCGAACACCTTCATGTATCTGTCCACCAGTTCACTGCTCAGCTGGCGGGCCAGGAAAGAGCGGATAATGGTCCTTTCCCTGTCAGAGAGCTCGTACACCTCGTCGATATCGACGATCAGTGCAAACAGCTGCATCAAAGCTTTTAAAATGGCTTCACTCATCATTGTTTAAGGTATATATTTTTTTCTTTATTTTGTAATATACATGTCAAAATCGGGAACTCTGGTGGATTTTGAGGGTGCCATCACTTTTGGGACCATTGAGATGCTGTTGAATAAACTGAGGTCCGCCATAGATTTCCAGGAGATGCCGAAGCCTGCGAGAAAGAGGCTCTACAGCATTTTCGTAGAATCGATCGATAACATATTCAAGTATGCTGCCAGTCTGACCCGCATCTCACGCAGCACCGGGAGGATGCCAAAGATAGTGGTGACCAGAAACGGGGAGAGCTTTCAGGTCAGGGCGGGCAACCTGGTGCGGAACGATGATATCGGGGACCTTAAGTTCAGGATCGACAGGGTAAACCAGCTGGACAGCGAAGCGCTGAAATCGTTGTATGAAGATGTGATCAACCGGGAGTCGAATGTCAGCGACACCGGGGCCGGCCTGGGACTGATCACCATGGCTATGCGGACCAGCAACGAAATTGAATACAGTTTTACCGAGGTGGATGACGATCATTCATTCTTTGAAATTCGAATCACCCTAAATGGATAACGCATGGAAAAATTAATTATCAAATCAACCCTAAATTCACCCAGGGTAGTCCTTGATCCTGCGGGCAACCAGTTTGAATTCTCAGGTGAATCAAGGCCCGAGAATGTGAGGAATTTTTACATGCCTATCCTGGAATGGCTTGAGCAATTTGCCACCGAGTGCTCGGGCAGGGGTTCGGCAGAAGGGGAGGCAGCAAGGGAATTCCGGTTCAATTTTGAATATTTCAATTCAACATCGGCAAAGTATATCCTGGATATCTTTAAGATCCTGCACTCCATCCATACAGGGGGGAATGAGATCATTGTCAAGTGGCATTATGAAGAGGACGATGAGGACATGTACGAGGTAGGCATGGAGATGTCCAGGATGTCAGGGCTCTCCTTTGAATATGTGGAGATAGAAGTGGAGTAGTCCCGCGCATCATATCCTGATGCCCAGCACCAGGATATCATCGATCTGTTCGATATCACTCCGCCAGGAGTGGTGTGTTTCCAGCAGGATCTTCTTCTGATCCTCCATGCTTCTCTCCCGGATCTGCATCAGCAGTTTCCTGAAATGCACCGATCTGAATGTTTTTCTCCTGGGCCCTCCCAGCTGGTCCACATAGCCGTCGGAGAAGAGGTATATGTTATCACCCTTCTGAAGCTGAATTTGATGGTTGGTAAACGGAACAGGCTCCTGTTCATAAATGCCGATGGGCATCCTGTCTCCCCGGATATGCACGAACTCGGGAGGCTTACCCGGCTGCCCCGGGCGGTGCCTTACCAGGTAGAGGGGCCTGTTGGCACCTGCATATTCCATGGTCATTTTCCGGGGATCGATCACGCAAAGGGCGATCTCGATGCCATCCCGGGCCTCCCCGTGTACGCCGGTCTGATGCAGTGAATGGATCACGAAATCCCTGAGATGTTCCAGGATCCTGTTTGCATGAAGGGGGCCCTTCCTGTTCACAATCTCATTCATCGAAGAGATACCCAGCACGCTCAGAAATGCTCCCGGAACACCATGTCCCGTGCAGTCAGCCACCGCGATCAGGAGCCTGTCATTCCTGTATGAGGTCCAGTAGTAGTCGCCGCTGACTATATCCCTGGGCTTGAAGAGGATGAAATGGTCTGACAGGAACTCTTCCAGGTATTTTGCCGGGGGCAGGATGGCTGACTGGATCCTCTCGGCATAATGGATGCTGTCCAGGATCTGGTCCTTCTGGCGGGTGATGGTGTCCCTTTGCTGGGTGGCCAGGTCGAGCTGCGCCTCGATCTCCTCTTTCTGTGTTTCTATCTCCTCCTTCTGCATCACCACTTCCTGGGTCCGTGCCTTCACCGTTTTCTCCAGGTCCCTGTTCATCCTTGAAATCCGCTCCACATGTTCGTGTATTTTCCTGGCCATCTCGTTGTAACCTTCCGCCAGCTCACCGATCTCGTCGTTGGTGCGCACAATGGTGTACTGTTCCGTTTCACCTGCCCGGGTATTCCTGATGTTGACCAGCAGCTCCTTCACCGGGCGGGTGATATCCTGGCTGGTCCACCTGATGAAAAGCAGCAGGTAGATGAATGAAACCAGGATCCCGTTACAGATCCCGATGATCATCAGCAGGGAGTCCCAGGCATTCACGTAGAACATCCACTGGAATTTTCCTATTTCGCTCCCTTCCGCCCCGATGTTGAACAAGGGTCCGTAGTAGGGTCCGATCAGGATCTCCCGCTGCTCCTGGCTGAGGCTCTCCAGACCAAGCTCCTTCACGGATGTGATGCTCAGAACAAGGTATACCACCACGATCGTCAGCGGCAGGAAGGTGGTGATCCCGCTGGAGATCAGGAAACGGTCCCTGATCTTGCCCCCTTCTCTCCGGAATACTTTAACCCTCAGCTCCTCCTTTGTGTAGAGGTGGTCAATGTACTTCAGATGAACCCGGTGCTTCTGCCAGTAATAGGTAAACAGGAATTCCAGCAGGGATACGGCCAGGGTTACGTAAAAGAAGCGGATAAAAAGGTCCCTTTCGATGTCTCCATGGAACGTTTTCCTTGTGAGGATGAACAGCAGTGAGTAAGCAATGACCACCATGTTGGGCAGGGTGATGATCAAAGCATTGATGACAGGGGTTCTCAGGAGCTGTTTCTTGCAGAATGCGTGGAGCCCGGCGGGGATCTCCCGTCTTCGCATTATCCTTTTAAAGTACCTTTTGAACGGAAAATTGTAGATAAATCCGAGCAGGTAACTCAGCATGGTGAAAAAGAACAGCAGCGTGAAATACTTTGGAATAGGCCCGCTCTCTTCGAACAATCCCTTGTGGTCCTTCTGGTCAGCAACGGGACCGACAACTACGCCTGACCCTCTATTTTCAGTTGTGCTGTCTGCATGGCTTTCCAAAGGGGCGATGGCCCGGTTCACCAGGCTGTCGATCTGTTCCGGAGCAAATGTATAAGCCGAATCAACCGCTGTTAACATGGAATCAACCGCTGTTGCCATGGAATCAACCCTGGCAACTGCCTCCTTGTCGAACCAGCCCTTTTTCTTTGCGCGTTCGGGGATATTCTGTACAGCCAGGTATACCAGAAAGGGGAATACCAGGAAGAAGTAGAGCATGGCAGAAGAGAAGTAGATCCTGAACCCGTAGTATTTGGGAGTGCGCTGCCCGGCCATGCTTCAGATTAAAGGTCCTTTGATTTCAGGAAGCTGACCTTGAGCCCGGCCTGCGCGGTAAATGCATTCAGGTTCTCTTTCTGCTCAGGTGTGTAAAAGTTCTCCTCTTTCAGAAGGACGAAGGATGCACCCGAAATAATAAAAAAACCGATCCGGTCGCTCAGCGCCAGCTCAAGCCCGATCCCCGGGAAGAAGCCAGCCCCCGTGTTGTTCTCGATATTGGCCCTGTCGGGACCGGAGTCGTCGGGATCCAGCATATCCAGATCATGATATGCCTGCCACTCGTTGTCCTCAAAGGTGGTGGAGGTAAAATTCAGGCTGATGCCGGCAAAAAGAAAAGGGTTGAACCGCTTGCCGGGCAGCAGGTAGAACTTCGGTGTCAGCCCGATACCGATATTCAGCAGGGTCAGTTCATTCTCTCCTGATTTCAGCAGTTCCTCCTCATCGTCAGGATTCCATATCCTGTACTCGTAATAGTTCTCCCCCTCCCCGACATCATAGAACCAGCTTCCCGAATGCATAACCCCGGCATCGGCCTGGACGGAGAAGCGCCGGCTGACGTTGTACTGGATACCGAACATGGCCTGCACTCCGGGGTTGTAATTGGCCATCTGCCTGGGCTGGTCATCTTCCGGGGATGACCAGTAATCGGGCTGGTAAACGGATTCCCCGAAAGTACTGAACATACCCGCGGAGAGGTTTACACTGACCTTCTGCTCAAACTGTGATATAGCCACAGCAGGGATCAGCAGCAAAAGAATAAGAAGTGTTTTTTGTTTCATTTCAGGTATTTTATCAATATGGCAGCATTGTAAAAGTAGGTAAAAGAGCAGCATGGATCAATAAAATCAACTAAATTGTGGGCCGGTATAACCTGCCCACGCACAACCATCAGTAGATGCATACATGCATCGATCTGTGATATGAGAAGAGAACTTATCTGTTTAATGCTGGCCGGGTCGCTGGCCCTGCCGTGGCTGCCCTCCTGCCATAAGGGCCCGGATCCGGAACCCCTGCTGAGTTTCGATTTTGATACGGATCTCAGGAAAAGAGAGGTGAAAAAACTGCTGGCACTCCCGAACCTTGAGCTGGAGGAGGGCATGGGGGTGGGGGGATCCAACGGGCTGAGGGTCTCCTACGTGGGATTTGAACGGGGCAGTGAGCGGATCATTCGCCATTTCCGCCTTCCCGGCGCATATCCGGAGGCCACACTGAACTACTCTGTGAAGTTCAGTGAGGACTTTCAGTTTGTAATGAGCGGTAAGCTCCATGGACTTGCGCCTGATAAGGTGATCACGGGGGGAGCGGAGATGGTGCCATACGGATGGAGCGCCAGGCTGAATTTCAACCGGGATGGCATCAAGAGTTATATCTATCACCAGGACAAGAACCAGTTATGGGGGGATTCGAGGTATTCGGAAACATTCCGGTTTGTACCCGGGAAATACCACGAACTGGCCCTCTACGTGAAGGTGAACGATCCTCCCGAAGCCCACAACGGGACCGTTGAGATCTATGCCGATGGCCAGTGCCTTGTGGTCCATGACTCACTGCAGCTCAGGTCGGTTGGCGGGGACAGTACCCTGATCACCCAGTTCCTGTTCGAGACCTTCCATGGTGGAAGCAGTCCCGATTTTGCTCCCAGGGACAGCCTGGGGAATTACACCACGGTCATTGCCTGGTTTGACAACATTGAGATCTACAAGGGCAAGTATATCCGAAGCCAGCAGTGAAATGAACAACCACCCTATGAAAAGACTGGTACCATTGTTATTGAGTTTGCTGGCTGTTGCTGCTTCATGCAACCGGTCCGCTGTCGAACAGGTAACCGGTTATGAAGGCCTGAAAACGAAACTGCTCTGCGGCTGGAACACTTTTGACGTAACCAGCATATCCACTCAGGTGCTCCTGCCTGAAGGGCTGGCCCTGAACCTGCAGATCAATGACACCCTCAACGGCAAGGAGCTGAAAATGATCTTTACCGGCAACCGGGTGCCCGGATCGGAAAGGGTGTGGACCAATGCCCATACCCCGGACGGATCCTATGCCGATTTTGTGGTCCGCTGGAATGATTTTGGGATGCGGTTGCAGACCCATTCCAGTGATGATGACCTCTTCGTGCTGGCCACACCTGCCGACTCCACTCCCAACCCGGGCATTCTCCAGCTGAATGCGGAGATCCTCTATGGCAGGGACGGGGAGATCGGGCGGTCGGGCGAAAGGCTTCAGATTGACCTGCCCGGCCGGAGGATCACCATCTGTCCGGCTGTTGAGGAGCTGGGGCTGACGGATGCCCCAAGGCTCCATTTTTCGATGGACCGGCAGGCGGCCTATTCCACCACGGGGGACGACCTGGAGATCATCAAAGGGAAGATCGGAAAGGCAGAGAAGGCATACAGGGAAAAGAAGGAGTCTTTCGGGGAGCTGGCAGATGTGTATGATGCAATACAGAACGCACTGAACTGGATGGTCATTTACGACAACGAGAACGACCGGCTGGTCAGTCCGGTCGCCAGGCCCTGGGCCTATGGATGGGGGAACGGTGCCCCGGGGGGGTATATCCTTTTCTGCTGGGACAACTTCTTTGCCTCTTTCCTGCATTCCATAGAGAGCAAGGAACTTGCCTTCAACGAAGCCATTGTCATGTGCAGGGAGGTGGATGACCTGGGTTTTGTCCCCAATTTTTCAGCCTCCCGGAACCTGAAGAGCAGGGACCGCTCCCAGCCCCCGGTGGGTGGAATGATGGTACGGGAGATCTACCTGCGGCATCCGGAGAGGTGGTTCCTGGAAGAGACCTTTGACAGGTTGCTGACATGGAACCGCTGGTGGGATGAACACAGGAGGGTGGAGGGGTATCTCTGCTGGGGCTCCGATCCGTTCGAACCCCTGCTCGGTGATCCCAGGGAAAAGACCCAGGCGGTACACCAGGCAGCTTCTTACGAGTCGGGCCTGGACAACACCCCCATGTACGAGGATGCACCATATGATACGGTCCTGAACAGGATCCTGGTGGGCGATGTGGGACTGATGGGGGTCTATGTGGGGGACTGCGATGCCCTGGCCTTCCTGGCCGGTGAGCTGGGACGCGAAGAAGAGGCTGCCGAGCTGAAGGGGAGGGCGGATTCCTACAGGAAGAAGCTCATGACCATGTGGGATGAGGAGTCCGGGATCTTTCTGAATTTCCGGATCGATTTGGACCGGCCCAGCAGAAGGATCTCTCCCACCAACTTCTATGCGCTCATTGCCAGGGCTGCCACCCAGGAGCAGGCGGAGCGGATGGTGAAGGAGCACTTCTATAACCCGGATGAGTTCTGGGGAGATTACATCATGCCCTCCATCGCCCGGAACGATCCCTCCTATACCGGGATGGACTACTGGAGGGGAAGCATCTGGGCACCCATGAACTTCCTGGTCTACCTTGGATTGAGGAATTACGACCTGCCCGAGGCCCGGAACGACCTGGCATTGAAATCAAGGCGGCTCCTGCTGGAGGAGTGGTACCGGAACCGGTGGGTCCGCGAGAACTACCATGCCGTTACCGGCGGGAACCCGGGAAGCCGGAGCGAGCACCTTTATCACTGGGGTGCCCTGCTGGGGATGATCGACCTGATGGAGCATGCAGGTTTTTAAACCTTTTCCGGCAGGGTTCCGCTCTCCACAAGCCCTGAGTGCATGAGGTTTGCAGGAGCAAAATAATATTTATAGTTTTATATCATCCACCAAAATCCAACTCCATGACATTCCTGTTTCTTTTCGGCGGCGGAATCCTTCTCACCCTGTTCCTGATCCTGTTTGTCCTGATTTTGCCTCTGCTTGCACTGATCAGCGTGCTGACCAATGAATTTCAGGGCAATGAAAAGATCATATGGGTACTGATCATCATCTTTCTGCCCTTTCTGGGTTCCGTGCTCTACTTCCTCATTGGAAGGGATAAGCGGATCGTCAGGTGATCAGGATGGGTATCCGGTTGTAAACGGACATTTTCCCTGAAATGAAATGATATGAAAAAGATGTGCACCCTGAGATTCGGATCTGTTTTCACAGCAGGTGTGATCATTGCAATGCTGCTTATCAGCCACACAGAGACCCGGGGGCAGAAGCCGGTGACACAGGGGGCCTCGAAAGAGGCGGTTGAACTGCTGGAATTCATCTACTCCATCTCCGGGAAACAGACCCTTTCAGGGCAGCATTGTGCACCCCTTGTGGGTTCCACCAGGCTCTCCGTGGCCCACCGCGTGTACGGACACTACCCGGCCCTGTTCGGGCAGGACTTCGGGTTCAGTTTCCCGGGCTACTGGGATGGCATCAACTACCGCCAGCGGATCGTGGACGAGGCCATCAGCAGGTATTACGAGGGATTCATCATCACCCTGATGTGGCATGCCGTCCCTCCGACACAGGATGAGCCTGTCTCCTTCAGGGAATCGATCCAGAGCGATTTGACCGGCCAGGAGTGGTCTGATCTGGTAACACCCGGAACGTTGCTGAACGAACGCTGGAAATCGCAGGTGGATGTGATTGCCTGGTTCCTCAAACAGCTGGAGTATGCCCATGTGCCCGTTCTGTGGCGCCCCTACCACGAGATGAACGGGGACTGGTTCTGGTGGGGCAAGAAAGGAGGAGAGGATGGTTATATGAGACTTTGGCAGATAATGTTTGACCGTTTTGTCAATTTTCATGGCCTGACCAACCTGATCTGGGTCTACAATACGAACGAATTCAAGGATGGCGTGGATCCCCATGATACCTACTATCCGGGCGACCAGTATGTGGACATCCTGGCGACCGATGTATATTCAGAGGGTTTCAACCAGGTGAACTATGACCAGATGCTGGAACTGGCGGGTGACAAGCCAATCGCGCTCGGCGAGGTTGGGAATCCTCCCCCGGCCGACAAGCTGAAAGAACAACCACGCTGGACCTGGTTCATGAGGTGGGGGGACCCGGGCGGTTTCGGCAGGGGCGGGGATCCGCGGGAATTGTTTAACAGCGAGCAGGTGATCACCCATGATGAGCTTCCCTGGGTGGAGGTAAAGGATCCCATCCTGCACTATCCCGTTCTGAAATAGCTATTCATTCAGGTAAGAAAGCGTTATCTGACCGTGATCCGGGTCCTGAGCCTGATATCGGATGAGGATGCCCCGGCCTGAAGTTCAAAATCTCCCGGCTCGACAACAAATCCATGCTGAACCTCGCTGTAGCAGCCCAGCTCTTTGATGGCCAGCGGGATCTCAATGGTCCGGGTTTCCCCCCTGGCCACAAAAACCCTTTTGAAGCCCTTCAGGGATTTAAGGGGCTGCGCCACCGGGGATTCCGGATTACGGACATAGAGCTGTACCACCTCATCGCCATCATAATCTCCTTTGTTGGAGAGCGTGACAGCCACTATAACCGTATCATTATCAGAAACATCCGTTTTACTGACCTGCATGCTCTGATAGTCGAAATCCGAAAAGCCCAGCCCGTGGCCGAACGGGAACAACGGCTCGCCTCGGAAATACCTGTATGTTCGCCCCTCCATATCATAGTTCTCAAAATCAGGGAGATCGTCCACAGATCTGTAAAATGTCACTGGCAGCCTCCCGGCCGGGTTGTAATTCCCGAACAGCACATCCGCCACGGCGTTGCCCCCCTGCTGGCCCGGGTACCAGGCCTGCAGAATGGCGGGGATATGCTCCTTCTCCCAGTTGACGGCCAGGGCACTTCCGCTGGTAAGCACCAGGATGACCGGTTTTCCTATGGCATGCAGGCGCCTGATCAGGGTCTCCATCGGTTCGGGCAAATGCAGGCGGGTGCGGTCCCCGCCCTCAAAGCCTTCCAGCCTGATGCGCATCTGTTCGCCTTCGAGCCTGGGCGATATCCCCGCCACTGCAATGACCACATCCGAACTGCCGGCCAGTTCGACGGCCTCAGCCATCATGGCCTCGCCTTCCCCGGGTTCGTCAAGTTTCTTCCATGTAAGCCTTGTTCCGGCAAAACCAGCTATGTCGGCATATTCAACCCTGATCTTATATTCCTTCCCTTTCAGCAATGAGACCGTACCCGACCCTGAAAAATCACTCTTATAGGGCTCCCAGTTATCCACCACAAGCACATCGTTGATATAGAACCGCCCCTTATCATCGGTGTACAACCCGATCTCATAGCTGCCGCTGACGGGAGGAGAAACCGTTCCGGTCCAACGGACCGAGAAACTGTCGGCGGGGATCCCGGCTGCGGGGCCCTCCAGCCTCCAGAACATCCGTATGCGCGGATCGGTCCTGACCAGGACGGGAGCACCATCCAGATCGGGGTTGTCAAAATATTCAGCCTTTAAGCCGTTTCCGTCCGGCTCTCCCGCAGGTTTCAAATATTGGGTCTGGACCGGTTCCGAACTCAATGCGGACTCGGGCGGAACAATGCCCTGGGCAAACCTCACCTCGGTGCCTGATCCGGCCCTGTTCATGATCCCCTGGAGAATGGTTACGGGGTGTGAAGGAGTCCCGTTGTAATTTCCCAGCAGCACATCCCTGTTATCGGCATAGGGCCCCACCACGGCGATCCTGTTCAGGTCATTCCCGAGGGGCAGGATGCTTCCTTCGTTCTTCAGCAGCACCATGCTCTCTCTGGCCACCTTCAGTGCAAACTGGTCATGTTCAGGAGCGTCGTTCTCGCTGATTGGGATCCCGGAATAGGGCACCCGTTCCGGCGGATCGAACATGCCCAGCCTGAAACGGGCGGTCATCAGGCGTTTCACCGAAACATCTATCTCCTCCTCACTGATCATCCCTTTTGAAACCGCTTCATCGAGGGCCCGGTATTCCCTTCCGCAGGTGAGATCGCATCCCATCCTGACTGCCAGGGCAGAGGCCTCCGCGGCACTCTCCACGATGCGGTGGCCATTGTAGATATCCCTGATGGCACCACAGTCAGAAACGACGTATCCCTGGAATCCCCAGTCTTTGCGCAGTATCTGGTCCAACAGCAGGGAGTGGGCGCTGCAGGACTCCCCACGGAACCTGTTATAGGCACCCATCACCGAGTAAGCTCCTCCTTCCACGATGCACGCCCTGAATGCAGCCAGGTATGTTTCATGCAGGTCCCTGTCGCTCACATCCGCATCGAATGAGTGCCTGAGAGGTTCCGGGCCGCTGTGGACGGCAAAATGTTTGGGTGTTGAAATCACCTTGAAACAGGCCGGGTCTTCCCCCTGCAGCCCCCTGACAAATGCCACACCGATACGTGAGGTCAGATAGGGGTCCTCTCCGTATGTTTCCTGTCCGCGCCCCCATCTGGGGTCCCTGAAGATATTGATGTTCGGCGACCACATGGTCAGCCCCTGGTATATCCTTCTCTCGTTATTCCTGATCGCTTCGTTGTATTTGGCCCTGGCCTCGGTGGCAATGATGTCAGCCTCCTCCCCGATCAGTTCCGGGTTCCAGGTGGCAGCCATTCCGATGGCCTGCGGAAAAACAGTGGCCACACCATTTCGTGCCACACCGTGCAGGCACTCGTTCCACCAGTTGTATTCAGGGATCCCGAGTCTCGGGATGGCCGCAGCGCCGTTCTGCATCTGGGAGATCTTCTCTTCCAGGGTCATCCGTGAAACAAGGTCAGCAACCCTCTCTTCAAGCGGAAGGTCAGCATCCTGGAACGGGTATTCCTGTCCCGGGAGTGCACTGAAAGCTGAAGAAAGAATAAACACGATGGCCAGCAGCAAAAACTTCTGTTTTTTCATTTGATGCGGTTTTTATGGTGGATTTATAAATATCCGAGTTTGTCTCCCAAACAGGTAAGCAGTAAGGATAATGAAAATGCAATGATGGGTGCAATGATCCACATGACAAAGAATTTCTTCACCTGGGTCTTCCGGAATATATTCTTTGTCCCCAGTTTGGCCACCCCTATGCCCAGAATGGCAGCAACATTCAGCTGGACGAGTGAAGTGGGAACACCTTTCACAAGTGACGCAAGAAGCAACAGGCTTGCTGAAATGAAGGCTATGATCACTGCTTCGAATCTGCCGAACAGCACTATCTCCTTTCCGGTGTTCTTCAAGATCTTATGTCCGAAAATTGAACTTCCGATGCCAAAACAGGGGGCCACGATCAGGGTAGATAATATCATGATCAATATGAAGTTATCGTTTACCGGAACACCTAATTCGTTGATGGTCATCGATGCGATGGGCCCCGCTGCATTCGCCACATTGTTTGACCCGATGGCAAAGGCGACATACATTGACATCAGTATTAAAAAACTGTTCCATATGGGTTTCAGATTCGCATTCTGGGCCCTGGGCATGGTCAGTCCCCTTCTTCTCATCGGCTTGTAGATGTATTTCCCAAAAAACAGGCTGATGATAAAAGAGATCACGGGAAGTATGAACCATGTCGGAATGATCTCCAGGAACAGTTTATGGGAGTTCAGCTCATGGTAATAGAGTGCAGGAGCTGCAACGGCAAGCACGGTAACCTGGCTGGTTGACTGGGGTATCCCGGCGATATTCGCGATGAGCAGTGAAACGGCAACAGAAAAGAGTATGATCGAGACCACCGGAAAAGACATCATTTGAGGATTCAGCAATCCCTGTCCCATGGTGGTGGTTGTACTTTTGCCTGCCAGGATTGCCCCGAGGAAAACCATGATCCCAAAAAGCCCGGGAATGATGCTTTTGCGGATCACGTCTGCCCCGAACGCTGCGGAAAATGCCGGTGCCGTGCCACTTCCTCCCATGGTCATGGCAAGGATCATTGCCAGTATGTACGGGATCAGCAGATGGCTGAATATGGGTGAGATCATTTTTGTTTTTATAAATCGTGCTTACTAATTTATGGATTTATTTTGTAGATCTATCTTGCAGAAGCGGCCGGTGGAGTTCCGGGTTGTGAACTTTAGGAGACCGGCTTTGTCAATATTTTGCATTGGAAAAGTTACTGGCCATATTGCTGCTGATAAGCCAGGCGGGGGAACCTCCCGATTATCCCCTGAAGGATGGGAAGCCAACGGGCAGGGGCATTGAACAATATATCGAAGAGCAGGGCAGTTCCATTCTGAAGGAGTACCAGCAGTTCGTCGGGGATACGGTCTATAATGTATGGATCTACACTGCCAGCCTGAAAGAATTCGGGGAATATGACTCACTTGAGCTGGGCAGGTATTTCTATAATGAAGTCTATATCAATAAAGATGGCTCTTTCGAAGCCTATGAGCTTAATGACCTGACCCCCTTCCGGAAAAACTCGATCCGGGAAAGCAATAGATTTGTGAAATCGGTTGTAATTCATGAACTTACGCATGAATACATCAGCCAGATCGGGACCGAAATGAGATTTGTGGACCATATCAGTGTCCACCGGTCATATCAAACAGGCCTTTCGATCGTCATTTCGCATGAGAATTTTGGTTCCATCTTTATCGAGGAGGGCATCTGTGAATACATGGCCGAAAAAATGGGGGAGCTGATTCCCCCGAAAGAACTGTTCATTCCGAAGACCATCGAAGAGATCACCAGAAAGGATAACCTCTACCTTGTGAAATACAAGTACTCCTCTGCATACGTCAAGCCGTTTCTGGATACCACCGGGCTCAAGGAGGGAATCAAGATCCTGCTGCACAATCCGCCTCCCACCTATGAGGAGATTCTGAATCCCGGACTCTTCTACAGCAGGCTGTTGAAAATCGATGAATAACCGGAAAGAAGTGTGGTTACCTGCAGACAACGATCCTGTCGAGGAAGCGTTCCCCGCTGTCGCTGATCACTCCGCAAAGGTAGATTCCCGCCGGCACGTCCGACAGGTCCATGAGCACGGAACTGGCCCGGCCTCCTTCCACGTGCAGTTCCCGGGACCGGATGACCCGGCCCATGGCATTGAAGAGGACCAGGTCCGCCCGGAAGCTGTCCGGATGGCTGAAATCTATGCTCACATAATCATTGCAGGGATTGGGAAAGTGGTGCAGGTATTGCAGTGCCGGCTTGCTGCGGACGACTGAAACGGGGATCTCCACGGTGCCCGTGTCGTTCAGGATCTCGTACCAGAGGGTCTGGTTACCAAAATCCACACTGGCTGAAGATCCATCGCGGACCAGCTCCAGCAGATGGGTCCTGGCACCCCTTTCATCCAGCCTGAATACCCGTGCCGAGTCATGCAGGGAGTTTGTAAAGTTCAGCCGCCCCGAAACCGGTTCGCACAGTGCCCTGGTCCCGCCAACGCTCACCGGGGAGGTTTTTGTTTCGTTCCACAGGAACCCCTCGTTCTCCAGCCGGGCAGCGGTGAGCAGGACCATCCTTTTCGATCCGGCTATGGGCAGGGAATCGAGCGAGACCAGGTGGACAGCCCCGAAATCAAGCCCTTCCGTGGTGCTGATATCCGAAAGGATGATGTCTCCCAGTTCAACTGTTTTCCCCTTCAGGTACCCGGTGGCCCCCTGCCAGTAAGGATTATTCACCGTGAAGTAGCCCTCCCCGCCGTACCAGGACAGTTCATCCGTACCCGAGGAGACCTGATCCCCGGTCATGGCCAGCACACCCTCCAGGCAGGTGCTGTCCGCACTGAAGGAACCGTGTGAAAATCCCTGGTTCAGGAAGGAGGTGCCATAGTTGCTTTGCGCCATGTTCAGCACCTCGGTATCCTGGAAGAATTTCGTGTTGTCAAATACCTCTTGTTTCCTGTAACGGGCCACCACGGTCTCCCCGGCAGGTTCAATATAGCCCAGCCGGTAGGGTACCGACAGGAGCAACTGGGTCATCATCACCGGATGCATGGCAATATCGAAGAACATATCCTGTTCCCGTTGCTGGTAGCGGTCATGGTAATCATAATAGGCATGCCAGATGATCCCGTCCAGGTCGATGAATGAACCATAGGCGTAGATCAGGGAAGAAGCTTCTGACTGGAAGATGTAAGGATAGGGGTGGTTGTACTCGCTCAGCACCAGGGGCAGTCCCTCCACCCTGCAGAGGGGCATCCGGTTGGGGGTGGATCCCGCAGGATCGAGCAGCATGGACCTGTTGTTCAGGGTGAAGTCGGTTTCAGACCAGCCATGGGGAAAGCTGGGATGGTCCCAGTAATAATGGGTATCCATGTAGTCGGCCCGTGACTGGGAATAGATGGAGGCCAGCCCATAGTAATTGTTGGTGAATGTCACCGGGCACCGGATACCCAGGTCATTCTTCAAATAACCGGTGAGCTCTTCCATATAGGCTCCCTCGATATCGAAATAGAACTCTGCATTGTCCCCGATCCGCCTGGGGGTGTACTTCCCGATCTCGGTGGAGCGGACCCGTTTCACATTGTTCATGGCCAGCGACTCCTCTTCCTCCAGCCCGTTCCCGTCATAACGGGTAACACTTGCCGAATCCAGCCAGAAGGTACCCGTATGTGTCCCGTACTCGAACTGGATGATCTGCCGGCTGGTGGTTTTGGTGCAGGTGAAATAGAATTCAAACGCTTTCCATTCCGGACCTGGCATATACCCGGGCGCTCCGTACCAGTACCAGGTCTCGTTCTCCATGATCTCGATCTGCAACGGGGTTACAAAATCCGATTTTGCATAGAACCTGATCCTGTAGCTCTCCCCTTCAACCACACTGAATTCATTGGTCTTCAAATGAATATGCCATCCCTGTGTGCCTGCAGAGGTGCAGGTGACCCTGACCGATTTGCTCCCGTGGTACACCGTGTCGGGATCGATCTCAAAGGTGGCTGCCGCGCCATCCCCGGTACTCACGTAATGGCTCCAGTGCTGGAAACCATCCTCGAATGAAGGGTTCAGGATCAGCTCACTGCCTGCTCCGCCCGAACCGGCCCAAGCCGCCCTCAGCGAGGAGTCATTCTCATACTTGTCCGCAAGCCAGCTGTTGAACAGCGAATCCAGCTGGCCGGAATAGTAGGGGCCGATCCCATCCTGTGTATCACCGAAGATATGGTCTCCCTGCCATCCGAACCACCCGTTGAACAGCGAGTTCTCATTGGTGAGCTCCACCGATACCATGGCGGGATCATCCGCATAGGAGAGCCCGGTGTAGGGATTGGTATGGGCCAGGACCTTCTGGGCAAAATCCTCCTGAAGTCCGATCAGCCGCTGGTTGAACAGCGTGGAATACTTGCTCTGGTCGTTCAGAATGGGAGCATCGATCTGGTCCCCTTCCTTAAAAAGGCGGCCCGACTGGATGCAGAAATTGAAATAGATCCCCCGCTCCTTCATGCACTTTATCAGGTAATCCATCCTGTCGAGCCGGTCCGCACTCAGCTGCGTGGTGTTCACCGCAGAATTGGCAAACAACCCGTTGTCCCAGTCCACATCCACCAGGTGGATACGTACCAGGTTGATCCCGTACTTGGCCATCCGGGCCGCCAGGATCCCGGCTTTATCCTTGCCAGGGAAGTTGGCAGTCGCCACATTGTTCACACCGACAAACTTCACTCTTTCCCCGCTTGAGGCGAACCTGAACTGCCCTTCCGGGGTCACCTCCAGGAACCCGTGCTTGCCTGCAGGGGGATCGAGGTACCCCGACATATCGGTCACCGTGGAGGTGGAATCATCCCATGGCAGGCAGAACTCGAACCACTGGCTCCGGTCCTGAGCAGCCAGCGGAGGCAAACAGTAAGCAAGTAATGTTATCGCGGCCAGGAGGGCCGGTAACCGGAGCCTGGTTTTCATATCAGCAATATAAGGAATTCAACCAGTTTTTCTCAAATGGACTGGATAGGTATATCCGGGGTTAATTCAATTGATAAGTGGAATCTTTACAGTAACTGTAGTACCTTTATCTTTGATCCCTTCAATCTGGAATTCTCCACCATAAGCTAATGCTCTTTCCCGCATGCCCAGGATTCCGAATGATTTTAATTTTTTTTGGTAATCCCTTTCTAATCCAATGCCGTTATCCCTGATAATAAGTTCCAGGTCTGCTTCATCAGAGCTAACGTCAACCGAGACTTCAGTCGCGTTTGAGTGACGGGCAACATTGGTCAGACTTTCCTGAATAATCCTGAACAGCATCAATGAGATTTCATAATTTACAACGAGCTTTTCCGGAATATAAGAGACAGAGTAACCTATACCTGTTGATTTACTGAAGTCTGCAAGTTGCAATTCAACGGCTGCCTGAAGTCCCAGGTCTTCCAAGATACTTGGTCTCAGTCTGTAAGAAATTTCATGCATACTTTTGACAGTTTCATTTAGAAGATTCTTTATACTGTCAATCTTATCACTTACAATTCCGGGTTGTACTCCTATCCTGGATTTAATCCATGAAAAATGCAAATTCACGGCTGTAAGTTTCTGACCAAGATCATCATGCAAGTCACGGGCGATCTCGCTCCGCTCTTTTTCAATCAATTCATCCAGGTGTCTTGACAAGCGTCTGAGTTCCTGAGAAGTCTGCTTCAGGCTTTCTTCACTTTCTCTCAGGGATATCTCTGCCTTCTTTTGCTCCGTGATATCGAAATTAACACCAAGCATTCTTACCGGATTTCCATTTATATCGCGAAATACATCACCACAGACTTTTATGTATCTTACATTTCCATCGGGATGAATAATTCTGAATTCAGTATCATACTCTTTTTCACCCAGCCGCGCTTTTTCTGATTCGAGATTGCTTCTTTCTTTATCATCAGGATGCAGGGAGTACAGCCATGTTTCATATGCCCCTTTAAAAGTATCTTTTTCCCGCCCATAGATTTCATACATTTTATCATTCCAGATAAGTTCATTGGTATCAATATCCCAATCCCAAATTCCTATTTTTGCAGATCTTGTTGCCAGGGTAATTCTTTCGTTTAAGCGTCTAACTTCCTCTTCCGCATGCTTGCGCTCGGTGATGTTATCGAACACAGAGACAACAGTGTCCTCCGTCAGCCGATACAAGGAAGTAAAAAACCATGTCTTCAAGGGCGCAACATACGTCTCGTACTTCTCCGGCTGTCCAGTCAGCACAACGCGGCCATACCGCTCGAATAACTCCGGATTACTTTCGCGGATACCAGGAACAATTTCGGAAACTCTCCTGCCAACAACATTCTTCAAACCAGTTTGGACGTAATATGCTTCATTGACCTGAAGATACACATAATCATCTACCTTGCCGTTCTTGAACAAGACCTGAAGATAGGCCACACCATCAAGCGATTGTTCGAATAGTAGACGATGCCTCGTTTCGCTTTCGCGCAAAGCCTCTTCCGCCTGCTTGTGCCTGGTAATGTCCCTGAATGAAACCACCACCCCGAGATTTGTACGGAGTGAATCGCGTACCAACTCTGCATTCACCAAAATCCATTTTAATGATCCGTCAGGCAAAGGGACTCCCATCTCAACATCTCGAACCGGTTCGCCAGTGCGAAGCGCTAATATGGCGGGCTGTTCTTCAACAGGGAATAATGATCCATCGGAACGGACGATTCTCCAGCGAGGGTCTAATTCGGGATCGGTTAAATCCTGAAGTGAACGACCGACCACTTTGCTCACAGCGCTATTGATGCTTACAACGGTTCCGTTCGTATCAAGGTAAACAATACCCTCCGTCAAAGATTCATGTATCGCACGGAGTTGTGCCTCACTTGCCCTTAGTCTTTCTTCCGCCTGTTTGCGCTCGATAATGTCCCGGATAATCATGCTGGTTTTGAGCTGACCGGTATTATCGGTGAATACGGAAGTCGAGATATCGACCGGAAATTTTGTTCCGTCTTTCTTCCTCATTATAAGCTCTCCTGATGTTCTGCCGGTTTGCTCTCTTTCTTCAAGCATTTTAGTCAGATGAGGACTATCAATATCAACCAATCCCTTTCTGCCAAGGTCACAGATTTCCTCTTCTGTCATCTGGAACATCGAACATGCGGCCTGATTAGCTAAATATATATTTCCGTCGGGAGAGGTTAAAAGAATAGCGTCCATACAGTTGTCAAAGACAGCCTGGAAGATAATCCTATCTTCAATTATTTTATTCTTACTGATTTTTCCCATGGACTTCTGTGTATTTATTGAAGACAATAGCCAGAAATCTGATCTTAGGATGAAAGTCAATGTCTGCCATACATCTTTCTGGTCTATGGTTCAGTTAATAATTGAATCCCGCTCGCGCATTGGCTGCGCCGAGCTCATAAACTCGGTTCCCCGAATTCTAAGATAGAAACAAATATCTCAAGCAAGTTTTTGTTGATACGTATTGACATAGGGTGTTTGACGTTTCACCACAGCAAACACCCGGTTTACCATTTTGCATCTAATTGAGTTTATCACCAACTTATGT
>CAYXUD010000011.1:0-10279 GCA_964467775.1 uncultured Bacteroides sp. | reverse complement strand
AAATACAGGGTGGGATAATATTGGCTATTCCAACTTTTTCCTTTATGGTTTTTCTTATTCTCGCGGTCATAGCACTGATAAGAGGTTATACAGTGAAATAATCATAATTATTGTAATGGATTGAAAAATTATCCCCCAGTTCACGCTGGGGGTTTTTCTGCCACCGGTCAATTTGGCTGGGGGTTTTTCATAGTAAACAATATGTTTTTTACTAGGAAAATAAAAAAGCAGCTACCGAAATTTCGATAACTGCTTCATTTTCAATGTGAACTAGGCAGGAGTCGAACCCGCAACCTCCTGATCCGTAGTCAGGTGCTCTATCCAGTTGAGCTACTAGTCCGGGGTTTTGATGACTTTCGGACCGGGATCCTTAAGCGACAGCAAATTTAAACAAATCGGGTCAATTCTGAAACACTTCACCTGTAATTGATGTTCCTTTTATATATTTGGTTAAAAGCACAGCCATGAAAAAAATACTCCGGATCCTGTTGATCACTGTAGGTGTTATTCTCCTGCTGCTCATCCTGATACCCATCCTGTTCCGCTCCAGGATCGAAGCGGCTGTAAAGAAGCAGATCAATGCAAATGCGACCGCCACGGTGGACTGGACAAGGTTCAGTGTTTCCCTGTTCCGGGGATTCCCCGATCTCAGCGTGAACCTCCACCAGGTTTCTGTGGTCGGGATGGGGGAGTTTGAAGGCGACACGCTGGCAGGCCTGAAGAGGTTCGAGCTGAGGGTGAACCCGTTCAGTGCCATCAGGAAGGAGATCCAGGTCAAATCCGTTCTGCTGGATCAACCCGTTGTAAACGGCATCGTGCTGGAAGATGGGACGGCCAACTGGGAGATCACAAAGAAAACCGTTACTGATCAGGTGGAAGAATTGCCTGAAGGAGTTGAAGCGGAAAAGAGCGTTCGGGAGGAAGAAGCAGTGCCAGAGAAAGAGGCAGGGGCGGAGGAGGAGCCGGGAGGTGCACTGGGTGTCTCCCTGAAGCGGTTTGCCATCCGGGATGGACGCATCTATTACAACGATGCGGTAATGGATGCAGAGGCATCGCTCGAAGGGTTCAGCCTTGAACTGAAGGGTGATTTCTCCATGGAGGAGACCGAACTTGAGCTGGATGTGGATGTGCACCGGCTCAATGCGAAATACGGGGGGATCCGCTACATGAGGGACGGGAGTTTCGGACTGGAGCTGACCGCGGCTGCCAACCTGGTGGAGAACACCTATTCCATGCTGGATAATAAGATCAGGCTCAACGGGCTGGTCCTGGGAATCGAGGGAGAGGTGGATATGATGGATGACGGGGGGATGGGGATGGATCTCCGGTTCTTCACCAGGGAGACCTCTTTCCAGACGCTGCTTTCGATGGTGCCTGCCATCTACCTGACGGACTTCGAATCGGTCAGGGCCTCGGGAACCCTGGGCCTTGAAGGAACCATCAACGGGGTCATGAAGGATTCCCTGCTCCCCGATGCTTCCATCACCCTTGAGGTGAAGGATGGGTTTTTTGCCTATCCGGACCTTCCGAAGGATGTTTCGGATGTCCAGATCCGCCTGGTGGCCACATATGACGGCACAGAGATGGACCGGTCGGTGGTGGACCTGGAACGTTTCCACCTGCTGCTGGGAGGGAACCCGTTCGATGTGAGGCTGCACGTTGACCATCCTGTCAGTGATATGCACGTGGCAGGTGCCGTGAAGGGGTTGATCGATCTTGCATCCCTGGGGGATGTGATCCCGATGGAGGATATCAATATCACCGGCAGGTTGACGGCCGACATGGACCTGGATACCCGGATGTCCTGTATAGAGCAGGAGCGGTATGAGGAGGTGGGCCTGGAGGGAAGGCTGGTCATTGAGGGGGTACGGGTTGACGCACAAGATATCCCGGTTCCCCTGGACCTTCAGAAGATGGAGATGAACTTCAACCCGAGGTTTGTCGATCTGGCCGGACTTGACCTGAAGCTGGGCGCTTCGGACCTTCATATGAAAGGAGAGTTATCCAACTTCATTCCCTACATATTCACGGATGCCACAGTTTCCGGGGTGCTCGATGTATCCTCTGCGTTGCTGGATATTGATGAACTGGTGCCGGCCGGGGAGGCGGAAGATACGGGGAGAGGGGGCGCAGCAGGAAAGGACACGGCGGTTACCGAAGAGATTGTACTGGCGGAAGTGCCACCTGATTCGCTGGCCGAACCGGTCCGGCTAAAGATCCCGGAGAACATCGATTTCACCCTCGGGCTGGACCTGAAAAAGGTGGTGTATGACAAGATCCTGGTTGATAACATCAGGGGCGGAATGGTGGTCAGAGGGGGCGTGGCCAACCTTGACGGATTGCGGATGGATGTGATCGGGGGAAGTGTGACGGCCGGCGGGAAGGTGGATACCAGGGGGGATTACGCTGAAGCGGACATGACACTCGATATGCTCGGTGTGGATATCCCTTCGTCGTATGCCACTTTTGTCACCGTGGAACGGCTGGCCCCCATGGCCAAATACTGCAGGGGCGATGCCAACGTGAAGCTGGAGTACAATTCGCTTCTGGATGCCTCGTTCTCCCCGCTCTACGGGACCATCCAGGCCAACGGTCGTGTGTTTACCCGGAACCTCCAGATCTATAACCTGAAGTCATTTGTCCGGCTCAGTGAACTGCTGAAAAACGAGAAATTCAGGGATATGGCTCCCGATGATATGGACATCAAGTTCAGGGTCAGGGATGGCAGGGTGATCGTGGACCCCTTCGACCTGGATTTCGACGATTCAAGGATCACTGTTTCGGGATCCCATGGGATTGACCTGACGATGGATTATCTGCTGGACATGAACATTGCCAAAAGCGATCTTGGAGAGGGGGCTAATGCGGTCATGAGCGGGGTGGCGGCCCTGGCATCGGGAGCGGGATTTGACCTGCCCCAGTCTGATTATGTGAAGGTGAAGGCCAGGATCACCGGGACTTTCAGCGATCCGAAGATCACCACCGATCTGAGCGGGAACCTCCAGTCTGCCAAGGAGTCGGTAAAGGCAGCCATCGAGGAAAGGGTAACTGAAGAGGTGAAAAAAGTGGAGGAGGAGGTGCGTGAGGAGGTAAGCGAAAAGGCAGAGGAGATCATGAAACAGGCCGGGGAGGAGGCCGGCCGGATCATGGATGAGGCGCGGAAGCAGGGGGAAGATCTTGTGAAGGAGGCGGAGAAACAGGGAGCGAAACTGGTGAAGGAGGCCGGAAGCAACCCCATCAAGAAGCTGGCAGCCCAGAAAGCCTCAGACGAGATGGTCTACCAGGCAAAGAAGCAGTCGGAAAACCTGATCCGCGAGGCCCAGGCAAAAGCAGACGAGACACTCGCAAAGGCCCGCGCCGAGGCGGCACGGATCAACCAGTAAAATCTGCCCGAAATAAATATTCTGGTCAAAGACAATTATCTTTTTCCCTAGAACTTCTTCTCCTGGATGCGGGCTTTCTTTCCGGTCAGCTCGCGGAAATAGAAGATGCGGGCCCTTCTGACATGGCCGTATTTGTTGATCTCCACCCTCTCAATGAAAGGGGAGGCTGCAGGGAAGATCCTTTCAACACCAATGTTCCCGGACATCTTGCGGACGGTGAAAGTCTCTGTATGCCCCCTTCCGCGGCGCTGGATCACCACACCCCTGAAATTCTGGATACGCTCCTTGTTCCCCTCCTTGATCTTGTAATGAACGGTAATGGTATCACCTGCACTGAACTTGGGCAGCTCAGACTGGGGGGCATATTCCTTGTCGACAACCTTCATTAAATCCATGATTCTGCTCTTTATAAGTATGAGATGCCTCGGTTTTACAGGTCGCAAAAATACAAATAAATTTCTTATCTGACCACAGTGAAATGCGTTTTATTAACAAGGTGGTGTGGGCAGCCCAAATGTTAATGCATCGTTTCCCCTTTGGGCATCAACAGTTTCTTGCCTGTATCCTTCACCACCATCTCCTTCCAGCGCTCCGGATAACCGGGCTGGTCAGGCATCAGGGGGTAGCCCTCCGGGCTCCTGAGAAACGTGCCGTTCTCCTCCTTTTTGATGTTCCCGTCCATGTATTTCACCAGCAGGAACCGGCCCAGTTCCCTGTAGCGCTGTACGGTGTAATCACCCATGCTCACCGAGTAGTTGGTGACGAACTCCCTGGCCAGCTCAGGGTTTGTTTCAACCAGCACCGCGGCAGCCGCATCGATGGCGGGTACCTCGGCGGTGAATTTCGACTCGAGTTCGGACTGCACTTTCCGGATATCTTCCATCATCACGTTATAGCGCAGGTAGCTGAAATTGGATACGAAGTTGAAAGCCCAGAAGGCGGAAGTCTCCGAATAGGTGAGCAGGTCGCCGTTCCCGACCGCATAGGATCCTGGTACCCGGGTCATGCCGCAATACATGGGAACATAGGTGGTGGAAGCTGCGTCATCAACCCCGAACCAGAAGATCCCCCCCAGCCAGTCGGGTTTTATGGGCCTGCATTCTGCCACGAATGAGAAACCTGTCTGCTGGGTGGCGGTAGCCCGTTCATTCACATACATTTTACCATCGTATTCCCATGTAAGGGGACGCCACCGGTAGGGAAGGCCAAAGGGCCCGGCCCCGGCATCCTTTGTCATGTCCAGTTCGGTGCCCTCCAGGTGGTCCCTCATGAAATCCATCAGGTCCCTGTTGGAGAGCTTGCGTTTGGGCTTGATATAGAGCGGCAGCCTGTTCTCCAGCTCCTCACCCTTCACGTAACCGAAATACCTCTCCATGTCATCATTGATCTCCTTGAAGAATGACCAGACCCTTACCTCGCAGAAGCGTGCACCGCTGAAATCCACCGGGGCATAGGTGTCGGAAAAACTGAAATCCTCATCGGCACCCTCCCAGTACCCTTTCTCACGGGCAAATTCAATAACATCGGGAGCATAGAGGCAACTCTCCGGATCATCCAGCGGGAACTGCCGGATCCGGGCCTGGTTCGCATGCCCGCATACATATCCGTCGGGGATCCGTACTGCCACCCAGACTGCTCCTTTATATTTATTAAAACTCCTGCCCCCTTCGGTCACCATCTCCGTTCCCTTCCCGATCATCTCCATGATCCACACCTCGCCGGGGTCAGCGACGGAAAAAGACTCACCGTGGCTGCGGTAGCCGTATTCGGCCACCAGGTCACCCATGATCATGATGGCCTCCCTGGCCGTACGGGCCCTCTGGAGCGCGATGTACATCAGGCTGCCATAGTCCATGGCAGCTGTTGTATCCACCAGTTCACTCCTCCCTCCGTAGGTGGTCTCTCCGATGGCCACCTGGTGCTCGTTCATGTTCCCGACAACGGAGAATGTGTGGGAGAGCTGCGGGATGCGGCCAAGGAACCTGTTGGTGTCCCATTCGTACACATCCATCATGGCCCCGGGAGGATAATCTGCCGCCGGCCTGTAATACAATTCACCATACAGGACATGTGAATCGGCTGCATAGGTGATCATCGAAGAGCCGTTCACCGAAGCTCCCGGTGTAACCAGGAAGTTTGTGCATCCAAACAGGCTGCCGCCCCATGCGGCCAGCACCGTTCCTGTAGCAACTGCTATTTTTTTCATACAAATGCTGTTTTTTCTGATATGTTCATTGGGGGAAAATTGAAGCGTCAAAGATTTTAAAATTCTTTTGAACTACCAACTGATCCTTTCCAATAACATACTGTAGCTTATTTCCACACCTTCGGCAAAATTATTTTAATATGCCAACCAATTTTATTACCCCCTGGATTTCCTGATGGTCATTTTGTGATAAACGTATATTCTTTAAATCAACCCCCTTTGAATAGAGGGTAAAATAGAAATATATATGATAATTATTCTTCTAACGTAAATTTAACATAAAAACGCTTGCAGGGATCTATGTCTCTTCGTATCTTTGTGGCATAATGTTTGCCGACTATAATTGAGGTTTTTTCATAGGAGTTTAGTTGGTAGTTTTAGTTAGTGTTGTAGAAAGGGGCAAGCCGCCAGGCTTCCCCTTTTTTTTACCACATATAGCCCAGGATCTCCTCCCTTTCTGCCGCGGACAGCTTGTGGCAGACGCCCCCGGCCCGGTTCCGGTTCATCAGCTCCAGGATCTCTTCCCTGCAGGAGATTTCAATTCCGGCATCCTGGCACCTCACGGGGCTGCCGAGTGAAGCGAAGAAGTCCCTGAATCCCCGTATGGTATCTTCCGTGGAGGAGGTTCCGAAAAGCTCCATACCCAGCTGCCCGATCCTCCCTTTGACCCTGCCGCCCAGGGATCTCATCCAGGCAGGGTAGATGATTGAAAGGGTGGCGCCATGGGGCGTGTCATACAGGAATGAGAGCACGTGACCGAGGGCATGTACCCCCCAGTCACCCGATTCCCTGCCATATACGGTCAGGTTGTTCAGCGCATTGGTGGCTGCCCACATGATCCTTGCCCTCAGATCAAAGTTCCCCAGGTCCTTCATCAGGGCCGGTCCGAACTCCATCGCCTCCCTGATAATAGAAATGGCGAACCGGTCCGACAGGGAGGCGTCCCCCTCCCCGAACCATGCCTCAAGGCAGTGGGCCACCAGGTCCACTATGCCATAGGCGGTATAGCCGGCCGGTACAGAGAGGGTATAGGCCGGATCGAGGAAGGAGTGGGCAGGGTACATCACATCATTCCTGAAGCCTATCTTCTCCCTGGTCTCAGGATTCTGCAGGACTGCCACCGCGTTCATCTCGCTCCCGGTGGCAGCCAGGGTCAGCACGGCAATAAGCGGCAATGCACGGTCAGGATCTGCTTTGCCTTTCATCACCTCCCATGCATCAGAACCTGTTGCGATACAGACGGCGATGATCTTGGCAGAGTCAATCACACTGCCCCCGCCCACGGCCACCACCAGATCCACACCACTTTTCCGGCCCAGTCCGGCTGCTTTCATTACATCATCCACCCGTGGATTCGACCTGATCCCGCTGAACCCGGTAACGCGGATGCCCCCTGATCTTAATTGTGCCAGCGTATCGGTATGGCTGCCGTTCCGCAACACCGAGCCGCCCCCGTAGACCAGCAGGGCATGTTTTCCAAGTGCGGATGCAGATGAGCCCAGTTCGCTTACCACCCCCCTGCCGAAGTGGAGCTTTGTGGGATTATAGGCAATAAAATTCCTCATGATACGGTTATTTCTGGTTTAGGTAAATGGTCCCGGTTGAAAGGTCCGACCGGCCACCTGTGGCGCTCGCCAGGCAATTGATCTCACCGAATGTCCTCAGCAGGCCCAGAAGCGCAAATATCAGCGCCTCCTTGAAACAGACCAGCTGTATATCCGGAATCCTGATTTCGGTCCCGGAGAGGTGCCTCAGCCTTTCGATGAGCATTTTATTCAGTGCCCCTCCGCCGGTCACCAGAACCGTTCCTGCCTCTGAAAATCCGATGGCCGCAGAGAGCTGGACAGCGATATGCTCTGCTACTGTTGCCATCAGATCAGCCGAGGCCAGTCCACAATCCCTGACCAGCGGGAGAAACATCCCCGTGAACCACTCCCTGCCAAGGGATTTCGGTGGGGCGGACCGGTAATATTCCAGGCTGTTCAGCTGTTCCAGAAGGTCATCATCCACAGTGCCCTGCCGCGCCACCTCCCCGTCCCGGTCCAGTTCCAGTCCCATGAGCCCGGCGACCCAGTTAAGGGCCAGGTTGGCAGGCCCCACATCATAAGCGATGCGCTCACCACCATCTTCGAAGGAGATATTTGAAAATCCCCCCAGGTTGAGGCAGGCACCGAATTCGCCGAACAGCAGCCTGTCGCCGGCAGGGGCCAGGGGAGCTCCCTGCCCGCCCTGGGCCACATCCCCGGTCCTGAAATCGCATACCACGGTGATCCCGGTCCGGTCGGCTATGGTCCTGCCATGGCCGGCCTGGAACGTGATCCCTTTCTCCGGGTCATGGAGAACGGTATGCCCGTGTGAGGCGATCAGTCCGGGAGAGAGCCGGTGCCTGGAATGGAAATCATTGATGATCCCGGCAAAATGGTATCCAAGCACCCTGTCCAGTTCAAGGATCCTCTCCATCTCCCAGCCGGCTGCTTCCCCGAGCATCTTCTTCAGGGGAGCAGGGTAGGGGATCGTCTCGGCCTCCACGATCCGGTAACCCCACATCCCGGACTCCCTGGTGAACTCGCAGTATGCCAGGTCCACACCATCCAGTGATGATCCCGACATGAGTCCGGTTACCCTGTGGATTTCAGGCATGGTTGGGATTTACCAGGTGAATGTGGTATGGAACAGGTTCACATTGCCTTTTGAATCTGTAACGTACAGCTCAAGTTCGTGGGACCGGTTCCTCTCCAGGTACTCCTCATCAAAACGATAGGTCAGCAGCTCATTCTTGGGGTCATATTCGAACAGGGCCCACCGGTTGTCGATATAACCCTCGTACTTTTCAACGCCCGAAAGATCGTCCCGGATTGTAAAGGCCAGCGTTTTCCTGGATGAAAGGTCACCCGATACAGACCCGTTCCGGGGAATGATCTCCGGGGCAAGGGTGTCCATGGCGATCGCATAGCTCCCGAAGCCTGTCAGGCTGGCAACCACCGCACCCTTCTCATAGGCGCCCCCGGCAGATACCAGTTCATCCTCCTGAACAGTAACAAAGAGAAGCTTATCCCTGAGTCCGTGATCCACTTCCGGGGCTTTTATGGAGAGCCTGTAGGGCAGGTGAACCGGGGTACCCGGATGGTGGATCCGGTAGAAGTTTGTCAGGAGTCCCTCGTCCCCCTCGCTTTCCGAAAAGGTGAATTCCAGGTCCTCATAGAGGGCGCCCGCCGGTATCTCCACCGAAACATCATCATTCCCGAAGTGGCCCGGCTCATCGTATTTCATCACCTTCACGAAGTGGTCCGGTTCTGTCTGCGGAGCCTCGATACCTGGCCTGCCGGTGATGGTGAATTTCAATTCCGACCGGTTTCCCGCCACATCAGCAGCCACCACCCTGACGGCGTATTCCCTGTTTTCAGTGACCGCCAGTATCCCGTTGTTTTCCAGGTGCCCGTATATGCTGAGCCTGTCATTGGGAAGGCGGTAGAGCCGGTGAACTTTCCTTCCGGAAGAGATCTGTTCTTCATAATCTATATGGGCATTGACATATCTGGTTTCAGAAAAAGAGAATTCATCCATCACAAGGCTGTAGACCGGTTCATCATCCACATATAACTCCAGGGTATAGACGCCGCAGCGGTTGGAAGCCCCATCCAGGTAGTCGTACACCTCCACGCCTATCCCGATCTCCCCGCCGGCTTCAAGACGGGTTCCCCACGGGACAGTATAGGTTCCATGATCGATAACCAGGTCAAAGGACCGCTTCTCCCTGGTACCGTTCACATGCCCGCTCCCCCCCGTGCAATACAGGAAAAGGGAAAGGAACTTCGGTCTCTTGCTGTCCCTGATGTCAAAACCGTATCCGAGTACATTGGTGGGGTGCTGGTCTCCCGATCTCCTGATCTCGAAATGAAGATGCGGACCGGAGGAACCCCCTGAATTGCCCGAATAGGCAATGAAATCTCCCTTCTCCAATGGAAATGTGTCCGGATCAACATAGATATCCAGCTGGTGGGACTGCCGCTGGTACTGCATCTTTTTTACATATTTTTCGATATCCTCCCGGTACCGGTCCAGGTGCCCGTATACCGATGTGTACCCGCCGGGATGGGCAACGTATATGGATTTTCCGTAACCGTTTGCCTGTACCTTTATCCTTGAGACAAATCCCTTGTCGATGGCGAAAACATGGTGACCGGTGGTACCCTGGGTCTTGATATCGATCCCGGAGTGAAAATGGTCCGCACGGATCTCACCAAAGTTCCCGGAAAGGCAGATCGGTATTTCCAGGGGAGGGTGGAATGAAAAATGATTCTGTCCAAAGGATGGCAAAACGGTCAGTTGCATCATCAATGAAAGTATCTGTCTGCGCATTTTCCGGCTTCTCATTTAAGATTTCCAAAGCTAAAGTTTTATGCCTGATTTGAAAACATGAGCCCTTCTATATTGTTAAAATAATTCTATATTTGTATTCATTATATCTCTGTTAAATGAGTGTTGAACAGGCTGAAATACTGGAAGGGATCAGGGACAGAATTCAATCGGTGAAGGTTCGCTTACAGGAGCAGAAGGATCAGAACCAGGTATTGAAGGAGCAGAATGAAGAGCTCCAGCAGATCGTTCAACAGAAGCAGTCGCAGATAACTGAATTAGAGGAGAAGAATCAGAAATTAACACTGGTGAAAAGTATCATGGCTGACAGCGA
>CAYXUD010000010.1:0-5544 GCA_964467775.1 uncultured Bacteroides sp. | reverse complement strand
ACATATGGTTGTTGTTTATTGTTTCTTTTAAACGAAATTGAACAGACCGGAGCCTTGTTTCTAAACCAGGTTCACGCTCAGTCCCAGTCCCCGCAATTCATGCAGCAACACATTCAGCGATTCGGGAATGCCGGGGGTGGGCATGGGTTCGCCCTTCACAATGGCCTCGTATGCCTTGGCCCTGCCGATCACATCGTCAGACTTTACGGTGAGTATCTCCTGCAGGATGTTGGCCGCCCCGAATGCCTCCAGTGCCCAGACCTCCATCTCACCGAAACGCTGGCCCCCGAACTGGGCCTTGCCGCCCAGCGGCTGTTGCGTGATCAGTGAATAGGGCCCGATGCTCCTTGCATGCATCTTGTCCTCGACCATATGTCCGAGCTTGAGCATGTAGATCACCCCCACCGTGGCGGGCTGGTCAAATTGTTCACCGGTTCCGCCGTCAAAGAGGCGGGTCTTGCCGTATCGCGGAACCCCGGCCTTGTCGGTAAGCTCATTGATCTGGTCGATCTTCGCCCCGTCAAAGATGGGCGTGGCAAACTTCAGTCCAAGCTTTGTCCCGGCCCAGCCCAGCACTGTTTCATAGATCTGTCCAAGGTTCATCCTTGAAGGCACGCCCAGCGGATTCAGCACAATATCCACGGGGGTTCCGTCCTCAAGGAAGGGCATGTCCTCGGACCGTACGATCTTGGCCACGATCCCCTTGTTGCCGTGCCTTCCCGCCATTTTATCCCCGACGGTGATCTTCCGTTTCTTGGCCACGTAGACCTTGGCCAGCTGGATGATCCCGGTGGGAAGCTCATCACCGCTGGTGATGCTGTGCTTCTTGCGCTTGTACAATCCGTCAATCTCCTTGAACTTGATCACATAGTTGTGCAGAAGATCCCGGATCAGGTCGTTCTTGTGCTTGTCGGTGGTCCACTTGGTGGGATTCACGTTGGTAAAGTCGATCTCCAGCAGCTGCTTCTGGGTAAACTTGGTACCCTTGGGTATCACATCCATGTTCAGGAAGTCTTTCACCCCCTGGGAGGTCTTCCCGTTCACCAGCTCGAACAGTTTCTCGACGAGCTGGCCCTTCAGGTCAGCCGTATTCCGGCTGTACTCCTCTTCGATCTTCTCAAGGATCTGCTTGGTGGCCGGTCTCGATTTCCTCTCTTTTACAGTCCTGGAAAACAACTTCTTATCGATCACAACACCATACAGGGAGGGCCCGGCTTTCAGTGAAGCATCCTTCACATCACCCGCCTTGTCCCCGAAGATGGCTCTGAGCAACTTCTCCTCGGGGGAGGGATCTGACTCACCTTTGGGAGTGATCTTGCCGATCAGGATATCCCCGGGATTGACCTCTGCACCAATGCGGATCAGCCCATTCTCATCCAGGTTCTTGGTAGCCTCCTCACTGACGTTGGGGATATCTGAAGTAAGCTCCTCGAGCCCGCGTTTGGTATCGCGCACCTCAAGGAGGTACTCATCCACATGAATGGAGGTGAAAATATCCTCCCTGACCAGCCTTTCGGAGATCACGATGGCATCCTCAAAGTTATACCCCTTCCACGGCATGAAGGCCACCATCAGGTTCCTTCCAAGGGCCAGTTCACCCTGCTGGGTCGCATAACCCTGGGTCAGGATCTCTCCCTTGCTGATCTTCTGCCCCTTTTTCACGATGGGTGTCAGGTTGATGCAGGTGTTCTGGTTGGTCTTCCTGAATTTCGGGAGTTTATACCGTTGCACATCATCGTCAAAGCGGACAAACCTCTCCTCCTGGCTCCTCTCGTAACGGACCACGATCTCGTTGGCATCCACAAATTCCACGGTGCCATCTTCCTCCGCCCTGATCTGGAGCCTTGAATCACGGACAACGTTCTGTTCAATGCCCGTACCCACAACAGGTGCCTCGGGGTAGATCAGCGGAACTGCCTGCCTCATCATGTTGGATCCCATCAGCGCCCGGTTCGCATCGTCATGCTCCAGGAAAGGGATCAGTGAGGCGGCAATGGAGGCGATCTGGTTGGGGGCTACATCCATCAGCACCACATCGTCTTTCTCTGCCAGGGGATAATCGGCTTCATACCGGGCCTTCACCCTGGGGTTCACAAAGGTACCGTCCTCGTTCAGGGGTGCATTGGCCTGGGCGATCAGCTTGTCTTCCTCCTCCTCGGCACTGAGGTAAAGGATTCCCCTGTTGGACAGCTCCACCTTTCCTGCCTCGGTCTTCCTGTAAGGGGTCTCAATGAATCCAAGATCACTGATCCGGGCGTAGACGCAGAGGGAGGAGATCAGCCCGATGTTGGGACCTTCCGGGGTCTCGATGGGACAGAGCCTCCCGTAATGGGTATAATGGACGTCACGCACCTCGAAACCGGCGCGCTCCCTGGAGAGACCTCCCGGGCCAAGGGCCGACATCCGGCGCTTGTGGGTCATCTCTGCCAGCGGGTTCGTCTGGTCCATGAACTGGCTCAGCTGGTTGGTCCCGAAAAAGGAGTTGATCACCGAAGAGAGGGTCTTCGAGTTGATCAGGTCGGTGGGTGTGAACACCTCGTTGTCACGGACATTCATCCGCTCACGGATTGTCCTGGCCATCCGGGCCAGTCCGACGCTGAACTGGTTCATCAGCTGCTCCCCGACCGTACGCACCCTCCTGTTGCTCAGGTGGTCGATGTCATCCACGTCAGTCTTGGAGTTGATCAGTTCGATGAGATACTTGATGATCTGGATGATATCTTCACGGGTCAGCACCCGGTTCTCAGAATCGGTATTGAGGCCCAGCTTCTTGTTGAGCCTGTAACGGCCGACCTCGCCAAGGTCGTAGCGTTTGTCAGAGAAGAACAGCTTGTCGATCACATCCCTGGCAGTGGGCTCATCGGGCGGTTCGGCATTCCTCAGCTGCCTGTCAATATGCATCACAGCCTCCTTCTCCGAGTTGCACGGGTCTTTCTGCAGGGTATTGTAGATGATCGTGAAATCCGAGATGTTGGCCGTATCCTTATGAAGCAGGATGGTCTTGGCCCCTGAATCGATGATCTCATCGATGTGGCCATTCTCAAGGAGGGTCTCACGGTCGATGATCACCTCGTTCCGTTCGATGGAGACCACTTCACCGGTATCCTCATCCACGAAATCCTCTATCCAGCTCTTCAGCACGCGGGCAGCCAGCTTGCGGCCCACCAGTTTCTTCAATCCCGTCTTGGTAACCTTTACCTCGTCGGCCAGGCCGAAGATCTCGAGGACATCCTTGTCACTTTCGTACCCTATGGCCCTGAGCAGCGTGGTCACGGGCAGTTTCTTCTTCCGGTCGATGTATGCATACATCACATTGTTGATGTCGGTGGCAAACTCGATCCACGATCCCTTGAAAGGAATGATCCTGGCGGAGTAAAGCTTGGTCCCGTTGGCATGTACGCTCTGCCCGAAGAACACACCGGGTGAACGGTGCAGCTGGGATACCACCACCCTTTCAGCACCGTTGATGATGAAGACCCCCCTTTCGGTCATGTAGGGGACAGTGCCCAGGTATACGTCCTGGATCACCGTATCAAAATCCTCATGTTCAGGGTCGGTACAGTACAGCTTCAGCTTTGCCTTCAGCGGAACACTGTAGGTAAGTCCCCGCTCGATACACTCATCGATGGAGTACCTGGGAGGATCTATGGTATAATCCAGGAACTCCAGCACAAAATTGTTCCTGGTGTCGGTAATGGGGAAATTCTCATTGAACACCTGGTAGAGGCCCTCCCCTTTCCTGTTCTCGGGGGTGGTCTCCAACTGGAAGAAATCGTGAAATGATTTCAACTGAACTTCCAGGAAATCAGGATATTCCAACTGGCTCCTTATGGAGGCAAAACTTATCCGGTCTTGAATTTTATCTGGCATTGACATCGCTTTAAGTCCGTGGATGATGGTGTGAATATAAAATGTCAAAAAGGCCTAGACCCCCTCAGCAGAGGGGATCTAAACCTGGTTCTGGAGTTTGCGATTGCCCTGTTATTTAAGCTCAACTTCTGCTCCGGCTTCTTCTAACTGGGTTTTGAGAGATTCGGCTTCATCCTTGCTCACACCTTCTTTTACAGGTGCAGGTGCAGAGTCAACAACAGCTTTTGCCTCCTTCAGTCCGAGTCCGGTGAGCTCCTTCACAAGCTTAACGATCTGCAGCTTGGCTCCGCCCGGAGCTTTCAGGATCACATCAAATTCGGTCTTCTCTTCAGCGCCACCGCCTTCACCGCCTCCTGAAACAGGACCGGCAACAGCCACAGCAGCAGCTGCAGGTTCAATACCGTGCTCTTCCTTCAGGACATCGAGCAGTTCATTCACTTCTTTGACGGTCAGTTCTACCAACTGATCAGCAATTTTCTTTATGTCAGCCATTTTTATCGATTTTTAATGTGTTTAATTCTCTTTTTCAGATAATGTTTTCAGAGCGCCGGCAAGTTTCGTTCCGCTTGATGCCAGCGCAGAAACCAGGTTTCTGGCAGGTGACTGAAGCAGCATGAGCAGGTCTCCCAGCAGCTCTTCTCTGGATTTAATTCTGGAGAGCGCTTCCAGCTGATCATCCCCGATGTAGATCGATTCCTCCACGAAGGCGGCCTTCAGGACCGGTTTCTCCATGGTTTTCCTGAACTCCCTGATCAGTTTGGCAGGGACATTCCCTGCTTCACAGAACATGATGGAGGTTGAATCTTTCAGTACACCGTAAAGATCATCGAAATCGCCTTTGCTCTTCTCCATTGCTTTTCGGAGTAACGTATTCTTGACAACCAGGAGGCTGATCTCCTTCTCGAAACATTTCCTTCGCAGGTTCGATGTCTGCTCTGCATTCAGCTCGGAGATATCGGTCAGGTAGAAATGCTTGGTCTCGTTCAGCCGCTGAGCCAGCTCCTTAATGATACCATCCTTCTCTTCTCTTCTCATTGTATAGAGACTCTTTAGCGATTATTATTCTTCAACAGCTTTAGGATCTACCCTGACTCCTGGACTCATGGTACTGGAGAGATAGATGCTCCTTATATAGGTTCCCTTGGCCGCAGTTGGTTTCAGCTTAACGATCGTGTTGATGAACTCACGTGCGTTTTCAGCGATCTTCTCAGCGGTAAAGGAGACCTTGCCAATAGAGGTATGGACGATACCGTATTTGTCCACTTTGAAATCGATCTTGCCCATCTTCACATCCTTAACGGCTTTGCCGATTTCCATGGTAACCGTACCACTCTTGGGATTGGGCATCAGGCCCCTGGGACCCAGCACGCGGCCAAGTTTACCTATCTTGGCCATCACAGCAGGCATGGTGATGATCACATCGATGTCGGTCCAGCCTTTCTCGATCTTCTCAATATAGTCATCCAGCCCCACATGATCGGCCCCGGCCTCTTTTGCCTCATCCTCCTTTTCCGGAGTACAGAGGACCAGCACCCTGACTTCCTTCCCGGTTCCATGGGGCAGGGTTACCACGCCACGTACCATCTGGTTGGCTTTTCTCGGATCCACTCCCAGACGAACATCGATATCCACCGATGCATCGAACCTGGTGGTGGTCATCTCCTTCACAAGTCC
>CAYXUD010000009.1:0-16102 GCA_964467775.1 uncultured Bacteroides sp. | reverse complement strand
CAAACCACATGCCCGGTGCGGTTCCCTGGCTGTTCATCAGGACCCGGCAGGCCTGCGGAACATCCGCCTGCCTGAGGTTGGAATCGATCATCCTCCTGCCCCGCTCCCTGAAATATGCCGTGATCCTTTCAAGCACCCCGGGGTCAGTCACCAGGGGGCTGTCGAAATAGGCGGCCAGTGTCTGCTTGGTCAGGTCGTCCTTTGTCGGCCCGAGCCCCCCCGTCATGATCACCAGGTCATACTGGCCGATATAGCGGTCCAGCGTGCAGGTGATCTGCCCCGGATCATCCGGCACGGTGACCATCTCCCCTACCGCCACACCGATCTGGTTCAGCCGCAAGGAGATCCAAACCGCATTGGTATCGGCCACCTGTCCGATCAGGATCTCATCTCCTATGGTCACAAGGGCACTTTTCATCCGGTCCGGGGATTTTCAGACAAGTTTTCAAAATTAGACAAATAAAATGTAAATTTGTGCCGGTTGCGGGAGTAGCTCAGCGGTAGAGCATCAGCTTCCCAAGCTGAGGGTCGCGGGTTCGATCCCCGTTTCCCGCTCTGTGATTATCAGGGGTATAGCCTCACAAGGGGCAAGCCCCTGATTTCATTTGCACCATATTTTGCACCATAACTACTTTACGGGGAACTTTTCTGCGACCCGCCCTCATAGAAGAAAGTACAAGCATCTCCCGGCATGGTTTCCTCTTTTGTGCAACCACTTTCGGGGCAGGTGATGGTGGATTTAAGTTGTATTAGTTTCATGAACGATCCTTGTGCTTTTTTAATCGATGGATTGAATAACCAAGACCACCTCCTAAAATTGTTGTCATAACGATAATAGGTATTAACGATACAGGCTCTTTCCAACCAATCAAAATGGCAGCAGGTAGCAATACCATATACGCTATCAGGATTCCTTTTAGAATTGAATTTATTTTCAGTTCTGCAATTGATAGAATAAAACCGATAACAATCCACATCAGAAATGCCGAGATGTTTGCATCCCAGGTGAGATGCTGGATTATCATTGGAATCACATCGAGAATACCTGCGACTGCTCCTAGAGCAAGACCGGTTATTATATTTCTTTTCATTGTTGGAAGTTTAGATTCTTCATTTCAGAAAACTGAAGTATAAAATTACTTGTTAATATGAATCATTTGTCAATTTCTTTCAGTGATTTATGCTTATTCTTTTTGATCAATGAAATAAACCATTTATCTTTGTTCGGTATATTACGAACAAGATGAAAAAGGAAGAAGTACTCACCGGAGATCAGAAGACCATTGCACGTTTTGCGAAAGCAATGGGACATCCCATCAGGATGTATGTCCTTGAGTTGCTCTCCAACCAGACTTGTTGTTACAGCGGCGATCTTACGGAAGTGCTTCCCATTGCAAAATCCACCCTATCGCAACACCTGAAAGAGTTAAAAGATGCAGGTTTGATACAAGGTGAAATTGAAGCACCCAAAATTAAATATTGTCTGAATCAGGAGAACTGGAAACTGGCGAAACAACTGTTTGCCAGGTTCCTTAAATAATAATTTTTTTATTTAACATGTTCGTAGTTTTGCGAATAACGAATAAAGCATCATGGAAATAAAAGTTTTAGGCACAGGATGTGCCAGATGCAAATCACTGGAAAACGTCACACGAAAAGCGGTTGAAGAGTTAAATCTGGATGCCACCGTGGAAAAGGTTGAAGATATCCAGAAGATCATGGAATATGCTGTCATGCGTACTCCCGCTCTTGTGATTGATGAGAAGGTGGTTTTATCAGGACAAGTTCCAAAAGTTGCTCAGATCAAAGATTTGTTAACCAATCATATGTAATCCCATGAAAGCTTATAAATTAACCTTCATGTTGTTAATGGCAGTTTCCCTATCTGCCTGTAACGCCCAATCTTCACAAGAACGGAAGTCGGCTGTTGCTGAAAATGGTGAACTTCAGGTCTATTACTTCCACTTTACCAAAAGGTGCGCCACATGCAATGCTGTAGAGAATGAAACCAAGGTGGCATTGGAAATGTTTTATGCCGATCAGGTGAAGGTAGGAAACATTGCCTTTACTTCTTTGAATCTTGAAGAGGAAGACGGAAAGAAAATGGCAGAACAACTAAAGTTATCCGGACAGACTTTATTGTTGGTCAAGGGAGACCAAATGGTGAACCTTACCCATGAAGGTTTTATGAATGCCCGGACCAATTCCGGGAAGTTCCACGAAATCCTGAAAAGTAATATCGATAAAATGCTGTAATGCATGGAAGAATTTCTCAATAATCTATATGCAAATTCTTCCATACCGTTCGTCTCTGCCCTTGTTTTGGGATTTTTAACCGCCATCAGTCCCTGTCCTATGGCTACAAACATCACTGCCATTGGTTTTATCGGGAAAGACCTTGCAAACAGAAACAGGGTTTTCTATAATGGATTGGTTTATACACTGGGCAGGACTTTCTCTTATACTGTGTTGGCATTGATACTGTTTTTTAGTGCAGATCAATTCAGGATTTCAGGTGTGTTTCAGCAATATGGAGAAAAGATCATAGGTCCGCTTCTGATTGTCATCGGTATCTTCATGCTTGGCTTCATCAGGTTGAATTTCCCGGCATTCAACAAGTTTTCAGCAAGATTTCAGAACAGAGGCAGATTCAGTTATTGGGATGTATTCCTTCTTGGGGTGATCTTTGCTCTTGCTTTCTGCCCATATAGCGGAGTGCTATATTTCGGAATGCTGATCCCTTTGACAATTTCAACATCAGGACTTCACCTGCCTGTGGTTTTTGCCGTTGCTACTGGAATCCCTGTAATCCTGTTTGCATGGGTAATTGCATATACCCTGTCAGGGATGGGAAGTCTATATAAGAAGGTCAAGTCTTTTGAATTCTGGTTCAGAAAGGCAGTAGCCGTCCTGTTTCTTGGCATCGGAGTGTATTATGTTATAGCGGTCTGGCTGTAAATTTTTTTAATCTGAAAGTTCGTAGAATTACGAACAAAAATACAATGATGAATAGCGTAAAAAACAAAATAGTCTTCGTCCTTCTTCTGATCCCGATCTGGATCATTCTATATAGATATCTTCAGGAAATTGCAGATTTCATTGTCTTTAGGGTGTTCCATTTGATTCCCGAAAAGCACCTGACTGAAACCATCAGGTTCTTTATCTATGAAGTTCCCAAGGTGATGATGCTATTGGCATTGATCATTTTTATTGTGGGGATTATCAGAACTTATTTTTCACCGGAGAAGACTAGAAAAGCGTTGGAAGGGAAACCATTATTTGTAGGCAACGTGCTGGCATCAGTATTGGGGATCGTGACCCCCTTCTGCTCATGTTCTGCGATCCCCCTGTTTTTGGGTTTTGTTGAAGCAGGAATACCATTGGGAGTTACATTTTCTTTTCTGATTGCTGCTCCCATGATCAATGAAGTGGCATTGGTACTGCTCATCGGAATGTTTGGATGGAAGGTTGCCCTGATATATGTACTCACCGGTCTTGGCATTGCGATACTGGCTGGCTTCATCCTTGAAAAACTGAAACTGAAAAGGTATGTGGCTGATTGGGTGTACGCAACACATGCAAAACAGGCACTCGAACAAGAAAATTCATTGACATTTAACCAAAGGATTTCAGCAGGAGGGGAAGTTGTCAGGGAGATCGTGGGTAAAATCTGGATATACATATTGATTGGAATTGCCGTAGGAGCGGGAGCACACGGATTTGTGCCTGATGAATATCTGGCAGGGGCACTTGGCAGCCAGAACTGGTACTCAGTGCCTCTGGCTATTCTTGTGGGCATCCCTCTTTACTCCAATGCAGCAGGGATCATACCCATTGTCAGTGTCCTGATAGAGAAGGGTGTGACTTTAGGAACTGCATTGGCTTTTATGATGTCGGTAATTGGTTTGTCTCTGCCGGAGATCATTATACTCAAGAAAGTGTTGAAGTGGCAATTGATTGGAATATTTATCGGTGTTGTCGCTGTCGGAATAGTAATTGTCGGATTGATCTTTAATTATGTAATGTAATTCTAAACCTTTAAAAATCAAAATCATGAAATCAAAATCACTCGGTTTTATTCGTGGCGGAAGAATTACTAAAATTATTCTTCAAGCCCTGGCAAACAAGCAAATCGAATTGCCCTCAGTACAGGTTTGCGATACCAATCCGGAAGTACTGAAGGCACTTCGAAAACAGTTCCCAAAAATTCAAACAGCAGGTTCTTGCGAATTAGCAGCAAAGCAGGAGATTGTTTTTATCGCCTTGCACCCGCCTGCAATTTTGGAAACATTGGAACAGATCAAAACACAGGTTTCTGGGAAAACACAAATAGTTTCACTTGCCCCAAAAATCAGCATCGACAAAATCGCTTCAAAACTGGCAACAAAGAATATTGCACGCATGATTCCCAATGCCACCTCATACATCAATGAAGGGTATAATCCAGTCTCTTTTTCGGCTGAATATTCTTCCAGCGAAAAACAATCTTTATTTGAAATGCTAATGACGATGGGAAAAACTTTTGAAGTGGAAGAATCAAAACTTGAAGCGTACGCAATGGTCTCCGCAATGTTGCCGACTTATTTCTGGTTTCAGTGGAAAGAGATGCAAAACCTTGGCCTGCAAATGGGTTTGAATGAATCAGAAACCAAAGAAACGGTTCAGCAAACCTTATTGGCTGCAATCGATTTGTTCTTTCATTCTGAATTGAACTACAATGACGTAATTGATTTAATTCCTGTAAAACCCATCGGTGAGCATGAAACACAAATTTCCGAAATCTACCAGAGCAAACTGATGGGATTGTTTCAAAAAATAAAGCCATAAAGCATACTGCAACCTACAAACGCAAGCGGCGGGGAACTAATCCCAAAGAGATTGGATTATCCCGGGTTCCTTGTCATATCAACGGATGATATATGCACCACAGAGAAGTATTTCAAAGGGATAAATCTTTGCTCCCCATGCCCGCTCCTCTTCAGGTATTTCCCTGGGGTATTCCGCATTCACAATGGAGACCACTGCCAGGTCGAGATCCAATTTCCACCGGAACTTTCCCTTTTCCAGGCTTAATCCTGCGGAGAAGGCCAGGGTGACATCCCGGAAACAATGCTCCGGAATGCTGTTGTTGGTCAGGTCGGATGAATAAGGGACATTCATGATCCAGACGGGTGCAATCCCCCCGAATGCATACAGTTCCCTGCTTTTCCAGCAGGTCAGGTATTTATAGTATTTCAGCGAAAAGTCAATGCAATTCAACGCCAGTACATGATGCTCGTTCAAGTAATAGGTCGTAATCCCCTGGGAGTACTCATAACTTGATACCCAGGAAGAACTTCTGCGATGAAAATTGAGTCCAAGTTCCAGGTAGGTCTCAGAATTAAGTGGCTTGGATGCATGGAAACCTGCCTGCCAGGGGATTTCAAGGAGCCTGTATCCCAAATATTTCCGAGTGAGGATGTTGTTGTCAGGGGTGAAATCAATGGGAACGTCCCAGCCAAGCCCCATTTCAAGGGCTCCGGTGAAAGGCTGATCCGCTTTCTGGGCACAGAGCGGCGCAGACAATAAAAGAGATGCGATGAGAACCAGGATCCTCATATATGCATAACTCCGATTACAGGAAAATCTTGCCTGGCTGCGCTCTCATATTGCCTGAGGAAAATCGGCACTAAACCTGCAGCGCCCTGATCCTCTGCAGGAGGGTCGGGTGTGAATAGTGAACGAACACATAGGCAGGATGGGGCGTCAGGTTGCTCAGGCTCTTCCTGGAAAGGAGCTTCAGGGATGAGATCAGCTGCTCGCCGCCATAATGCTGGCGGGCATAGCGGTCGGCCTGGTATTCGTTCATTCTTGAAAAGAGGTTGGAGCCGATCCCCAGCAGGGTGGATATCGGGGAATAGAGGATCCCGAACGCGATGAGCCCCAGGTGGAATGAGGCCTCCGTCCCGCCCAGTGCAACGGCAAAGCTATCCTCCCCCACAAAGAGGGAAAAAAGGTAGAGGGTCAGTGCGGTCTGGAGGAACGACAGGAGCAGGCCGGACAGGGTGTGCCGCTTCTTATAGTGTCCCACTTCATGGGCCAGGACTGCAACAATCTCCTCCTCATTCAGATCTTTGATCAGCGTGTCAAACAGCACGATCCTCTTTTTCGGGCCCAGCCCGGTAAAATAGGCGTTGGCCTTGCTGGAACGTTTGGAACCATCCATCACGAAAATGTTGTCGAGCCTGAACTTCACCCCTTTCGCAAATGCCTCGATCCTGGCCCTGAGGGATCCTTCCTCCAGCGGGGTCTGTTTATTGAACAGCGGAACGATCAGGTTTGAATAGAACATGGTCATGAAGAGGGAAAAGAGGGTGGTCACACCCAGCACGACCAGCCAGAACCACGACCCTGTGCGCATATAGATCCAGGTGACCAGGGCAAGCAGCCCTCCCCCGATGACGAGCCCCAGAAGCCACCCCTTCAGCTTGTCCAGTAAAAAGGTCTTCGGAGTGGTCCGGTTGAATCCGTAGCGCTCCTCGATCACGAAGGTGCTGTAAAGGGCAAACGGCGTAGCCAGGATGTCAGCGGCCAGTGCCAGGAGTCCGAAGAAGAGAAGGACATGGAGGATGTAACTGGTAATGAATCCCGAGACCCACCTGTCCAGCCAGCCGAATCCCCCCGTGATAAGGACCACGGTGATGACGGCCAGGCTCAGGGTACTGGTGACAAATGAAAACCGGGTATTGTCCCTTTTGTAAAGCTGGCTTTTGCGGTATTCCTCCGCATCATAGATCCCGCCAAGCTCCTCCGGGAGGCTGGTAACTGTGTGCTTCAGGTTCAGCAGGTCGAGCACCTGTTCAAGCAGGTATCCGAAAACCAGCACCGCGATGATCACAAAAAATATTGTATTCATTTTCTCACAAAGTAAGTAAAATGGAGCAGGTTGCGCTACCTCACCTGTTCCATGACCTCTTTCCTGTTCAGGATCCTTATATCCAGCTCCTCCCTGTAGTCCCTGACCGCTTCAAGTGTATCATATTGCAGTGCCCTGTTGACAAACAGGTTTGCCGAATCCAGGTCATCTTCCAGCTCATGGTAAACGGCCATATTATGCAGGGCCTTTGACACCATGGTACTGTCCCCGCTCAGTGCCAGCTCTTCCCAGATGCAGTAGGCTTTGTCCCATTTCCCCTTATGTGTAAATTTCGAAGCCAGTTTCAGGGAATCCTCCTTTCCCTTGAAAAGGATCCTGGAGGCTTCGGACCATGCAGGAACCAGGTAACGGCCATATCTCATGCCACTGTTGTGGAAGGCCTCCCTGATCATCTGTGCGGTCGGGAAGAACTCCTGGAACATGCCGTCAATGATCTCGGGGAAAAAGAGGGTATCCGACATGGTATATGTGTCAAACGGCCGCGGATGGCCGGGCAGGTAGATGATCCAGGTGATTTTGCTGGATACTTCGTAGTAGTGCGTCTGGACCATACCGGGATCGTCGGCATAGTACTGCGTCTCCTCACTGAAATCCATGAAATAGGATTCCAGGCTCAGCACCGCATCTCCACCTGTCTTTTCACAGAGGGCTTCCACCTCTTTCCGCGTCAGGATCAGTTCATCCAGTAATGCAGTATCGGTCCTCAGTTCACTTGCCCAGAGCGGATGATGGAACATCTTGATGGGAGATTGCTGCAGTACCTCGAGCAGTCCGAGGCCCAGGCTTTTCACGATCAGTGAGTCCAGCATGATCAGCTGCCAGTTGTCAAGACCCTCCACATCCTCCTTCTGAAAGGCATCCCAGGTAACGGGAGCCCTGATCAGGATGATCAGCCGGGTAACATCCGTTGGAAAACTGACAGTGGCCGGTTCAAGCACCTCAAATTCAACCACGCTGTAGGTACCGGCACATCCATGAAGCAACAGTCCCAGCAGGAACAACCATGCAAACGGGCAGAATCTTGACCTGATATCGCACAATATTTTTACGATCTGTCTTAATTTTCAAACTACCTGACTTCCTAAATACCTGACTTTCAACTGCCGCTAAGCAGCTTACACGCTCATGCCGCCGCAGACATGCAGCGTCTGGCCGGTCACATACGATGAGAGGTCTGATGCAAGGAAAAGGCTGACATTCGCCACATCCTCAGGCAATCCGCCACGCCTTAAGGGAATGGTTTTGATCCACTCCTCCTTCACATTCTCAGGGAGCTTGTCGGTCATATCAGTGATGATGAACCCGGGTGCAATGGCATTGCAGCGCACATTCCTTGAACCCAGTTCCTTTGCCACGGATTTTGTGAATCCAAGGATCCCGGCTTTCGAAGCAGCATAATTGGCCTGACCGGCATTGCCATTCACACCCACCACTGAACTCATGTTGATGATCGACCCTGTTCTGGCTTTCAGCATGTACTTCTGGACCGCCTTGGTAAAATTGAACACCGATTTCAGGTTCACCCGGATCACCAGGTCCCACATCTGCTCATCCATCCGCATCAGCAATGTATCACGGGTGATCCCGGCGTTATTGACCAGGATGTCCACCTTCCCGAAATCCTCAACCACCCGGTCCACCACCTGCTGGGCCTGTTCAAAATCACTGGCATCACTCACGTAGCCTTTGCCCTTTACCCCGAGGCCGGCCAGCTCCTTTTCAAGTGATTCCATGTTATCGTCTCTCGCGAGATCGGTAAATGCCACATCTGCCCCTTCTCCGGCAAAACGAAGGGCGATCATCCGGCCAATTCCCCTGGCCGCCCCGGTCACTACAGCAACTTTTCCATTCAGTAAGTCCATGGTCCGTTATTTAGCATTCTTTGATAAAAGTTCCTCCATCTTCCTGCCTATTCCCGCCGGTGATACCACAACGGTGATCCCGCACTCTTCCATGATCTTCATCTTGGCCCCGGCGGTATCGGCCTTGCCGCCGATGATGGCCCCGGCATGACCCATTCTCCGGCCTTTGGGCGCCGTCTGGCCGGCAATAAAGCCAACAACAGGCTTGGTCCCGTGCTCCCTGATCCAGAAGGCTGCCTCAGATTCCATGCTCCCGCCGATCTCCCCGATCATAATGATCCCCCTGGTCTGCTCATCTTCCATCAGGAGTTTGATGGCGTCCAGGGTGGTGGTCCCGATGATCGGGTCCCCCCCGATCCCGATGCAGGTGGACTGCCCGAGCCCGGTCTTGGTGATCTGGTCGACAGCCTCATAGGTAAGCGTACCGGACCTGGAAACGATCCCGATGACACCCTCCTGGTGGATAAACCCGGGCATGATCCCAACCTTGGCCTGGCCCGGGGTAATGATGCCGGGACAGTTGGGACCGATCAGCCGTGTATCCTTGCCGGCAAGGAATTCCTTCACCCTGATCATGTCAGAAGTGGGTATCCCTTCGGTGATGCAGACCACCAGGCCGATCCCTGCATCGGCCGCCTCCATGATCGCATCCGCTGCAAATGCAGGGGGAACGAAGATCACGGAGGTGTCCGCCCCGGTCTTTTCAACCGCTTCCCGGACAGTGTTGAAAACAGGTTTCCCCAGGTGTTCCTGTCCTCCCTTTCCCGGTGTGACACCCCCCACCACGTTGGTTCCGTATTCGAGCATTTGCTGCGCATGGAAAGTTCCTTCGCTTCCGGTAAATCCCTGGACGATCACCCTGGAGTCTTTGGTTAACAGTACGCTCATTTAGTAAGCTGATTGGGTTATTTGTTCGGCCTAAAAGTAAATACAATGAAGTTGAAAACAAAACAAATAATAGTTACATTTAAGCGTGGATGCAATCCTTTATATAGGCATCTCCCAGACCCTTTTTGCCGGCATTCTCATTGCAGTGAAAAGGCCCAGGATGCTTGCAAACCAGATACTGGCCGCATGGCTGCTCCTGATCTGCACCGAAATGGTCATTGCCCTGGTCAACGAGACCCTGGTCGAACTCTATCCCATTAAGATCCTGCCCTATACCTATGGTCCCCTCCTGCTGCTCTACGCCAGGTGGATGACCACGGAACACCCTGTATTTAACCCGAGGTTCCTCTGGCACTTCTCGCCTTTTTTTATCTTTCTCATTGCCTCCCTTATCTTTATCGATGAAAGGGTGATGAGCGGAACGCACGGTTTCCTTGTGACCGACCGCTTTGTCTCCTTCCGCATCGTTTATGCGGTCACCTTCTTCGTTTCGATCACTGCCTATTCCGTTGCTACGTTTGTGGTGATCAACCGCCACCAGAAGCATCTCAAGGAGCTGGTGAGTTACTCGTCGGGGAAGATCACCCTTCGCTGGCTGCTGGGCCTTTCCATCACATTCTATACCGGGTACGTGCTGATGTTCATATTCGGCGGGGCTGACATCCTGACCGGCTTCATGCCCTTTGATCCCTACGAAATATCCTTTATCGGCCTGACCATCCTAACCTTCCTCTTCACCATCTTCGGGTTCCACCAGCCAAGCATCTTTGAAGAGGTGGTGAAAGATCACGAAAAGAAGGAGGAACCGGACAGGAAAGAGCTGGATCAGAAGAAATATGCCCGTTCGGGGCTGAAGCAAAAGGATGTGGCCCGTTATATAACAATGATAGAGAAGCACATGCAGGCCAGCAAGCCTTACCTGGACCGTGAACTGACCATCTACGATCTCTCGGAGCAGCTCAATATCCCGCGCCATTTCCTCTCCGAGGTGATCAATGAACACATGGGCAAGAACTTCTATAACCTGGTCAACGACTACAGGGTGGAAGAGGTGAAACAACGCATGGAGGATCCTGCATACAGGAACCTGACCATCCTGGCCATTGCCTATGACGCCGGCTTCAATGCCAAGTCAAGCTTCAACACCATCTTCAAGGAGAAGACCGGGATGACCCCCAGTGAATACCAGAGGTCGGTCACCTCCAGAAATTCCTGACCGATTTTCCAAGCACTGTCCTGATAATGCGCAGGTTCAGTTTCCTGTAGGGGGGGTATTTCAAAAAAAGGTCGAACCAGTTAGGTTTATTCAGGATGGTTTTGAAGTGGCTGAACGCTTCAAATCCGGCCTTCCCGTGGTAACTGCCCATCCCGGACTCGCCCAGCCCCCCGAACGGGGAGTTCATGTTGATGAACTGCATCACCACATCATTGATCATTCCCCCGCCGGAGGGGATCTCTCTCATCAAACGCCTGGCCTCCCGCACATTTCCTGTAAAGATGTAGAGTACGAGCGGTGCCGGCTGGCGTTTCAGGGTATCAGTCACTTCATCCAGGTCGGTATAGGAGAGGATGGGCATGACCGGTCCGAACACCTCATCCTGCATGACAGGATCGGAGGGATCAACCCGGTCCATGACAGTGGGTTCAATATAGAGGTCAGCCGGGTCGCCCTTCCCGCCCGCCACCACTTTTGCGGGATCGATCACCGACATCACCCGGTTGTAATGGCTCCTGTTGATCATCCTGGGAAGTGCAACGCTCTCCTTCGGATCGGCCCCGTAAATGGTTGTGATGTTCTTTCTGATCTCCCTGATCAGCTCCTCCCTGATCGACTCGTGCACATATACATGGTCAGGTGAAACACAGGCTGTTCCGTTGTTGTGGTACTTCCCCCAGGTGAGCCTCCGTGCACTCTTCTTCAGGTTGCAGCCGGGCATGACGATCACCGGGTTCTTGCCCCCCAGTTCAAGGGTAACGGGCGTCAGGTGTACGGCGGCTGCCTTCATTACGATCCTGCCAACCCGGGTGCTGCCTGTAAAAAAGATCTTATCGAATTTCTCCCTGAGCAGCTCCGTGGTCTCCTTTTCTCCCCCCTCCTGCACATACAACAGCTCCCTGGGAAAATTTGAATTGATCAGCGTGGCCAGGGCATGGGATGCATGGGAGGCGACTTCGCTCGGTTTCAGGATCACCGTATTCCCGGCAGCCAGGGAGGAGATCACAGGCACCAGGGCAAGCATATAGGGATAATTCCACGGTCCGATCACCAGCGAGACCCCGTAAGGCACCGGAATGGTCCTTGAACTGGCCGGAAAATTGACCAGGTTGGTCCTGAAATAGCGCGATCCCGACCACCTCCGGAGATGGCGGATGGCCCTGTTTATCTCCCCGTAGGGAAGGCTCAGCTCATGTTCGACAGTGAGATAGAAGGACTTTTTGAAGTCCCTGTATATCGCATCTGCCAGGGGTTTCTCATTGTCAAGAAGAAGGTGGTAGAGCCTGCGAAGGGCCTGTTTCCGGGCCGAAAGGGGCCTTGTATGTCCTTCAAGGAAGTAGTCGCGCTGCGCCTGGATCAGTTCATTCATGGAGGCAAATTTAATAATTTCTCACACCGGCGGTCCAGTCCTACAAGTTTGAACCACTGTTTTGCCTCCAACATGTCCCGGCCGCACATAACGGACGATCCGGACGGTTAGGCCGGGTATATTTGGGATCAAAAGAAAGGAGTCAGGAGTTGAGGACCGGTTGGATGTTGATGATGTTGATGACGGGGTTGACTCCTGCATTCACGCAGAGCCTGTTTGAATCCTCCCAATCTGGGGATCATGAGAACTCAGTTAACAACACATTCTCCCTGGGAGGATTCATTCGCTCTGTGGGATATGCAGGAAAAACGCCCGGTGAAGGGGATCTGTACTTTCAGAGTGCCTATGGACAGGCTGGCCTGGTGCTTGAAGCGAGGGCCGGGGAGCGGGCCGCTGCAAAAACGGAGATCCGCTTCAGGGCCGGGTCCGAATTCAGGCAACCTGTCTCGCAGGTCGAGATCCGGGAGGCTTATGTGGACGTGTGGGCGGGACCGGCCTCCTTCAGGTTCGGGAAACTGATCACCCCCTGGGGAAAGGGTACCGTATTCAATCCCACCGATAAGCTGACACCCCTGGATCCCACTGTCAGGTCGCCTGAAGCGGATGACATGCACCTGGGCTTCTGGGCCCTCCAGGGAAGGGTCAGCCTGGGCTCCTCCATGAGGGTGACAGCCACCTGGAAACCTCTCTACCAGCCCAGCGTACTGCTGATCGATCCGGTGCCCATGCCGGGATACGTGAAATTTCTTGAACCCGTATACCCCGGCCCTGAACTGGATGAAGGCAGCTACGGCGTGAACTGGGACCTGTTCACCGGCCCGGTGGATCTTTCCCTCTACTGGTTCGATGGTTATCACCACTGGCCGGGCATCGGTTTTGATTCTTTCGCCATGGATACGGCCACCATGGAGCCCCTGCTGCTCAACCTCAGGGAAGAGGCATACCGGATCAGGATGGCGGGAGCGGACCTGTCCGTTCCGCTGGGCTCCTGGATATTCAGGGTGGAGAGTGCCTGGCAGCAGGCCCGGGAATCCCGTGAAAACGCTGAATTCCTTCCTTTCCCGGAGCTTTCGTATACGGCTGAGCTTGAACGGACGGGCACCTTCATGAACCTGGTGGCCGGCTACCATGGCAAGTATATCATGGACTACCTCCCTTCCGCATCCGAGCCTTCCCTGTCGGCCGGCCAGGAGCAGTTCTACCAGTTAATACAAAAGGGAGTGGTACTGGATAGTGAGACCATCAACGGGATGATCCGGGATCGTGTGGGGGCCTTTAACCGGCTCTATAACTATCAGCTTGAGGAGTTTTACCATACCCTGTTCATGGTGGGAAAGGGATTCCTCTGGCATGAACGGGTTGAGATCACGGCTGCTCTGATCTGTAACCTGACCACCAGCGAATGGACCGTTCAGCCGGGGATTTCATACAAGCCGGCGGACGGGCTGAAGATATCAGCGGGATACAGCGGTCTGTACGGACCGGACAACTCCCTGTATGACCTGGTGGGTCCGGTCCTCAATGCCGGCTACCTCTCCATTAAGTTAACATTCTAGAAAAATGATAAACAGGAAGAATTTTATTATCAAATACCGCTGGCCGATCATTGCGGTCTCGTTGGCGGTCACCATTGGATTTTCGGCACTGCTTTTCAAGCTGGAAATAGACCCTGACCTGAAGAACTACTTCCCGAAGACCATGACCTCCGTGGAGAATACCGACAGGATCGAGGAGATTTTCGGGAACCAGGACCTGGTAATGATTATTTTCGAAACCGGGGATATTCTCAGTGAAAAGACGCTGACAAGGGTAAGGGAATCGGTGAAGGAATTCGAGCGTGCGGACGGGATCCGGAAGGTCTCTTCCCTCTTCGGATCGAACCGTATCTATGGCGAAGAAGGCGTGATGTACGTGGAGCCGACGATCCTTCGCATTCCCCGTGATGACCGCCAGAGAGAGGAACTGAGAAAGGTGATCATGGAGAACGACCTGGTTTACAACATCATGGTGTCGGATGATTTCAGGGCCACTGCCGTGGTCCTGACCCTGGAGAAGGATGCAGACGAAGATGCTGTGTTTGCAGAGATCCACCGCATCCTTGAGGAGCACCCCGGGAATGAGAAGGTCCATTTCGGGGGCCTCCCCTACCTTCGCCAGGCGATCGACCAGGATGTAAAGAGGGACGGGATCACCCTGATCCCGATCGCACTGCTCCTGATGCTCATTTTCCTCTACCTGGTTTTCAGGGAGTGGCGGGGTGTCTGGCTGCCCTTCCTGGTGGTGGTGATGTCGGCCCTCATTGGCATCTCCCTGATCCCGATCCTGGGCTGGAAATTCTATGTGATCACCCTGCTTGTGCCCATCCTGCTGATCGCGGTGGCCAATGACTACGGGATCCATATGATCACCCGCTACCAGGAACTGAACGCCCTGGGCAACGGGTCCACCATGGAGGAGCTGTCGGTCCGGGTCACGAGATCACTCTGGAAACCCATCATGCTGACCGGGCTGACCACCATAGCAGGGATCTCGGCCCTCCTGGCCCATACCATGATCCCGGCCCGGCAGATGGCCCTGGTGGCGGGAGCGGGGATCCTCTTTGCCATCCTTTTCAGCCTCGTGCTGCTGCCTGCCCTCCTCTCCCTTCTGAAGCGCAGGCATGTTGATCCGTCAGCCGCCGGAAAGAAGACCAACGGGAAGTGGAGCCTGCTGAGCCGCTTTGCTTTTGTTGTGGTCCGGAGGCACCGGATCATCCCTCCTGTGGCCCTTGTGGTCACCCTGTTGCTCTCCACCGGCATCATCTTTCTGAAGGTTGATTCCAACGAGGAGAACTTCTTCCCGGAAAAGCACGAGGTGAAGCAGGCTGCCCGGATCATCAACGGAAAATTCGGTGGATCCGAGAATATCTCCGTCCTGTTCACCGGGGATATGCTCGACCCGGAGCTCCTGCTCAGGATGGAAGGTTACAGGGAGGAACTGGAGAAGATGAAGTCCATCGACCTGACTATCTCCTTCTCCGGGGTGGTCAGGGAGATCAGCAAAGCCCTGAACGATCCCGGGGACCCGCTCTACGACCAGATCCCCCCGACACGGGAGGCGGTGGCCCAGTACATGGAACTCTACTCCATGAACGGGGATCCCGGGGAGCTTGAACAGCTGGTGGATTTCAATTATGAGCACGCCCACCTGATGATCCGCATCAATGACCCCACCAGTGAAACCGTCAACGGGATCCTCGGAATGCTCCGGTCCTATGCTGCCAGCGATCCCTCCATCACAGCCATCGGAGGATACGGATACATCAGGACCGAACTGGCCAACAAGGTCCTCACAGGAACATTCTACTCTCTGGGCATTGCCATGCTGGTGATCTTCGTGTTGCTGTCACTGATCTTCCGGTCCGCCAAGGCCGGCCTGCTGGGGATCATTCCCATCACCATCTCCGTGATGGTCCTGTTCGGCCTGATGGGGCTCACCGGGATCCGCCTGGATGTGGCCACCGCGCTGCTCTCATCGATCATGATCGGTGTGGGTGTGGACTATACCATCCATTTCCTCTGGCGCTACAAGGAGGAGCGACAGCAGGACCGGCCGCCGAGAGAGGCGGTGCTCACCACCATCAACACCACCGGGCGCGGTATTATTTTCAACGCCCTTTCGGTGATCGTGGGTTTCGTGGTGCTGATCATCTCCTCCTTCTCACCCATCCGTTTTTTCGGCCTGCTGGTGGTGATATCCATCTTCTGCTGCCTGGTAGGGGCCCTGGTGATCATCCCTGCCCTGGTGCTCCGGTTCAGGTTCAAATTCCTTGAACCGGGTGTAAGCTGGAATCAGAAACCCGAAAGTCAGAA
>CAYXUD010000008.1:0-87006 GCA_964467775.1 uncultured Bacteroides sp. | reverse complement strand
GAAATCCATGCCAGCCAGTTAAGTACTTTCATAATGGTTTTTTTATGACGAAGTCCTGTTAATAAAATTTTCCCAGTCCATTGCTTCCAGGATCAGCTTCCGGGCCAGTCCCAGTGAAGCATCAATGCCTGCCGGGTTTTTACCCCCTGCGGTGGCGAAGAAGGGCTGGCCCCCGCCCCCCCCGTCGATCTCTTTCGAGATCTCGCGGATCATGCTGGAAGCGTCCAGGTCATGGCTTTTCTGCACTTCATCGGAGAAGGCGACGGAGAGGTGGGCCTTCCCCTCCACTTCAGCCCCGAGCACCAGGCACAACCTGGGATCCCTGGACCTCATCCTGAAGGAGAGGTCCCTCAGCCGGGAGGGGTCGTCCACGTCAATTTTTGCAACGATAAGTCTCGCATCCCCGATCTTCTCAGCATCCCCCTCAAGTTTTTTAACGATCCCTCCCATGAGATCGTTCCGGAGCCTTTCCAGCTGCCTGGAGAGCCTGCTGTTCTCCTCGATCATCTCCGTGACGGCCTTTGCCAGGTCTTTCTGCTTCTCGAATGATGCGGCGATCTGCCTGACTGTATCGATCTGCCCGTCGATGTACCTTTCTGCGGCTTCGCCCGTACAGGCCTCAATGCGCCGGATGCCCGCAGCAATGGAGGATTCCCGGCAGATCCTGAACATGCCGATCTGGCCGGTGGCTTTCACATGCGTTCCTCCGCACAGCTCGACAGTCTCGCCGAACCGGATCACCCTGACCGCATCCCCGTACTTCTCCCCGAAAAGGGCAACAGCCCCCATTTCACGTGCCTTGCTCATAGGTACCGAACGGTGCTCTTCCACGGGACTGTTCTGCCTGATCATCCGGTTGACCCGGTGTTCCACCTCCCGGATCTCCTCGTCGGTCATCTTCTGGAAATGGCTGAAATCGAAACGAAGGTACTCGGGCTCCACCAGGGATCCCTTCTGCTCCACATGTTTTCCGAGAACCTCGCGGAGGGCATGGTGCATGAGGTGAGTGGCCGTATGGTTGTTGGCGGTCAGGATGCGCCGGCCCTCGTTGACCACGGCGATGAAAGCAGCCGAAGGGTCGGAGGGGAGCTTTCTGGCGACATGGATGGTCACGTCGAGTTCCTTCCTGGTATCGATGATCTCCACCTGCTCATCCCCGTTCCGGAGAGTTCCCCGGTCGCCGGCCTGTCCCCCGCTTTCGGCATAAAAGGGGGTGATATTGAAGACCAGGTGGTAGAGCTCTTTTTTTTTGGTGACCACCCTGCGGTAACGGATGATTTTCACTTCGGCTGAAAGGCGGTCATATCCCACAAACTCCTCCCCGCCCGGCTCGCCTGTTCCGTCCGGACCCTTCTCCCCGGCACCCGGGACCAGCTCGGTCCAGTCGCCCGATTCACTCTCCGCAGCCTGCCTGGAGCGGCTCCTCTGCGCATCCATCTCAGCCCGGAACTCATCCCGGTCCACCTTCAGTCCCTGCTCGGAAAGGATCAGTTCGGTCAAATCCAGCGGAAAGCCGAATGTGTCATACAGGGTAAATGCCTCCGCCCCGCTGATCACCTGGCTCTTCTTCTTCCTGGCCTTCCCCGCCAGCTGGTCAAGGAGCCTCATCCCCGTGTCAAGCGTGGAGAGGAAGGATTGTTCCTCTTCCCTGATCACCCTTCGGATCAGCGCTTCCTGTGCCTTCAGCTCCGGGAAGGGTTCTCCCATGGTGGAGACAAGGACAGGAACCAGGTCATGCATAAAGGGCTCTTTCCGGCCAAGGGATGTGAAGCCGTACCGGACAGCCCTGCGGAGGATCCTGCGGATCACGTACCCGGCTTTATTGTTGGAAGGAAGCTGGCCGTCCGCAATCGAGAAGCAGATGGCCCTGAGGTGGTCGGCCACCACCCGCATGGCCACATCCCGGGATTCATCAGAGCCGTAGCTCATCCCGGAAAGCCTTGCGATCTCACTGATAATGGGCTGGAACAGGTCGGTATCGTAACTGGATCTCTTGCCCTGGAGTGCCATGCAGAGCCTTTCAAATCCCATGCCCGTATCCACATGCTTTTCAGGGAGGCTTTCCAGCCGGCCGCCTGCCTTCCGGTTGAACTGGATGAATACCAGGTTCCAGATCTCGATCACAAGCGGATGGTTGCGGTTCACAAGTGTCACGCCGTCCACCTCACCGCGTTCCTGCTCATCCCTCAGGTCCAGGTGAATCTCGGAGCACGGGCCACAGGGCCCGGTATCCCCCATTTCCCAGAAATTATCCTTTTTGCTCCCCATGAGGATTCGTTCCCCGGGGAGCAGCTGGTTCCAGAGTTCATATGCCTCCCGGTCACTTTCCACCCCTTCGGCCGGGTCCCCTTCAAATACCGTGACGCAAATGCGCGCGGGATCCAGTTTCATCCGGCCGGTCAGGAACTCCCATGCCCAGGCAATGGCCTCCTTTTTGAAATAGTCCCCGAAGGACCAGTTCCCCAGCATTTCGAACATGGTATGGTGGTAAGTGTCATGACCCACCTCCTCCAGGTCATTGTGCTTGCCGGTTACGCGCAGGCACTTCTGGGTATCCGCGATCCGCCGTGCAGCGGGCCTCCGGTTCCCCAGGAAATAGTCCTTGAACTGGTTCATGCCCGCATTGGTGAACATGAGCGTGGGATCGTCCCTGAGGACCATGGGGGCGGAAGGGACAATCCTGTGATTTTTCTCCTTAAAGTAGTCCAGAAATGATCTTCGTATCTCCCAGGAGGTCATTCGTCAAAATGCATTAGCGTGAAAAAAACGTAACCCGGAAATGAAAGTTACGTAAAAAATGTCTTAGAGGTGCAAAAATAATTTTTTTGACTAATAGTTGGGATATTAAGTGTGGTTTTTTATTTTTAGCCTTTAGAATGATGAACTTGTTTGGTCGAAAATACTTTATTAACCCTGAAACACTTCGTTTTGAACGTGTGAGGCTCTCCTGGAGAGAGCGCATCCGTTATATCCTGGCAGTCGGTCTTGGCCTGATCGCCCTTGCGGTGGGCATGAGGTACGGATTTGAGCGTTACTACCCCACACCCAGGCAACTGATCTATGAGAACGACAACATCCGGCTCCGGTCCGAATACGTTGCGCTGAACTCAAACCTGCAGCATTTTGAATCACAGCTCGCCGAATTGAGGAACAGGGATGACCGCTTTTACCGTTCGATATTGAACCTCGAACCGGTGCCGGCCTCCATCCGGGAGGCGGGTACTGGAGGTTCTGAACCCTACGGGCAGCTTCACAACATCCGTGAACCCGGCCTGATAACGGATGTTTCAAACCGCATCGATAAGATCTCCAACCGCCTGCAGATCCAGTCGAGCAGCCTTGAAACGGTCTACAGGGAGGCAGTCACCAACAAGCAGTTCCTGGCCTGCAGACCATCCATCAACCCGATCTCCTCGGCCGATCCCTGCTGGGTCACCTCCACCTACGGGTACAGGCTGGATCCCTTTACACACAGGCGAACAGCGCACCATGGCATTGACCTGGCCGGGCCTTACGGCCTCAATATACATTCCACAGGTGACGGCACCGTGGTCAGTGCCGGGTTCAGCAGGTACGGATACGGAAAGGAGGTCATTGTGGACCATGGTTTCGGGTATACCACAAGGTATGCGCACCTGCAGGAGATCCTTGTCAGGCCGGGCCAGCAGCTGAAGCGTGGCGAAGTGATGGGTACCCTCGGGAGCACAGGGCGTTCCACAGGACCGCACCTGCATTACGAAGTGAGGAAGAACGGGCGTTCGGTGAACCCCTTCTATTTCTTCTTCGAAAACCTTTCACCACAGGAATACAATCTGCTGGCATCCAGGGTCAACCAGCCGGAAATTCCCGTCCACTCCGGTGCAATGAGCCAGGAGTAGCTTCAGGCCGGGAAGTTTTTGCTATTTTAGCTCAAAACTATTCGGATGCCCCGGTCCCAGTTCAAATTCAATCCCGAAGACCTTCATTACGATAAGCTGGATAACAGCCTCAGGGCCAGGATCTGGCGGGTGGTGATCTACGTGTTCGTCCTACTGGTCATGGCCATCCTTCTGAACGTGGTCTACTCTCTTTTCTTTGACACCCCGGGGGAGCGCCAGATCAGGCGGGAGAATGAGATGCTCCGGGAACAGTACGATGCCCTGAGCGAAAGGAAGCGGCGGGTGGATACCGTGATGCAGGAGATCCAGCAGATTGACCGGGATATCTACAGGGTGATCTTTGAAACCGAGCCGGTGGAGCCGGAGCTGGTCCCCGGTTCGGGCATCACCTACCAGAACCTGCTGCGTACCTCCAGCGAGGAGATAGTCCATTATACGGCCCGAAAGGCCGATTCGATGATGCTTCACGACAGCCAGACCGCCTCGATGTACGATATACTGATGATTAAAGGTGAACGCCGGGCCGAGATGCTGCCGGCCATACCCGCCATACAGCCCATCGAGAACCCGGACCTGACCCTGATCGCATCGGGTTTCGGCCACCGCATCCATCCGATCTACAAGATCATGAAGATGCACTCCGGCATCGATTTCTCGGCACCGATCGGAACGTTTGTGATGGCTACCGCAGATGGCACGGTGGAAAGTGTGACCCGTTCGGGACGCGGACTGGGGAACCGGGTGGTGATCGATCACGGGTACGGTTACAAGACCGTCTATGCCTGCATGGATGAAATCGGGGTGAGGTACGGGCAACGGGTAAAACGGGGCGAAGTGATCGGAACGGTCGGCGATTCGGGCCTCAGTGTGGCGCCGCACCTGCACTACGAAGTGCACCTGAATGGCGAGCCGGTGAATCCCATCAACTATTTCTTCCTGGAAATCACCCCTCTTCAATATGACCAGCTGATCCTGATCTCCATGATGTCGGGCCAATCTTTTGATTAATTGCACTTTTTTGTATATTGCAGGAGAATGGAACGGTTTAGATTTAACCCTGAGACCCTTTCGTACCAGAGAATTACGGCAACCGGGAGACAAAAGTTGTTCCGGTTCCTGCTTTTTACAGGGCTGACACTTTTCCTCTCCTCCGGGATCCTGCTCATCCGGGACAGGCACCAGGTATCACCCCGTGCAGAGAAGCTGGTGGTGGAACAGCAGCAGATCACCTATGAGATGGAACTGCTGAACCGGGACATGGACCAGTATGAGGAGATGCTGCGGAATGTGGCCTATAACGATGACCATATCTACCGGGTCTACTTTGAACAGGATCCCTGGCCGGCAACCCTGAGAAGGGCCGGTGTCGGGGGATCCGAAAAATACACATACCTGCAGGAGTACAAGTATGCAGGCCTGCTGATCAGGACCAACCACAAGATAGACCAGATCGAAAGGGAGATTGTGGTCCAGTCCACCTCCTTTGACGAGGTCATTGAGATGGCCGCGACCAAGGAGGAGAGGCTGGCTGCCCGGCCTGCCATACAACCTATCAGCATGAAGGACCTTACCCGCTTCGGCTCTTCCTTCGGGCTCCGCCTCCATCCCATTCTGAATGTGATCAGGCCCCATGAAGGGATCGACCTGACCGCCCCCAGGGGTACTCCCATTTATGCCACTGCAGATGGCAGGGTGCTCCAGGCGGGTTACAGGGCCGGCGGGTTCGGAAAGAAGATCCTGCTGGACCATGGATATGGATACAATACCCTCTACGGCCATTGCGATGAGGTGCTTGTGGTCCCGGGACAGGAGGTGAAGAGGGGTGAAGTGATAGGGCTGGTGGGAAGCACAGGGCTTTCAAAATTCCCTCACCTTCACTATGAGGTCCACGTGAACGGCCGCCCGGTGGACCCCATCAACTATTACGCCAACGACCTTTCGAAGGAGGAGTATGACCGGATGATCGAAATGCTCTCCAATGCCGATCCATCCTTCGATATAAACTGATTCTGATCACCGGGCATGAGAGGGGCGGCTGCTGTTTTCCTGTTTTTCCTTTCGCTGGTACTGGATGCCCGGGACCCCGGGAGAGGGGTGCAGGGATCTTCCGGCCGTCCGGGGAGGGACACGATCTCTATCATCGGGACCGGGGATATCATGCTCGGGACCAACTACCCTTCACCGGCCTACCTGCCGCCCGGTGGGGAGTGTTCCCCCCTGCTCAGGCCCGTTCATCACATCCTGCAGTCGGGGGATGTGCTGTTCGGTAACCTGGAGGGGGTGTTCTGCAGGGAGGGGGGGACCCCCAAGAGCTGCAGGGACACCACCCTGTGTTACGTCTTCCGGATGCCCGATCATTTTGCCGGATGCCTGCTCGAGGCCGGATATGACGTGCTGAGCGTGGCCAACAACCATGTCAATGATTTTGGTCCCGAGGGAAGAGCCTCCACCGCAGCATTGCTCGATTCCGTGGGGATCGCCTATGCCGGATTTACAACCCACCCCTGGACCATCTTTGAGAGGGGGGGGATAACCTATGGATTTGCTGCTTTTGCCCCCAACAAGGGAACCATGGACCTGAAGGATTACAGGGGGGCGGCCGGGATCACCCGGATGCTCGATTCGCTGGCCGATGTGGTGATCATCTCCTTTCACGGCGGGGGAGAGGGAAAGGATCACCAGCATGTGGTCCGGGGAGATGAGGAGTACCTGGGTGATAACCGGGGCAGTGTTTACCGTTTCGCCCACGAAGTGGTGGATGCCGGGGCCGATGTGGTATTCGGGCACGGGCCCCATGTGACCAGGGCCGTGGAACTTTACCGGGACCGCCTTATCTGTTACAGCCTGGGGAATTTTGCCACCTACAGGCGGTTTAACCTGGGCGGGCCCAATGGTATTGCACCCATCGTGAAGGTTTACATAGATCCGGAAGGAAGGTTCCTGTCCGGGGAGGTGACCGCCATCTACCAGCCCGGGGAAGGAGGCCCGAGGCCGGATCCGGGGAAGAGGGCGCTGTATAAACTGATTGAGCTGACCGGGGCAGATTTCCCGGACCAGGATCTTGTGATCGGTGCCGACGGCACCTTGCACCGGAAGTGATGAACCGGGGATTTGATTTCTGGTGCGTTTTTTATAAATTGGATCATCTTTTCTGAAAACCCGTGCGGCATGCCCTACAAGGAAACAAAAGTTGAGAAACTCTACTACTCCATCGGGGAGGTGGCTGCGATGTTTAACGTGAACACCTCACTGATCCGGTTCTGGGAGAAGGAATTTGACATGATCAGGCCGAAGAAGAACAAAAAGGGAAACCGGCTCTTTACCCAGAAAGATATTGACAATTTCCACATTATTTACCATCTGGTGAAGAAGAGGGGGATGACCCTCAAGGGGGCAAAAATGAAGATGAAGGAGAACAAGGAGGACACAGAACACAATTTTGAGATCATCAAATCCCTGGAGAACATCAAGGAGATGCTGCTGGAAGTGAGGGAGAGCCTCTGACTACAGGCCTGTGCCGGGGATCAAACCTGGAACCATGATACAGCTTAAGGAGATTGCCAGGACCCTGGAATGCCTGGCCCCGCTTTCATTCCAGGAGTCCTATGATAATTCCGGCCTGCAGGTCGGGGACCCGGAGATGGAGATCACGGGGATCCTGGTCACCCTGGATGTGACCGAACAGGTGATCGGGGAGGCAGCGCGACTCGGTTTCAACCTGGTGGTTTCCCACCACCCAGTAATCTTCGGGGGACTGAAATCGCTCACCCCACGGAGTGCTCCCGAGCGGATCGTGACAAAAGCCATCCGGGAGGGAATTGCTGTTTACAGCGGCCACACAAATTTTGATGCCATCCGGGGCGGGGTGAACACAGCCATGGCAAACCGGCTGGGATTAATGAACCAGCGGATCCTGGATCCGGCGAAAGGCAGGCTCAGGAAACTGGCGGTATTTGTACCCCACCAGCATGCAGAAGGGGTGCGGCTGGCCATGTTTGAAGCAGGGGCGGGTCATATCGGTGCGTACGACAGTTGCAGCTTCAACCTGGAGGGGAGAGGGACATTCAGGGGTTCGGAGGGAACCGGCCCTTTTGTGGGGGAACCCGGGAAGCTGCACCTGGAGCCTGAGACAAGGGTGGAGACCATTGTGCCGGCACACCTGCTGGAGAGCGTGGTGAGGGCCATGATCAAGGCGCACCCCTACGAGGAGGTGGCCTATGATCTCTATCCGCTTGAGAATGAATGGATGTCTGCGGGCCCGGGCATGGTAGGTGACCTGGAGGATCCCATGGAGGAGGAGGCTTTTCTGGATTTCGTGAAAAAGCGGTTCGGGGTGGCCATGATCAGGCACTCGGCGCTGCTGGGGAGGCTGGTGAAGAGGGTGGCTCTTTGCGGAGGAGCCGGCAGCTTCCTGCTGGGCAAGGCGATCAGCTGCGGGGCGGAGGTTTTTATTACCGGGGAGTTCAAATACCACCAGTTCTTTGATGCCGAAGGCAGGATCGTGGTCATGGATATCGGGCATTTTGAAAGTGAACAGTTTACCCGGGAACTCTTTTATGAACTACTTATGAAAAAATTCCCTAAATTTGCAATCCGTTTATCAGAAACAGACACAAATCCGATCAAATACTATTAATATAATAGATGTAATACATGGCCAAAGCGAACAAAAGTGCAGATGTTGCCGAAATGACTGTTGCCGAGAAACTGAAAGCACTCTACGACAAGCAGATGGTGGATACTGCCATTGATAAGATAAAGATCCTGCGCGGAGAGCTTCCCCTGGAAGTGCAGGACCTGGAAGATGAGATCGAGGGGCTGCAGACCAGGGTTTCTAAGTATAACGAGGATATTGAGAGCCTGGAGAAGTCGATCAACGGAAAGAAGCAGGAGATCCAGAATGCCCAGGACCTCATCAAGAAATATGAGGAGCAGCAGAACAACGTGAGGAATAACCGGGAATACGATTCGCTGTCGAAGGAGATAGAATTCCAGACCCTGGAGATCGAGCTCTGTGAGAAGAGGATCCGTGAGTTCACAAGCCAGATCGAGGAAAAAAAGGTGGTGATCAATGAGTCCACCGGAGTGCTCGATGAGCGGAAACTGGACCTGGAGAACAAGAAGAAGGAGCTGGAGGATATTATCGCCGAGACCAGGAAAGAGGAGGAGGTTCTTGTCAGAAAATCGGAAGAACTGGAAGGGATCATTGAATCCAGGCTGATCACCGCCTACAGGAAGATCAGGGCGAATGCCCGGAATGGTCTTGCCGTGGTACCTGTGGAGCGTGATGCATGCGGTGGCTGCTTCAACAAGATCCCCCCCCAGCGCCAGCTGGATATCGCCTCCCGTAAGAAGATCATTGTCTGTGAATACTGCGGGCGGATCCTGGTGGATTCCAACGTGAGCGAAGAAAAGGCCTGACCGGCCAGCCAGTGAGGGATGTTCACTTCATCCAGGCCGGGTCCACTTCCCTGACCCCCTCCAGTTTCGAGCGGGTATCTTCAAAAAATTGCTTCATCCGGGTCAGATCCTCCACTGTCATGGGGTGTTGGCTGATGGTGGAAGGAGGGGCAGAGGCAGGCACCAGGGTGAACAGGGTGCCTTTCTCCGTCTGGGGCTTATAGACCCACAGGGGCAGGAATGCATGGCTGGCCACCTCTGTACCGGTGCCGGTCTTGACAAGCTCAATCTCCAATGCAATGCCCCCGTCCCTGTAACGGTCACGCTGGTTGGAGATCAGGTTTCCCACCGAGTAGGCCACCAGGGTCCCCTTCCCGGTGCCACGGATGGGTTGAACCACATGGGGATGGGAACCCACAATGAGATCCGCCCCGTTCCCGAACAGGAATCCGGCCAGTTCCCTTTGTGCCTCATTCTCGGTCAGTTCATACTCCTCTCCCCAGTGCATGGCCACAATGATGAAATCGGGTTCTGCCGAGGCTGCTTTCTGCAGGTCTGCCAGCATCACAGAACGGTCGATGCGGTTGATCACCGAGGGAGGCTCCTCCTTCAGCCCGTTGGTGCCATAGGTGTAGTTGAGCAGTGCGATCCTGATCCCCCTCTTTTCCACCAGGAGTGGATAGTAACGTGCGCGCGAACCTGCACCTGTGAAGGTGCCCGTATGGAGGATCCCCCTTGAATCGAGCTGCCGGAGGGTCCTTTCCAGTCCGGCTGCGCCGCGGTCCAGTGCATGGTTGTTGGCAGTGACCAGGATGTCAAACCCTGCCTCCCTGAGTGCGTCGGCCAGCTCATCGGGGCTGGAGAATTGCGGGTATCCTTTGTACGGGGGGCCTGCCAGGGTAACCTCCAGGTTGCCAATGACCAGGCCGGCACCGGCCAGGTAGGGGGCCAGGTAACGGAAACAGGGGCGATAGTCATACCCGGGTGAGCCGGTGGCCAGTGCTGAGGCGATCTGGGTGTCGTGTCCCATGATATCGCCTGTGAAAACAAGCTTCAGTCTTTTTTCCTGGGCGTTGGCCAGCAGGAGGATGTTAAGAAGAAGAATCGCAAGTCGGATCCGGATCATGGGCAAAGATTGTGATCCAAATATAGCACTTTTTACCAGCTGCCGCCCGCACCGCCGCCGCCGAAGGAGCCGCCCCCACCGCCGCCGAAGCCTCCGCCGAATCCCCCGCTGCCGGAGGAGAAATTCCCCCAGTTGCCTGAATGCCGCCCCCCCGAGAGCATTCCCAGCGCAATCCAGAACGGCAGGTTGCTCCTGCCGATACCGGCACTTCTTCTCCGGCCGCCGAAGATCAGGGAGAGCAGGATGATCATGAAGATCAAACCTCCGATGGACCCCCCCCGGGAGGTGGTCTGTTTGCGGTACTGATCGGGAGTGAACTTCCCTTCAAGGAGGGAAATCAGCACATCAGTGGCCGCATCGATCCCGCCATAAAATTCACCCGCTTTGAAGCGGGGGATGATCTCATGTTCGACGATCCGCTTGGCGATGGCATCGGGGACATACTCCTCCACTCCGTAGCCTGTGGATATGAATACATCCCTTTCCTGCATGTCAACCAGCACCAGCAATCCGTTATCCTTCCCTTTCTGGCCTATACCCCATGCTTCCCCGATCATGGGGGCCAGCATCGATGCGGGGATCCCGTCATTGTCATCAACGGTCACCACAAATATCTGGGTGGAGGTCCTGTATTCCAGTTCATTCAGTTTCTGGTCGAGATGTGCCGCCTCGGCCTGGCTGAACACTCCGGCGTAGTCGTTCACCCACGATCCGGGCGCATCCGGGACGGGCAGACTCTCCTGGGCCATGCCCGGAAAGGTGAGAATCAGGAGCAGCGAGAGGGAGAGGTGGGCAGTTCTTTTTTTCATGATTCTCCGAATGAAATTTCGTCAGGCAGCTCGTTCACATCATCATCCTGGTGAGGGAAGTAGGCTTTGAGGGCCTCGCCTGCCATCCGGATCCCCATGCTGAGGCCTTCCGCAAATGCTCCCTCCCTGAAACGGGACAGCATCTTCTCCCTGATGGTATCCCAGAAATCCTCCGGGGTTGCGGCGTTGATCCCCGCATCCCCCAGGATCGCAAACTTGCGGTCCTTCACCGCCAGGTAGAAGAGCACCCCGTTGCGCTTCTCTGTCCTGTGCATCTCCAGCCGGGAAAACCACCAGGCAGCCCGGTCGAGCACATCCTCCCTGCAGCGGTTGTCGATGTGGACCCTGATCTCCCCTGAGGTGTTGGACTCTGCCTCCTTCACCGCGGCTTTGATCCCCTCTTTCTCCTCCCTGGAAAAGAAATTCGCAGCAGTCATAGCAGTCTGGTCCTAGAATTCGACAACAGGAGGAGTTTCACTGCCTTCGACGGCCTCGAAGTAGCCCTTCTGGTCGAACCCCGTGATTCCTGCGATCACACTGGCCGGGAATTTCCTGATGGAGGTGTTGTAACCCCTGGTGATCTCGTTGAATTTCCGGCGTTCCACCGCGATGCGGTTCTCGGTGCCTTCCAGCTGCGCCTGCAGTTCAAGGAAATTCTGGTTGGCCTTCAGGTCAGGGTAGCGCTCAATGGTTACCAGGAGCCTGGAAAGGGCGGAGCTCAATCCGTCCTGAGCCTGCTGGAAAGCCGCAATCGCCTCAGGGTTGAGATTGGCCGGATCAACGGTAATGCTGGTGGCTTTTGCCCGTGCCTCGATGACCTGTGTCAGCGTCTCCTGTTCGAAATCGGCGTACCCTTTCACTGTATTCACGAGGTTCGGGATCAGGTCGGCCCGGCGCTGGTAAACATTCTCCACGTTGGCCCACTGGCCCGTGACGCCCTCCTCGAGCGTGACAAAACCGTTGTACCTGCGTACACCCCAGAAGACCAGCAGCAGGATGATCACGGCGACGATCACCCAGTTTCTCTGTTTCATATTCATCTCTCTCTTGTTTTAATATTCTGACCAAAATTAACAAAAGTCATCAGGCCAGCGGCCTGAACGGTAAAATATCGGTAAAAAATCGATAAAGCGAACAATTTGTAATTTTGTTTCATCTTAACAGCTTGTTGACCATGAACCCATCAGCATTCAGAGCAGCGATCCTGGAAGGGATCCCGGCATCCCTTCCGCCGGAGAAACCCTATGACACGGCCCTCAACCATGCCCCCAGGCGGAAAGACATTCTCACCCCGGAAGAGAAGAGACTGGCCCTGAGGAACGCCCTCAGGTACATCCCGCCGGCACACCACCCGGTCCTGGCCGCGGAGTTTGCCTCGGAGCTTGAAAAATACGGGCGGATCTATATGTACAGGTACAGGCCCGAATATGAGATCACTGCCAGGAGACTGGAGGAGTTTCCACACATGTCCCTCCAGGCGGGGGCCGTCATGCTGATGCTATCGAACAACCTGGACCGTGCTGTGGCCCAGCATCCCGACGAACTGATCACCTACGGGGGAAACGGGGCGGTCTTCCAGAACTGGGCACAGTACAGGCTCACCATGAAATACCTTGCGGAGATGAGCGATGAGCAGACATTGGTGCTCTATTCGGGACACCCGCTGGGCCTCTTCCCTTCGCACGCGGAGGCACCCAGGGTGGTGGTTACCAACGGGATGGTGATCCCCAACTACTCGGGGCAGGATGACTATGAGCGGATGAACGCCCTTGGGGTTACCCAGTACGGACAGATGACCGCCGGATCCTTCATGTATATCGGGCCGCAGGGGATCGTGCACGGGACCACCATCACGGTGATGAACGCTGCCCGGCTGAAGTTCGGGGGTGAAGCGGGGATGGCGGGCAGGGTATTCGTGACCTCCGGGCTGGGGGGCATGTCGGGGGCACAGCCCAAAGCCACCGTCATTGCAGGAGGCATCTGCGTGGTGGCAGAGGTCAACCCGAAAGCCACCGCCGCGCGTCATGCACAGGGCTGGGTGGATGAGGTGTATGATGACCTGGAGACACTGGTCAACCGCATGGAGAGGGCACGCAACGGGAAGGAAGCGGTCTCGCTGGCCTACCGGGGGAACGTGGTGGATCTGTGGGAGTACCTGCTGGAAAAGGGCGTCCGCGTGGACCTGGGTTCGGACCAGACCTCCCTTCACAATCCCTATGGAGGGGGCTATTACCCTGCAGGGATCGATTTTGAAAGGGCCAGCCGCATGATATCAGAGGAGCCCGGAAAATTCCGGGAGGCCGTTCAGGCATCGCTCAGGCGGCAGGTGAAAGCCATCAACGGGTTGTGCGGCCGGGGCATGTACTTCTGGGACTACGGGAATGCGTTCCTCCTTGAATCGGGCAGGGCGGGGGCCGATATTTTCGCGGGTGAGAGGCGGTACCGCTACCCCTCATATGTACAGGCCATCATGGGGCCCCTCTTCTTCGATTACGGGTTCGGTCCCTTCAGGTGGGTCTGTACCTCCTCCGACCCTGCCGACCTGGCCGAGACCGACCGGATCGCCATGGAGGCGCTGCAGAAGATAGCCGGCCGGGCCCCCGGGGAGATCGCGGGTCAGCTCAGGGACAACATCCACTGGATCAGGGAGGCCGGAAGCCACCACCTGGTGGTTGGCTCCCAGGCAAGGATCCTCTATGCGGACAGCCAGGGAAGGATCGCCATAGCCAGGGCCTTCAATGAGGCCATCCGTGAAGGAAGGATCACGGGCCCCGTGGTGCTCGGAAGGGACCATCATGATGTTTCGGGGACCGATTCACCTTACCGGGAAACCTCCAATATATATGACGGGTCCGCATTTACGGCCGATATGGCCATCCAGAACGTGATCGGGGACGCGTTCCGGGGGGCCACCTGGGTCTCCATTCACAACGGTGGCGGTGTAGGCTGGGGCGAAGTGATCAACGGAGGGTTCGGCCTGGTCCTGGATGGCAGCCCCGGGGCAGAGAGGCGGCTCGGAATGATGCTGCACTGGGATGTGAACAACGGCATAGCCCGCAGAAGCTGGGCCAGGAACGAAGGTGCGATCCGTGCCATATCCGGGGAGATGGAACGTACCCCTGGTCTTACTGTGACCCTGCCCAGCCTTGTGGATGACAATCTGCTGGAGGGATACTTTTAGTGCAACCCGCGCTCCCTGCTGATCAACGCTTCCGGCATCTCCTGTGAGCAGATGCCTGTCATCGGTACAGGTTCAGAATTCTCCTTCGTTGAGCATCACCAGCATGCAGCCATTCACCGGTTCGATGCCAAGGTTGTTCAGCCTGCCCATGAATTCGGGATTGACGGTGCCCGGGTTGAAGATCACCCTCCGGGGTTTCAGCGAGATGATGTAATCGTAGTAATCGGTCTGCCTGGATGACCCGATGTATATGGAGACCGTATGCACGTTTTCGATGGCCGGCCGGCCCACAAGTATCTCCTGCTCCTCGATCAGTCCGCTCCGGAACCCGACAGCCACAACCTCCCTGTTGTGCCGGATGAGGCTTTTGACGGCCTTGCAGGAGAACCTGACCGGATTGGGGCTTGCGCCCAGTACCACTGTTTTACCGTTATTCAAGGATTGTTATTCGATAAGCAGCAAAGATAGGGATAATCTCCTCATCTGCAACGGGGCCAGAACCCGGGATGGGCCCATATGAAATGCTTCCAGGCGGGAGCGGGGATTGCTATTCGTTCCGAGTGACAAGGGCCACTGCAAGTGCGGAAACTCCCTCCTGCCGGCCTGTAAATCCAAGCCCTTCCTCCGTGGTTGCCTTTACGGAAACAACCCCTTCCCCCACACCCAGGGAACGGGCGATCTGCTTTCGCATCGCGGGGATGTAAGGCTTGATCCTGGGCTGCTGGAGACAAACGGTGGAGTCGATATTTCCCACCTCGTACCCCTGCTCACGGAGCAGGGCCATGGTACGCTGCAGCAGGAGGGTGGAGTCGATCCCCCTGTAGGCCGGATCCGTGTCTGGGAAATGCGTGCCGATATCTCCGAGGGCAGCGGCACCCAGCAGGGCATCACAGATGGCGTGGATCAGCACATCGGCATCGCTGTGTCCGACGGCCCCCTTTTCATGTTCGATATCCACACCTCCGAGCCGGAAAGGCCTCTCCTTTTCCAGCCGGTGAACATCGTATCCCAAACCGATCCGGAATCCCATGGAATGAGGAAAAAGGGTTATTGCGGAAATTCAAACCCGAGTGTGAACCTCAGGGTGTTGGCCAGGGGACTGTTCTGCCCGTTGGTGGGTACCAGGTAGGAGAAGTCCAGGGAGAATACATTGAGCTGCAGGCCAACTCCCACGGTAAAGAATTTCCTGTTGCCCTTGGTGGAGTGCTCGTGGAAATAGCCTGCCCTGATGGAAAACTGGTTCCTGTACCAGTACTCCAGCCCCGTGCTGAAGGCAATCTCATGCATCTCCTCCACAAAGGTGCTGTAGGACCCGTCCGATCGGATTTCTCCGGGTGCATCGTAGAAGGACTGGAACATACCCCCCACCACCGATCCCGGCGGCTCCTTGCCGCGAATGACGATCAGGTCGCCCTGGGCATAGGCCGTGTCATCATAGACGGGAGGGGTGGGCACCAGCAGTTTCTTGAGGTCCAGGTGTGCCGAGATGGTATTGTAATCATCGATATAGTAACTGAACCGCCCGCCGAGGGTCAGGTTGGTGGGTACAGGTGTCTTTTCGGCATCCGCAGTATAGGCCACCGGGGTTCCCATGTTGGTGATGCTGGCACCAACGGCCCACTGTGCATCGTTGGAACCCACGCTGACATCGTTCTGGTAGTAGAACCCCAGGTCGGCTCCGAAAGAGATGCCGGGCTGTGTCTCCTGGCCGTCGGCAGTAGTCTGGCCCTGGGTCAGGTCCGAACGGACAAACCTGAAGGCGATCCCCCCGGAGAAGTGGTCGGTAAAGAGCCTGGAATAGCCGGCATCCACAGCAAACTCATTGGGATTATACTGTCCCGTGACATTACCGGTCAGGTCGGTGAACACAATATTGCCCAGGGAAAAATAGCGCAGCGAGGCGCTGACCACCTGTTTATCACCCACTTTATAATAGCCTGCAAGATAGGCCAGGTTGATATCGGGGATCAGGTTCCTCAGCCAGGGGGTGTAGGAGATGGCAAATCCCCCCCTGTTCTCGATGAAGGCGTATTTCCCGATGTTCCAGTGCTGCGAGTTCACGTCCGGTGTTGTGGCGGCACCCACATCGCCCATGGCCCCTGCCCTTGAATCGGGGGCAATGGTCAGGAACGGCACCGCGGTCTGAATGGTATTCAGCACCTTCCCGTCCAGTTCCCCTGATTTGATCTGGCCCGACAGATGAATGGTTGTAACAAGCAACGATCCGGAAACCAGCGCGATGAGCCCGGACCTCAATCCTTTTGACATTTGTTCGGTTTTGATCTTCAAATATAACATGATTTCAGAAAACAGCCGTCATCTTCAGCACATTTTAAGTACGTAAGAAAAACGGATTTAGTATATATGTATCAGTATTATGCATGCGGAATTATCTGAGCAGGACCAGTTTTCCGCTTGCGGAGGCCACCTCCCCCTGCCCGGTGGAGAGTGTCGCCCTGTAGATATAGATCCCTCCTCCCAGTCTCGATCCTCCTGAAGAGGTGCCGTCCCACGGGATGGGCTCAAGCCTGTACCCGCCCGAGTAGAGCTGCCTTTCAATGATCCTCACCACTTCACCGGACAGGTTGCAGATGGTCAGCACCAGCCTCATTTCACTTTCCGGCCGGTTGTGCGTGATATTGAACCATGTCTGCCCTGTGAAGGGATTGGGGTAATTGAAAAGCTGTTCCAGCAACATCTCCTGCGAATCCACCACCAGGAATTCAATGCTCGATTCAGTCGAATTGTTGTGGATATCCCAGATCTTCACGGTGATCTCATGCCTCCCTGCCTCCAGGCCGGTGTAAGGATAACGGATGGTCCCTGAATTGTAGCTGTCCCTGTTCGCCTGGAACAGTTCGTTGAGAATAACAGCATTCATCCGGTTACCGTCCAGGGTGGCTGTCAGGTCATGCCCGATGCCATTCCCCGTGGTATTGATCCCGAAGTTGTCACGGGCGTGTACCAGCAGGGTGGGGCTGGGATCGGTGATCCCTCCTGAAATGAAAAAGGTGTCATTCAGGTAGAGCATGATCTCCGGCGCCTCAGGATCGAGGGCATTCTCCTTTCCGATGCCCCCCACGTCGAACTGGTCACAGTAGCCCTGGGCATCCACCAGGGAGTTCTGGCTGTAATAGCTGATCTTCCCCTTTCCATAGGAGTAATTGATGTCCTTGGGAACGAAGAAACCAAAGGTGAACCTTCCACCGGCAACGGTGGCTGTTCCGCTGTAAAGGATGCTGTTCCTTGCCTTGTAATGATATTTCGGATCATTATCGTTCGAAAGGGTCTCCACGTTCTTCTCCTTGTCAAAGACCATCGGGGAGACCGTCCCGTTGTAATCCTCCAGGAATATCCCCTCCTGGGTTTCAAGGTGTCCCGAAACGGTCACCCACTCAAAGGCCGACAGGGTGTCTTCCATCAACCGGATATCCATACCGTTGATGGAATCGGTCACCACCCTGTGCCGGGGATAGGCCAGCCGCATCGAAGGGTCACCCAGCAATGTGAAATTGAGCTTGTTGATCTCCGGCCCGGTGCTGTTCTTGCTGTATGCAATGATATCCCCGAGCCTGTAGTTCTCAAGGTTCTCATCCTTCTCGAACACTTTCCGGTAGAACCACTCGTTCAGTGCATGGTTGGGTCCTGAATAGACCAGCCGGGTGGTGGTGAAAAGTCCGATCCCTCCTCCCCGGGTGTTCAGCAGGACCTCCTCGCCGGCCGAGGTCACCTCCTGGTCCTGCGCATAATCATACTCATCATACCTGCTGAATTCACAGGTGGCGGTCATGAACAGGGGAAGCGCCTCACCGTTGTTCCAGGAATTGATGTCGTTTTTTGTCACCACCTGTTCATGCGCCAGTCCCGCCTGTCCCCCGTGCCCTGTATAGTTCACGATCAGTGCGCCCCTGTTCACCTGGTCGTTGATGGCCCTGTTCACCTCCGGGTAACGGAATCCGGTGGCGCCTTTCTCCTGTGGGTAGGCATCGAGGTAGATCTTGTTGATGTTGTAGGCCGGATGGTGTTCTTTTACATAAGTGGCCAGCTCATCGGCCTGCTCCATATGCCTGTTCGAATCCTCATCATCACCGATGAAGCAGAGCTGGTTGCGCCAGTTCCCCTGATTGGCCACTTCGTTGTAGGCGGTGATCTTCTCCACAAGTTCTCCGGCCTCTTCCACCGTGGAAGCCGGAAGCCGGCCGATCCCTATATCCAGCAATCCGTTTGTCATGCCCTCATCGGTATCCAGCATCCCGAAGAAATCGTCCGATACGTAGGAACTGGTGGGAGAAAGGGAGTTTAATGACTGGTAGGTGAGGATGCGGTTGGGATTGTTCTTCTTCCCGGGATTGTTCCGGTTGGCATAGGATCCGTCCCCGAAGAGCAGCAGGTAACGGCAATAGTCATCCGTGCCGCCCGAACGGTCGTAGAACATCTTCATGAAGTTGCGGATGGCTGTCACATCCGGGGTGCCCGAGGAGAATTCGTTGAACACCTGCTGCTGCAGGACCACAGCCACCTCGAGATTGTCACTGTTCTCCCGGTAACCGGCCAGCTGCCGGGCAGGCTGAAGGAACTCCCCGGGAGCAACGATCACCATGTCCGGGTTCTGCAGTCCGTGAAGATCCTGGTTTTCGATGGCACCCAATCCTTCGCCGGAAAAGCGGGGTGCTGGGAAAGTGCCCTCCGGCAGGAAGGCAATGAATTCACGTATACCGCTGGATTCCAGGGTAAAGACCGCTTCAGACCCGGACCTGCTGTAGGGGACTATCAGTGGCGCGGCTGGATCGGTGATGTCCCAGATGACCGGTTCGCCGGTCAAGCCCAGGTGAAACTCTGATACATGGCCCGGCCCGGCGCTCCTGCTGTCCCGGAAGAGGAATTCATCCTCACCCGACATGGCCAGTTTACTCCGTCCGTTGATGGTGATGCAATTCAGCCATCCTTCGGAATTGGAATCGGGCCTGTCGTATGTAAGGGTGACGGTCACTTCGTCCGATCCGGGCACCAGGTGGAATATCCCTGTACCCTCAAAGGCGTACTGGGATGTATAAACGCTCAGGTTGGTTCCCCTCAGTTTAATGCTTCCCAGGTGGTGATTGCTGGCACTTATAAGGAAGCTGGAGGTATCGACTGACCGGGCTGCCACGGTCACCCTGATCTCCAGGGAATCATCGGTCATGCTGCCCGGGAGCCTGAACGGGTAGTTATACTCCAGGTTCACGCTGAAGAGGTCCCCGTACCACTCCTTCCCCGAGTTGAGCAGGTTATAGGTCTCCTCTTCAAAAAAGTCCCTGAAATCATACCGGGATACGGTATGGGTGGGAACTTCGGTGCTCAGCGTGGCCTGCTCCGGGGTCACTGCCGGGCCCTGGCTGTCGGTCAGAAAATAGTAGCCCTTCCAGGAGTAGTCGTGCAGGTGGTGGAGGAAGACCCCTTCCTGGTCACTGTAATCCCAGCTCACAGGGCCCTCCGCATAGAACAGGAGATGGTCGCCGGGACCAAAGGTACCGTCGCTTCCTTTTTCCATGTGAACGGGGACCGGGGAGAGGTCATCGCAGTACCCTTCCGAGAATTTTTCGGGAAGAAGCCTGGCCCCTGTGCCGTAGATCCTTACTGCAGCCGGGTTCTGGAGCCCTATCTCCTTCAGCTGTTCGTAGCTGAGCCGGTGCATGCCGCTCTGCTCCACGGAGACCCTGTACCAGTTGCCTGTGGCAAGGACCGAGTGGCCTGACCAGGATCCTTTCCTGTGGCTCTTAAGCGGTGCCAGCGCCCTCTCCATGCCATACTCGATCTCAAAGGAGTTTACCCGTTCTATTCCGCCCGATTCATTGATCACAAAGGGAAGCATCTTCAGCGCAACGTAGGACCGTTTCGCCTCGCGGACGAGCGCATATTCAAGGAGCGGCGCCTGTTCCAGGTGCTCAACAGGGGCATTGGGGGGCACTTCATCCCCGGCCAGCAGCAGGGTCTCCTTCACGCGGAGCCGGACCACCGGCAGCATTCCCTCGTGGTCCCAGGCTGTTTTACGGGTGTAATAAGGTAACGTATTCTCTCCGTCCTCGTATAAAGCATGGGGAAAGAAGAGGGTGCCATGGTCCTTATCCCATTCTATAACAATGGATTCAGTCTGTCCCGGCAATGCCGCCGGCATCAGGACGAACAGGAGTATTACCAGCTTCTTCATCTCTAACTGTGCAATCGGCAACAAAAATATGTATGAAACCGTTCGATTTATCGTTGATACTATAACGGATCTTGCAAATCTTTGTTGCCGCAACAAAGATATCAGTTGAAATCTGAAAGTTGTTAAAGAGGAGCTGAGCCCAATGGCGATGAACTTTAAGAACGGACAAATAAGGACCGGGTTGTTGCTGGGGTTGATCTGCCTGGCAGCCACCGGGAGCGTGGCTCAGGATCCTTCCATGTCCCAGTTCTATGCCAATCCCCTCTTCATGAACCCTGCCATGGCCGGCCTCGAAGGCCCTGCCAAGATCTACCTTGGATACCGCAACCACTGGCCGGGAGGGGCAAGCCCCTATTCAACCTACCATGCCTCCTATGAGCAGTTCCTGGAGCCACTCCAGGGCGGGATCGGGGTCCATGTGATCAATGACAGGCAGGGCGGGGGGATCTTCAACACCGTTTCCCTCGATGCCATCTACGCATACCACCTGAAGGTGACCCGCCAGCTCACCGTGACCGGGGGATTCCAGGCCTCGGTGGGACAGAGGAATATGAACCCTGACGGGCTGGTCCTCCCCGATGAACTGGCCGGTTCCGCCTCAGCTGCGCTCCAGGGTTATTCAAAGGTCTATCCCGATTTTGCGCTGGGAATGGGAGCCTTCTATAAGAACCTTTACGGCGGATTTGCCTGCCACCACCTGCTTCAGCCATACATGTCTCCCTCCGGGGACCCTAACACCAGGCTTTCAAGGAGATACTCGGTGCACGTGGGCGCCATGTTCCCCGTATACGAGAAAAGGCTGGGCCGCGAAGTCTTGCAGATGTCGCCCAACCTGGTGTTTATCCAGCAGGATATTTATCAACAGGTCAATTACGGGCTCGAGGTTCTCTTCAGGAGCCTGCTGGGAGGGATATGGCTCCGGCAGGACCTTCTGTTTTCATACGGGACAATGGTCTTCTCAGTGGGCTATGCCAGGGATCAATTCAGGTTCCGCTACAGCTATGATGCCAAGCTTTCATCCCCCGACCTGCATATTCCGAGCATGGGGGCCCATGAAATATCGCTGGTGGTAGTTTTCGAAAACCTTCAAAAATCAACGAAACACAGGGCAATAAAAAGTCCCAAAATTTAGTTACTTTTGGTAGAGTTTTTCTATATTAGCCATTGAATGAAACTGATAAAACCTTTGAAGCCATGAAAATGACGATGAGACTTATCCCGGTGCTGGTTGCAGCTCTGATGCTATGGGGTTGCGGTAAAAGGGATCTGACATCCTCTGGTAAAGTCTCAACGACCACCGGATGGAGGTACAATGACCCTGAAAACGGTGGGTTCGAGGTGAAGCCGGCTGTTGAACAGGAGGCGGGTCCGGGACAGGTACTGATTGAAGGGGGCACATTCACCATGGGGAAGGTGCAGGATGATATTCTCTACGAATGGAACAATGTTCCCCGGCGGGTCACTGTAGGTTCGTTCTACATGGATATCACAGAGATCAGGAATGTTGATTACCGGGAGTACGTTCACTGGCTGAGCCGTGTTTTCGGCATGAACAATCCACAGGTGGTGAGGGCTGCACTTCCCGACACCCTTGTCTGGAGGGATCCCATGGCTTACAATGAGCCTTTTGTCGAATATTACTTTCGCCATCCTTCGTTCAATGAATACCCGGTGGTGGGTGTAAACTGGCTGCAGGCCAATGATTACTGCCTGTGGAGGACAGACAGGGTCAATGAAATGAAGCTGGTGGACATAGGCCATATCGAGCTCTCAACAGACCAGCAGGATGAAAGGAACTTCAATACCGAGGCTTACATGTATGGTATTTACACCCCCAATATCATCGAACCCATTCCCAGCCTGAATCCCAACGTGGAGTCGAGGCTTGTAACGATCGAGGACGGGATCCTGCTTCCCAAGTACAGGCTCCCTACTGAAGCTGAGTGGGAATATGCTGCGCTGGGTTTGATCGGGAAGACGGTTGACGAACTGATCTGGGAGCGGAGGACCTATCCCTGGGACGGGCATATCCCCAGGAACCCTGATCCAAGGGTGCAGGGCAAGATGATGGCGAACTTTGTGAGGGGAAGGGGTGACATGATGGGCATAGCCGGGAACCTCAATGATGCGGGTTCGGTGACGGTCCCCGTGACCTCCTACTGGCCGAATGACTATGGCCTCTACTGTATGGCCGGCAATGTGAATGAATGGGTGCAGGATGTTTACCGGCCACTGTCGTATGAGGATGTTTCAGATTTCCGTCCTTTCCGCGGGAACCAGTTTGACAAACTGGTCATTGATGCCAACGGAAGCCCGGTGATTGACAGCCTGGGCCGGTTGCGCCGTGAACCCATCACGGTCGCAGATGCAGAAGGGAGGTTCAATTACCGCAAATCAGATTACAGGAATTACCGTGACGGGGATATGGAGTCAGTTTTTGAAGACGGGGACAATTCCGCAGAGGTGTATGAAGGGTCCAGCAATATGTATGTCAACAAGAATACGGATATGGTCTCCCTGATCACCGACGAGGTGAGGGTCTATAAGGGCGGGTCCTGGAAAGACAGGGCTTACTGGCTTAGCCCCGGTGAACGCCGGTTTCTCCTCGAATCAGAATCAAGGGACGACCTGGGTTTCCGGTGTGCCATGATCAGGGTGGGAACCCCGACCGCCTATTAACGGGATATTGTCAAATCATATGGAAGGCTGTTTCTTACCGGAGCAGCCTTCTTTGCTATAAGCTGGATCTCCCCGGATGGAACCGGAAATGACCATAGAAAGATTGCATCAGGTTTTCCTTCAGTCGGAGGGCATCTCCACCGATACGCGTCAGGAGCTGAAAGGAAGGCTCTTTTTTGCCCTGGAGGGAGAGCGGTTCGACGGAAACCGCTTTGTGGCTGATGCATTGAAAAAAGGGTGCCGGCTGGCCATTACCAGCAATGAGGCGCTGAAGGGTGAACAGGGGGTTCTCTATGCCGGTTCTCCCCTCGGGATGCTCCAGCAGCTGGCCGCTTACCATCGCCGGCAGGTTTCGCCCACGGTCATTGCCATCACCGGTTCAAACGGGAAAACCACCACCAAGGAGCTGGCCACGGCCATACTGCGACGGAGGTTCGGTGTCCTGGCCACGCGCGGTAACCTGAACAACCATATCGGTGTCCCCCTGACCCTGCTGTCATTGGACAGGGAGCCGCTGGCGGTGGTTGAAATGGGAGCCAACCACCCCGGGGAGATCGGGAAACTGGCCGAGATGGCCGCCCCTGACCTCGGACTGATCACCAATGTCGGGAAGGCCCACCTTGAAGGATTCGGCTCGGTCTCAGGTGTCCTCGATGCCAAAGGGGAGCTTTATGAATACCTGGCAGAGCACGGCGGGAAGGCCCTGGTGGATGGTGAGGATACCCTCCTTCTGCAGAGAGCCTCCAGCACGGGTGTTGAGACCCTGGTGGTGGGAGATCACGGGGATATCCGGGTTTCAGGGAGGATACTCGACCAGTCACCCTTTCTTGTGGTTGAGCTCCGGATCAACGGGGAGAAGCACCGGCTGGCCTCGAGGCTTGCGGGTTCGTATAACCTGCAGAACATAAGGCTGGCTGCCGCCCTGGGATGCCATTTCGGGATTGCGGGCAGTGACATTGCAGGGGCCATCGCTTCCTTTGAGCCAGAAGGGTTCCGTTCCCAGGTCATCGAAGGCGCGAGCAATCGGGTGATCATGGATTCCTATAATGCGAATCCCGCCAGCATGCGCGGGGCCATCGCCGGGTTGATGGAATATGCGCCGCCCCCGGCCATGGTCATCCTGGGAGATATGGCCGAGCTGGGAAATGCTTCACGGGAGGAGCATGCCAGGCTTGTCCGGTGGATCAGAACCCTTTCACTGGACCGGGTCGTGCTGGCAGGGCCGAAGTTCGCCGAAGTGGCCGAACCTTCGGGCGGCATGTATGTTTTCACCAGCGTGGGGGAGGTGACCTCCTTCCTGGAGTCAGACCCGCCGCAGGGATATCATATCCTTGTGAAGGGCAGCCGGATCATGGAACTCGAAAGGCTGCTGCCGTTACTGGTCGGGTAGTCAGAAGAGAGGCCCTCAACCGGAATGGTAGAGGAAGCGCTTGATCTTCTGGGTGGGTGTCTTTTCGAATGGTTGTGCCTGCAGGATCATCATCTGGAGCCTTGAGTTCCGGGCCACATGCCGGTTCACCCGCATCATGAGCTCATCCAGGACCTCCTGGGCCTTCTCCTGGACCTGCTGCTGAAAATCAGCCGCGTTCACCTTCAGGTGTTTGAACTGTTCTTCCAGGATCTCGACCTTCAGGTGCACCCGTGCCACAAGCTTACCCCTGTACTGCATTACCAGTGACTCGTTCACGATATCCTCGTTGTTGATCACAGCTTCGATCTCTTCCGGGTAGATGTTCTCACCGTTGGGACCCAGGATCATGTTCTTCAGCCTCCCCCGGACGAAAAGGATCCCGTTCCTGTCGATGTACCCCAGGTCGCCGGTCCGGAAAAACCCGTCCCCGGTGAGGACCTCCCGGCTCCTTTCAGGATCCTTGAAATATCCCTTCATGATGTTGGGGCCCTGAGCAACGATCTCTCCCTCCCTCGTCTCGGGGTCCGGGTCACTGATCTTCACCGACACGCCTTCCATCACCCTGCCTACGGAACGGTAGACCGCATGCTGCGGATCAAACCCGGCCAGCATGGGCGATGTCTCGGTAAGGCCGTAGCCAATGGCATACGGGAACCGGCCATCCAGCAGGAACTTCTCCACCTCGGGTGCCAGGGGTGCACCCCCGATCCCGTAGAAACGCAGCGCTCCGCCGAAAAAACCAGCCAGCTTCCATGCCGCAGCCCGGGAAAGGATCTTTCTTGTCAGGGCCATTCCCATCAGGAACCTCTTTACGGGGGAACCGTACAGTGCCGGTTTTATCCTGGATGCGAAGATCTTTTCCATGATCAGCGGAACGGTCAGGATGGTGGTGGGCCTCACTTTTTTCAATATGGGCGCCAGGTAGGAGGCTGTGGGGGGCCTGTCAATGTAATGGATCCGTGCCCCGTTCAGCAACGGAACCACCAGCCCGATGGTGCATTCGTAAGTGTGGGCCAGGGGCAGCATGGAGAGGAAACGGTCGCCGGGCACCACTTCGTGGATGGTCCCGGACTGCTTGGCGTTGCTCAGGATATTGCCGTGGCTCAGCATGACGCCCTTGGACCTTCCGGTGGTCCCCGAGGTATAGATAATGGCCGCAAGGTCACCGGCCCCGGCCCTGTATAACGATTCTTCAAGGGGGAATGCCTCGTCGATCACCTCCAGCTTTTCAAGCTTCCCCTGGCCTGTTGACAGAGAGGAGGGCCGGCCATGCCGGAGATCCACAACCCGGAAGTTATCCAGGTTGACCACCAGTTCAACCGTACGGGGCACCCCTCCCGCAAGCCTGTGCATCAGCTTTCCGGAGACGAAGAGTGCCCTGGCTTCGGCATGTTCCAGTATGGAAATTATTTCACTGCTCCGGAAGTCGGGCAGAATGGGCACCGTGGCCGCCCCTGCCGCGAGGATCCCGAAGTAGGCAATGGCCCAGTGCGGCGAGTTGTCGCCCAGGATGGCCACATGATGACCCTTCCCGATCCCCGTACTCCGGATCATGGAGGCAATGAACCTGGCAGAACGCTCAAGTTCCCCGTAGGTGTAAGAGGTCCCGTCCACACTCCCCACCGCGATACTGGCAGGGAACCTGCTGCTGTTCACCTTCAATATCTGGGGGAGGTTCAGGATCTCTTCCCAGCCCCCGCTCTCTCTCTTTTCCATACTGATTTTTATTCTACCCTTTCACCATCATTGTCATCACCCGGGTCATTCACCTGACCACCTGAGAGATCCGAATCTCTTTCTCCCCTTCAGAAAAAAATCAGCAACGATGCTTCGTGGATAAATTCCGCTTACAATAACGCCATTATCCGGCAATTTGTTACGTTCATCCGTCCCTCTATAACCCCGTTTCATCCCAAAATATGCCACATGGGCCCGGACCACGGCCAGGAAATCGCCCGGGGAGCCCTGGACCAGGAACCTGAAGGCAGAAACCGCGTCCAGGATCGTCCTGGCAAAGATGGTTCTGCCCCGCCTGTTTGCCGGGAGGTTCTTGTAGAGCAGCAACAGGTTGTTGCGGAAATTCAGGAAGGTTTTCCTGGGATCTCCGCGTGAGAGGGTCCCGCCGCCCACGTGGTACACGGTGGAGGCGGGAATGAAACAGATGGTGCAGCCCATGCGCTTCAGCCTCCAGCAGAGGTCGATCTCCTCCATATGGGCAAAGAACTGCTCGTCCAGCCCCCCCGCCCGCCTGAAAAGCTCAGCCCTGACCATCAGGCAGGCACCTGATCCCCAGAACACCTCGGTCAACTGGTCATACTGCCCGGTATCTTCCTCCATCTGGTCAAAGATCCGGCCGCGGCAGAAGGGGTAGCCATACCGGTCCAGGTACCCGCCTGCCGCCCCTGCATATTCAAAATGGGTTTTCCGGTAATAGTCCCTGAACTTGGGGGTGCATGCCCCGCAATCCCCATGTGCCTCCATATGCCCGACAAGGGGATCCAGCCAGCCTTGGGTCACCTCGATATCGGAATTCAGCAACAGGTAATATTTTGAGTCCAGCTGCTTCAGGGCCCTGTTATACCCCCCGGTGAACCCGTAATTCCGGTCCAGGCGGATCAGCCGGATCCGGGGAAATGCCGATTCCAGGAAGGGGACCGATCCATCGGAGGAGTCGTTATCCGCCACCACGATCTCCGCTCCCTCCATCTGGCTGTGCTGGACCAGCCCGGGAAGGAATTTCTCCAGGTACCCCTTCCCGTTCCAGTTCAGGATCACTATGGAAACCAGTTTCATTGCCTCAGCATGATTTTCCGGGTGGTCTCCTGGAATTCCCTGTGAATGTGGCCGTTGGAGCAGACAATGTCCTCCGTGAACAGGGGGTTGCCTGCACCCATGAAATCGGACACCTCTCCCCCCGCCTCCCTGACCAGGATGATCCCGGCAGCGACATCCCAGGGATGGAGCCCGTATTCATAGAACCCGTCGTACCTGCCGCAGGCCACATAGGCAATATCGGTGGCAGCGGAACCCAGTCGCCGCAGTCCGTGGGAATGCTGCATGAAAAAGCGGATGCTTTCAAGGAACTCCGACAGGTGCCGGAAATCGGTGTAGGGAAACCCGGTGGCAATGAGGGCCTGCCCGATCCTTTTCACACCGCTCACGCGGATGGGGCTGCCATTGGCCCAGGCCCCCCCGCCTTTCCAGGCATGGAAGGTCTCGTCCAGCCCGAACTCATAGACCACCCCTGCGACCGCTTCCCCGTGCTCAAGCAGTCCGACACTGATGGCAAAGGGGAAGACCCCGTGGATGAAATTGGTGGTGCCGTCCAGGGGATCGATGACCCAGTTGAAGCGCTCCCCTTTTGCTGAACTGGTGCCCTCCTCGGCGATGAACCCGGCCCCGGGCAGGAGTGTGGAGAGGCCACTGACCAGGATCTCCTCCGACTGCCTGTCCACCTCTGTGACAAAATTGTGCTCTCCCTTGGCCTCGATATTCAGATGTTTCCGGTGCTCGTGCCTGTCCCGTATATAGGCGGCAGCTCTTTTCACCACTTCCATGGCCCCGGTACAGATCGCCTGGTATTGAATTTCCTCCTTCATCAAAGCTGCAAAGTAAAGGAAAATATCAATACCCCAGCGCCTGCAGCAGGTCGGCCACCACAAAGGTGCTGCCGGAGGTAAAGATCATGTCATCGGCTCCTGCCTGCCCCTGTGCAGCCTCATAGGCCTCCCTCACGGTGGGGAACGCCTTTCCCGAAAGGCCGTATTTCCCTGCGGCCTCCAGGAGCTTAACGGCGTCCATGGACCTGGGCACCCCCGCCCTGGTGAAGTAGTAACGGGCGTTTGCGGGCAGCAGGGGAAGGATCGAATCCACATCCTTGTCGCCCGTCATGCCCCAGACCACGTGCAGCTCTCTCCAGGGGAGCTGCATCACCTGGCTGAATGCAGCTGCGATGCCCGCCCTGTTATGGGCTGCGTCACAGATGCTCCTGGGGTTGGAACCCAGGGTCTGCCACCTGCCCATGATCCCCGTGCTGACGCCAACAGAGCGCAATCCTGCTTCCACGGATGGGCCGGGCAGGTTCCATCCAAGGTCCCGGAGAGAGGAGATCGCGGTCAGAACGGTGGCCAGGTTCTCCTGCTGGTAATCTCCCGCCAGGTCACAGGAGAAGGTCTCCACGGATCCCGAACGCCTCTCCTTCATCCTGACCAGGATGTGCCCATCCTGGCTGAAAGTCCGGAAAACCGGTTCGAAGGCTTCGCGTGCCAGGAAGACCGGGGCCTCTTTGCCAGCGGCCATGGATATAAGTACCTGCTCTGCCTCCCTTTCGGTGATCCCCACCACCAGGGGCACCCCCTGCTTGATGATGCCTCCCTTTTCGCGGGCAATGGAAGCCAGGTCATTTCCCAGGAATTCCGTGTGGTCCATGGAAATATTGGTGATGACCGACAGGACGGGGCGGATGATGTTGGTCGAGTCGAGCCTTCCCCCCATCCCGGTCTCGATGATGGCCATGTCAACCTGCTCCCTTGCAAAGTGGTCAAATGCCATGGCGACGGTCATTTCGAAGAAGGAGGGGGAGAGCTCCCTGATGATGGAGCAGTGAGCGTTCACGAAACCTGTGACCTCCCGTTTGGGGACCGGGTTTCCGTTGACCCTGATCCGCTCCCGGAAGTCCAGCAGGTGAGGGGAGGTGTAGAGCCCGGTCCTGTAACCCGACTGCTGGAACAGGGAGGCCAGCATATGGCTGACCGAACCTTTCCCGTTTGTTCCGGCCACATGGATGGTGGGATAGAGGCGGTGGGGGCGGGAGAAGTATTCGTCCAGCCTCTCCGTATTGAACAGGTTGTCCCTGTAGGCGGCCCTGCCTGTCCGCTGGTACATGGGCAGGCTGCTGAAGAGGAAATCGATGGCCTCCCGGTAGTTCATTCCTTGAAAAAGGGATCCTTCCAGTGGTCGAGCCTGACCTTTTCAGGGTGGAACCTTTGCGGCCGCGGTCTCTTTTCACCGGGATATCCGAGCGCCACCAGGGCAAACGGCCTGATGTGCCCGGGAAGGCCCAGCAGCTCCGCCATCAGCCGTTTCCGTTCCTCCCTGGGGTGCAGTCCCACCCAGCATCCCCCGAGTCCCAGTGCATGTGCGGCCAGCAACAGGTTCTGCGTGGCGGCTCCGCAGTCCACCACCCAGTAACCGTCACCGTGCTGAAGCTTCTCATCCCCGCATACGACGATCGCGTGGGAGGCCGTGCCGAGCATCCCTGCATGGGGATGGAACCCCATGATCCGGTCCAGCAGTTCCCGGCTCTCCACCACCACAAAATGCCAGGGCTGGCAGTTCACCGCTGACGGGGCATACATGGCCGCTTCAAGTATATATTTAATTGTCTTTTTATCGATTTTCTGACCCGTGAAGCGGCGGATGCTGCGCCTTTCAAGGAAAAGATCGAGTTGCTTCATCACCCAGCGGTTTACAATTGTGTGAAAAACTCCCCCCAATGTGGATAATTCTGCGGCACAGAGGGGGTAAATTATCCTAATTTTACAGCCATAAATGGAAGCGCGGCTTTACCCGGGCAACCCTGCGGTAAAGTTAATATTAGGAGGGGATATGGCAACCGCTGTGAAAAAAATCCGGAAGATCTTCGTACTTGACACCAACGTTCTGCTGCATGACTACAAGTGCATGCACAATTTTGATGAGCACGACATCATCGTGCCCATCACGGTACTGGAGGAGCTTGACCGGTTCAAGAAGGGGAACGACATCATCAACTACCATGCCCGGGAGTTCACCAGGGAGCTGGATAAGCTCAGCGGGGATAAGCTGTTCAACGGGGGACTCTCCCTGGGCAGGGGAAAGGGCAAACTGAGCATCTGCACCGGTCAGCCCCCCTCAGAAAAGCTTTCGGCCTCCTTCCCTGAGAAGACGCCTGACCACCGGATCCTGGCCATTGCCGAGCACCTGCACCTGAAGCATGCCCCTGCGCGGCCCGTGATCCTGATCACCAAGGACATCAACCTGAGGATGAAGGCCAAATCCCTCGGCCTCATGGCCCAGGATTACCACAACGACATGGTGCAGAACATCGAGGATATCTTTGAAAGCGTGAAGCAGAACGATCTGGCCGACCATTCGGTCATCTCCGAAATGTACGATTCCATGGAAGGGGTCCCCGTGAAAAGGTTCGGCCTCGGCAAGCCTCCCTATGCACACCAGTATTTCATCTTCCGGAACGAGTCAAAGAGCGGCCTGGGGCATTTCGACCCGTTCAACAAGGTGATCAACCGGGTTGAGAAGACACGCACCTATGGGATCGATCCGAGGAACGCCGAACAGACCTTTGCCCTTGATGCGCTCTCCCGCCCGGAAGTCCAGCTGGTCGCCCTGACGGGGAAGGCGGGTACGGGGAAGACGCTCCTGGCCCTCGCTGCGGCCATCCACCAGCGCAAAATGTACACCCAGATCTTCCTGGCCCGTCCCATCATCCCGCTGGGCAACAGGGACCTGGGATACCTGCCGGGGGATGTGGATGACAAGATCGCCCCCTATATGCTGCCGCTGTTCGACAACCTCTCGGTGATCAAGCAGAAGTTCAGGCAGCAGAGCAAGGAATTCTCAAGGATCGAGGAGATGCAGCAGACCGAAAAGCTGGTTATCACCCCGCTGGCATATATCCGGGGACGAAGCCTTTCCAGGGTCTTCTTTATAGTGGATGAGGCGCAGAACCTGACCCCGCATGAGGTGAAGACCATCATCACCCGGGCCGGGGAGGGGACCAAGCTGGTCTTCACCGGGGATATCCAGCAGATCGACTCTCCCTACCTGGACACCAAGTCCAACGGACTGACCTACCTGGCCGACCGGATGAAGGGCCAGGATATCTTCGCCCATGTTCACCTGGTGAAAGGCGAAAGGAGTTACCTGGCCGACCTGGCCAGCAACCTGCTCTGACCATGGAAAGAAAACTCTTCATCATCCGTCATGGAAAGTCCAGCTGGGACAACGACGAACTGGATGATATCGACCGCCCGCTTGCTGAACGCGGAACCAGGGGAGCGGAAACCATGGCCCGCAGGCTGATGGAGCTGGGACTTGTCCCGGAGCTGATATTCTCAAGCCCGGCCAACAGGGCCGTCCATACAGCACTGATCATGACCAGGATCTGGGGACTTGATCCGGCTTCCCTGCAGATCCATGATGAGCTTTACCTGGCTTCCGCACCTGAGATCGGTCAGGTCATCGAACGCGCGCCCGGAAGTGCAGGCAGCCTGGCCATCTTCGGGCACAATCCCTCCTTCACCCTCTTTGCCAACACTTTTCTGGACGATCCACTGGATAACCTGCCCACGGCGGGGGTGGTGATCGTAACCCTTGAGAGTGACAGCTGGAAGGGGATCGGCAGGGAGCATGTCCGGGGCACCTTCGTGGATTATCCCAAAAAGCAAGGGCATTGACCGCCGGCCGATGATCGAAGTCACCTGTGCAGTGATCGTGGAGAGGGACCGGGTGCTGGCTGCCCGGCGAAGCGCCCGCATGCCCCATGCCCATAAATGGGAGTTTCCCGGCGGCAAAATAAAGGAGGGAGAGACGCCTGCATCGTGTATCAGGCGCGAGATCCGGGAAGAGCTTGGGATAAGGGTCAGGGTGGTCCGTCAGCTTTCCCCGGTAATCCACCGGTACGGGACCGGGCCGGTCAGGCTGATCCCTCTTGTCTGCAGCATGGAGGGAGGTTCGATTTCCCTTTCCGAGCACCAGGAGTACCGCTGGATCCCCTGCGGTGAACTGGAAGAAATAGACTGGCTGGATGCGGATATCGGGGTGGTGGAGATAGTGAAGGGAATGCTCTGTTAGGGGTGGAGGAGTACCCCGATCCAGTCGGCCACGCCGGTCAGGAAGTCCCTGATGGGGGTCCCTATTTCATTCCAGAATCCACTGTTCACCTGCGTTCCGACGAACAGGAGGAATATTCCGTAAATCCCGAACAGGAGATAGGCCTTCAGGCGATTGAAGTGTTTCCCGGCCAGCATCACCCCCAGTGCAAGGATGGTGGCCAGCAACAGGAAGACCCACACCTCCCGGGTAAAGTCCAGGATCATGGCGGGCAGTTCGATCCCCTCCCGGTTCACCATACTGTAGAGAAAAAGCGGCAATCCCAGCGCGAAGGCGATATCGAAGATGTTGCTGCCCAATGCATTGCTGACCGCATCGTCATAATTACCCTTTCGTGCATCCCGGATGGAGATGATCGTGTCGGGGACAGAGGTGGCAGCGGCCGAAAGTACCACCGCCACGAAGATCAGGGGAATTGAAGTGGCCTTTCCGAAGAGGTCCGTGCCCAGGACCAGGAGCCAGGTACCCAGCGTCATCACGGCAGTACTGCTTAGAAGCATCAGCCATGCCCTGGCCGTATTGATGGGCCTGCCGTTGAGTACCAGGTGGGTGATATCCAGGGTGGCGGCCCTTTGCCATGGATGGAGCCTCCGGCGCGGAACCGGCGAGTCAAATCCGGGGTCACTGATGCCCCTGCGCCTGGTGATCAGGAAAAGCAGCAGCAGGTAACCGCCATAGAGGGCCAACAGCCCGAGTCCGTGCACTGCCCTCAGTCTCCCGCTGAACAGGAAGCCGATAAAAAGCACCTGGGAGAGCAGGAGCACCAGGCCTTCGCGCAGCAGGACACGCTTGTTGAGCCGGACCTTTTTTCCCTTTCGCATGGTAAAAAGCATCAGTACGGCCAGGGCCGGGATGATCAGCAGGTTGAACAGGGCACTCCCGGAGGTTACTCCCAGTCCGCCTGAGAAGCCCTCCGCATCCCTCAGGTAGAAAAGGAAGAAGAGGGTGGTCAGGAACTCGGGCATGGAACTGGCAATGGCATTGAGGGTGGCACCCTTGATCCCGGGGGGCAGTTTCCGGCCGAGGAAATCGGAAGCCACTTCGAATCCGTGGGAGGAGCGCCAGATGATGATGCAGCTTATGATGACCAGGAGAAGAGAGAACAGGGACTTAATGAGCATGGATCTGCAGGAATTATACGTTTCGCCGGATCACATGTGCAATCTGGTCATCCAGGAAGTTGTTCTCAAACTCGCTGAGGAACTTCTGGTAGAAGCGGCTGATGCGCCTTCGGGTGAGAAGACCCATGTATCCCAGCCACCGGTCACCAAACCAGATGGGAAGGATATAGAGGTGGAACTCCCTGTTACCCAGGCTGATCTTTCCTGCACGCATCACCTCTTTCTGCTGCCTGCTTTTTTCGGGCAATCCGAACTCCCCGATGGCCCCGTAGGCAGGGGAGAGTTCCTCATGGGAGACCGGCCCCGTCTGTTCGGTATGCAGGAAGGCGTGGTCGATGTCGAGGAAGGCAAAATCGAAAAAACGGGTGGTGAATTCCGTGATCCTTCTGCCCAGTTCCTCCATATCGCTGATCTCCCCTGAGGCAATGGCGTTCTTGATGGGATCGAAGGATGCAGCCAGGTGAAAGGGGATATAGCTGATGGTGTGTATGAGGCTTCCGGCCACCACCGCCAGGATCATGTAAAGCACCAGGGTGGCAGCAAGCGGGTAGAGGTTGTCGGGGAAAAGATGCGCTAACAGCCTTGCCAGTGGGATGGAAAGGACCATCACGGTGATGCTGTAACAGACGAGCAGGATGATTCGCTGGACTTTGTAGATCATGGATCAAAGGTAGCAATTTTCCAGACGGGTCACTCAAAGTAGAGCCGGCGGGGGCTCTCCTCCAGCACCTCACCAATGATGGCCGCCACCCTCTCCGGGCCGGGACCATTCAGTTCGCTCACCAGCCCGTCAGCCAGGTCGGGCGGTACCGACATCAGCAGTCCGCCCGAGGTCTGCGCATCATGGACCAGCATCTTCAGGGAGTATTCCACCCCCCTTGTGAAATGCGCCCCGCTGCCCGTAAACTCCAGGTTCCGGAATGTGGCCCCCGGAATGCTTCCCATCTCGAAGACCCGGAAGGCCCCGGGGAGCAGCGGGATGGACCGGGTTTGGATCCTGAGGCTGACCCTGCTGGCCTGGGCCATCTTCAGGGCGTGGCCGGCCAGCCCGAAACCCGTAATGTCGGTCATTCCCCTGACCCCGAACTTCACCGCTGCCGCGCCCCCCTCCGCATTGAGCAGTTTCATCTGCTCAAGGGCTCCCCGGTATTCCGCCGGGTCTGCAAGCCCGTTCTTCTGCCCGGATACCAGGGCCCCGGTCCCGATCGGCTTGGTAAGGACCAGGAGGTCACCAGGCCGGGCTCCTGCATTGGTGACCAGTTTTTTGGGGTGTACCGTCCCGATCACCGCCAGCCCGTATTTAGGCGGATGGTCGTCAATGGTGTGCCCCCCGATGATCAGGGCACCCGCTTCCCTCACCTTCCTGTCGCCCCCCCGGAGGATCTCCCCGAATACCTCCATGGGGACCTTCTCCTGTGAGAACATCATCAGGTTCAGGGCCACCAGGGGGGTCCCGCCCATGGCATAGATATCTGAAAGGGCATTGGCTGCGGCGATCTCCCCGAATTCAAAGGGGTCCGAGCAGATGGGGGGGAAGAAGTCGGTGGTAAAGATCAGGGCTGTATCCTCACTGATCCGGTATACCCCCGCATCATCATGGGTGTTGATATCCACCAGCAGGTTCGGATCATCCGAAACAGGAAGGTCCTTCAGCATCTCTGAAAGCAGGCCGGCCGGCAGTTTGGCCGAACATCCGCCGTATTCTATGGTAGATAGCAGGTCGAAAGGTCTCTCCATAGGTTCTGTTTTCCGGGATCAGGGATTTACTACATGCCCGGCGGAGGCGAGGGTCTCGGTGATCGTCACCATGTTGGAGATCATCCCCACGCCAATCTCGTACTGCAGCCCGTAGTGGTCAATGCAGGTGCCGCAGAGCATGACCCTGCACCCCAGCTCCTCGAGCTCCGAAAGCGAACCGCAGACCGGGGACCCTTTCATGGCCAGCTTAACACCGGCGTTATAGAGCACCACGTGGGTGGGGAGATGGTCCTGCAGCTTCAGGTTTTCCAGGAAGGTCTCCATCAGCAATTTACCCAGTTCCGGGTCACCTCCACCCATCAGGTCGCTGTTGATGCAGACTACATAATCGTTCGGGACCGGCCCGGACCCGCAATAGCTGGCAGGATCGGCGTCACTCACGGGGTTGCCCGGCCGCCTGGTCACAACTGTATGGACCCTGCCTTCAGAGCTCACCCCGGGGTTGGCCCCCTGGTCCTTCAGGTAGGTCAAAATGTTCTTCAGGGAGGTTTCGTTATCGGTGATCACGGTGATCTCCTCGCCCGGTTCGGTCTCCAGGAGTGCCTCCTTCAGCATGATCAGGGGGCGGGGACAGTTCAGCCCTTTTGCATCAACTGTTTTCATTCGTTTCATTCCGCAAAATTACTATTTCCGGCCGAAATCCGGCAGCCCGGATTTGAAAATCACCTGCCGTCACTCCTGGCCATCGAAAAGCCTGGGCGTAGTCAGTCCCGGCCATCGAAAAGCGGGGGCCGTTTCTTATGGAAGGCTGTGGCCTCCTGGTAGGCGCTGGCCACGGCCAGGATGGTCCCCTCATCGAACAGGTTCCCCAGGAAGCTGATGCTGGTGGGCGATCCGTTCTCCCTGAACCCGTTGGGCACGACAACCACCGGCTGGCCGGTCAGGTTGGTGGCCAGCAGCTGGGTGCCTCCGTAAAGTGACGGGGTGACCACCACATCAAAATCCTTCAGCCTTGCGTGCAGATCCCGGACCAGGTCGTACCGGATGCGGTTGGCCTGGATATACTCCACCGCGGTGATGTACCGGGCGGTACGGAATATATTGGGCCAGGCATACCGGTGCTGGCTGACAAGCAGCGTATCACGGTTCGAACGGGTCAGCTCGTCAAAGGCGGATGCAGCCTCAGCCTCCAGGATAAGTCCGAGTGCATCGACCGGGATCTCCTCATTGTCGAGCTCCACCGGGATCAGTTCCGCTCCCAGCCTCCGGAGGACCCTGAGGGTCTGCCTGTCAAAACGGGAGGTCCCGTATTCCCTGTCAAAAGCGCTCTTAAAATAACCGATCCTCAGGCCGGCCAGGTCCACCCTTCCGGGATATTCAAATCCCGCTTCGATCAGGGTCTCATCTTCTGGATCGGGGCCCCTGATCGCATCAAACACGATGGCGCAATCCAGGGCGCTCCGGCAGATGGGCCCCACCTTGTCCATGCTCCAGCTGAGGGCCATCGCCCCCGACCGGGTCACCCTCCCGTAGGTGGGGCGCAGTCCGGTCGTCCCGCACCGCGTTGAAGGAGATACTATGGAACCATAGGTCTCCGTACCGATGGCAAAGGGTACCAGGCCGGCGGCGGTGGCAGATGCCGACCCGGCTGAAGAGCCGCTGGACCCCTCCTCCGGGTTCCAGGGGTTGCGCGTGGTATCGGCGAACCATACATCCCCCATGGCCAGCGCCCCCATGGTGGTCTTTGCCACCAGGATGGCCCCCGCCTCCTCCAGTTTCCGGATCACCCCCGCGGTCTCATCCAGCACCTGCTCCCTGTAGGGACCCGCCCCCCAGGTGGTGGGGTATCCCGGAAAGGCGAAGAGGTCCTTGGCCCCGTAAGGGATGCCATGGAGGATACCGCGGTCCTTTCCGGCTGCCAGCTCACCATCCAGCATCCTGGCCTGCGTTATGGCATACTCCTCCGTGAGGGTCACCACGCAGTGCAGCTGCGGGTCATACCTCTTCAGCCGGTCAAGGAAAAACTGGGTAAGCGCCAGGCAGGAGATCTCCCCCGACCGGAGCAGCGAGGCCAGTTCAGAAATGGACATGTAGGCCAGGTCGGGCTCCCAGGATGGCCTGGAGATGCCTTCAGGGATCTTCCATTCATTCCGGAGATTCGGTTCCGGCACACGGAACCCGGATGGCAGCGGATTGAACTGCAGTGCCGGGGGCGTGGAGCAGGGAAGGTCATAGGCCCGGATCATCCGGTAATCATCGATCAGCTGGGCCAGCCCGGAGTCGATCATCACCTGCTCCAGGCTGTCGAACCGCAGGTCCATGGGATTCATGGCATAATAGGTGGAATCGATCACCACCTTCACATGGGATCCCTCCGCCTCCTCTTTCTCTTTTTTGCTGCATGAGAAGAGGATCAGTGCACCCAGGAAGGCCCCGGTGCAAACGGCGGCCCTCCTGAAGGAAAAAAATGGATGATACATCGTTATCTCTTTAAGTGATAGGGAATTGAAATATACACAAAAAAAGTGATTTCCTGATTTTGTGAAATCACAGGGATGGTCTATATTTGCAGCCCCAATGGGAGCTTAGCTCATTTGGTTCAGAGCACCTGCCTTACAAGCAGGGGGTCGCTGGTTCGAATCCAGCAGTTCCCACACAACGAAACAGAAGCCCGTTCACATTTTGGACGGGCTTCAGGGCTTTATGAGGATCCGTCATGAACAAGTTCATGTAAGGGTCCGAGTAAAGCACAGGTCCATTTGAAGCGGAGCGAAAAATGGGCTTCTGTTTTGTTGTGGTCCACCCCATCCCTGGATCACGACCGAGCGGAGCGAGGGAGTAATCCAGCAGTTCCATGACTCAAAATGCAGCTGTTTTTTTGCCTTTACTAACAATCTTACTAACAATCAGGACAACGCGGTTGCCGAGCTCACGACAATGCGAAACATTTGAGTCACCGGGGGCTTCTTGGTAACATCATACAAAAGTGGCCTGGGTTGATTTCAGAAATACCAGCCAATTCCAAACCTGAAATCAAATCCACTCCCGTTTATTTCACGCATCTTATCAGGAAGCGCTGAAAAAGGCAAGGAACTTCCATTGCTGGTGACAGAATTCGCGAGGTAGGTCACATGATAGTACTTAACCCCCAGTAAGAAACTGAAGGGTTTAACGGGGGAAAATATCTCATATTCACCTGCAATATGAAAACCAGCGGCATGATCATATTCTACAATTTCATGCAAACCAAAAGATTCACTTCCATCAAGGTCATATTCGACTGCAGTATAGAAACCTAAGCCACCTCCAAGTTTAAAGAAAGCATTATTCTTAACGGGTATACAATATTTTAGTGTGACGAGCAAGGGTGCCCTGGAAAAATAACCATCCAGATTATCACATTCTGGCCGAATCCAATTAAGCTGGTATCCAGCGGTTAAGTCAATATCTACCCTGGAGAAAAAAGTATAACCCAGAGTAATTGCCATTCCAGTACCTCCCCCTGTACGTAAGCAGATGGTTTCGCCTTCACTTGTTTCTCCAACCTCAAGTTTGTCACCTCCGGTTCCAAAGGAAAAAGAGCCATTTATCCTTAACCCTCTGATTGGTCTGATTTGAACTGTATCATTTTTTGTTTGCCGGCCGATATAATATTTCACATCATCTGATGGGACAGACCATGATCCAGGCTGTATTGTTTGACAGAATGAAATCACTGGAAAGCATATCCATACAAAAACACATTGAATTAGAAAGCTTTTTTTAGGATTCATGATTACCGGGTTTTCAGGGTTGGTAAAACAAGATACGATAATTGTGGAAAGAAAGCAGCATATTTTGACTTTAAAGTCTCCCAATAAAAACCCCCGGCTTTCGCCAGGGATCATCATTAAAGTGCATCAGGGAACAGTATATGATAGAATCATACTGAAGAGTCATGTCAACGGTCTGATATCACCGGATCGTTGTTAAAGCGATGTAAAACCTGCGCTAATCGGATGATATCCAGAATATTTAATATACCTTAGCGTGACTTTCTGCACATTGGCTGATTCCTCTACCGCGCTTCATGAACGCCCTCCAGAAAAACATCCCGGATCCCGTGCTGGATCCCGTGAAAGAGCAGCAGCGCATCAATTCGATCGACCTGCTCCGGGGAGTGGCTCTGCTGGGAATCCTGCTGTTGAACATCGTCAGCATGGCGCTGCCGGATCCCGCCTACTGGGACCCTTCTGGATACGGAGGGGATACAGGATGGAACCTGAGGGTCTTCTTCATGAACAGCTTCCTGATTGAAGGGACCATGAGGGGTATCTTCTCCATGCTGTTCGGGGCAGGGGTGATCCTCTTTACGGCCCGAAAGGAGGCCGAAGGGGCCGGGATTGAGCTGGCCATGGCATGGTACAGGCGGACCATCTGGCTGATCGTGTTCGGGCTGATCCATGCATATATCCTCATCTGGCCGGGGGAGATCCTCTACTTTTACGGGATCGTGGGGATGTTCATTTTCCCTGCCAGGCATGCAAGGCCGGGAAGACTGATCGGGTTCTCCCTCTTCCTCTTCCTGGTCATCGCCGCACTGAATATCAATGATTCCGTGAAGGTCAGCCGGCTCTATGAGAGATCGCTAGCGGCACAGGCGATCGTGGGCCAGGGGGGGGAGCTCGCCGCGGAGCAGGAAGATGATCTCTATGCCTGGGATATGAAACTGGCTGAATACAAACCGGACGAGGAGACCAGGGAGCGGGTGATCGAGAAGATGCGGTCGGGCTACTTTTCTGCCGTGAAGACCATGGCCCCGCTCTCCCAGTTCATCCAGACCACCTACTTTTTCAGGCACGGGTTCCTGGATGTCCTGAGCATGATGCTGCTGGGCATGGGGCTCTTCAAGCTGAGGGTGTTCCATGGTGAAAGATCCTGGAAGTTTTACGGGCTCATGGTGCTGGCCGGATACGGGATCGGACTGCCCGTGAACTGGCATGAGACCACCTCCTATATCGCCGATCATTTCAGCGTGGTCACCTATTTCAAAAACGAGCAGACCTATGACCTCGGCAGGATATTCACCACCCTGGGACATGTGGGAGTGGTGATGCTCTTCACCAAAACCGGTTTTTTGGGGTTCCTGAAAAGGTCCGTAGCCGCAGCAGGCAGGATGGCGCTGACCAACTACATCATGCATACGGTGATCGCCACCACCATTTTCGGGATCTTCAGGCAGTATGCCCGGTGGCAGAGGTATGAGCTCTACTACCTTGTGCTTGCCATCTGGATCTTCCAGCTGATCGCCAGCCCGTTATGGCTCAGGTTTTTCCGGTTCGGGCCCCTGGAGTGGGTCTGGAGGTGGCTCACCTACGGGAAAAGGCCGCAATTCAGCAGAAACCTCCGGAATAGATAAAATGTCTACCTTGGTTCAAAATAATAGTTAGGTGAAAATGACACGAAAACTTGTATTTTCCCTGGTTATGCTGGCCCTCCTTTCAGGGTGCAGTGAGAACCCGGGACCTTCGTATGATCTTGACGCCCTGGTGAATGCATACGGGGAGGTCTGGAACTCGGGTGACTTTGCCCCCCTGGATACGCTTGTCACGGAAGAGTTCGAATTCAGATACAACTCTTCCGGACCACTTACAGGAGTGGAGCCATTAATCAATGAGATCAAAGCTACACGTGAGCCCTTCACAGATTTTTCCCTGACCTTAAAGGATCTTTCAGAGGTAAGTGATACGGTCTGCCTGATCGACTGGGAGATAACCGGAAACAGGAAAGGGGATGGCGGGGCATTCAGAAGCATGGGTTTCAGTGTCTTGTTCCATGCAGAGGGCAGGGTGACCGGTGAATGGATCAGTTTCAGTGACATTGGCTGGGTGACCGGATTGGGTTATAAGGTAAGCCCGCCTGAATAACTCTCCCCGGCCTGTTACACCATTCAGACCTGATGCAAAAATATTCATAAGGTGACATCGAGGGAAAGAATTCAAACGGTACTCAGCGGCGGCATCCCCGATTGCGTCCCGGTGGCACCCGATTTTTCCAACATGATCCCGGCCCGCCGGACCGGCAAGCCCTTCTGGGACCTCTATCTCTACAATGATCCTCCCATCTGGGAGGCTTATATTGACGCGGCCAGCTATTTTGACATCGATGCGGTGATGGACGGCTATTTCCCTATCAGGTACCCTTCCGACCACGATCCGGGCCAGCCTGCCTGGGAGCGGTTCATCGTGTTCAGGGGCAGGGACCGCATCATCCTCCGGGACGCTTATAAGGAGAACGGAAAATGGGTCTGGAAGGAGACCGTTGATGTCTACTATATCGCCGATCCTCCCACGGAGGGTGTGAAACCCGGGTCGCTGAACCTTCCGGCCATACCCCGGGATTATGAGCCGCTGGAAGGGGTCAGGGAGGCGGACAGGGGCCCTGCCGGGCTTCGGAGGGTCAAAGAGCTGATGGGCGACCAGGGAATGGTGGGCATTGAGCTTGTCTCATCACGGGCGCTGACCAGCGTGGAGGCCATCTATCACTATTATGAGCACCCCGGGATGCATGAACAGTGGGCACAGGAGAGGGTGGACCGTGTGGAGAGGCGGTTTCGGGACATTATGGCCATGGAGGTGAAGCCCGATTTTATCTGTGTGGGAGGATCGGGGACACTGGTGTTCCAGAGCATGGATATCTTCAGACAGCTCGCTTTCCCGGCTGTAAAGCGGGGTATCGACCTGGCCACCGCGGCCGGTTTCCCCACCCATCTCCACTCCTGCGGTCCCCAGGCCGAACTGGTCAGGCTGATGGCCGAAGAGACCGATCTGACCGTGATCGATCCCCTGGAGATCCCGCCCATGGGGGATTGCAACCTGGCGGAGCTGAAGCGCCTGTACGGGGATAAGATCGTGCTGAAAGGGAACCTGCACACGACCGCGGTCATGCTCAGCCAGGATGTGAACGTGGTGACCGAAGCTGCAAAACAGGCCATTGCTGATGCAGCTGAAGGGGGAGGGTTTATTCTCTCCACGGGGGACCAGTGCGGGCGGGATACACCCGATGAGAACCTGTTCGCCATGGTGGAAACGGCCCGCACCTTCGGCAGGTACTGACTGGTGTGGAGGTCACTCCTGCCCGCTCAGGTCAAGCAGCTCCCCGTTCATGACCACATGGGTGCCCGGCGTGCAGAGGTTACCAGCAGGGCCAGGCACAGGCTGATGGGTAACAATTTTTTCATCATGGCAGTATTTGGGTTTTTTATAAGCCTTCGAAAAAGGTGTAATGTTCTCCCCGGATCAGCCGGTGGACCGTGTAGCACAGCTCTGTCATGTGGTAATCCCCCCACATGCCCGACTCCCCGCACGGGATCTTCCGCCCCTCCGGGATATGGTCCCAGCCGTTGGGTCTGTGGTAGACCGAATGGAGCAGGATGCCCTGGTGATCCGGGTCCCTGGAGAGGTACCGGTCCGAGAGCAGTGTCCTGAGGATGGTGAGCCCGGCCCTGAGGTAACGCCCTGCCTCCCCCGGCTCCTTCTGCTCCAGGTATTTCCCCAGCCGGACCAGGCCCTGGGCGCCAATGGCCGCCGCGGAACTGTCCACCGGCTCGCAATCATTAAAGGGATCTGCCGGCTCCTCCCGGTAGTTGCCCAGTCGGTGCAGCAGGGGGGCACCCGTATCCCAGTAAGGGATGCCGTCGGCGGCACTCTGCTCCATGTAATAATCGCAGGTGGCTTTCGCCGCCTTCAGAAAAACCTCTGTAACAGGCTCAGTGCCGGGAAACCGGGGATCCGGGCCTGCAGTTGCCGGCGCGGGGGAGCCCAGGAACTCCAGGAACTCGGCAAAGCCCAGCATGGCCCAGGCCAGCCCCCTGGTCCAGGTGGTAAATCCGGAATACCCCTGCTGGGAACCGGGACACCGGTAGCTCCCGTCCGCGGTATTGAAGATCGATTCGTGGGCCACGCGCCCCCTCACATCGTAGCTGTCGCGCCCGTCACCATAATAGACCGCGACCCTGGCAGTGGTCAACCCGTGAACAACGGCCCGTTCCAGGAGGTCCACCTCCCTGCCGTTCTCCTCCAGCATCCTGTGGCCAAGCAGGTGGGCTGCCACGAGGATGCGCAGGGTGCGCATGGTGTCGATGAAGAGGGAGTGAGGTCCGTTGAATGAATGGATGTACCCGCCTCCCATGGCCCCGGTCCAGCGCCTGGCCTGCACCGCCCCGCTGGTCATGACAGCCAGTCTGTACAGCTCTGTCTCTTCCGGCGAGGCCTCAAAGAGTCCCGTCAGCGCACACCTGAGCAGGTTCCCGTAGGTGCTCAGGTTGCTGAACCCGTGGTCGTGGACCCCGAAGTGGGTCAGGTGGTGCGACATCCTGTCCAGTGTGTTCCTCTTCCCGATCGCCAGCATTTCACTCTCCCCCGTGGCACTGAAAACCAGCAGGGGGATGCCGTACTGGAAACCCTGCGTCCAATCGGTCCACCCCCGCGTGGTGTATCTTCCTTTCACCGTAAAGACGGGGGATCCCTGCCGCGGGTCATAGCCGGTCTCGAGCATCCTCGCCTTTTCAGCCGCCAGCTCCCAGAACGGGACCAGCATCTTTTCGAAATCCGAAGGTGCTATGTGCGGATCGGTTGTCACGGATGGTGGATGTGGATATCTTTCTTTCCGTAAAATTAAGAAATGTTGTGAAGCTTGAATACCCTGTACCGAAGTTTCGGCAATCGAGCGAATGCTGTCCAGCCTTCATTTTTCCGGCAAGAGAGAGTGACGGGATGGGCTATTCCCGGATGATTTGCTAAATTCACATGCCGGGAGGACCATTTACCGCTTATGCTTTTGAGGAGATCTATACCGCTTATCAGCCTGATCCTTGCCGTCACAGGCACCCTCTGCGGACAGCCCTGTGTGATCCGGGGGAACATCCAGCATGCGGACCGGGGAATGATCTACCTGGCTTCCTATTACCGCGACCGCTTCGTGGTCACCGACAGCATGGAAACCGGCGCGGGGAGCTTTCATTTCATTCTTTCCGGGGAGAGGCCGGCAGGAGTCTACCGGCTGGTCTACCCCGAGGTATACGGGGAGATCAGGACCGAGAACCGTTTTGTGGAGTTCATTTACAACCGGGAGGATCTCAGCTTCAATGTGACCAGCGGGGAGACCGGGCCTGTTCCCCATTTTGATCATTCCACGGAGAACCAGGTCTATTTTGAATTCATGACATTTGAGCTGGACTATGAAACAAAGCTGATGAACGTGTACGGGAAACTCTTTCCCGCCAGGCCGCACGATCCGGAATACCGGTCAGCCGTGAGCCGGTACGAGGCGCTGCAGGAGGGCCGTAACCGGTTCATGGATTCACTTTCAGCCGTCTACCCCGGTCTCTATGCCACCAGGATCATGAATGCCTTTCGCGTCCCGGTGGTCCCGGGGTCCATGTCGCACACGCAGCGGATCGACACATTGAAGAAGATCTTCTTCAAGGAGGCTGCCATTGATGATCCGTCCCTCCTCTATGCACCTGTCTATACCTACAGGCTGGTGGATTACCTTTCGCTTTACAAGGTGGATACCCTCTCCTTCACAGAACAGGAGATGCAGTTCATCGGGGCGGTTGACCAGATCATGGCCAGCGTGGCCCCCGACCCTGAGCTCAGCTCTTTTGTGGTGGAGTTCATGCTTGACGGATTTGAGCTGCTCGGGATGGAGCAGGTGCAGATGCACCTGGCGGAAAATTACCTGGATGAATCGTGCGGGTCGGATATCGCGGAGCTGGTCCGTTCCAGGATGGAAGGGGCCCGGAAGATGGCGGTGGGTTCGACTGCACCCGATTTTGTGGTCAGGGATCTGCATGGCATGAACCGGAAACTATCAGACCTCCCCAATCCCCTTGTGCTGGTGATCTTCTGGGCCAGCACCTGCGAACACTGCCGCGAGCTGATCCCCGAACTGCACGAGTGGTACCTGAAGGAGAATGACCCGGGCCTGGAGGTGGTCGCCATCTCCGTGGATACGCTGGAAACGGATTTCAGGAGGTTTGCCGGGGAGGCGGATATGCAGTGGATCACTGCCCATGATCCCCTGGGCTGGTATGGCAAGGTGGCCGGGGATTACAACGTCTATGCCACCCCCGCCCTCTTCCTGCTGGACCGGAACAGGACCATCCTAGCCAGGCCGGTTAATTTCAGGCAGTTCCAGAAGGCGCTGAGGAAAGTGGCCCCCGGTCCGGGGAATATTACTCCACCCGGTCCCGGCTAAACCGGCCCCTGGTGTCCTGCCAGGTCTCCTCCCAGTCATCATAGAGCTTCTGCGTGGGGTGACTGCCGAAATGGACCGGCAGGCCATCTTCCCTGAAATAGGGGTTATCAATGGTTCCCACCCGTTCCAGCTTCTCAAAGTAGAGGGGCAGACGGTCAGAATAACCGATATAGATCATATACTCCATCCCGGGGTAGCGCGGGATCCACTCCATGAATGCATCGTTGAAGCTGTAAACCTCCGGGCAGGATGGGCCGGGCCGGAAGTAGTCCGCTGCTCCTGCATGGCCGTATGACTCTCCGTAGACCAGGGTTTCCCGTTGAACTGAATCGGGGAGCTGTGCAAAGAAGCTCCACACCATTTCGCCCAGTTCATCCCAGCCCACCATATCGGCATAATCCTGCGGCAAGTCATGGACCCTGCCGTCCTCCCACTTCAGCGGTACATCGAATCCCCGCTCCAGCTGTTTCCGGTCATATTCCGCCATCCGGTCAGGTTTATAGACGGGCAGGCTGAAGGGCAGTAAAAAGATCCCGGAGAGCATCATCAGGGCCAGCACCATGCAGGCCAGGAAACGCCGCGGCCGGGCCGACCACTCTTCCCATGCCAGGGCCCCGAAGACCACCAGCACGGTATAGGCCGCAATGGTATAGTAAAATTTGCCCCTGAGCAGGATGATCATCAGCAGGGTGAGCCCGAACGCCCAGGCGAAGACCCTGAAGTCACGGTGCTTCCTGTTGAACACCAGCCAGACCAGCCCACCGAGCCAGACCGGCAGGGCGGGCAGGTGCATGAAGAGCTGTGCAGAGAGGAAATCCTTCAACAGCACATTGCCCAGCTGTGTCTGCTGCAGCTCTGCCATGTGGGAGATAACGGGCCAGTGATGCCGGTACTGCCAGAGCAGGTTGGGCAGGATCACCAGCAGGCCCCCTGCCACGGTGACGGGAAGGTACCATGTCCAGAGCAGCCTCCTGTGCCGGCTGATGATCATGGCCGCCAGGAGGGCCGATCCGTAAAAGAGAATGGAGTATTTGTTCATCCAGCCAAGGCCCAGCACGGGGATCATCCAGAGGAGCAGCTTTGGATCCTGCTTGCGTATCATCTGGAAGACCGCCACAACGGCCAGCAGCCAGAACAGGTGGTTGAAGATGACCGGCTGGAGGAGGAGGGCGGGCCTCAGGAATGCGGGCGAGAGAAGATAGGCGCTGAGCCCGATGACCTGGGCCGTCACGCCCCCTTTCAGCTGCCGGATCAGCCATCCCACGATGAAGAGGGAGGCTGTCCCGGCCAGGGCCGGCAGCAGCCGGACAGCCAGCAGGGAATCCCCCCAGATCAGGGTGTGCAGACGCGTGATGAAGGCCGTCAGGGGAGGGGTGCTGAAGTATCCCCAGTCAAGGTGGCTGGACTGGGCCAGGTAGAGGTAAGCGTCCCTCTGCAGTCCATAATGGGTGGCTGTCACCAGGTGTGCCACCAGCTTGGCCACTGTAAAAGCCAGGATGATCCACCAGTTCCGGATCCATTTGACGAGTCTCTCCATCAGGCGTGGGTATTTAGTCTTTTAAAACGGTCCTTCGATGCCCACCACTGTCCCCAGGGTGGAACTATCTGCCCCTGCATCCTTCATCACTCCATGATCCCCATCTGCCTCATCAGGAAGGATGCATTCATATTGGTGGCGATCCCTTTCCGGATGGTATAATCAAATTCCAGATCCAGTTCCCTGATGTAGCTCTCGAAAGAGTAGTTCGCCACCTGGCCGGGAAGCTCCTTCTCCAGCTCTCCCAGGGAGAGGTCATGGGTGGCGATAAAGCATCGTACCGGGAAGGGGAGCGACCGCCTGATCAATCCCGCCGATCCCAGTTTTTTGTCAGCCGTGTTGGTGCCCTTCAGCACCTCATCCAGCAGGATCAGCAGCGGGGTGCCGGTCTCCATCCGCTGCACGATCCGCTGCAGTTTCCTGATCTCGGCCAGGAAGTAGGATTCCCCGTCAGCCAGGGAGTCGTCCGTCCGCATGCTTGAACAGAGCCCCGTGAACCCCGATCTGAAACGGGTGGCGCACACGGGACAGCCGGTGTAAGCCAGGACGGTATTGATACCCAGGGAACGGAGAAAGGTGGATTTCCCGGCCATGTTCGCCCCGGTGATGATCACCACTTTTTCACTGCGGATCACCAGGTCATTCACCACCCTTTTCTCATGGGGGATCAGCGGGTGGCCCATGCCCTTCATCTCCAGGGCATCATGTGACCCGTCAAGTTCGGGCAGGGCAAACCCGGGGTGGTTGTAAGCAAACCCGGAGAGGCTGACCATGGCATCGGTCCAGCCGGTGATCCCGATCCATTCATTGATCTCATCCCTGTTCCTCCTTTTCCACCTCTCAAGCAGGTGGAGCATGGTAAAATCGAACAGGAACAGCCCGTTGAATACCACACCCAGCAGCATATTCAGCCGCTGGTCAAAGATATTAAGCAGCCTGGAAAGCTTTGCCACCTCCCTCATCCCCTCCCTGGCCCTCTCTCCCTTCTCCCGGAGCACGGGGTGATCAAAACCGGTGGCCGCCAGGATCCTGAGCAGCCGCGCATAGCCCTCGAGCAGTTCGTGTTTCTTCGATATGGTCTGCTGGTAGCGGTTGGTGCGAAGCACAAAGGGTGAAAGGATGGTGAAGTTGAACAGGACCAGGGGAAGCAGGTACCGGAACCCGCCGGGTTCCAGGATCCCGTAAAACATGATGGCCAGTGTGATTGCGCTGATCACCAGTGCCAGGTAAAAGAGCCACCTGTGCCGCAGGATGTAGGAGGAAGCGGTCAGCCACGCGCGGATGCCCGGAAGGTCATCCTCCTTCTCATTGATCATGGCCCCGCTGGCGGTAAAGTACTGGCGGAAATCAATCCTCCCCCTCATCTCCCCGAGGATCTCCTGCCTTTGGCGGACCACCCCCGGATTTTCGGGTTCCGTGGTCAGCATCCCCGCCAGGGTTGCACCTCCTTCCCGCGTGGAGGTCCGGTTCAGGTACTGGAAGAGGGATCCTTTTCCAAACAGGTCGAGGTCGTGTGACCAGGGGTGGGAGGGATCCGCATATTCCTGCCCTCCGGGAAGGTCATGGAACCGGTGGTCCAGGCAGGAGAGCTCCTTCTCGTTCAGCTTCCTGAGCTGCCTGTTGAGCTCCCGCATCTCCTTCTGCCTGTTGAAAAGGCTTACCAGGAGGAGGAAAGCGACGGCGGCAAGTCCGGACAGCCCGTAAAGAAGTGCATTCTCATTTTTCACTCCGGGGATGATGCAACAGACCGTGGCCGCAAGGGCGAAAAGACGGGCCGCCGAGTAGTAATTCATACGCCCGGAGTGGCGGCGGATCGCATTTCGGAATTGTGTGATTCGTGAGGAATAGGCTTCCCGTAGCTGCTCCCTGGTCATATAAAAGGCGGGTTTCCCCAAAGATAGGAAAACCCGCCAAATGGGCGAGACCTGCCGGTTACATCCACAGGGAGCAGTCGATCAGATGGATCGATAGTTCTGTCACCTTATCGGGGAAGACCGCCACAAAGCCGGGGAGATGGGAGCTGATGTAAGCATCGATGTAATACCCGCCCTCCACCTTCACCAGGTAGAGGTATTCGCCCACCTCCATGGGAACCTGGAAGAAGCCATCTGAATTGGAACGGACGATGGCCACCGGCGGGGTGTGGGCCAGCTCTATCGGGAAGTAGCAGTCGATGGGCGCAAAGGTGTATATGGAATCCAGGACATCATAGGGGAAGAAGTATATGTCCCTGACAACCGGGTATACATCGTACCCTTCGCTATTATCGTCATACACCACCGGCATGGTGACCTGTCCGAATATGCCCTGCCTGATGGTGGGTTGCAGCAACCCTTCGGGCGTGATGATGATCCCCGTATCGGTCTCAGGGCAGATCACAAGGGGCGGGAAGTCAGGATGGCACCGGAATTTCATCAGCTCATCCAGGCTGAACATCTGCCTGTAAAATGGCTGGGCAAAACAGTCGGTGGCGGTGAGATGGTAGTTCTCCCCGACGCTAGGCACCTGATAATGGTTCTCCCCTTCGTTAAGCGGCTCATCCAGCACCACGCGGTTGCCTGCCTCAATGATCAGCCGGGGCTCGTACCACGGCATCCAGTTCCCGTCCGGGCCCGGCAGGGAGTCGTTCCAGCAGGGGAAAACGGGTGTATCGAACTGTACCTTCAGGCAGAACCGGTCCACAAAACCGATGTAGAACTGGGCGTATCCGAAATCCTCCGGCGTGTAATCCCGCACACGGACAACCTGGATATCGAGGCTGGTGGTCTCATCCGGTTGGATGCCGAAAAAGTGCGGCAGGGGTTCTCTGACCAGGTGCGCCAGCGGGGAACCTTCTACAGGGGTTGCCCAGAGTACCTCTCCCGAGGGATCCACCAGCATGAATTCAGTGAGCGTGTACTGCCCCACCGGCAGCTGCAGGGAACGGGTGACAAACTGGTCACTGAAACGCAGCAGCTCCAGGGGTTCCTTGTCAAAGACCACCATCCCGTATTCATCCTGAATGGTGACCAGGGCGGCCACCACCTCGGTATCGGCTGCGGCGGCTTTCAACTGGCTGTCATCCGACAGCTCCAGTCCGAATTTGAGAAGACCTGTCTCCTCCACCTGGTTGCAGGAGGAGAGGATCAGGATTCCTGCGAGGAATCCTGAGATGAGAACTGTGTATCTTTTCATGGTTGCGAGGTTTCAGGTGGTTCACAGTATAAAGACGTAAAAAAGCGGCTACCGGTTGCGCAGCGGGATCCGTTCCAGGTTGATTTTATAGTAGACCGGGAGCCCTGTATCGGCATCATTGACAGGTTCACCTTCCGCGGTCTGCCTTCGCTGCCAGATCACGGGAGTGATGCCCAGGACCTTCTTCGTGATCTGAAGGGAGACCGGGTCAACGGTCCACTCCTCGTGGAAGTATACCGAAAGAAGCTGGTCACCCAGGTTATAATGGTCCGCCATGGCCGAATGGTCTGCCACCATTGGGCACAATCCTGTCCGGATCATTTGCAGGGCCGTATCCTGATCATCCATGAGCAGGAATTCGTGGCTGATCTCCCTGAACCGGCTGTTCCCGCCTGCCAGAAGCAGCTGCCGCATGAAAGCCCCGAAGGCCGATTGCAGTGAATCTTTATCTGCATGGGGATCCCGGAGGTCGTGAACCGTATAGCCGCTGACCGATTTGAGGATCTCCGGCCTTTCGTTGAGTATGGTCCACTCCTCCCTGAATTCCAGGTACCAGGAAGGGTCTGACTGCCCGGTCATGATCGCGGGCATATCCACCACATCCACCACCCCGGCGCGGAGTTCCTGGGCTGCAAGCATCGTTCCCGGTGTGGCAGCCAGCAGCCATATTATGCAGTTCACACGCATCATCACCTGACCCACTAACTTATTAACCCTTTACTACTCACTCCCTTCTCCTTTCGCCTCTCTCTTTCTTCTCCCTCTTCACGGGCAGTTTGACACAGTCTTCCCTGTCGTCGGAACTGAAGGGGATCTTTATCCCCAGGTCAACACTCCAGCCGCTCCCGTTGTAGGTCAGGGAACTGGCTTCCGGTGATTCAGGAATGGAGGTGCTGATGCTGGTTTCCTCGGCCGCCATGAATCCCTGCAGGTAGTTGATGTAACCGGTTGCAAAAAGCGGGAACCTGATGGGCAGCAGGTACTCCACACCGGCTCCAAGCCTGAGAACGGGACGGAAGCGGGAGAGGCGGAGGGGCGTGGAAGATACCGTGGCATCGACGGCCGACTGCGACCCGGGTGAGGTGTAGGTGAAGTTACCCCCCGGGCCCTCATACCCGCCGGAGGAGAAATGGGTCAGCAGGGAGGCGCCGGCGCAGGCAACGGCATAGATCTTTTCCTTATAGAGATTATAGAAATACCTGAACCTCAGGGGAACCTCCAGGTAGATGGGGGCCCCTGTCTCCTGCACAAAATCCACCTGATGATCATACATGAGCGCATAAAATGTACTCGACCGCTGGTAATTCACCCCGAGGTCCATACCCAGCTCGTTTGCGAGCATGTATCCCACATATCCACCTGCGTGGAAATTGGCGTAACGGAACAGGCCCCTTCCCTCCATGGGGCGGGCACCGATGGCCGGGTTGGTAGTATGGAACAGCCGCCAGAGGGAACCAAACTCACCTCCTGCATAGAACTGTCCCTTCCTCTCAACAGGTTTGCCTTCGTAAACAGAATTCTCTATCCGTGCCCGGATCCGGTAGTCCCTGTTCTGCCAGATGCTGCTGACCGGAATTTGAAGGGCCAGTGAGGAGTATATCCCGTTTCCCTTCGTGCTGTATTCGGCGCTGCGGTCATTCCCCTGCTGGTCCGTGTAATCGAGTGTGAATGAAGTGGCCGGGGGATTCAATACCCCGGTAATATAGGAGAGGCTTACAGATGCCTGCCAGAGCCCGGAAAACCTCAGGCTGACCCCCGCTCCCAGTTCAAGCAGGTGCCTGTTCTTCTCGTCCGGGAGCTGCTCCTGGACATAGGAGAAAGCAGTGCCATCGGGTGAGGAGAGCACGCTTGTGTTGTAGAACAGATCCCCGGATGTGGAATTCATGCTGAGCAGGTATCCCACCCTGGGAATGAAGCTTACCGGGTATTCCGACGGCTGCACCCGGTACTGGATCCTCAGGGGGATCATCAGGGCGTTGTGGCTGTGGAGCCTCTGCTGCTGCCTCCTGTCGTCAATCATGTTGAGGCCTGTTTTGTAGGACTGGAAATAGAGGCCTGTCACCACAGAGAGGTTCTTCATCACCTCCTGCTCCACGGTGAATCCCGCGATGGAACTGTTCACGTTGGCAGATCTGAAACGGTCACCCGGGTCATCCACCTTGACAAAGCTCCAGTGGGGACCTGCTTCCAGGGAGAGGCAGGTTTTCAGCTGGGCATCCAGGGGGATGGACATCAGGGCAAGAAAGAAAAGGCTGAATGCTCTTTGCATGCTGAAATTTAAGAAATTTCCGCTAGAAAGTCATGGTAAAAATGGTCTCCTCGTTGGGAGTGGACTTGGCAGTGATGGTGCCTCCGTGCAGCCTGAGGATCTGCCGGGAGAGGCTCAGCCCGATCCCTGATCCGCTTCTTTTGGTGGTGAAGAAAGGGATGAAGATCTTGTCGATCACATCCCCCAGGATACCCTGTCCGTTGTCAATTACCTGGATGGAGGGCCGTCCCCGCTTATTATAGAATCCCCTGATCTGGATCCTCCCGTCCCTGCAGCCGTCCAGGGCCTGAACCGAATTCTTGACCAGGTTGATCAGCACCTGCTCGATCATCTGCTCGTCGATGTGCAGTTCAATGGTTTCAGGTTCGAGGGTGGAGGAAAGCGTGATGTTTTTCTGCTGCACCTCCTTTTTCATCAGCGTATGAACATTATGAATGAGATCCTTCATGGCCACCACCTCGAAATTGGGATCGGGGACCTTCGTCAGGCTCCGGTAGGTCTCCACGAAATTCATCAGTCCCGTACTCCGTTTGTTAATGGTCTGCAGGGCCCCCTGGATCTCGCTGACCGTTTCCATGTCGATCTCATGCACCTCCTTCTCCCCGGAGGCATAGGGATTGACCATCGATTTCACGGTGGAGGAGAGCGAGGAGATGGGTGCGATGGAATTCATGATCTCATGGGTAAGCACGCGGATCAGCTTCTGCCATGCTGCCGTCTCCTGCTCTTCCAGCACGTTCTGAATGTTCTTCACGGTGCTGAGCAGGATCACCTTGTCCTTGACCTTGAATTCCGTAGCGTAGATGGCCAGCTGAAGGATATCTTCCTCATCCTGGACCTTCACCAGCTTGTTCTCTCCGGGTTTGATCGAAAGGAGGGTATTGGCCAGCTCCTGGCTGAGCTCCCTGAGCTTGTTGATATTCCGGAGGGTACTGACCTGGAACAGCTTCTTGGCTGCGGGGTTGACCATCTCCACCGTCCCGTCCCGCTGGTATGCCAGGATGCTGATGTCAATGTTCTGGACAATGTTCTGCAGGTAATGGAAATGCTCCTCGCGCTCGGACCTAACCTGCTGGAAGTCCTTCATCACATCATTGAAGGCGGCGTTGAGTTCGTCGAAGGAGGAGCCGGTGTCACTGATGTGGAAGGAGCGGGTGAATTCCGAATACCGGATGCTCTCCAGGAAGCTGGCCAGCTCCCTGTTGGTCCGGTCCACGTACCTGATGAGCGACCATACCTGGTAGATGATCAGTCCGGCCACCAGGATGGGCGTAAAGGTGAAGGTGCTGTTCAGCGTGATGAACAGGGCCAGGCAGGTGGCAGTGAGTACCAGCACCCTGAGGATGATATTGAAGCGGAACTGTTTAAAGACCATGTTTCTCCATTCTCCTGTACAGGGAGGTACGGGTCAGGCCCAGCTGGGTAGCTGCCTGGGTTACGTTCCCCTGGTTTGACTTCAGCACTTTTTCGATGATCGTCCTTTCAATCTCCTCCAGGTTATAGGATTCGAGTTCAAGTCCTCCGCTGCCTTTTACGGACGGGGAGAGGATGAAATCGTCAGGGCTCAGGCTGGTGCCTTCGCACATGATCACCGCCCTTTCGATGGCGTGCTGAAGTTCCCTCACATTCCCCGGCCAGCTGTACTGGTTCAGTTTCTTAATGGCCGATGACTGGATGTTGCGGATCGATTTCCGGTATTTCCTGCTGTAGATCTTTAAAAAATGATCGGCCAGCAGGGGGATGTCCCCGGTCCGGTCCCGGAGCGCAGGCAGGTGGATCTCCACGGTATTGATCCTGTAGAGCAGGTCCTGGCGGAACACTCCTTCGGCCACATCCTGGTGAATGTTGTTATTGGTGGCACAGATCATCCGCACATCAATGGAGATGGGCTTGGTGGAGCCCACCCGGTTGATCTCCCTTCTTTCCAGAACGGTCAGGAGCTTCGATTGCAGCGGGTAGGTGAGGTTCCCGATCTCATCCAGGAAGAGGGTTCCGGAGGATGCGATCTCAAACCTGCCCTGTTTCATCTTATGTGCATCGGTGAAAGCACCTTTCTCGTGGCCGAACAGTTCGCTCTCAAAGAGTGTTTCAGGGATCGATCCCAGGTCAACGCTGATAAACACCTCGTCCTTGCGGAGGGAATTCCGGTACAGGGCCCTGGCAACCAGTTCCTTGCCGGTCCCGTTCTCACCCAGGATCAGCACGTTTGCATCTGTGGCGGCCACCTTTTTGATGGTGTTGAACACATCATACATCTCGGGCGACTGTCCGATGAAATCTGTATAGGGCTGGTCCAGTACCGCGCTGATCTCCTGTTGTTTCATCTTCAGTTTCTCTGCCTGCATCCGGGTCCGGCGGAGGCTGATGGCTGCATTGATGGTGGCAAGGATCTTTTCATTCTGCCAGGGTTTGAGGATAAAGTCGGTGGCTCCCATCTTGATGGCCTTCACCGCCTTTTCGGCATCCCCGTAGGCGGTTATAAACACCACCACTGCATGGGGGTCGATCTCCAGGATCTCAGAAAGGGCATCAAAACCCTCCTGGCCACTGATGGCATCCTTGGTGAAGTTCATATCCAGCAGGATCACATCCCAGTCCTGCTTCCTCATCATTTCGGCCAGCCGCTCGGGACCGGTCAGTGTCTCAATGATCTCCACATGGGGCCTTAGCAACAACCTGAGGGCAAAGAGGATGTCCTCGTTGTCATCCACTGCCAGGATTCTGCCAATTTTCTCTTCCATTTTTGCGCAAAATTTATCTTTGGATGGTGTAAAATACAAAAAAAGTGCCTTATGGTCCAAAGTATTAATATAGAGTCTTTTCATCCTGATATTGTAACGTATGAACCCTGTGAAGTGTTCGAAATCGTACACCTAAATCCCAAAAACGAACACTTTTTCCTGGAGGCAACACGCTTTTAAATTTTTAAACTATTGATTTTCAAATTTTTATTTCTTTTGGCATAATAGTGGAAAGGGATTGTGGTAACATAAAAAGCTGCGCATATGACTGAACTGGACGGAATGGACCGTAAGCTGGAAAAGAAAAGGGGGATCACCCGGAAGAACATCTGGTACTTCCTTTTTGGAGCACTGATGATCGCGGTTGTGGCGATCATTATTTTTGGTGATAAAAGCTCCAAGTACAATGTGGACGTATCACGCATCACCATTGAGGAGGTAAAATGGGATGTGTTCCAGGACTATATCACCGTGCAGGGGACGGTTGAACCGATCACCACCATCTACCTGGATGCAGTGGAAGGGGGCAGGGTGGAGGAGATCCTGATCGAAGAGGGGAATATGGTGGAAAAGGGGGATGTGATCCTCCGGATAAGCAATGACAACCTGCTGCTGGAGATCACCAACAACGAGGCCCAGGTGGTCAGGGCCATCAACGAGGTCCGCTCGGCCCGGTTGCAGATGGACCAAAGACTTCTGACCTACAGACAGCAGATCATCGACCTGGAGACCAAAGTGATACAGAGCAGGCGGATGTATGACAACAACAGGGTCCTGTTTGAACAGAACCACATTTCCCGGGAAGAATACGACCAGTCGAGGGAATCCTACGAGACCTCCCAGGAGCTTCTGAAGCTTCTCATTGATAATTACCGGACCGATTCGATCTACAGGTCCATTCAGATCATTTCCCTGGAAGCCTCCGTGGAGAGCATGGAAAAGAGCATGCGGATCATCCGGAGGCGGCTTGACAACCTGAACGTCAAGGCCACGGTGAACGGGGAACTGGCCACGCTCAATCCCGAGATCGGGGAGGTGATTACCTACGGATCCCGTGTGGGCACCATCAATATCCTCGATTCCTACAAGCTCCGGGTGGACATTGATGAGCACTACATTGCCCGGGTTCAGCGGGGACTCTACGGGGAGTGCGATTTTGCCAGCACTCCCTATACAGGGGTGATCACCAAGATCTACCCGGAGGTCCAGAATGGCCGCTTTTCAGTGGATATGGTATTCACGGACAAGGTCCCGGACCAGATCCGTATCGGGCAGACCTCGAGGATCAGGCTGCAGCTCGGGGAGTCGAAAGAGGGGATCCTGCTCACCAAGGGCGGGTTCTACCAGACCACGGGCGGGCAGTGGGTGTTTGTCCTGGATGAATCAGAGGAGTTCGCGGTGAAGCGCGATATCAGTATCGGCCGGCAGAACCCCAGGTATTATGAGGTACTGAGCGGACTTGAACCCGGGGAGAAGGTGATCGTCTCCTCGTACCAGAATTATGCCGATCACGACAAGCTGATCCTGAAGCATAACCGTTAAGCCCAGCCCGATGAGAAACCCGATTCTATCATTTTTAGCGCTGTTTTTGACAGCCTCCGGCATGGAGGCCCAGAGCGACAGCCTCTGGACCCTGGAGCGCTGCATCGACCAGGCCATCCAGAATAACCTCCTGGTCAAAAGGCAGGAACTGATGCTCCAGTCCGCTTCACAGGATGTCCTGCAAAGCAGGATGGCCCTGCTCCCCGACCTGAACGGGATGGTGGAGCACCAGCTGGGTTCGGGACGTGTGCTGGACCGCGGGACCTACGAATGGAAGAACGCCAGCGTGAGCCAGGGAGACCTGGGCCTGCAGAGTGACCTGACCCTTTTCAGCGGCCTGCAGGGACTCAACAACATGAAGATGAGCAAAGCCAGCTACCTGATGAATATAGAGGAGCTGGAGGCCATGGAGGATAACCTCACGCTGGAAGTGATGACCAACTACCTGAACCTGTTGCGCAACCAGGAACTGGTGGAGGTAGCCCAGCTCAGTGTGGAGGTGACACGAAGGCAGGTGGAACGCATGGAGCGGCTTGTCGAGGTTGGGAATGAACCAAAGGGAAAACTACTGGAGGTGAAGGCGCAGCTTTCAGCTGCTGAACTCTCCCTGACGCAGGCCATCAATACGAGGGAGATCGCCCGGCTGAACCTGATGCACCTGATGAATATTACGGACCAGGTGGCCTTTGAAATAGAGAAGCCCGGATTCCCCGAGCCCTCCGGTTCGGATATCCCTCCCCTCGATTCGGTATTCCAGTATGCCCTGTCCCATCTCCCCCAGATCAAAAGCGCGAAGTACGGCATTGAAGCCCAGGAGCGTTACCTGGCCATGCAGCAGGGGGCACGCTCCCCCAGGCTCTATGCCCGCGGTATCTACTACTCCAATTACAGCGATGGCCTGATCAATCCCCTGGATCCCGATCCGATGAATCCCACCATGGATTACCCCATCAACGAGCAGGTCACCAACAACCAGTACAGACAGGTATCGATGGGCCTGCAGTTCCCGTTCTTTAACAGATGGAGGACGCAAACGAACATCAACAAGGCCAGGATAGAACTTCAGGATGCTGAATACAAGTACAACGATGTGGTCCTTGAGCTGCAGAAATCGATCCAGCAATACCATGCAGAGGCCGTGGCGGCACTTGACAAATACAGGGCGGCCAAGGAAGCTGTGGCCAACAGCGACGAGGCCTACCGTTTTGCCGAGGAACGGTTCAGGGTGGGGACCGGGACGGCCCTGGAACTGCAGGAGGCGAGGAACCAGCTCTATGAATCAACTTCTGAAAGGATCTCCTCGAGATACGTACTGATCTTCTATACCAAGATCCTCGATTTTTACCTGGGCAAGGAGATCGTTTTCTAGCGAAAATAGCAGAGAAATCGTATTTTTGTCCAGGTTGTCCCGGAAGAAGCCACCACACTGTTTCCCCCGGAGATGAAACAGGTATCTTATACCTGCTTTGGACAGCCAGATGTAATTTGTATCCATTAATCCTGAACGGATGAAACGCCTGTTGCTACCTATGCTTCTCACACTGCCGTTCCTGGCCACGGGCCAGGTGGTGAATTATGCAAAAACGCTGCCCCAGCGTGCCTTCAGCGTGGGTCTGGTGCCTGCCTATTACTTTGACAACGCGAGCGTAGGCCTGCGGAGCATCGGTGTGCAACCGGATGAGCAGGGATCGTTCTCTGTGGCGCTGACCGGAGGGTACGGCATTCAGTACTCGCTCGATCTGGGTGTGAAATATACCTATGTCCTGAACGGGACCGATTATTTCGGGGTGGATCTGCAGTACCTGGCCTACGAAGCCAGGAATGCCTATTTTTCGGTGATCGCGGGGCTGCACAGATGGGACGGGTACGGGATCGACCTGACGGGCCTGTTCACCTACTCCCCGAACTATTTCCTGAATCTTTCGGCAGGAGTGGACCTGGATGTGGACTATTACACCGATTATAACGAAACAGGCGATTCCAAGGTCGGGGCCAGGTTCTGGCTGCCCGTGAACGTGGGGATCAACGCAGGTGAGATGGTCTTTATCTATGCGGAGTATGACCTCCCTGTTTCGCAGTACTCCTGGGGCATAGCAGCACTTGGGATCAATATTGTGATACGTTAGTTTGCCCGTTGCACGGGCGTTATTTTACCCGCCGGGGCTCTTGTTACTGGTCAGATGCATGGTTGCATGCGCTAGGGGCCAGGATTCTCATACACGAGCTCCCCTCCCGAGTAGGTGGCCAGCACCCTGATGGAGAAGAGATCTTCATCGGGCGCCCTCATCAGGTCGGATGCGGTGACCACCAGGTCGGCCAGCTTACCCGGTTCTATGCTTCCTTTCAGGTGCTCTTCGAAAGCCGCCCTGGCGGCCCAGATGGTCATGGCCCGCAATGCCTGCCGGCGGCTGATCGCATTTTCCGGCTGGAATCCCCCGGGCGGGAAACCCTGCCGGTCCTTCCTTACCACGGAGGCATAGAATCCGTAGAGCGGATTGATATCCTCCACCGGGAAATCACTGCCGTTCGGGATCCAACCGTTCTGCTCCAGCAGCTGCCTGTAGGCATAGGCCCCTTTCATCCTCCCGGGCCCCAGCCGCTGCCCGGCCCAGTACATGTCGGAGGTGGCGTGGGTGGACTGCACCGAGGGGACAATGCTGTAGTCCCCGAAATAGTGGAAATCGTCGGGATGGATAACCTGGGCATGCTCGATGCGCCAGCGCCGGTCGTTCTTTCCTCCCAGGATCCCTGCATAGAGCTTCAGGGTCTCACGGTTGGCAGCATCACCGATACAGTGGGTGGCCACGGCAAAATGGTACCTGTAGGCCCTCCTGCAATGCTCCTCCATGACCTCCGGTGGTGTCAGGGTCAGTCCCCTGTTCAGGGGATCATCCGAATAGGGCTCTATCAGCCGGGCTCCTCCTGATCCGAGAGCCCCGTCGCTGAATAGTTTAATGGTGTTCACCGAAAGGTGGTCGGTCTGGCAGGGTCCATGCTCGACGAAACGGGTGAAATTCTCCTCGGAGGGCAGAAGCATGGCATTGATCCGGATCTTCAGTGTCCCCTGCCTCTGCAGGGAGTCCATAAGCAGGACCACCCGCCCGGGAAGCCCGGCATCATGGAGCGATGTAAGGCCCACCGCGAAACAGCGCTTCTCCGCCTCCGTGATGGCATGGATGATCTCCTCTTCTGTAGGTTCAGGCATCTTCGATTCCACCAGGCTGATGGCATGATCGATGAGGATCCCGCTGGGCTCCCCGCCCTTCAGCATCACATTTCCGCCATCCACCCTGGTAGCTGCCGTGATCCCCGCCGTTTCCAGGGCCATGGTATTGGTCCAGACGGCATGCCCGTCGATGCGCCGGAGCATGACGGGGGTATCGGGGAAATGCGCGTCGAGCATGGCCCTGTCGGGAAACTCCCGGACCTCCCAGTCATTCTGGTCCCAGCCCCTGCCGGTGATCCAGGCCCCCTGGTGCCGGGCCTGGTGTTCCTTCAGGATCCCGATGATCTCCTCCACCGATGTGGTGCCGGTCAGATCCACCGTGTGGAGGTTCATGCCGTAACCAAAGAAATGACAATGCGCATCGATCCAGCCGGGGTAGACAAAGGCGCCATGGAGTTCACGGATGGTCTGTGAATGGTATTTCCTCAGTATCTCCCGGTCACTTCCGGCCTCCAGTATCCTGCTGCCCTTTACCGCAACAGCCTCAGCCATACTGAATTGATCGTCCACCGTGTAGACCACCCCGCCCCTGAGGATCAGGTCTGCCTCCATTTTACCGTTGCTGCAACTCATCAGTATCATCATTGACAGGCCCGTTATTGCCGGATGGATCTGCATCTGCGAAGCTTTGCAGCAAAAATAGCATTCTTATATTATTTTCCCCATTTTTGCGTTCATAACAGAAATGACCCAGGGTGATCCGACGGACCATCATACGAATCTCCATTCCCCTGCTGGTTTTCTTTGCCTGCCAGCCTGAGCGAAGCTATACCGAAGACCCTGAAGCACGGCTGGCCTTCACCCTGGACACCCTCTTCTTTGACACGGTGTTTACCACCATCGGTACGGTCACCGAGTCCTTCAGGGTCATGAACCCGTACAGCCGGTTCATCAGGATCGAACAGATCACCCTTGCCGGCGGTGACGCCTCGGTATTCCGGATCAATGTGGATGGCCGGCCGGGGATCAGCTTTTCCAACCTGGAGATCGCACCCAGGGACAGCCTCTACATATTTGTGGAAGCCACCCTCGACCCCAACGGTTCCGATGACATTCTCCGCATCCAGGATTCCATTCTCTTCCTGACCAACGGGAATATACAGGACATTGACCTGGTGGCATGGGGTCAGGACGTGCATATGATCAGGGAAGGGATCATCAGCGAACCGGAGATATGGACGGCGGACAAGCCATACCTGATCCTCAATTATGCATACGTTGATTCAGTCTCCTCCCTGACCATCGATGCAGGGGTGACCGTGTACATGCACCGGGATGCCATCCTCTATGTGGATGGCACCCTGGAGGTGAACGGCACCCTGGATGCACCGGTCCGGTTCCTCGGGGACCGGCTGGAGGAGTTCTACCGGGACAAACCCGGTCAGTGGGGGCTGATCTACCTGACCGAAAACAGCCACGGGAACCGCATCGAATATGCCGAGATCATCAACGGGATCTTCGGGATCCTGATCAGTGCCCCGCCCGGGTCGGGGCTTCAGCCTGACCTGGAGATCACCAACAGCATCATCAACCACATGAGCGCCAACGGAATCTATGCCCTGAATGCACGGCTCACCGGTGCCAACCTGGTGATCGGGGAGTGCGGGGGCAGCTGTGCCGGGCTCATCTATGGAGGGGCCTACGATTTTACCCATTGCACTTTTTACAATTCATGGCCCTCCTGGTATTCAAACCGGCAGCTGCCGGCCCTTCTCCTGGCAGATAATTTTGGCAATTACGATGACATGGGAAACCTGGTGATCTACACGGGAGGGGAGTTTGAACAGGCCCGCTTCCGGAATTCCATCATTTACGGGAACGAAAGGACAGAACTGGTCATTGACAGCTACGACGGAAGCCGGCTGAATTACCGGTTCGACCACTGCCTGATGAAGATACTGACCGACAGCCTGGATTATACAAAAGATACCCTGTTCACCGGCATCATCAACTATGAAAACCCTCTGCTGGATTCGGTCCCGGCCAGGTACGCCCTGGACACCCTCTCCCCGGCCATTGATGCAGGCCTTCCCGCCAGCGCTGTCAATGTTCCCTTCGACTTTGACGGCAACAACCGGCTGGCAGATGAGGCCCCCGACCTGGGCGCATACGAGCGCATCGAGGAGCAGAAGTGATCATTTCCGGAACCGGGCACAACAGGCTGATATTTTTCTTCCGGGACCATGAACAGGGGGGAGTCCCTTCCTCATTCCATTTTAAAGAAAGGTCATGAACCATTTCACGTTCACGATGGCGGGCAGGATGTTCCTGCTTTTCCTGCTGGTGCGGGCACCAGTTCAGGCCCAGGCACTGCGATCGAGGGGTGATTTGCGCCTGATGTGGTACAACACGGAGAACCTGTTTCATCCTGACGATGACTCCCTGGCCGGGGATGACGAGTTTACCCCGGATGGGATCCGCCACTGGACCTTCAGCCGCTACAGGGGGAAGCTCGCGAAGCTGGCCAAGGTGATTGTGGCCGCCGGCCAGTGGGAGCCGCCCGATCTCGTGGGACTCGGCGAGGTCGAGAATGCACAGGTGCTGGAAGAGCTGGTTGCGCATCCGATCCTGGCCCCTTACCATTACGGCTACCTGCACTGCGACAGCCCGGACCACCGCGGGATGGATGTGGCATGCCTTTTCAGGGAAGACCGGTTCAGGCCTGCCGGGTGGTGCGCGATTCCGCCGGTCAGTGATGAAACCTTCGGCAACACGCGGATGATCATCCACACCTGGGGGGCGTGGGGAAGAGGAAATACCCTCGATCTCTTCCTGGTTCATTTCATCTCCAGGTACGGGGGCTCCGGGGCCACGGCTGAATACCGCGGGCGGCAGTCAAAACAGCTTCTGACCCTGGCCGACTCGGTGCACCGGGCCAGGCCCGGCAGCCTGATCATCATGGCGGGGGATTTCAATGAACCCTGGGACGGAATCTCCATGGAACCGCTCCGGATGTCACTGGCGGGGAAGGATTCCATTTTTCATGTCATCATGTCAGATTCCGGGAGAAGCTATAAATACAGGGGCGGCTGGAGTGGCATCGATATGTTCCTGGTGGTGGGGGGGTGCGGCCGGTACCGGGTCACCGGTTCGGTATTCAGTATCCCTTTTTTGCTTACCCGGGATGATACCTACGGCGGGTTGAAGCCGTTCAGGACTTACGAGGGAACCAGGTTTGCAGGAGGGGTCAGTGACCACCTTCCCGTACTCCTGGACATCAGCCGCCCCCTCTTTTCAACTCGTTCCGGACAGTGAGGCCCAGCCCTTTCCCGGTTTCAATCATCTTTCTGCAGGCCGCCTCAAAATCATTGTGGATCTCTCCGTCCAGAATGGCATTCTTGATGGCGTTCTTGATCATCCCCACCTGAGGTGAAGGTCCGATGCCAAATACAAACTGGATATCATCACCGGTAATGGGAGGCTGGAAGTTCCTGACGGAGTCTTTCTCCTCGATCTCCACGATCTTCTGCCGGACGATCTCAAAATTCCTCATGTGCCTTTTCACCGTCCTCTCATTCCCGGAGGTGATATCCGCCTCGCACAGTGTCATCAGGTCTTCCAGGTCTTCTCCCGCATCATAGATCAGCCTCCTCACTGCCGAATCGGTAACGATATCCTGGGAGAGGACGATGGGCCGGAGGTGAAGCTGCACCAGTTTCTGCACGTACTTCATCTTCTCGTTGAGGGGAAGCTTCATTTTCCGGAAGATGCCGGGAATCATTTTTGCCCCGATGAACTCGTGCGCGTGAAAGGTCCATCCTGTGCCTGCCTCGTATCTCCTGGTGCGCGGCTTGGCTATATCGTGCAGCAGGGCAGCCCACCGCAGCCAGAGGTTATCGGATTCACGGGCGATGTTATCGAGAACCTTCAGGGTATGGAGGAAATTATCCTTGTGGAACTGGCCCTCCACCTCTTCCACCCCTTTCATCAGGTGCAGTTCGGGAAAAATGATCTCAAGCAGCCCGGTCCGGTCAAGCAGGAGAAATCCTTTGCCCGGTGCGGGTGTCAGCAGGATCTTGTTGATTTCATCGGTGATGCGCTCCTGTGAAACGATGCTGATCCTTTCCCGGTTCCGGGCCATGGCATCCAGTGTCAGAGGCTCGATCCGGAATCCCAGCCTTGCGGCAAACCTGATCCCCCGGAGCATCCTCAGCGGGTCATCCGAAAAGGTCTGTCCGGGATCCAGCGGGGTGGTGATCACCTTTTCCTTCAGATGCCTGACACCGTCAAATGGATCCAGCAGCATGCCGAAATTACCCGGGTTGAGTGATATGGCCAGTGCATTGATGGTAAAATCCCGCCTCTTCTGGTCGTCCTCGAGGGTGCCGTTTTCCACGATGGGCTTCCTGGAATCCCTGCGGTAGGACTCTTTTCTTGCCCCCACAAATTCTATTTCCGTATCATTCCACCGCAGCATGGCTGTTCCGAAATTCCTGTATACGGTAAACGGAACCTCTCCCGGCAGGGTGCTCCTGACCTTTTCTGCCAAACCGATCCCGCTTCCGATCACCACAATATCGATATCCCTGAGCGGTGCACTCTTTCCATGGAGCAGCACATCGCGCACAAATCCCCCGATCACGTAGGTCTCCACCTGCTCACGGGCCGACACTTCGGCGATCACCCGGAATACCTGGTGGTTAAGATGCCTGGACAGGTCCATGGGAAGCGGTTTGTGACACAAAAATACAATATTTTCCCGGCCATGTGCAGAAGTGTGTTCCGTCCGGAAAGAACAATCTTTCCCCCTTCACGTTATTTATGATACATAAAACAGCAAAGAGAGATGATCGAGCACCTGAACGCGGAGACTTTCAAAGAGAAGATCTTTGATTACTCGGAAAACAAAGAGTGGAAATTCCTTGGCGACAAACCGGCCATTATTGATTTTTATGCAGACTGGTGCGGGCCCTGCAAAGTGGTTTCCCCCATCCTGGAGGAGCTCTCCACCGAGTATTCGGGGAAGATGGATTTCTATAAGATCGATACCGAGGAACAGCTGGAGCTGGCCTCCATATTCGGGATCCAGAGCATTCCTTCGCTGCTTTTCATTCCCTTTGATGACATACCGCAGATGGCCGTGGGAGCCCTTCCCAGGGAGACCTTGGTGAAAGCCTTCAAAGAGGTCCTCAACGTGGAATAACTCCTTTTTTTGAAGCTTCCGGGATAATTCATTAACTTTGTTCTGAACTTCCCTAAGGGGGTGCCTTAAATGACAGGCTGAGATTATACCCTTAGAACCTGATACGGGTAATGCCGGTGTAGGGATAAGAAGATCGTATATGGATCAAAATTAGAGATTTCCATGAAGCGAGCACTATTGATGCTTGCCGTCTCCGCCTGGAGTGCGGCAGCGTTCAGTCAGCACACCATTACCGGAATGGTAGTGGATGAAGAAGGAGAGCCCCTTCCGGGAGCCAACCTGGTCATCACAGAGCTCAACAGGGGCACGGTTACCTCCGGCGGGGGGGCATTTTCTCTGGAAAGCGTACCAGAAGGATCCTACACGTTGAAAGGTTCCTTTGTGGGTTACGAGACAGTGGTCCGGTACATCACATTGACATCCGACCTGGACCTGGGAAGGATCGTGATGAAGAGATCACCTTTGATGGTCGAGGAGGTGATGGTGGCTGCCACCCGGGCGGGGGAGAGATCTCCGGTGGCGTATACCAACATGGACCGGGAGGAGATCGAATCAAGGAACTTCGGCCAGGATGTCCCCTTCCTGCTCTCCATGACACCCTCCCTGGTCACCTCTTCAGATGCCGGACACGGGATCGGTTACACCTCCATGAGGATCCGGGGAACCGATGCCAGCCGCATCAACGTTACCATCAACAGCATCCCCCTGAATGATGCAGAATCTCACCTGGTATACTGGGTAGACCTGCCCGACCTGGCCACATCGGTTGATAATATACAGATCCAGCGGGGTGTGGGAACTTCCACCAACGGTGCCCCGGCCTTCGGTGCCAGTGTGAACCTGATGACCAGGCCAGTGGAGAAGGATCCCTATGCCACCTATGAAGGGACATTCGGATCATTCGGGACGATCCGGAACGCACTTTCGGCGGGAACCGGACTTCTCCGGGATCATTTTGCCGTGGACATAAGGCTTTCAGACCTGCATTCGGACGGGTACATTGACCGGTCCTGGACCGACCTTCAGTCATACTACGCCTCCGCAGGGTACTATGGTGAAAGAACCATGGTGAAATTCATTACATTCTCGGGGAAGGAGGAGCTCTACCAGGCGTGGTCAGGGGTGCCTTCTTACCTGTTGGGAAGCAACAGGACCTATAACGGCCTGGGGTCCTATACCGATGCAAACGGGGAACCGGCCTATTACGACAACCAGATCGATCATTACGTGCAGGATCACTACCAGCTGCACCTCTCCCGGGAATTCAGCAGCAGGTTATATGCCAGTGCGGCGCTCCACTACACGAAGGGCGCAGGGTACTATGAGCAGTACAAGGAGGATGAGTCGTTATCGGATTACCGGCTGGATGATGTGATCCTGGGAGGGGATACCATTGCAGAGAGCGACCTGATACGCAGGAAGTGGCTGGATAATGATTTTTACGGAGTGGTGGGCAGTGTGCAGTACCAGGACGACCGGACCGGGGCGATCCTCGGAGGAGGCTGGAACCGGTATAAGGGGGATCACTTCGGGACTGTGATATGGGCCAGGTACCCGGGAATCAGCGAGATCCGTCACAGGTGGTATGAAAATACGGGTGAGAAGAGTGACTGGAACATCTTCCTGAAAGCCACCTTTCAGCTGCGGGATCTGTTCTCCTTTTTTGGTGACCTGCAGCTGAGGGGGATCGACTATGAGATCGACGGGATCGATGATGACCTGCGGGAGATCACACAGCAGCATGATTTCCTGTTTTTTAATCCGAAAGCAGGATTGAACTTTCAGATAAGCGGCAGGCAGCGGGCCTATCTCTTCGTGGCCAGGGCCCACCGCGAACCCAACCGTGATAACTTCGTGGATGCCGATCCCGCGGGACCGGTCCCGGTCAGTGAAACCCTGATGGATTATGAGGCCGGTTACAGTTACCGGGGGGACCGTGTCTCGGCCGGCGCAAACCTCTATCTCATGGATTATACCGACCAGCTGGTGCTTACCGGCGAGATCAATGATGTGGGGGCGGCCGTGATGACCAATGTGAATGACAGCTACAGGGCGGGGATCGAGCTTACAGGTACCGTCCGGATCGCCTCCTGGCTGAGCTGGGATGCAAATGCCACATTCAGCAGCAATAAGATCAGGGATTACGTGGGTTATGTGGATAACTGTGATTACACTGAAGATATGGAGAATGGACCCTGCCAGTTTGAGGAGGAGCTGGGGACCACCGACCTCTCCTTCTCACCGGGGATCATAGCGGGCAGCCAGATAGATGCGGAGCCTGTAGCGCATCTGCATCTCAACCTCTCCTCCCGATATGTGGGCAGGCAGTACATCGACAACACTTCCTCGGAGCAGCGCAAACTGGACCCCTATTTTGTGAATGACCTCAGGCTCTCCTATGCAATTTATCCACAATTTATCAAGGAGCTTTCACTGCAACTGCAGCTTCTTAACCTGTTCAATGCAGAGTATGAGGCCAATGCATGGGTTTACAGGTATTATTACGAAGGGGAGCACTGTGTTAGTGACGGCTACTATCCGCAGGCAGGGGTTCACCTGATGGCCGGGATCCGTGTAAGATTCTGAAAAAACTTTTATGATCGGTCATATTTTTTAACTACTTTTCAGGCGGAAACCATGGAATGTTGATTCAACCTGATGGCCGGCCTGAAGATTACTGTCTGTTTCTGGCACCTGGACCCGCTGTTGGCAGATGATGTTGTGAAAACCCTCGAAGGGGGTAAGATCGATGTGACCCGCTGCCACTTTACGGAACGTCCGGAACTGAATGCCAGGTTGCGTGAGAATCCGCCAGACCTGATCATTGCTGATTTTGATTCACCCAAGAGGCTTAGAGACATTGTCGAACGGGAGATGGATCCCTATTATGCAGAGGTTCCGCTGATCTACCTGGTGGGGGAGAAGAGGCAGCAGAAGGCGGCCGAATCGTTGAAGGCGGGGATCTGGGACTACGTGCTGAAGGAGCAGTTGTATGAACTGATCCCCTCGGTTCACTCCTCACAGAAGTATTCCAGGGTGATCAAGCAGCGAAGGGAGGCTGAACAGGCCCTCCGCGAATCGAGGGACCGCTACATGTCGATCTTCCAGTCGGTGAGTGACGGGATCCTGCTTTTTGACTTTGAGACCAGGAAGATCACCGACTATAATCCGCGAATCCTGGAGATGTTCGAGGTGACCCACGGAGAGATGAAAGTCCTGGAGATCGAACGCTATTCCTGCGCGGATGAAGGATACACCATTGACCTGGCCCGGGAATACATTGCCGAGGCTGCAAAGGGCACCCCGGTCTCTTTTGAGTGGAGGAACATCACAGGCAGGGGCAGGAGGTTCTGGACCCTGAGCTCGTTTTCGGTTGTCCGGATCGATGAAAAGCCATATATATTGCTGGTAGCCAGGGATATTGACCGGCAGAAGAAGACAGAGCAGTCACTCCTTGAATCGCAGGAGCACTTCAGGGCGCTTGCGGAGAACTCCCCTGATGTGATCATGCGGTTTGACCGTAATTACCGTCATGTCTATGTGAACAGTGCGGCAGCAGGCAGGACAGGGTTACGGATCGAGGATTTCATCAATAAGAGCCACCGGGAAATGGGATTCTTTCCCGAGGAGAAAGTCAGGCTCTGGGAGGATGCACTGGAGACCGTCTTTCAGTCCGGCAAGCCCAATACAGTGCTGTTCGACATTGACCTGGAGAACGGCACCGCCTCCTACGAGTGGAGGTTGTATCCCGAGATAGGCCATTCTGAAGCCGTAGATTCTGTCATAGGGGTGGCCAGGGATATCACAGAATCGCTTATTTCCCAGGATGCACTGAAGAGCAGTGAGGAGAGGCTGAACCTGGCCCTCCAGGCTACCGAACTGGGTTTGTGGGACTGGAACCTGGTGACCAGCGAGGTATACTTTTCTCCCATCTGGCTCTCCATGCTGGGTTATGGTCACGATGAGCTTCCGCATGCCTACGAAACATGGATCTCCCTGCATCATCCGGATGATCTGGGTCACTCTGTAGAGACGGTACAGGAAGCGATCAGGAACCGGGATGCCTCATTCGAGATCGAATTCCGCCTGAAACACAAGAATGGTTCCTATGTATGGGTCAGAAGCCTGGGAAGGGCTGTGGAATTCGATCAGGAGGGAAATACAACACGGCTGACCGGTATCCACGAGAACATCGATAGAAGGAAGAAGGATGATCAGGTCAGACAGGTGCTTTTCGATATCTCCAATGCAGTGAGCACCACCCAGAGCCTGGATGAACTCTATGTCAAGATAAGGGAATCACTCGGAACCGTTGTGGATACAACGAACTGTTTCCTGGCCCTCTATAATGCGGATTCAGATACCCTGACCCTTCCCTTCATGGAGGATGAAAAGGATTCATTCACTGAGTTCCCTGCAAGGAAAACCCTGACCAGCTATGTGATCCGGACCGGGGAGGCACAGCTGGTGGACATTGAGCGGGAGAAGGAGCTGACCGAAACAGGTGAGATTGAACCGGTGGGGGCTCCCTGTGTAAGCTGGCTTGGCGTTCCCCTGAAACACGAAGGGGTCACCATCGGGGTATTTGCTGTCCAGTCCTATACAAAAGATGTCGTATATACAGAATCGGACGCAGCCCTATTGGAGTTTGCCAGTGACCAGATCGCACTGGCCATCGACCGGCGAAGGCACCAGGACAACATCAGGACCACTCAGGAGAAGCAGCGAAGGGTCTTCGAATCATCCCCCGATCCCATGATCGTGGTCGACCGCAATGCGCTGATCACCGACTTCAACAGTGCCTTTGTTGAGGTCTTTAATGTTCAGCCCGACCTGGTGTACGGGGAGAAGGTCTTCCGTTTCATCAACCGGAAGCACTGGAGGCAGGCCATTCAGGACTTCTACCAGACGTGGAAATCGGGATACCTGAAGAACCTGGAGTACCAGGTCGTCCGCCCTGACGGGGTGACCTTCGACGGGGAGGTATCCAGCGGGGCCATCTTTGGCAGTGACGGAAAGCCCGATTCCATGGTGCTCATCGTGAAGAACATCACTGAGCGAAAGGAGGCCGAGAAGAAGCTCCTGGAGGCCAAATACAAGGCTGAGGAATCGGATAGGCTGAAAACCGCATTCCTTTCCAACATGTCCCATGAGATCAGGACCCCCATGAATGCGATCGTGGGATTCTCAGACCTGCTTTCAGATGAGGGAATCTCCCCGGAAGAGCGCAGGGATTTCATTGCCCAGATCAACCAGGGAGCAGACGACCTGATGCGGCTGATCGACGATATCATCGATATTGCCAAGATCGAGGCGGGCCAGGTCAACATGCATATTTCCGAGTGTTTTATCGGGGAACTGTTCAAGGAACTGCACCTGATGTTCATCCAGAACATCAAGCGGTCCGGCAAGGAGAAAGTCAGGATGAAGCTGCAGTGGGACTGGCCCGTGAGTGAACTGGCCATCTACACAGATCCTTTCAGGCTCAAACAGATCCTGGTCAACCTGCTGGGCAACGCTGTAAAGTTTACGGAGGAAGGAGATATCACACTGGGCATCGAGGAGCATCCCGAGGGTATCCGGTTCTACGTGAAAGATTCGGGAATCGGGATCAGGCAAGAGAAACAGAAGGTGATCTTTGAACGTTTCACGCAGGGACATGAGACAAAAACCAAACTTTACGGGGGAACCGGACTGGGCCTGGCCATTTCGAAAAACCTCACGGAGATCCTGGGGGGGGAGATCGGCGTTGAATCCAAATCGGGGGAGGGTGCTACATTCTGGTTCATCCTGCCCAGGAATGAGGTGCCTTTGAAATATGAGGCTGCATTGCGGGCCCCTTCTTCCGATGTGAAGTCATGGGATGGAAAAAAACTGCTGATCGTCGAGGATGACCATTCCAACTACTATTTCCTGTTTGAAGCACTGAGGGATACGGGTGTGGAGATCCTCTGGTCAAAGGATGGTGAGCAGACACTGGAGGTATTCAGGAATACCCCGGATCTGGACCTGGTGCTGATGGATATCAACATCCCCTACATCAACGGTTACGAATGCACCAGGATCATCAAGCAGGAGCGACCCGATCTGCCGGTGGTGGCCCAGACCGCCTATGCCATGTCCGGTGAACGGGAGTTCAGCCATGAAGCTGGTTGTGATGGCTATCTCAGCAAGCCCATCAAGGTGAAAGAGCTGCTGGAAACACTGGCCCGCCACATTTAGCTGAAAGTACAACCTCGCAATTTCGCAACTAACCCTCTTCAAGGATCCTGCCGATCTGTTCCTCGGTTTTATGCAGCCGGTCACGGCAGATTTTCAGCAATGTGGTTACGCGGTTGACCTTTTCGGCCAGCTCATCCACGCCCAGGTCCCCTCCTTCGATCTTCCCGAGGATGAGTTCAATCTCCTGAACCGCATCATCGTAACTAATCTTCTCCTTTGCCATGATTTGCAGTGGTTTCTTCTACTTTACTGATGACCCTTCCCCTGTGGAGCCGGGTCTCGATCAGATCTTCCGGGCCGATTTCTTCGATGCCCGTAATGACTCTGCCCTTGTGGAGGGTCATGGAATACCCTCTCTTCAGGATGTTTGCCGGATTAACCAGGCTGTTCCTGGTCTCCAGGAGTGAAAGCTGGTCCCGTTTTCTTACCAGCATGTTTTCGATACTCCTCCGCATCAGCAGGGCTGACTGCTGCAGTATGTAGCTCTTTTTACCCAGGTATCCCCTGGAGAGATGGGAGAGGTCGGCTGCAAGGCCTTGCAGCACTGCACGCTGATTCTGAACGGCCCTCCCCACGGAAGAAGCAATCGAATCCCTGTAGGCCGAGAGCCGTAATTCGAACGCCAGCAGCCGGTCCACCAGGAATTCCGCAGCTGCCGTGGGGGTCTTGAGTCCGAATGCGGCCACCATATCGGCTACCGACTCATCCCTTTCGTGACCGATCCCGGTAATGACCGGCAGGGGGAACTGGGTGATGTAATAGGCAAGATCGTAGTTGTTGTAACACTCCAGGTCCGCCCTTGAGCCTCCCCCCCTGATAATCACCACGCAATCGTATTCCCCCGCCGAACGGTAGACTGCATCAAGCGCTGCTATGATGGAGGCCGGAGCCTCATCCCCCTGCATGCTTGCCGGGAAGAGCCGGGTGCGCAGGCAGAACCCGTGGCTGTTGCCATTGATGGTCTCCATGAAGTCCCCGTACCCGGCCGCAGTTTCCGAAGAGATCACGGCAATGTGCTGCGGTACGGCGGGGAAAGGGAGTTCCCGGTTCATCTCCATGACTCCCTCTTCGCGGAGCCGGTTGATCACCTCCTGCCTTTTCCTTGCCAGGTCTCCCAGGGTGTAGGCCGGATCGATATCGGTGATATTGATGCTGAAGCCGAACTGTGCATGGAATTCCACGGTTCCTTTGCAAAGCATCTTGATCCCGCTTTTCATCGGCATCCCGGTGGTGGTTTCAAAATAGGGCCGGAGCAGGTTGTATTTCGAGGCCCAGATGGTGGCCCTGGCCCGGGCCAGGAGGGTCTCATCCTCCGGTTTCTTCTCAATGAGCTCCAGGTAACAGTGCCCCCTCGCGTTCACACGGATCTCCAGGATCTCTGCCATGATCCAGTATGCCCCTGGAAACTCATTTTTCAGAGCCTTGCCGACCCTGGCCAGGAGTTCGGAGAGCGACAGAGATCCTTCCATTATCTGATGATCAATATGTTCCGGTAGACATTCCGTGAGGTACTGATCTCCAGGATGAAGGCCCCTCCTGCCAGTCCGGCGGGCAGGGAGACCTCCCCGGGCAGGTCAGCCTGCTGTGACGTGACCCTCCTTCCGCTCATATCGTAATAGTGCAGCAGGTATTCGCCCGGATCCTCCCCGGGAAGAAGGACCGTGACCTTCCCTGCGGCCGGATTGGGGAAGATCTCCATCTTTCCCGTGCCGGGCTCAGCCAGCATGCTCCTGATCATCAGGTAGGCCTTTGAAAAGCTGGGGATCCCGTACCCGTAGTCAGGATCCGGGTGGCCGAACCGGTCCCCGGCCTGACGGATAATGCGCATCAGCTCGCTGGCCGGCAGTTCAGGGAAGGCCTGCCACAGGGAGGCCGCCGAACCTGCCATCAGGGGCGATGAGAAGGATGTCCCGTTTCCCCGGGCCAGCCATCCGTTCACGTACTGGAAACCTGCGGCCTGCCCCATGGCCACCAGATCGGGTTTTATCCTGCCATCAAAGGAGGGGCCTCTTGAGCTGAAATTGCTGACCTGGGAGGTGCTGTCCACCGCTCCCACACCCAGGACATCGAATGCATCCGACGGAGCGATGATGTGGTGCCAGGGCCTGTTCCCTTCATTCCCGGCGCTGACACAGGCTACTATGCCTTTGGCGGAGGTCATGGATGCAGCCCTGGAGATGAAGGTGGTCCGGCCATCCATATCCTCGTATCCATAGTCAAAACTGGTCCCATCGAAATCTGAATAACCCAGGGAGGTATTGAAAACATCACATCCCACGCTGTCCAGGTATTCAGCCGCTTCGATCCAGGCGATCTCCTCGATCCTTGTCTCCTGGTGGATATTCTCCGTCATGCAGAGGAAGAAACTGGCATGGGGTGCGGTCCCCATCATCTGGCCGTCCAGTTCGGCCCCGATGATCGAAAGGACGTACATGCCATGGTTCCCCACCACCCGGAAAAGGGAGCTGTCGCTTACATAATTCCGTGTGCCCAGCAGGCGCCCCTGGCTGATCATTGATTCAAATGAAGGCAGGCTGTCCACATTCCGGAACCCTGCATCCAGGAGCCCGATCCAGACCCCGTTTCCCGTGTAGCCTCTCTCGTGCAATGCCTCCATGTCCATGATGTTGATCTGTTCTCTGGCGATGCCATAGTCGAAACCGGGGGGGGAGGAGAGGGGCGGGGAGAACCTTTCCCCTGCAGGGGCCGGGGGAAAATAGGCCCCGGCTGTCCCGGGTTCCCAGGGGAGAGTGTCCACGAATGGCTTCCCGAGGACCTGCTCGAAGAGCTGCCGGGAGGTATTGACCATGGCGAGCCCGTTCAGCCATTTCGACACATGGCGGACCTCCACGCCCATATTTTTCAATTCATCCACGTAGTCCTGGGTGACCGGCTCGTCGGTCAGGTCCACACCAAGTCCCTGCCAGGCCCGCCGGTTTATGGACCGTTCGGACAGGAATGACCCGGGCTGGCTGAACTCATATCCGTTACCGTTCTTATCGGTGAAATAGATCCAATAGACGTTTTCTGCGATCTGCTGTGCTGATAAAGCAGACGGCAGCAAGAGCATCACCAATTTCAGAATTCCCTTCATCCTCCAACTCATCATCCGTCAGGGCTGCTGCAGAAAGGGCTGCGGCTCTGCAATTGAATCGCCCAGCAGCAGGATATCCTTCATTAATTGCTGGTATTTCTCTTTGTCCACCGGTTGCCCGTTTTCGTACTCAAGAGTGTACAACAGGGCACCTGTTTCGTCATAATAGCTCCAGGTACCTTGCGACATGTCATCCAGGTATGCCCCCCGCATCATGAGAATGCTGTCGGGGTGGTAGACTTCATAAAGACCGTTGAGCTTATCATTTTCATAATGACCGCTGAGCCTGAGCGCTCCATTTTCGTAATATTGCAGCCATTGCCCGTCCCGGCTGCCTTCATTCCATGTCATCTCTTCCGATATTCCCCCTGTATGGTAATAACTGCGGACCTTTCCATGGAGTTTGCCTTCCAGGTATTCCTCCCTGATCCTGACACTGCCATCAAACTCCGAGTAGTAGGTCCATACAGAATCCTTCTTTTTTTGTACGTGCCATCCTTCAGCAGCTTTTTTCCCTTGCTCATGGAACAGTTCCGTATAGCACCGGTCATCTATGGAATCGAACATCATCCGGGCCTGGAGAGCGCCGGACTCATAATACCGGATCATCATCCCAACCGGCCTGCCTTCTATGAAAGTGGCCTCATACATGGTGTTCCCGTTCGGGTGCTCTGCCCTCCAGTGTCCGGTTTTCCTGCCCTGCTCATCCAGCAGGTTCTGCCCGTGAGCTCCTGCGCTCACGATTCCGAGGAAAAAGATTATGAATGTTCTTTTCATGGCATCTCAAATATAACCAAAAAGAAAAAGCTGCCGGCCCGGGGCCGACAGCTTTTCATAAACCGGCATAGCGGTGCAATATCTATTTTACCTCTTCGAAGTCCACATCGGTAACCTCCCCGTCATCTCCTTTTTCCCCCTGAGTCTGCTGGGTGGGTTCCCCTCCGGGCTGGCCGGCCTCACTGCTGGCCTGCTGCGCATTGTATATATCCTGTGATGCAACCTGCCATGCCGCATTCAGCGCTTCCATGGCCTTGTCAATCGCTTCCAGATCTTCAGCTTTATGCGCTTCTTTCAGCTGGTTCAGCGCATCTTCTATGGGAGTCTTCTTATCAGACGGGATCTTGTCCCCGAACTCCTTCAGCTGCTTTTCTGTCTGGAAAACCAGGCTGTCTGCACTGTTAAGCTTCTCAACCCGCTCCTTGGCAGCTTTGTCAACTGCTTCGTTCTCCTTGGCCTCCCTTTTCATCCGCTCGATCTCTTCATCGGAAAGGCCGGAAGAGGCTTCGATGCGGATGCTCTGCTGTTTCCCCGTTCCCTTATCCCTTGCTGACACATTCAGGATCCCGTTGGCATCGATATCAAAGGTCACCTCGATCTGGGGAATCCCCCGTGGTGACGGGGGTATGCCGTCCAGATGGAACCTTCCGATGGTTTTGTTGTCCTTTGCCATGGCACGCTCTCCCTGCAGGACATGGATCTCCACGGACGGCTGGTTATCAGCCGCGGTTGTAAAGATCTGGGTTTTCTTGGTCGGGATGGTCGTGTTGGCTTCAATGAGCTTGGTATTCACACTTCCCATGGTTTCAATGCCCAGGGAGAGGGGGGTAACGTCCAGCAGGAGCACATCTTTCACTTCCCCCGTGAGGACACCTCCCTGGATGGCAGCACCCACGGCCACCACCTCGTCAGGGTTCACCCCCTTGGATGGTGTCTTCCCGAAGAAATCCTCCACCACCTTCTGTATGGCCGGGATGCGGGTGGAACCACCTACAAGGATCACCTCATTGATATCGGTTGCAGAGAGACCGGAATCTTTCAGGGCAATTTTACAAGGCCCGACAGTAGCCTGGATCAGCTTGTCCGACAGGCTTTCAAATTTTGCCCGGGTGAGGGTCTTTACCAGGTGCTTTGGCACTCCGTCAACCGGCATGATATAGGGCAGATTGATCTCCGTCTGGGTGGTGCTGGAAAGCTCTATCTTTGCTTTCTCGGCGGCCTCTTTCAGGCGCTGAAGCGCCATCGGGTCCTTCTTGAGGTCAAGGCCTTCGTCCTTCTTGAATTCATCGGCCAGCCAGTCTATGATCACCTGGTCGAAATCGTCCCCCCCAAGGTGGGTATCGCCGTTGGTGGATTTAACTTCAAAGACCCCGTCGCCCAACTCCAGGATGGAGATGTCAAAAGTTCCGCCCCCCAGGTCAAACACGGCAATCTTCAAATCCGAGGTCTTCTTATCCAGACCATAGGCAAGCGATGCGGCAGTTGGTTCATTGATGATCCGCTTCACCTTGAGGCCGGCAATCTCACCGGCTTCCTTGGTGGCCTGCCTCTGTGAATCGCTGAAATATGCAGGAACGGTGATTACGGCGTCGGTCACCTCATGACCCAGGTAGTCCTCGGCGGTCTTCTTCATTTTCTGAAGTATCATGGCTGAGATCTCCTGCGGGGAGTATTTCCGGTCATCGATCTGGACACGGGGTGTATTGTTTTCGCCTTTCACCACTTTGTAGGGAACCCTGTTGATCTCCTTGGTCACCCTGTCATAGGTTTCACCCATAAAACGCTTGATGGAGAAGACGGTCTTGATGGGATTGGTGATGGCCTGCCTTTTGGCCGGATCACCCACTTTCCTCTCTCCGTTTTCCACAAATGCAACCATGGAGGGTGTGGTGCGTTTCCCTTCACTATTAGGGATCACAACCGGTTCATTACCTTCCATTACCGAAACACATGAATTGGTGGTTCCAAGGTCTATGCCAATAATCTTACTCATCGTTATCTCTTTTTTACTTTTTTTTACTTACGACTTCTTACTTTTGACTTGTCACTATCCAAGATTATGCCATTTGTGGTTTTTCCCGTTCCGGTGCTATAATGACACGGATTTTCATGGTTATGGCTTTAACGGGTGTCAGGTTTACTGACAATTTGACTGCCAATAGGAAATTTATTATAAACTTTGCAGATAGGTAATTGGTAATCGGTGAATGGTAATTGGAACCGATAACCGATAACCGATAACCAATAACCGATAACCTTTTATCCATGTCCCTGCATAGCAATGTAAAACGTGTCACCACCCATGTGCTTCATGCCATGAAGCTCAAGGGGGAGAAGATCGCCATGCTGACCGGTTACGACTACTCTTTTGCCAGGCTTCTGGACCAGGCCGGTATTGATGTGATCCTGGTGGGGGATTCAGCTTCCAATGTGATGGCAGGTTTTGAAACCACACTGCCCATCACCCTGGACAGTATGATCTACCATGCGGCCTCTGTGGTGCGGGCCACCAAGCGTGCCCTGGTGGTGGTCGATCTTCCTTTCGGAACATACCAGGGCAATTCCAAGGAGGCACTGGCCTCTGCCATCCGGATCATGAAGGAGACCGGGGCCAGTGGCGTCAAGCTTGAGGGCGGTGTGGAGATCGCTGAGTCCGTTGAGAGGATCCTTTCTGCCGGCATCCCTGTCATGGGCCACCTCGGCCTTACCCCGCAGTCTATCCATAAATTCGGGACCTATGTCGTCAGGGCCACTGAGAAGGAGGAGGCAGACAAGCTCAAATCTGATGCAGTACTGCTGGCAAAGACAGGTTGTTTCGCCATCGTGCTGGAAAAGATCCCGGCCAGGCTGGCCGGTGAGGTGACACGGGACATCAGCATCCCGACCATCGGGATCGGGGCTGGTGCTGAAGTGGACGGCCAGGTACTGGTGCTTCATGACATGCTCGGGATCACCCAGGAGTTCTCTCCCAGGTTCCTGCGCCGGTACCATAATCTTCAGATGGAGATCAAGGGAGCGGTGCAGAACTACATTGAAGATGTCCGGAACAAGAAGTTTCCAAACGAAAAGGAGCAGTATTAGCTGCGTAGTCAGGTGGTTGCGCAGCAGAGAGGTCAGAGAGTGAGTATTTTATCCCCACCGGTGCCCATCCTCTTCGAGGACAACCACCTGCTGGTGGTGAACAAGCGGGTGTCCGATATCGTACAGGGAGACCAGACCGGGGATCCCTCCCTTGATACGATGCTGAAGGAGTATATCAGGGCCAGGGACGGCAAGCCGGGAGAGGTTTTCCTGGGGATCCCGCACAGGCTGGACAGGCCCGTAAGCGGTGCGGTGGTCTTTGCAAAGACAGGCAAGGCTTTGAGCAGGATGGCCAGCATGTTCAGGGAGAAGGAGGTGAAGAAGGTTTACCATGCCATCGTGGAACATTGCCCTCATCCGCAGGAAGGATCCCTTGAACACTATGTGACACGGAATACCAAACAGAATAAGTCCTATGTTCATGTTCAGGAGGTCGCAGGCTCCAGACTGGCCAGGCTGCACTACAAAAAACTGGCCTCATCGGATCACTATCATCTGCTGGAGGTGATCCTGGAGACCGGAAGGCACCACCAGATACGTGCACAGCTGGCAGCCATTGGCTGCGTGATCAAGGGGGACCGTAAATACGGGGCCCGGCGAAGCAATAAAAACAACGGGATCAGCCTGCACGCGCGCCGTCTATCCTTCATGCATCCTGTAAGAAAGGAACCTGTGGAGGTGGTGGCACCCTACCCGAAGATGGATATCTACCCCGTTTTCAGGGCTGACTGACCGGACTCAGGCTTCCTGCTGAAGGGAGAACGGAAGCGGAAGCAGGTCACCGGCCTGCCTCAGGACCTGGATCTTTCGTGTACCGTACAGTATCACTTCAAGAGGAACACCTCCATGTGACTCTTTTTCGAAAAGTACCTGCCTGCAACCTCCACAGGGTGTCACCGGCTGTTCCTGGATATTTCCGTCCCGCATGGCAGCAATGGCAATACTTCTTGCCGGAACACCGGGATACTGGGACCCGGCATAGAAAATGGCAACCCGTTCGGCACAGAGCCCCGACGGATAGGCAGCGTTCTCCTGGTTATTGCCGGTGATGATCTTCCCGTTATCAAGCATAACTGCGGCCCCCACATGGCAACCCGAGTAAGGGGCATAGGCATTCCTGGCAGCCCCAATGGCTTCCTTCACCAGGGTGATCTGCGAATCCGACAACTCTTCCATCCGTTCATATTCGGCCATGCGGATGGTGTAAGCCCTATGTTTCATACCTGGGTCAATTTGTCATAAAATTACATATAAAATGGTTTGTTCATGAAATTGTTATGAACTCGGCCTGAGGGAAGGGGCTTTGTTAAAAACTCGGATCAGGAGATGAAATCCATATGTATATTTTTACCGGGTGGGTAGTGGAAAATAGCTAACGATGAGAGGGAAGAAATGGTTGCTATTCCTGGTGATTGCCTGGGGGCTGCAGTCGGGATTGCATGGAGAGAGCGGGAAGAAGATGACCAGGGAGGCATATATCAGGGCATACAGGGAGATCGCCATGAAGGAGATGGCCCGTGTGGGCATCCCCGCCAGCATCACCCTGGCACAGGCATGCCTGGAGTCGGACAACGGCAACAGCCGGCTGGCCACCCAGGGGAACAACCATTTCGGAATCAAATGCCACGACTGGACAGGGAAAAAGATCTATCATGATGACGATGACAGGAACGAATGCTTCAGGTCCTATGATTCTCCCTATGAATCCTTCATGGACCACTCGGATTTCCTGCTCACCAAACCAAGGTACGCTCCCCTCTTCGATCTGAAACCCCGTGATTACCGTGGATGGGCAAAAGGATTGAAAAAGGCGGGTTATGCCACAGCCTCCAACTACGCCACCCTCCTGATCCAGATCATAGAGGACAACGAATTGTACCGCTACGACCTGCTGGTGCTTGAGGGAGGCATGACGGGGAGGAGTGACATCTCCCCGCCGGTGGCAGAGAGCAGGGTTCATGGATCCCGGAGGGTCATGGTGAACAACAATATCGAGTATGTACGCGCGGAACCGGGTGATACCCCCGAATCCCTGAGGGATGAATTGGACCTCTACAAGAACGAGATCTACAGGTACAACGACCTTTACAAAGGGGAAAGGCTCGAACCGGGCCAGATCATCTACCTGCAGCCAAAACGCAGGAAAGCGGCCATCGGGAACGAGATCCATGTGGTGAAAGCGGGCCAGACCATGAATGATATTTCCCAGATTTACGGGGTGAAGCTCAAACACCTCTACCGGATGAACCTGATGACCGAAGGAGAACAGCCGCTTGAAGGGTCCGAGATATACCTGCGCAGGAAGAGGCGTGAAATTGCCTTCAAACCGGAACCTTTGCCGGAACCGGCTGAAGAGGAGGAGATGAGGTTCATCCTGGAGGAATAGGGGCCGGGGATCCTCTATCTCGCCGGATTGTTCAAAACGTGTTAATGTTTTTGACACTCAAAACTTTACATTAACGCGGCTGTGTCTTAAATTTGTTAAAAAAGAGAATCATGGCCGATCCCAACGCCCTTCCCCTGAGGATGATCCTTCCCCCCGACGGAAAGCAGACCAGGATCAATTTTTTCAGGGATAGACCGGTAAAAAGAAGCACTTCCGAATGGTGGCACTCATTCTCCTCATTGTTCAGGCATGATCAGAAGGTGGAGGGGCCGAACCTTGAATTTTTTGCCCAGCAGCTGGAGAAGGAGGGTTATTCGGAGAAATCAAGGAAAAGTTACCTGTTCATGATGAGGAGGTTTTTCGATTATTATGAACACCTGAAGCCCGGGGACATTACCATGGGGGAGATTGAGGATTATAACTTTGAATTCTTCGTGTCGGGCAGGTATTCGAGGTCGTACCAGCTTCAGTTCATCAACGCCATCAAGCTCTTCTACCACCTGACAGAGGGGATCGATCTGAACCTGAGGCAACTCAGGAAAAGCGGGGTTGCGAAGAAGTCAGGTTGAAACCCATCAGGAAATCCCCGGTCTCCATTCTCCGTTTTCCCTCCAGCTGAATAGAGTAAATATTCAGGAATCCGTCCGTTACAGCAGCCTTCAGGTATTTTTTCCCGTCGGTTATAATGATACCTGCCGGATGGCTGTGAGATGCCGGTTCGAACCCGGAATCAAAGATCTTGCAGATCACCGGGCCATCCCCACCCCTGAAAAGACGGGTAAAGGCCCCCGGGAACGGGCTCAGGCCCCTGATCAGGTTGAACAGATCCCTCCCCGGTCTGTTCCAGTCGATGCGGCAATCCTCCTTTTGGATCTTCGGTGCCCTGTTCAGCACCATACCCGGAGAGACCAGCTCATCCTGCGATCTGGCTTTCAGGTTTCCCGAGGCCAGTCCCCGTGCGGTTTCCAGTACCAGTCCCGCCCCCATTACCATCAGCCTGTCATGAAGCTCGCCGGCACTCTCCCTCTCCCCGATGCCGGTCTCTTCCTGGAGCAGGATATTTCCTGTATCGATCTGCGCGTCGATCAGGAAGGTGGTGACCCCTGTCCTGGATTCGCCATTGATGATCACATGATTGACGGGTGCGGCTCCACGGTAATCGGGGAGGAGGGATGCATGGAGGTTGAATGTCCCCAGGGGGGGGATCCGCCAGGCCAGCTCAGGAAGCATGCGGAAAGCCACCACCACCTGGAGGTCGGGTGCCAGATCTCTCAGCTGCGCGATAAACCCGGGTTTTTTCAGGTTTTCAGGCTGAAGCAGTGTCAGGTTCCTGGCCAGGGCAAATTCCTTGACTGCTGAACGGCGGATCTCTCTTCCCCGGCCGGCCGGCCTGTCGGGGGTGGTGACCACGGCCACCACGTTGCATCCGGCATCCAGCAGCTTCTCCAGAGGCGCCACCGCGAAAGCCGGAGTGCCCATGTAAACGATCCGAAGGTCACTGATCTCCATCTTTCTGGGGGGTATCGTATTTCGCTATGTTCAGGAAGTGTCCCATCTTATCGCGCTTGGTCTCCAGGTAAAACTGGTTGTATTTGTTGGGGGGCACTTCAAGGGGGACGGTTTCCACGATCTTCATCCCGTAACCCTCAAGCCCGGCCCGCTTGACCGGATTATTGGTCATAAGACGGATGTTCCTGATACCCAGGGCATGGAGCATTCCGGCTCCCACTCCGTAGTCCCGCTCATCATCTTTGAACCCCAGTTCTACATTGGCTTCCACCGTGTCCCGCCCCTGCTCCTGAAGCTTATACGCTTTCACCTTGTTATAGAGGCCGATCCCCCTGCCCTCCTGGTTCAGGTAGATGATCACCCCTTTTCCCTCCTTTTGCACCATCCGCATGGCCTCGTGCAGCTGGTCCCCGCAATCACAGCGGTGGCTGCCAAAGATGTCCCCGGTCACACAGGATGAGTGCACCCTGACCAGGACAGGTTCATGGTCATCCCAGCTTCCCTTTGTCAGGGCCACGTGTTCCAGGCCATTGGATTTCTGAATAAAAGGGATCAGGTCGAACTCCCCGTACAAGGTTGGAAGGTGCACCCGGGTTCCCTTCAGGATAATGCTGTCGGTGTTCAGCCTGAAAGCGATCAGGTCCTTGATGGAGATGATCTTCAGGCCGAATCTGGCAGCGATTTCCAGTAACTGGGGAAGGCGTGCCATGGTCCCGTCCTTGTTCATGATCTCTACCAGGACCCCACCGGGTTTGAGGTCCGACAACCTGGTCAGGTCAACGGCTGCTTCGGTATGGCCTGCCCGTCTCAGCACACCCTGCCTTTTGGCTTTCAGGGGAAAGATATGGCCCGGCCGGGCAAGGTCGTCAGGCCGGGTAACAGGGTCCACCAGGGCCCTGAGGGTCTTTGCCCTGTCGGAAGCAGATATGCCGGTGGTGGTGCCGTGGCCCAGCAGATCCACCGAAACGGTGAAGGCAGTGTTATGACTGCTGGTGTTGGCAGTGACCATCAGGGGCAGGTCCAGCTCGGTGCATCGCTCCTCCGTCAGCGCAGCACAGATCAGTCCCCGGCCATGGGTGGCCATGAAGTTGATGGTTTCCGGGGTAACCAGCTCTGCCGCTGCCATGAAATCGCCTTCGTTCTCCCGGTCCTCGTCATCCACAACGATGATGATCCTGCCTTTCCTGATCTCCTCCAGGGCCTCCCCGATGCTGTTCAGCTTAACCCTGGTTTCTCCTTGTCGGTTGCCAGACATTGCTTTTGATCCCTCCGATATATCGTATAAAACCTGCCAGAAGGGCCAGGTTCATAAGTACAAAATGTGAAACAAATCGCAAAGGTATAAGATGGATCTTTAATTTCCTTAAAAAAAGATCAATAACAGGGAGTGCAAGGATCGCAATCTGCAGCATGGCAAGGGAAAGGTAGAGGGGAGAGGAGATGCCCAGGGTTATGGAGGAGCCAAGGGTGATCAGGACCAGGAACGGGACGATCCAGCGGATGACCTTGTGTGAAAGGAAGCAGAATGCAATGCCGGCCCGGCGGGAGAAAAGCATGGAACCAAATCTGGAGAGGTTCTGGAAATTGCCGGCGGAGATCCTTTTTTTCCGCCTGAATTCTTCCCACAGGTCGTTGGATACATCTTCGTACACCATGGCGTTCACATTGCTGATGCACCGGAACCCCTTTTTCAGGACCGCCATGTTCACGTAGAAATCATCCACCAGGAACTGATCCGGAACCGGCTGGTAGACAGACTTCCTCACTGCATAACAACCCCCGAAGGGTCCCATCATGGCACCCCAGAGCATGCTTTCGTGATATTTGATCCTGACCTCCCGGTTGATGTAAAACCGCTCCTGGTGGGAAATGCCGTCTGTTTTCAGCCTGGTATTGATCATACGGGTATCCACCAGGCCGATGTCAGGATGGCGGAAAGACCCGGCCAGTTCCATCAGGGTGCTGCTGTTGATCATCACATTGGCATCGGTGATCACCAGGACCTCCCCCCTGGAGATGGCTGCCAGGCGGTTTACCACACCCGGTTTTCCGGTGCGCCGGTCAAAAATGGTGATCTGAACGAGCGGGTTCTCCTCCTTCAGGCCCATCAGGATCTCATTCGTCCTGTCGGTGGATGCATCTGAACCCACCAGGAGCTCCAGGCGGTCAGCCGGATAATCTGCCTCAAGGACCGACCTGATCTTGGCTTCTATGACCGCCTCTTCATTGAAGGCCGCCACGATGACAGAAAGGAACGGGAGGCCGCCGGGAGCGGGCAGCAGATGATCGTCCCGGCCCAGCCATTCTCCGGGTTTGCGCCTTGAGGCAAGCAGGTGCAGCATGGAGGGGAAAAGGAGGTAGGTGTAGCATATCAGGAGGATACCGGTCCAGAATATTACCTGCAGGAAGATCATACCTGTTCTTTAAAAAACTGGCTTAATCGGGTAGAAAGCCTAAAGGTATCAAAATTCTCCTGAATGAACCTCCGCCCGCCGGCTGCCAGTTCCTCTGCCAGTCCCTCCTCATTAATTAAATTAATTATCTGATCTTTAAATGATTCAGGATCATCCGCAACCACCACTTCCCGCCCGTTTTCCGCCCGGATACCCTCTATGCCGATGCGGGTGGTTACCACCGGCCTGCCAAGGGCCATGGCCTCCAGGATCTTGATCCTGATCCCGCTGCCTGTTAAAAGGGGGGCGACCATGACCCTGTGTGACCGCATGAACGCACGGGCATCTTCCACCTCACCGTGATAGATGATATGTGACCGGCGGAGGCGCCTTTTGAACAGTTCCGGTGCATTCCTTCCTGCCACATGGAACCTCACTTCCGGTATCCTGGCCACGAGGGGTTCTAGCACATGTGCAAGGAACCATTTCAGGCCCTCCTGGTTGGGCAGCCAGTCCAGTGCTCCGATAAAAAAAACGGAAGGCCGGGAGGGAAGCGGCGATTCGGGGTAGAGAGGAAGGGAAAGCCCGGTGGGAATCGTGATGGATGGCTGCCCGGCACCCTTTTCCCTGAAGCAGGCTTCATCCACCGGGCTGATGGCTACCAGGCAATCGGCCTGCCGGACCAGATCCATTTCAAACCGTTCCAGCCGGGAAGCCATGTTCAGCAGGTACCACCGTTTCAGGAACCACCTTTCATTTTTTGCTTTTCTCGCCCAGATCAAGTGTTCCACGTTGTGGGCCCGGAAGGCAATCATTGCGGTGCTGCCGGCCCTGACCACATCCAGGTAGCAGCCCGGGTAGGGCCCCTCGAGCTGTACCACATCGAATTGTTCCTCCCGAAGCAGTCCGGAAAGCCTCTGGCGGAATTCGCCGTTATTGAACCTTTCTGCGATATAAGGTTTCTTGGAGAAGAGGAGGTTGAGCAACAGCCGTGCCGGTCTGATGGAGCTGTCACATCCGATCCCGATAAAACGCACGGTGCTTGTGAGCTCTTTTGGGATCTCCTCCACCGGAAAACTGTGCTTGGCGGTATTCAGGGCCATGCATGTGACCTCGTTCCCTGAATCCCGCAGACCGGTGATCATGTTCAGGGTGGCAATGGAACCCCCGTCACGGGGCGGGTAGGGCAGCTTATTGGAAAGGATCAGTATTTTCATGAGTCCCGGGCCCTTTTCCGAAAACGCAGGTTCAGTTTCTTCAACCAGGTGAAATAGGTCTCGATGTTCAGGATGACCGAATCATTGGCGGCTTTGTAGGTAAGCCAGATACTCACCGGGACCAGGATGATGGTGGAGATCCACATACCGGCGAAGGGAGGGATCAGGCTTTCGCGGGCAAATTTCTCACCTATCATCGATATAACATAGTAGATGAGAAAAAGCAGCACACTGACGATCACAGGCATGCCAAGCCCACCTTTGCGGATGATCGCTCCGAGCGGCGCGCCGATAAAGAAGAAGATCAGGCAGAGCAGTGAATAGGTGTATTTGCGGTGAATCTCAATCTGGTAGCGTCGCAGCCTGGCCAGTTTCCAGTCGGCGGTCCCCACGTTGGAAGTGGTGATCGATTTATTGCCCCTGGCAAAGTTGATGGCCTGGCTGATGGCCCTTCTCCGTTCCAGTTTATTCAGTTCAGCGAAGGCAGAATCCACGTTTACCGGCTGGATCCTGATCTCACCGGGAGGGGATCCCTCCTGCAGGGTGTCCGGCTCCTGCCGGACATCTGGTTTAATCAGGACCCCCTTGGGTTTGCCGGTCAGGGACTTTTCGACGGTGTTCTGAAATTGGTCCAGGATGAGCCCGAGGTCCTGTGTGAGGGAATCGTCAAAATGGTGCAGCTGGGAAAGGTTGAGCATGGAATATGAGTTGCGGAACAGCTTTTCATCCGTCCGGTTCAGTCCGAAACCGGTCATCTCAATGATCATTTCCTGGTACTCGAAATTGTCCCTGCGAAGGGGGTAACTCTTGACATGCCGGTCCTCTTTCTTCTGTTTCTGAAGTTCAACGTAGGATCTCCCGTTAAAAAGCGTGAGCAGCAGGTGTTTTTCATCGGCTGACATCTTCATGTACCCCGAATCTGCAACGGTCACACTTACATTACCCTGATTATCGGTATGGTCAAAGATCAGTATGTCCTTCAGAAGGCTGGTCCGGCTGTCCCTGTCCCCGATACGGATGGAGTATCCTTCCAGGGTGTTGTCAAAGACCCCCGGCCTGATGGTTAATTCAGGCCG
>CAYXUD010000007.1:0-35089 GCA_964467775.1 uncultured Bacteroides sp. | reverse complement strand
GAGAATTTAAAAAGTGGATAGATAAATAGTCTTATTCAATATCCCCACTGGCAGACGAACATATTGATGAAAATTTCAATCAACCTTCTGGCAAAAATCTGGCAAAAAAGAAAGGGTCACATCCGCCACGGCGGAGTAACCCTTTGATCCTGTTCGTGGAGCATATCGGAATCGAACCGATGACCTCTTGACTGCCAGTCAAACGCTCTAGCCAACTGAGCTAATGCCCCGACATGCAGGGAGTGATCCCCAATGCGTGGCAAAATTAATATAAAAAATACAAGTTCAAAACTGCAGATTGGCAGAATTTTTGAGGGTTATAAAGTGAAGATGCATCTTTGCATCGATTCTTTTTGATAGTTTATTTGTAAATTACTACTTTTATTGCCCAAATTCACATTGACCATGGAACTGAAAAAATCAAAAAAGGCTGACCTTGAAAGCAGGAAAGGGATGTTCATCGAGATCGGGCTCGTTATCACCCTGGCCGTTGTCCTGGTTGCTTTCGAGTGGACCAAGGGTGAAGACAAAGGGAATGATGACAAGATGGTCCAGGAGATACAGTTTGAGGATGAAATGATGCAGATCACCCGGAGGGAGGAGCCCAAGCCGGAACCCAAGCCGGAGCAGCCCAAGATAGCCGAGGTACTCGATATCGTGGACGACGATGTGGAGATCGAGGATGAATTTGACTTCGATATGGAAGCCACGGATGATACCCAGTACGACTTCACCAGCATGATCGGGAATGATGATGAGGAGATCCAGGAAGAGGAGGTTTTCTATATCGTGGAAGATATGCCCACATTCAACGGCGGGGACCCTGCGACGGAATTCAGGAAGTACATTGCACAAAATTTGCGGTACCCCGAGATCGCTGCAGAAAACGGGATCAGCGGACGCGTGATCGTACAGTTTGCCGTCAACAAGACGGGGTCTGTCGTCGACGCGATAATAGTCCGCAGTGTGGACCCGGCCCTTGACAAGGAAGCCATCAGGGTGGTCATGTCCTCCCCGAAATGGACCCCCGGAAAGCAGCGCGGCAAGGCGGTGAAGGTGCTTTTTACCTTCCCCATCAACTTTGTACTGCAGTAAGGATATTTGGCGAATGTTAATAAAAGCCGGCCGTGTGCCGGCTTTTTTTTTGGATATGCTTTAAATTAGCTCAGATAAAACCTTTTCACCATGAAAAAGATTATTGCCTTTCTGATTGCAGTGCTGTTGTTATCCGGCTGTGGGTCCACCACAAAAAAGATGCAACAGGGAAATTATGACGCGGTCATAGATAAAACCGTGAAGAAACTGATCAGGAAACCCAAAGCAGACGATGCAGCAGCCATGGACCGGGCATATAAGCTGGCCAATGAGCGGGACATGGAGAGGATCCGGTACCTGGTCGCAGAGAACAACCCCGACAACTATGATGAGGTCTTTCACAGGTACAACATGCTGAAAGAGAGGCAGCGGCAGGTCCGTTCGGTGACGCCCCTCGAGATAGAGGGCAGGACCTACCGGTACGATTACGTGGATTATGATGCAGAGATGATCGCTGCCAAGAGAAAGGCGGCAGATTTCTTCTATGACAACGGGAAGAGCCTCCTGGAGAATGCCCTGCAGAAGGGTGATTACAGGGATGCCTACTACCAGCTGAGCAAAGCGGCAGAATACAGCGGGGGACAGTATGCCAGTATCGATGAGATGATCTATGAGGCCCGTATGAAGGGGATCAGCAGGGTGATCGTGGAGGTGACCAACCAGACCCCCATCAAGCTTCCTCCCCAGGTGGAAGAGGATCTGATCGCATTCGATACCAGGGGACTGGGAACCGAGTGGGTGGAATACCATTTCAAGCATGTGGACAAGGATGCCGTTTATGATTATTCAGTACTGGTTAAACTGCTCTCCATCGGGGTGTCGCCCGATGAGACCAAGGATGTGGACGAGATCTTTACAAAAAAGGTGTCTGACGGGTTCGAATATGTGCTGGATGCCAACGGGAATGTGATGAAGGATACGGCCGGCAATGACATAAAGATCCAGAAATTCAAGGAGATCACCTGTACACTGGTTGAGACTGAACAACTCAAGTCGGTGGAGATCAGGGGCGAGGTGGAGATCTACTCCCTGGATCCCGAGCGGCTTATCCAGAAAGAGCCTTTTGGAGCGACCAATACCTTCCAGCACTCCTCGGCCAGGGCCATCGGCGATGTAAATGCCCTCACCGAGGAGGCGCTGAAGAAAACCAAGCAGCAAAAGATCCCATTCCCCACCGATGTGGAGATGGTGATGACCTGTACCGAGACCATTAAGCCGGCCATCCGGAACGCGATCTATGCGAACCGGCAGTACATACAGTAGGGCTACGGGATATTGAACTCGTCGCTGAAAACCTTTGCAGGCAAAAGTTTATAGGCTTCCTCGTCCAATATCCCTGCGCTCAGTTATTGCTACTTTAGCAGCCTGATTTTTATATGGAAGACTACTGGGACCATAGGCCAGGCCCCGAAACGGCAGTCCTGGTGGGGGTAACCTGCCAGGACCACTCCAGGGAACAGGTTTCTGACTACCTGGAGGAACTGGCGTTCCTTGCTGAGACTGCCGGAGCTGTGGTCAGGGGTGTTTTCACCCAGAAGCTGGATATGCCCGATCCGAAGACCTTCATCGGTTCAGGGAAGCTGGCAGAAGTGAAAGAGTTTGTAACGGCAGGGGAGATCGACATGGTGATCTTCGACGATGAGCTCTCTCCCTCGCAGCTGAGGAATATCGAAAGGGAACTGATGTGCCGGATCCTTGACCGGACCAACCTGATCCTCGATATTTTTGCCGGCAGGGCCAAAACAGCCCATGCAAAAACACAGGTTGAGCTGGCGCAGTACCAGTACCTCCTTCCCAGGCTGACCAGGATGTGGACCCACCTGGAACGGCAGCGGGGGGGGATCGGCCTGCGGGGCCCCGGAGAGACGGAGATAGAGACCGACCGGAGGATCATCCGCAACAGGATCGCCAGGCTGAAGGTCCAGCTGGCCAGGATCGACAGTCAGATGGCCATTCAGCGCAAGAACAGGGGAAAAATGGTCAGGGTGGCCCTGGTGGGATATACCAATGCCGGGAAATCCACCCTGATGAACCTGTTGAGCAAATCACAGGTTTTTGCGGAGGACAAGCTGTTTGCCACCCTGGATCCCACCATCCGTAAGGTGGTGGTGGAGAACCTGCCGTTCCTGCTCACCGATACGGTGGGATTCATACGGAAACTGCCCACGCACCTGGTGGAATCCTTCAAGTCAACCCTGGATGAGGTGCGTGAGGCAGATATCCTGGTACACGTGGTGGACGTTTCGCATCATAACCATGAAGAACAGATCCGGGTGGTGGAGGAGACGCTCAGGGAGCTTGGTGCGGGGGATACGCCTTCGATGCTCGTGTTTAACAAAACAGATGCATATACCTATGTGGAGAAGGAGATGGATGACCTGACACCCGGAACCAGGGAAAACCTGAGCCTGGACGAACTGAAGAGGCGGTGGATTTCGAAAAACAGGGAGGCACTCTTCATTTCAGCCCTCCGTAAATCCAACATTGATGCCCTGAAAGACCAGCTATACCAGAAGGTGAAGGAGATCCACGTGCAGAGGTATCCCTATAACGATCTTCTCTATTAGACGGGTCTCCCCTCCGGCAGGATCCCTGCTAAACCAGCCCTTTATCGACCAGGTACTCGGCGATCTGCACCGCATTCAGCGCAGCCCCCTTCTTGATCTGGTCACCGACACACCAGAAGGCGATCCCTTTCGGGTTGGTCAGGTCCTTACGGAGCCTCCCCACGAAAATATCATCCTTGCTGGCGGATCCGAGGGGCATGGGGTAGACCTGGTTTTCCGGGTCATCCCTGAGGGTAATGCCTTCTGCGGCGGCCAGGGCTTCCCTCACCTGTTCCAGATCAAGCTCATCCTCAGTCTCCACCCAGAGGGCCTCGGAGTGGTTCCTGAGCACGGGAACCCTCACACAGGTGGTGCTCACCTGCAGGTCTGAATGCATGATCTTGCGCGATTCATGGAACATTTTCATCTCCTCCCTGGTGTATCCATTCTCCGTGAACACATCAACCTGCGGGATGAGGTTCATGGCCAGCTGGAAGGGGAAGTGCTCCACGGTTACCTGTTCGCCCGCTGCGATCTGGCCGATCTGGTGTTCCAGTTCTGCCATGGCGGATGCACCTGCGCCGCTGGCGGCCTGGTAGGTGGCCGCATGTACCCTTCTGATGGGGGAGAGGTCGTTGATAGGCTTGAGGCACACCACCATCTGAATGGTGGTACAGTTCGGATTGGCCACAATGTTCCGGGGGATCGAGTGCAGATCGCCCGGGTTCACCTCCGGCACCACCAGCGGAACATCCTCATCCATACGGAATGCACTGGAATTATCGATTATGATGGCACCATGTCTGGTAATGGCAGCAGCAAACTTCCTGGAGGTACCGCCACCGGCAGAAGTCAACGCAATGTCAACACCCCTGAAATCATCGTTCTCCTTCAGTTCTTTCACTGTAAGGGTCTCCCCGTTGAAGGTGTACCGGCTCCCCGCACTGCGGGAAGATCCAAACAACACCAGTTCGTCAACCGGAAACTGCCTTTCTGCGAGCACCCGCAGGAACTCCTGTCCCACGGCTCCGCTCACTCCGACTACAGCTACTTTCATGATCCTGTTCTTTAAGATAACAGCTGCAAAAATCACAATTATTTCCCAAAATTAAAACAGTTCGCCGATGAAAAAGATCTGGATGCTCTGTTCTTTGCTTTTGCAGGTTCTCCCGGCCCGGCAAGACTCCCCTGACAGCTCCGGCCCCGGGCGCGATGATTTCATCATCAGCCATGAAGCGGCCTGGGGCGATGTGGTCTTCACCGAGGTGATGTATGATCCTGATCCACCGGTGGATCTTTTCATAGGGGAGTACCTTGAACTCTATAACCGGTCGGGTGATACCATCTCACTGGAAGGATGGCGGGTGAAGGCCGGGGAGCGGTCCCTTCTTCTCACAGCCTCCCTGACGGGCCAGGATCAGGATCCCGGTTCCGGCAGTAGTACGGAGCTTCGGCTCGCCCCCGGGCAGTTTACCGTGGTGACAGGCATAACGCTTCCCAACCAGGGGGCCACACTTGCCCTTTACAGCCGTGATGGGGTCCGCGTGCATGCAGCGAGCTACAGGGCGCCATATGACGGACCGGAGTGGAAAAAGGAGGGAGGCTGGTCACTGGAATCGCCCGATCCTGATATGGTCTGTAATGCCTACAGGCTCTGGCAGTTTTCAACCGACCCTTCCGGGGGGACACCGGGCAGGCTGAACAGCGTGGATGCCGAACTGGAGGATTGTGAACCACCCCTGTTCCTCTGGCTGGGTTTCGGGGACAGCAGTACGGTCTGCCTGCAGTATTCGGAGCCCCTGCAGGTTACCGGGGATCTGGCCGGCCGCATCACCGCGGGGCCCGGAAGGGTGCCGGCAACGAATGTTTCAGGGAGTGAGCCGCTTTCCGACCAGCTGGTCTGTATCTTTCCCGTGGACCTCTCTCAGGTGGCGGAGTTCCGGATCCGGGTCCCCGGAGTTGCCGATTGCACGGGGAACCTTTCCAGGGAGATGGCACTCCGTACAGGAAGGGGCAGCCCCCCTTCGCCCGGTTCCATGCTGATCAGTGAAATCATGTATGACCCGGCGGAGGGAGCCCCCGAATACATTGAACTCTTCAACCCCGGTCCGGGGTTCGCCGATCTGAAAGATCTCTCCCTGGATGTGGCGGGCGAAGGAGAGAAACCTGAACAGTTCAGGGCCCTCTCCCCCCGTTCCAGGATCGTGGCACCGGGCAGCTATGTGGTCATGACCCGTGATATCCATCACCTGATGGATGCCTATGGACTCGATCTCTCCGGCAGCTGGCTTGAAATGGAACCGGTTGAAAGCCTGCCCAATTCCGGCGGTGTTGTATATCTGGCCTGCCGTGCGGGGAACAGCGTGGATGTGGCGGTATTCGGGGACCGGATGCATATGGAGCTGATGGACGATACCCGGGGAGTCAGCCTTGAACGGATCAGCTGGGACCGGCCGGGAAACGATCCCGGGAACTGGCATTCTGCGGCATCCATGGATGGGTATGCCACTCCAGGCAGGGAGAACTCCCAGTCGGCACCGGCAGGCGCCTTTCAGGAACTGCTAATCCTGGAGCCCGGGGTCTTCAGCCCTGATAATGACGGAACCGACGACCTGTTGACGATACAGCTGGCCCCCGGGGAGCAGGGATGCGTGGTCCGGCTGTGGATCACCGACCTGTCCGGTAATACGGTCCGCATCCTGGCCAACAACCATGTCACGGGTCAGGTTGCACTCTATACCTGGGACGGGGAACGGGATAACGGGCAGATGGCCGCCGAGGGCCTCTACGTGGTCCACCTCCGCGGATACCATCCTGTTTCCGGGAACCGCTGGAGCGACAGGGCCGCCACGGCCATCATCTACCGCTGACCCGGCTCCGGGTTCCGGAGCGGACTAGTGCCGGTCCCCCGGTCTGGCCGAGATCATGCGCAGCCTTTTCCAGGTAAGCAGTACGATGGGTGCAGCCCCGAAGCCCGCGAAGGTAATGGCCCTGAAGGTAGGAAGGAATCCGAAATGATCGATGAGCGTGCCGACCAGGGGGTAGATCATCACGCTCACGAAAAAATTCATGGTCATGTAGATCGAGTTCACGAATGCTTTCTTGTCAGTATTCAGCTCCTGGATCGTTGCCAGCATCACCGATGTGGGGGCAAACAGGAAAAATCCCAGCGGCAGGAGGACAGGAAATATCCAGATCCCTTCCAGGGAGAGGAACAGGAGGGTAAGCAGCGGTGTGGCCACACTGATGATGATGAGGGTCCGCATCCTGCCCAGCTTGTCGCTGATGGTTCCCGCAAAAAGCGCCCCCACCGCTCCCGCAAGCTGGATCACGGTCAGTGCCAGATCGGAGAATTTCAGGCTGTGGCCCATGGCGGTCAGGAAGGTGGGCAGGTAATAGGTCAGCGAGGACTTCATCCCTGCCTGGAAAAGCGTGTATCCGCCTGTCAGCAGGAATGCGGCGGAATACCTGAGAAATATCTTCCAGTAGCTTCCCTCCTGGTGATGCCGGGAGGAGGAGGCAGGTTTGAAGTTGGCATTCCTGAAGTTGAGGTAGAGTACCAGGGAGGCTATAAATCCCAGCGGCATCATTTTCCAGGTGCCTTCAAGCCCCCAGAGGCTGATCACCCCGAGGATGATCAGGGGTCCCGCGGTCCGCGCGAGTTCACCCCCCACCATAAAGTAGCTCATCCCCTTGCCGGTTCTCTCTCCGGCCAGGCTTTTCACCATCACCGGGGTGGGGATATGCCAGAGGGTGGAACTGATCCCGGAAAAGAACAGGAGAACAGCCAGGAAAATGTAACCGGGAGCTACCCCTATCATGCTCATGAACAATGCTGTCAGGGCAGGGGAGAAGATGACCATGTAACGCATGACCGGCCGTTCGGCAATGATCCCGATGAAGGGATTGAACAGGGAGGGGATCCGCTGGATCACGGCCAGAAGGCCAGTCATCCCGTAACTGATCCCCAGCTTCTCGATGATCAGGGGCAGGGCAGGGGCCAGGATCGAGGTATAACAATCATGCACGAAATGTGCAGCTGAAATGGTGATGACCTTACCCTTCTGGAACCCTTCCCGCGTTTTTCCCATCAGCCGTTGACCAGTTTGATGATGAGCGGGGTCAGTTTCGGGGCGGCCCTGCCGGCCGCTTCAAGGACATCCTGGTGGGTCAGCTTCCTGATCCTTCCCGGGACGCCGAGATCGGTGATCACCGACAGGGCCAGGACCCTGATGCCCATCTGGTGGGCCACGACCACCTCCGGCACGGTGGACATGCCCACGGCATCACCGCCGATGATACGAAGGTATTCGTATTCCTTCGGTGTTTCAAGGGTGGGTCCGGTCACCCCCACGTAACAGCCTTCCTGAACGGGAACATGCAGCGCTGCGGCAATGCTTTTGAATTTCTCAATCAGCGCCTTGTCGTAGATCTCGCTCATATCAGGGAACCTTGCCCCGAAAGCGGGTTCATGCTTACCGATCAGGGGATTGGGCATGGTGTTGATGTGATCGTTAATGACCATGATGTCCCCCACTTCAAAACCCGGGTTCATCCCCCCGGCAGCATTCGACACCACCAGGATTTTGATCCCCAGGAATTTCATGACCCGGACCGGGAATGTCACCTCCTCCATGGAGTACCCTTCATAATAGTGGAAACGGCCCTGCATGACCAGGACCCTGGACTCTCCCAGGAAGCCGGAGATCAGCCGCCCTTCATGTCCCTCCACCGTGGAAACGGGGAAGTGCGGGATCTCCTGGTAGTCCACCGCATGTTCCACCCGCATCTGGTCCACGATGTTCCCCAGTCCCGAACCCAGGATGATCGCTGTCCCGGGGGCCTCTTTAATCCGTTGCCTGATGAAGGATACTGCTTCGTTGATTGCTTGTAACATAACTCTTGATTTGTTGGTCGAAATGCTCGTGGCCGTTGTTCAGGAAATGTACCCTGATACGGACCGCATGCATGGCGTTTCTGAGTTCCATTCCAGGAACCAGTTCACGGAGTTTGACAGCATCTTTTTCGGTGGTCAGGACCAGCACCTCCCCCCAGCTCTTTTTCAGCTCCCGGTATCTTCTCTCGATGTTCCTGAGATCGCTTCCGCAGTAGCGGTGATGGTCCGGAAAGGTCATTTCACTGATACGGGGATGGATGCTGCGGGCGAATTCCAGCAGGGCGCCCGGCGTGGCAATTCCCGATACTGCCAGCACACCCCCCGCACCGGAAGCCCACCCTTCTGCACTCCTTGCCCTGGCATCGCCATAAACAGGGACCAGGTCATCATACCGGATGGAGGTGAAATAGAGGCGCTGTCCGGTCCCGGGCCCCAGCCGCTTCATATATTCATTCATTTCGGCAGGTGTCAGGCTCTCGGGGGAGCGGGTGACCAGGATCATGTCGGCGCGTTTCCGGCTGGTGGCCGGTTCACGCAGCATCCCGGCAGGAAGGAGGCGGTCGCAGTCAACGGGCCTGAGGTAATCGATCAGGAGGATCGAAAGTCCGGCCCGGACGGATCGGTGCTGGTAGGCATCATCCAGCAGAATGACCTCCACAGGAGGCTCCATCTGCATCAGCTCACGCACACCGTTGACCCGTTTCCGGTCCACCGCCACGGTCACATCGGGGAACCTCCGTTTGATCTGCCTGGGTTCATCCCCCACCTGGCGGACAGTCGATGCCGGGGATACCACCCGGAAATCACGTGTCTTCCTGCGGTAGCCCCGGCTGAGGGTGGCCACGCGGAATTCCCCTTTCAGCAGTCCGGCCAGGTACTCAACGTGGGGGGTCTTGCCAGTACCTCCGGCCGTAATATTTCCCACTGAAATGATGGGGATGCTGAACCCGGTTATCTTGAGCAGACCGTTATCATAGAGGGCATTGCGGATCCCGACGGCCAGGCCGAACAACCAGGAAAACGGGATCAGGATCAGCCTCCATCGATGAGAGAACGGTCTGTTCATTATTTAGTGCAACTCGATCTCGCAGGGCATGATGGCCTGGATGCCTTGCATCTGTCTGACATCACGAATGGTCCTGTAATGGATGTACTGGTCACCCAGCTCTTTCCTGATGATGCGGTCGGCCCTGACCTGGGATCCCCCTGACAGCTCCCTCATGATCATGGTCAGCGGATCTTCCAGTTTGGGCAGCGATTCGGTCCGGTAGTTCTCCAGCCCGGCCATTTCAGCAGCGATCCCGATGGACTTTTCCAGTCCGCCGAACATATCGATCAGTCCCACCTCCAGCGCATCTTCTCCGGCCCAGACCCTTCCGCCGCCGATGGCATTCACCTCTTCAGGGGTTTTCCCGCGGCCTTTTGCCACAACATTCACAAAAGCATCATAGGTATCGTCCACTGCCTTCTGGATAAAAACCCGTTCTGCCGGATCAAGCGGATCCATCACGGTGAATATGTTCGCGTGGGTATTGGTCTTGACCACATCGGTGGTCACACCCAGTTTCTCGTTCATCAGCTCCTGCATGTTGGGAAGGGAGAACACCACCCCGATGGAGCCGGTGACGGTGCCCGGACTGGCAAGAATGGTATCAGCAGGGGCAGAGATGTAGTAGCCCCCGGAAGCAGCCACATCGCCCATGGAAACCACGAAGGGTTTCTCTTCAGCAGCCAGCATGGCTTCGCGGTAGATCACATCGGAAGCGACGGCACTGCCTCCGGGAGAATTCACACGGAATACGATGGCTTTCACCGATTTGTCACGCCGGGCCTTGCGCAGGGCCTTGGCGATCCGTTCCGACCCGACATATCCTTCCCCTGCATCGCCGTCAACCACCATACCCATGGCATAGATCACCGCCACCTTATCACGGGTGAACTCCTTCTTCTCCTTCAGCGGGACAAGCTTGTACTTCTTCAGCGAGATCGCTTCCAGGTCATCCTCCTCGTCCACTCCCATCTTCTCCTTCATCATGGAGAGCATCTCGTCGTAGTAGATCAGTCCGTCGATCATGCCGGTTTCAACCAGTTGACCGGCGTTTAATGAGATCAGTTCGTCAGCATACCGGTTCAGTTCTTCCGCGGGGATATTGCGGCTGGCGGAAATATCATCCACCATTTTGGACCAGACGGCCCCCACATAATCCTCGATTTGCTCCCGGTTCTCCTCGCTCAGGTTCTCCCTGGTGAACCTTTCAGCGGCACTCTTGTAAGACCCGTGTTTGACCACCTGCACGTCGACCCCGATTTTCTCAAGGGCATTCTTATAGAAGTTGACCTCTGCACTCAGACCGGCAAAGAAGAAGATCCCTTCAGGGGTCATGAATATGCTGTCAGCCACAGATGCCAGGTAATAGGCCTTCTGGGTGTAGGAATCGGCATAGGCATAGATGAACTTGCCGCTCTCCCTGAAATCCAGCAGGGCATCCCTGATCTCTCCCAGGGTTGCGATCCTCGCCGAGACATTGCCAAGTTTCAGAAAGATCCCTTTGATATTGTCATCCGCCTCCGCTTTGTCCAGGTCCTTCAGGATCTGATCCAGTCCCATCATATCCTCGGCATAGGGATTGCCGGACAAGAACCTGGTGAACGGATTCTCATCGGAACGGTCGGCAACCGGGGCGCTGAAACTGGCAACCAGGAGGGAATTCTCCTTCACATCGGGTACCTCCTTGGAGGTGGAGGCTGCAATGATCCCGGCCAGAATGATCACAGCCACGATGGTCATGACCAGGATCCCTATGATGGTGGCAAGCAAACTGCTCAGGAAATTTTTCATATTTCAGATTTTTTTGAGGCAGCAATTTACTAAAAATGTGGTTGATAATAAATACCTTAGTGTGAAGAAAATGTGAATATGCCTTTACCGGCCGAAGGGAACCTGGCATGCTTCTCCCTGGGCAGCAACCTGGGGGACCGCGTCAAATACCTGGATAGTGCCCGGATGCTGATGGCGGAACGGATGGGAAAGGTGGAGTCAGTGTCCAGGATCTATGAATCACCTTCATGGGGTTATTCCAGCGGCCATCCCTATTACAATTGCTGTGTGGTCATCCGGACAGGGCTCTCCCCGCTGGCCCTGATGGATCTGGCCCTCGAGGTCGAAAGGGAGATGGGCAGGAACCGGGAGGAAGGAGGTTATGCGGACCGGATCATTGATATTGATCTTCTGCTTTACGGGGATACGGTCATGGATCATCCCCGCCTGAGACTTCCCCACCCGAAGATGGGTGAGCGGAGGTTCGTGCTTCTGCCCCTGGCGGAAATTGCCCCCGACCTGGTCCACCCCGGCTCCGGATTATCCATAGCCGGGATGCTTGAGAGGTGCCGGGATCCCTCTGAGGTCAGCCCCGTCTGAACAGCACCCCGTCCCAGAACATGTAGAAAAGGGTAAAGATGACAGACCATGTGATATTGGATGCTATCAGGAAGGTGAATTTGGTCCTGCTGGTGCGGTAGTACCTGACCACCAGGAAAGTCCCGACGGGAATGGAGAGCAGAATGGGGGTGGTCAGCGCGATCCCGATCAGCCCGTAGCGCTGCTTGATCGTGATGATCCTGCGGTTCCTTCTGGTAAATACCTTCTTTTTCCTGTGCTGCTGGTCGCGCATGAACCTCTTCTTCCTGAAGGTCCGGTTCCACCAGGCAATGATCTTCTCTGACAGGAAGGCGAAAAAGTAGACGCCCAGGATCCCTCCCACGTTGGTCCACAGGATGGTCTCGGGAAAGCTGAACTGGAACTGCATGACCGCTAGGGGGAATGTCATCGCGAACTTAACCGAACTGAAAAGAATGATGATCATGATTTGGACCATACCCAGCCTGGAAATTGAGGAGTGTCAGGTGATCAATCCCTCGTCTGCGAAACTAAAGTAAGACTTATCTGCGATGATCACGTGGTCAAGCAGCTTAATTTCGAGCATTTCAGCCGCCTTTTTCAGCTTTTCGGTGATTTTCACATCGGCGTCACTGGGCTGGTTGTTGCCTGAAGGGTGGTTATGGCACACAATGATGGAGGATGCCAGGTTATCCAGGGCCCTTTTCAGTATGATCCTGGTATCGATCACCGTTCCGGACAATCCCCCCTGGCTCACCTTGAACCGGCCCAGTACCCTGTTGGCTCGGTTCAGCATCAGCAGCCAGAACTCTTCGTGGTCAAGGTCCCCCAGCAAGGGGTGGAACAGCCTGAATACGGTTTCACTTGATTTCACCGGTATTTTCTCGGTCTGGTTCATCCCGGCCCTCCGGCGGCCCAGCTCCATGGCGGCCATGACTGAAATGGCCTTTGCGGGACCCACACCCTTGACCTTCCGCAGTTCACTTATGGATTGCCGCCCGAGTTCATGAAGGCTGTTCCCGGCATTTCCCAGGATCTTCCTGGCAAGCTCCACCGCGGTAATATTCCGGGTGCCTGAACCCAGCAGTATGGCCAGCAATTCCGCATCGGACAGGTACTGGATCCCGTTGGCCATCACTTTTTCACGGGGCCGCTCTTCCACCGCCCAGCTTTTCAGGGCACCTGATCGGTAGTGATTCATACTTGGTTTTAACTGTTAATGTGCCGGGAATCCGTTCATCGGTCAGGATCTCAAAGGATGGAAATAAAAAAAAGGCTGCCCGAATTGAGGCAGCCTCCAGATATAGCTTTATGGAGATAGCCGCTACAGGCTATCCACGTGTTTTGCAAGCTTTGATTTGAGGTTCGAGGCCTTATTCTTATGGATCACATTGTTCCTGGCAAGCTTGTCAAGCATGGAAACCACCTGCGGATACTGCTCGCTGGCAGCTTCCTTGTTGGTGGTCTCGCGCAATTTCTTGACGGCGTTCCTTGCGGTCCGTGCATAATATTTGTTATTAAGGCGCTTCGATTCGGTTTGCCTGATCCTCTTTTTCGCTGATAGATGATGTGCCATATCGCCGTTCAGATAATTTGGGATTGCAAAAGTAGTGATTAAATCGAATGCAGCAAATAAACAGCGGCAAATATTTGTTCCCTACAGGCATAGTTTCCTGGTGCTCACCAGGATGGCGATGACGTTGGAGGCAAAGATCAGGGTGATCAGGACCAGGGCAGTTCCGTAGATCATGCCGTGCAGGGAGGTTGAGATATCCAGGTTCCATTCAGCGGCCATTCCTGAGAACTGGCGCGTGAGGATCCCGGTGACCAGCAGTGACAGTCCGGTAACAGCCACCAGGAGGATCAGCAGCAGCGTGATGTAGGGCAGGCTGATCTCCTTATAATGGAAACCAAGCCTGTTCAGCCTTCGGATCTTCTGTGAAGAACGGCTGATCATCAGCTGCAGGCTCAGCAGGAACACCAGGAAGGCAAGCCCGATGATAATACTTGCCACCACCACAAGGAAACTGATGATGAACTTGAGTATGATATTGAGGCGGCTGCTCTTGAGCTTCTCCCGGATGGTATCGTATCCCTTGTCCTCGATAAACTTGATGATGGCCGGGTCAGTAGGGTCCCTGGAGACCATGATGATCCTAGAGGGATCCGTTTTCTTGAAATATCCGAACCGGCTGTTTGCCCACTGAAGGAAATCGTAGGGGACCAGGATGGAGTTGATGCGGTTGCTGAACCCGACAATACGTGCCGGATATTCCTCATAATTCCCCTGTCCCTTACCGCTGAGCCTGATCCTGAATTTGATCAGCGACAGGACCCCTTTGGGGATCTGGGGAAGGCCCTGGCTCTGCGCAAAGCCAAAGTTATAAAGATTGAGGTAATCCTGGGGAATGATGATCGGGATCATCCCTGTCTCCGGGTCCCACTTCCACTCATCCGACTTGATATCGATGTACTCATCCGGAATGGCTTCGAAGAAAAGCTCGGTGTAGAAATCGGGCACGCGGTCACTGTCGGAATATCCCCTGATGGGGAACTCGTTGGATAGAAAGGGTGCCACCCGGTCGGCAAAGGGCTGCCGGGTGATCTCCTCAATCTCATCGGGCGAGAATCCGGTCCCGGAAAATCCCAGGGTCTGCCCAATATTCACTTTCTTGTTGAGGACAATGTATTCAGGGTCCAGGAGGTCACGGTTTTCTGAAAGAACCTTCCTGATATCCATGTAGAACTGGATCCCTGCCAGCAGCAGTACAAAGCCTGCCAGCGTTCCCACGAAGGCCCAGAGCAGGTGGGCCCTGCTGTGGTCCTGCCACAATATGGAATAGATCCTCTTCATCCTACATTTGCATCCTTACATCAAACTGAGCCTCTTCCATTGATTCCAGCGATGTCAGGATCAATCCGGCCTCCTGCATCCTGCACTCCTCGCGGATCAGGTGGTATGCCGTCATGCTGTTCTTGCGGTCCATATGGCTGAAACATTCATCCGCCAGCATATAACGGAAGGGCTGGCACAGGGAACGTAAGATAGCTAACCTCTGCTGCTGGCCGAAAGAGAGGATGCCCGCTTTCTTATGGAGGAACTCATCAATCCCGAGCCTGCCTGCCATCTCCCGGATCTCCCGGACAGATTTATGACGGGTGATGCTGTTTTTCAGCAGGATGTTGTCAAGGGCTGTCAGCTCATCGAACAGCTCAAGGCCCTGAAAAATAAAGGAGAGTCTCTCCTTCCGGATGGATGACCACTCCTTCATGGAAAGAGAAGAGATATCGGAACCATCCAGGAAGACTCTCCCCCGGTAATCCTTCCGGATACCGAAGATCACTGAAAGCAGGCTGGTCTTGCCCCTCCCCGAGGGGGCTTCTATCAGGTAGCTTTTCCCCTGTTCGAAAACCACCGATTCCGCCTCCCATATCCCCGAGCTGTCCCTCTGCTGCTCCAGCATGGGAAGCGGGATCATCTTCTCTAACCGGATGGCCATCAACGGCGCCTCTGTGTTATGGATCCTACTCCCCGTGTTCCGTCAATTTCATGATGGTATAGAGGCTGTTCTCATTGGGCCTGTTGGTCTTCAGGGTCATCAGACTGTGCTGGTCCCCGGCAGTAATGCCGAAATAATCAAATGGTTCGGTCAACTTACTGACCCACTGCCCCCTCTCGGGTTTTTGTCCAAGTAATGATTGTACCATGTCGGGGTAGCTGTCAAGGTCCAGGTTCAGGTACATACCCATGGAGCCACCGGCAAAATCGCGAAACCGGGAATCAAGCAGTGATTTGTCCAGTGTACCGCTGCTGACCGCTTCTTTATATCCCTTCATATTGGTAATGACCCAGGTGTCGTTCAGGATGCCGCTGTAGATCTCGGTTCCCTGGATATTGATGACAAAGAAGTCACCCTGCTCTTCCACGGGGACCATTCCCTCCACCTTTTCCATGACCTGCTTCTGGATCTCATCTGAATTCACCCCGAAGCCGATAAATACCTCTACCGGGATCATTGCCTCCCCTTCTATTCCGTTCACTGCGAGGGTGAAATCCCCTGTAAAGGCTTTCAAAAGCGTTTCGGCCGGAACCCCGATAGACTCCTCTACCTTGTCGCCTAACTCGCCGAGCTCATCCGAGGCTAATTTCTTAACGTGTTCCTGGATCTTCTCCAGGTCCATCGAGACCGCCAGGCCCAGCAACAGGTCACCCCCCGGGGCCATTTTCAGTATATCCTGGTTCAGGGATGGATTCAGCACCAGGACTTCGTCAATGTTTTTCTGAACCTCTTCGCTGAATTTGGTCTCTCCCGATATATTCACGGCACCATCTGCAAACTCGCAATAGATATGGGTATAGTTGTTATTGAGGGTGATCGGGAAATCCTTCATCTTTTCCTTGGCGATTTTCTCCGCCACCTTCATCAGGTCATCGGTGGACATCCAGAAATTAAGATCTTTCATCTTTCCCTGGAACTCCCTGAAGTCCACCAGGCTGGTAATGGACTCCTCCTTGACTGGATTGAACATCCAGTCCAGGCTGGAGATCCAGTACGATTCCTCGAACTCGTCATTGTCAGGCGAGGCCAGAACGATCAGCTGATCCTGGTTCCAGGCGATGATCCCCTCCTTATCAGGCTGCATGTACTTGTAATCATCCGTCTCTTTAAACTCATCGCTGATCCCCTCCTTGATCTTGCCCAGGGTGAGTTCGAATTTCTCCATATCCTTCATCCCGGCAACCACACCGATAACGGGCGCTTCCTCCTCCATCTTCGCAAAAACAAAGGTATATTCATCCAGCATCAAACCGGTGCTGAGGGGATCCTCAAGGATCTGTCCCCATACCTCGTTTTTGACCCTCTCCTTGAGGACTTCCAGGGTATTCAGCTTTCCCTTGGTGTGGATCTGCATCGGATGCACCGATACCACGGCGATGGCATCATCCGGAATGCTGTTCACAAATTCAGGGGTTCTCTTCGAACATGATGCGAGAATAAATCCCGCGGTAATGGCAATGATGATCGGTAGGCGCTTCATGGATCAATAATTTGGTTTGCAAAAAATCCAGTATAAATATAGGTGATAAAACATTCCGGCTTATGGATATAACGGAAAGAGTTCAGGGAGATTTTGACAAAAGGTAAAAATCTCCCTGAAACAACCGGTTTTTATGCCCAAAGGACCGTGCAGAAAGGGAACCCTAGAAATACCATCTGGCACCGACACCGCCATCCACAGTAAAGAAGCTACGGTAATGGTGTATAATATTGATTCTGGGGGCCACCTCCACAAAGCATTCCAGGGGCATCTGGTGGAAGTGCCAGGCAACCCCGCCCGGTGCGCGTATTCCCAGGTTGAAGTAGGGCCCGTCCCTCCAGACTCCGTCATCCCAGTAGGCGTAGTGCCATCCGCCAATTCCTATCGCAGGGCCCCCGCCGAAAAATACCAGCATCTTATCCTGTGCAATATCGAACGACCAGTGGTGATAAAGAAAATCGGCATGGAGGCTGATGTATCCGTTGAACTCAAAACCCAGGGCAGCATCGACCGCAGATTTTTCATTCATCCAGAATTTAGCACTGAAACCGGTAGGATCGCCCAAGATCACCCCGATACCAATACCGCTGTCCTGTGCGATGACATTGTAGGAGAAAATGAAAGCCAAAGAAATAAGGATCAGTTTTTTCATGGTAGAACATTTTAAATAGGTCCACGAAAGATATAAAAAACAATAGAGATTTCAATTGCGCGTAACAACAGATCAACAATAAATATTCCCTGTGCCTGCCGGATTACACGCTAAAAAACTGTAAAACCTTGACAGGTGAACTCATATAGCATAAATTTATAAGGAGTTGTACTGCTCAGGCAATAACCGGAAAAGCAAAAAATCATGAAAAAACATCCATTATTCATTTCGCTATTGGTGATGGCATCGCTGGCCTCCAGCGCGCAGGTCCCCCAGAAGTTCAACTACCAGGCGGTTGTGCGGGATGCACAGCAGGGCCTTGTCACAGGCCGGGATGTGGGATTCAGGATGAGCATCCTTGAGGGCTCGGCCAGCGGCCAGCCCGTATACGTGGAGACTCATGCAGTGACCACAAATGCTTATGGGATTGCTGACTTGGTGATCGGGGAGGGATCGGCTACCAGCGGTGTTTTCGGGGATATCCTCTGGGGGGAGGACTCCTATTTCCTGAAGGTGGAGGTGGATCCCGCAGGGGGAAGTGCCTATGAGCACATAGGGACCTCCCAGCTGATCTCGGTCCCCTACGCCCTCTACTCGGGGAACGTATCGAGCCCGACGCGGAAGTTCACCGTCCAGGAAGAGGAGGGCCACCCGGTGGATTCGGCGCTGTTCGAGGTGCGGAACGCGGAGGGCCAGACCGTCTTTGCCGTCTACCCCGAGGGCACCCGCATCTACGTCCTGGATGAGGATGCCAAGGGGAAGAAGGGCGGATTTGCCGTGGGGGGCTATTCCCGCGGCACCAAGGGGATCACCCAGGAATACATGCGCGTGACGCCTGACAGCATCAGGCTCTATTTTGATGAGGAGACCGCCAAGGGGAAAAAGGGCGGATTTGCCGTGGGGGGCTACTCCCGGTCCGCCAAGCGCCCTACAGACAACTATTTCATGCTGAAGCCCGACAGTGCCAAGTTCCTGATGGTATCGGAAAACCCCGATGAAACCGTTTCGAATGCACTCACTGTGACGACCAAGTCAAAGTCAGGGGGCAATGATTACGCAAACCTTTTTCATCTTACCCGGGACAACTATTTCATAGGACACAGGGCAGGGAGTTCAACCACCACAGGGGACCAGAACTGTTTCATCGGGTATGAAAGCGGGCTGAAGAACAGTGAAGGATTCGGAAATGTATTCTTAGGACAATCATCCGGCATGGAGAATACAGACGGGGACAATAATGTCTTTATCGGGATGGATGCAGGACACTCCAATACAACCGGAGATTTGAATACCAGCATTGGATTCCAGGCCGGGTACGGAACAACGACGGGCAACTACAATTCAATTTTCGGATTCTGGGCCGGGTTTGAAAACCGTGGAGGGGACCTGAATACCTATTTTGGGGCACATGCAGGGCACCAGGTCAGGGATGGGAACAGCAACACCTATGTCGGGGCGTATACCGGTTCCGAAAAACAGACCGGGATACAGAACACATTTATTGGGATGAGGGCTGGAAGTGAGGTGGGGTCTAACTGGAACACCATTTTAGGCGCCTATGCCGGATCTGGTCTTGAAAATGGAGGAAGCAATGTCTTTGTTGGAAACAGCTCCGGAGAAAATGCTTCAGGCGCGGATAATACCTTTATTGGCACCAGCTCCGGATCGAACAGTACCGGGGACCATAACACTTTCATAGGACACAGTGCAGGAAACATGTGTGTGGAGGGAACAAACAATGTGTTCATCGGAAGGGCATCCGGCCAGAACAACAACGGATCGGGAAATGTTTTCATCGGACGGCTGGCAGGGTTCGATACCCAGGGATCGGATATGCTGATCATTGACAACGAGGCTTCCGATTCGATCAGCAGCCTGGTATGGGGAAAATTCAACGAAGGTGTCCTCAGGCTCAACAATCGGGTGGGTATCGGCATGAATGCAGGGGACAGTGTTGCCCTTGCGGTGGCGGGAGAAGCATACAAGGACGGCAACAGTGATTGGACCACCACCTCCGACGCAAGGGTGAAGACAGATATCCATAACATTGAAAGCGGATTGGAGAAGATCATGCGGTTGCGGCCCGTCACCTACAGGTATACGGAGGAGTGGAGGCAGGCAAACCCGGGAATTAAAGACCAGCAGTATTATCACTACATCGCCCAGGAGTTCGCGGAGGTCTTTCCAGAAGCGGTGCACCGCGGGCCGGAGACACTAGAGGGTGATCCCGACAACCTGCTGAGGATGAACAGCCAGCCGGCCCAGGTGGTGGCCATCCGCGCCATCCAGGAGCTGGCGGAGCAGAACCGTGAATTAGATGAACAGTTGCATGAAAACAAGGCCATGCTGGAAGAGCTTCAGAAGGAAAATGAAAATCTCAGGCAGGCCCACCGGGAGATCCTGGAGTTGATTCAAAATATGTATAACCAGTAATAAATTCATTACCATCATGTTTAAAAGATCTTTCATTATTTCAAATGTACTATTGATTGCATTGGCCTGCAGCGCGCAGATTCCCCAGAAGTTCAACTACCAGGCGGTTGTGCGGGATGCACAGCAGGGACTGGTGACGGGCCAGAATGTGGGATTCAGGATGAGCATCCTTGAGGGCTCGGCCAGCGGAGAGCCTGTATATGTAGAAACCCATTCAGTGACCACCAGTGCTTACGGTGTGGCGGAGCTGGTGATCGGGGAGGGATCGGTTTCCAGCGGCGTTTTCGGAGATATCCTCTGGGGGGAGGACTCCTATTTCCTGAAGGTGGAGGTGGATCCCGCGGGGGGGAGTGCCTATGAGCACATAGGGACCTCGCAGCTGATCTCAGTCCCCTACGCCCTCTACTCGGGGAACGTTTCAAGCCCGACGCGGAAGTTCACCGTCCAGGAGGAGGAGGGCCACCCGGTGGATTCGGCGCTGTTCGAGGTACGGAATGCAGAGGGCCAGACGGTCTTTGCCGTCTACCCCGAGGGAACGCGGGTCTATATCCTGGATGAGGATGCCAAGGGGAAGAAGGGCGGATTTGCCGTGGGCGGCTATTCCCGCGGCGCCAAGGGGATCACCCAGGAGTACATGCGGGTGACGCCTGACAGCATCAGGCTCTATTTCGATGAGGAGACCACCAAGGGGAAAAAAGGTGGTTTTGCGGTGGGAGGTTACTCCCGGTCCGCCAAGCGCCCCACAGATCAATATTTCGCACTGAAGTCTGACAGTGTAAAATTCACCCTAGTTTCTGACGGGGATGAGACCGGGGCAAATGCTTTGTCGGTGCTTACTAAACAGAAGGGCGGAGGACCTGACGGAACCCCTGCCTCAAACCTGTTCAACCTGACAAAAGATAACTATTTCATCGGCCACAGTGCAGGGCAATCCATAACCACCGGGGTTCAGAACTGTTTTATTGGTTATGAGAGTGGAGCAAATACCACTACCGGGTTTAGCAATCTTTTTATAGGGGACAAAAGCGGTACTGAGAACCAGGAGGGATTCAATAATGTCTTTCTAGGGCAATATACGGGTGAACTCAATGTAGATGGAACCAATAACATTTTTATTGGTCCTTATGCAGGTCATGAGCATACCGAAGGCCACAATAATGTGTATATAGGTCAGGCTGCAGGCCAGAAAATCATCAATGGTTATAACAATACATATATCGGATCCCGGGCCGGCTCTAATAATCTCAATGGAGTGGATAATATATTTATCGGATTTGAGGCAGGAATGAATGAGCAAGGCTTCGGAAAACTCATCATCGACCATTCCTACCATGATTCTACCCAGGCCCTGATCTATGGCGAGTTATACAACAACAGATTGCGCATCAACAACCAGCTGGGTGTGGGCCGGAATGCAAATGTCCACGCGCTGGAGGTGGAAGGAACGGTTTCGAAAACAGAGGCGGGAGACTGGATGGTCAATTCGGATGCCAGGATCAAAACGAATATCGAGGATATCACTGGCGCCAGGCAGCAGATCCTGCAACTCCATCCTGTAAAGTTCAGGTACACGGACGAATGGAAAGAGATGAATCCATCCATCCGGGATATCGATCACTATAATTTTGTGGCACAGGAGTTTCAACAGGTATTCCCGGATGCGGTACAGAAAGGGGGAGACAGGCTTCCGGGGGGTGATCCCCTGCTGCAACTGGACAGCTACCCGGCACAGGTGGTTGCTATCAAAGCCATACAGGAATTGATAAAGGAAAACCAGTCGCAGCAGGTGCTCATTGACCAGCTGCTCGAAAAAGTAGAGGCACTGGAGTTCACATTACAGGAGTCCAGATAGAGCAAAGGTCCTTATGGGATTCATTCAGCCGGCCGTCTCCGCCACCAGGTGGCCAGCGAGGAGCCGGTGATGTTCATCATGGGGCCGAAAACTGCTGCTGCCAGCCCGATCGTGGCAACCTTCCCCATCTGCAGGGCGATGCCCGAGGCCAGACCCCCGTTCTGCATCCCCACTTCAAGGGCGATGGTACGGCACGATTTTTCATCCATCCTCGCAAACCTGCAGATCCAGTAACCAAGGAAATATCCTGCCGTGTTGTGCAGCAGGCAGGCCACGATCAGCAACAGGCCTATATCGAGGAGGCTCTCCCTGCCGGCGGCAGTGATTACGGTGATGATCACCCCGATCCCGGCCATGGAGATAAATGCCATCACCTTGTCGAGCACCTGGCTGTTACCCCCTGCCACTCTTTTGAAAACGACAGCAGCGACCACCGGAAGGGCCAGGAACCAGAGAAGGTCTTTGCCGGACTGGATCCAGATTGTACCGCCCACATCGGAAGTCAGAAAAAGGATCAGGTTCTTCCCCGCAATGATCAGCAGGTAGACCAGGGCCTGTATGGAAATGCTTCTTGAGTTTTCTTTTCCGTAGGCCATTGCATTGAAAATCAGGCCCCCCACTATGGGAAGGATCACGATGTTGATGATCCCCAGCATCATGTTCCAGAAGTCCACCGGCACCAGCTGCCCCGCCAGCAGTTTCATCAGCGATGGTGTGATCAGGGGCGCCAGCATGGTTGCCACGGCGGTAAGGGTGACAGAGAGTGCCAGGTTGGCTTTTGCAATAAAGGACATGACATTGGATGCCAGTCCGCTGGGCGATGAACCCACCAGGATAATGCCTGCAGCGATCTCGGGAGGGAAGCCGAAAGTGGAAGCGATGGCAAAGCCGACCACCGGCATGATGGTGAACTGGCAGGCCAGTCCGATCAGCACCCCCCTGGGCATCTTCACCACGCCGGCAAAATCCCTGAAGCTCATCTGCGATCCCATCCCGAACATGATGATCTGAAGCAGCGGTACGATGGTGGCCTTCAGCTCGAAATCCCCCCACTTCAGGAAAGGTCCGGGGTAGAACATGGAGATGGATACAGCCGCAAAGATCATGATGGTATAGGAGAATCCCCTGGATACCGGGTTTCCCCTCACCCCGAAAGCAAGCAGCACGAAGAATGTGATCAGCAACGGTCCCAGGAATTGCCGTCCTCCCGTAAGGAGCGCCAGACCAAATAACAGTGCGGCCAATCCTCCCAGGCCAAGCAGGATCTTATAAATCGTTGCCTTCTTCATGCATGAAAGCGGGAAGATATAAAGTATTTTAATAATTTGTATGCTGAAACCCGGATTTAGTAAAGCTTCTGAATCACATCAATAACAATTACAACCAGCATGAGAAAATTCTTGATATTCATCGGGGCCGGACTTTTCATGGGTTGCGCCCCTGATGCTGTGCTTGAACCTGTTCAACTGACCTGTGAATACCTGGAAAATCCGGCGGTGGTGGATGTGCTGCAGCCCAGGCTGGGCTGGATCAATTTAGCAGAAGAGGGGGTCCGCGGCCAGGTACAGACCGCTTACCGGATAAGGGTGGCCACCTCCAGGATGAGACTGGAGGCACCGGACCTGTGGGACAGCGGACCCAGGAGTTCTGACCGGTCCACCCGGGTGGTGTATGAGGGGAAACCCCTGGTATCAGGGCAGGAATGCTGGTGGCAGGTCATGGTGTGGGACCGGGAGGGGAAGGCTTCCCCCTGGAGCGAAGCTGGCTGGTGGCGGATGGGGCTGCTTCAGCCCGGTGACTGGAAAGCCAGCTGGATCGGTGCTCCCTGGCAGGGCGAAGATGCGCTGCCCAAGCCGGTAGGAGGGCCCGACGCACGCCCCGAAGAGTTCGGCCCGCCCGCTCCCCTGCTCAGGAAGGAGTTCAGGGTGGACAGGGAGGTGGAGTCGGCCGTGGCATTTGTGACAGGCCTGGGCTATTTCGAACTTTACCTGAACGGCGAAAAGGTTGGAGAGGATCTGCTGGTGCCTAACCAGACCAATTTCGGAAAGCGCCCACAGCTCATGGATGCACTCATCTGCCTGCCCGATGAGTTCCGCGACTACCGGGTGATGTACATGGCCTACGATATCAGGGAGAAATTGAACCGGGGAGAGAACGCCATCGGCGCGATTTTGGGGAACGGATTCTATAATCCGGCGAAGTTCTGGGCTGCCGCCTATGGTTCCCCGAGGTTCCTTTGCCAGGTTCACCTGAAGTACAGGGACGGGACCGGGGAGATCATCACAAGCGACGGATCCTGGAAGGCCTCGCGCAGCCCCATCCTGATGGACATGGTCTATTACGGGGAGATCTATGACGCCCGTCTGGAACAGCCGGGATGGTGCACCCCGGGTTTTGACGATGACACCTGGAAGCAGGTGGCCATCCGGACACCCCCCTTTGGAAGGCTGGTGGCCCATACGGCATACCCAGACAGGGTTACAGAAAGACTGATGCCCCTCTCCATCGATCAGCTCGGGGAAGGCCACTATTTCGTCGATTTCGGAACGGAAATCTCCGGCTGGGTCCGCCTGAATGACGTGGAGGGTCCTGCAGGGCACAAGGTGGGGATGAAATTCAATGGCAACCTCTACTCCGGGGAGAATACCTATATCTTCGCGGGGGGCGGACCCGAAAACTATGCACCGCGGTTCAGCTGGTTCGTGTTCAGCGGGGTGGAGGTCACCAACTGGCCGGGGGAGCTGAAACCCGGGCACCTCACGGCAGAGGCGGTGAATACCTTCATCGAACCCTCGGCTCAGTTTGAAACCTCCAGCGGGCTGTTCAATGAGATCAACACCATCTGGAGAAGGAGCCAGACCGACAACATGCACGGCGGCATTGCCAGTGACTGTCCGCACCGGGAGCGCTCCCCGTATACCGGGGACGGGCAGATCACAAGCATCACCGTGATGCATAACTTCGATGCAAGGAATTTCTACCAGAAATGGGTGCGGGACATGCTGGATGCGCAGATCCCTGAGACAGGGTATGTTCCCAACGGAGCCCCCTGGCAGCCCGGGTGCGGGGGCGGACCTGCCTGGGGAGCGGCCATCTGCGTGATCCCATGGCATTACTATGTGCATTACGGCTCCAGGGACATGCTTGAAGACACCTACGAAGGGATGAAGGGGTATCTCCGCTACATGCAGACCTGGGTGGATGAAGAGGGGATCATGCATTCAAAACGGACCGCCAGGGACGGCTCCCTGCTCAGGTGGTTCAACCTGGGGGAGTGGGTGGCGCCCGGTAAAACCGTACCGGATGAGATGGTACATACCTTTTACCTCTGGTACTGTGCAGATATTGCTGCCCGGACAGCCGGAATCATCGGAAAACCGGATGAGGCCAGGGGCTACAGGAACCTGGCAGAACGGACCCGGGAAGCTTTCCATGCCAGGTTCTATAATGAAGAGTCCGGGTCATACGGCGATGGGGGAGGCAATATCCTGGCCCTGAAGATAGGAGTTCCGGAGGATCGTTATGACAGGGTGCTGACCGCGGTGAAAGAGGGGATCCGGAAAAACAGGGGCCACCTGGATACCGGGATCATTGGCACCAGGTTTTTTTTCGAGGTGCTGGCTGAGAACGGGATGCAGGAGCTGGCTTACGAAGCGATGAGCAAAACCACTGAACCGTCATACGGGCGCTGGGTGGAGCTGGGTTCCACCACCACCCGTGAAAGATGGGACGAAGGGGGATCGCACAACCATCCGATGTTCGGGGGCGGGCTGGTATGGTTCTACCGCAACCTGGCCGGGATGCAGGCCGATCCGGAATCACCGGGATACCGGCACATCATATTCAGGCCCCAGCCGGTGGGGGAACTGGATCATGTAACCTATTCGGACCGGACATCCTATGGGAAGGCAGGCATTGCCTGGCGGAATCATGAGGATTCCTTCGAAATGGAGATCACCGTTCCCGTGGGCTGCTCAGCCACTGCCTTTGTGCCCGCTGCGGATCCGGGAAATGTCCTCGAAGGGGGATCCCCGGCCGGTGAAGTTCCCGGGGTGGAATACCTGGGGATGGAGGGCGGTTACACCCTGTTCACAACGGGCAGCGGGGTCTACCATTTCAGGGCCCTGAAATAGGGGCGCTACACGCCACCGGGTTCTAATCCAGTTCCCGGTGCCATAGTGTGATGCGCACATTCTGGCTTTCTCTCAGATGTGTGGCCAGCTTTTCGGCGCAGTAGACCGACCGGTGCTGTCCACCCGTACAGCCAAAGCTGACCATCAGGTGTGTGAAATTCCGCTCTTCATAATTGTCCACCGACATATCCACCAGCGCTGTGACGCTGCTGATAAACTCATGCACGTCATCCTGCTGGCCCAGGAAATCGGCCACGGGCTTGTCCTTCCCGGTAAGGCTCCTGAACTGCTCCAGTTTGCCCGGGTTGGTGATCGCCCTGCAGTCAAATACATAACCTCCCCCGTGCCCGCTGGGATCATCAGGGATCCCGTGCTTGTAGCTGAAACTGTTGATCGAAACGGTCAGCGTGGACTTCCGGCCCTCCCTGCGGCTGTACCGTTTCAGCCTGGGTGCGGCCGGAAGGCTTTCCAGCACTTTCAGGAGTGTGGGAAGAGGGACCGGGAAATCCACCTGTTCCAGGACCCATTTCAGGTGATTCAGGGCGTAGGGGATGCTCCGTAAAAAATGGATCTTCTTCTCATAGAATCCGCGGAACCCATAGGCCCCCATGGCCTGCATGATCCTGATCAGCACATAGCCATAATAGGATTCACGAAAGGCATCCGGATCCACCCCGGGATAACGGCCCAGGCGGCTGATGTAATACTCCAGCAGTTCTTCCCTGACATCCGGGGGGATATCGGCCTTGGCATCGAACAGCAGGGAGGCCACATCGTACTGAAGGGCACCCTTTCTTCCTCCCTGGTAATCAATAAAGTATGGATGCCCATCCACGAGCATGATATTGCGGGACTGGAAATCGCGGTAGAGGAAATAACCGGTCTCCTGACGGAGCAGGTATTCCACCAGGGAATTAAAATCATCTTCCAGCTGCTGCTCGTTAAAGGGAATATCTGCCAGTTTCAGGAAATAGTACTTGAAATAGCTCAGGTCCCATTTCATGCTCTGCCGGTCGAAAGCGGACCTGGGATAGCAGACCGAATAATCCAGGCCTTCCGAGCCTGTGATCTGGAATCGCTGCAACTCGGTCAGAACGGTCCTGTATATCTCCTTCAGCTCTTCCGGGAAGGTGTCATTCTGCCGCACCTTGACCAGGTGGTCGAAAAGGGTAAGATCGCCCAGGTCCTCCTGGAGGTAGGCACTGTGATCCGGGTCCGCCAGGTAGATCTCCGGCACGGCAAGCCCCCTGGACCTGAAATGCCTGCTGAATCCGATGAAAGCATCGTTCTCCTCACGGTCCGGGTTAAAGGTCCCGATGGCCCTTGACCCGGTCCCGGTGATCCGGTAATACTCCCTCGGGGATCCCGATCCGGGCATTTTATTGATGGAATGGGCTCCCTCGCCGCACCACCTGTGAAACAGGTCTCTCATCAGTTCCAGCCTGGTCTGGTTCATTTCAGAAGATCAATACAGATATTTTTCAGTCTGATCATAATCCAACCATATAGTCCCACCAGAACGGACCGCTGGACAACCGCCCGGGCCTGATCACCGATCTTCCAATAATCTCCGCAGCCTCCCGGGCAGTGCAGCTGGTCCTGAATTTGCCCACAAACCTGGCCAGGAATCCCCTTCGCAGATCCCTGATCATTATCCTTGCCCCGGGACGGGCCACCCGTTCGATCTCATTCAGCATCTTCTCCGGGAACTCAATGATATGCAAAAGAAACGTATTGATCACCACATCGAAGGAGTCATTTCCGAACGAAATATCATAAGCATCACCCTCGATCAGGGTGATGCGGTCTGTCAGACCGGCCTCATCCACCAGGTTCCGTCCGATCTCCAAAAGAGGCCTGCCAAGGTCTATCCCGATGATCTCTGCCTCCGGGAAAACCCTGGCAATCTCAATGGGCACCGATGCAAAACCACACCCGACATCGAGCATCCTGCCGGCTGTGAACCCGCTCTTTTTCAACATCGCCGCAAAGTCTTTTCCGACCCTGGCGATGCTCCATTTGTTTCTCTGGTAGTAGCCTTCAGCCCACTCTTTCTCGTCAAATACCCGGGGGTGGAACAGCGCTTTCTGTTTCATAAAAGCTGATGATCTGTTTTGAAGCTCCAATTTACAGGAAAGATTTTATATTTGATGATACAATTCTCATGATCATCCGCTAAACAAAACAGGTCCATAAATTGACTTTATAATAGAGATTACTAAAAGAAAAGCCATGAGCACATTGGTCACACTTGCCACTTATGAGCATTCGAAAACCGCCTATTTCCTGAAGGAGAATTTCGAAAAAGTGAATATCGATTGTTTTTTCGACTGTGTCTATGATTATGAAAAAAATGTCGATATCGTCAGGGTACAGGTAAAAGAGGAGGATGTTGAACAGGCCATCAAGATCATGCTGAACATCAAGGATGAATATGGCGGGGAGATTGAAGAGATTGAACCCGCGGATCAGATCCGCAAGATCATTGTCCCGACCGACTTTTCGAAAGGTTCAGAAAATGCCTGTTACTATGCGGTGCACCTGGCCCAGAAGCTGAACGCTGAAATAAAGATCTTTCACGTTTACGAGAACCCCATGGCTGATGTGAATATTAAGAAATCGGCAACGTTTGAGAGCTATGCGAAGCATATGGTCGGGGAGATGGAACGGAAGGCAAAAGCGGACGTTCTCAATTTCACCCAGGAGGTAAAGGACTATATTGAAACCAATGAGATTACAGGCGTGAAAGTCCATTCCTCCATCGTCATGGGCAATATTGTCAGAAGGATCAAATGGATCAGCAAAATATACAAACCCGATTTTATTGTACTCGGAACCGTGGGGAAAAGAGATGAGTCCAAAAGCGTTTTCGCCGGTATGGCAGACGAACTTACCAAAGGATTGGATATTCCTGTATATGCCATTCCCGGCACTTTCACCAGGAAAGATTTCGAACAGGTGAACATCCTTTATGCCACCGATTTCAATGAGAAGGACAACACCTCTCTGAACCGGCTGTTAAAGATTGTGGAACCTTTTAACAAAAGCATCACCTGCGTCCATATTGATACGGCGCAAAATCCTTCGAAAAAAGAGAGAATGGATGAACTGAACGGGATCCTGGAAAGAGATTACAAGGAGCATAAGATCTCTTGCCGGCTCATTGAAGATGAGGATGTTTACCATGGCCTTAAGGAGTTTGCGAACAAAAACAGCATCAACCTCCTTTCATTTACAACCCAGAAACGGGGGATATTCAACAAACTCTTCAGGCCAAACCTGTTCAAGAAGATCCTGCAGGAGGCCCATCTCCCCATCCTGATCTTCCCCTCTTAGGCCAGATTTTCAAAAGGGGGTAAGCGGGCACAATGAATGAAGGCCCCCGGTCTAATCCCAGGGGTTCCGTTTATATTTCACCTTCAGGGGGTGCATGGCCGGATTTCCATCCACGAAGACCGCCACCCACTCTGCCAGCCTTTTCCCGATCCTCCGGCACGATTCGATTTCCCTGGCTTCGCGGGGCTCCCCGGCCTGCACGGCCCCGTAGTGAGCCGTAAACTGGTGGGCAGCATAGTCGGTCACCCCGAAAACAAGGAATCCAAAATTCATCAGGATGGTGAGGATCCCCTGGCAGGTAAGCTCTGCACCTCCGCCCCAGCCCCCCTGGGAGCTGAAGGCACAACCGATCTTGCCGTCTATTTTCTGCCAGTCCGGCAACATGGATTCCCAGAACTGCTTCATCTCAGCAGCCACCGTCCCGAGCTGGGTGGGTGAGCCCACGGCCACCCCATCGCACCAGATAATGTCCTTCCGCGAGGCTTCCTCAACAGACTTCAGCCGGACCTCCGTCCCGGGCACCTCCCTGCAGCCCTCGGCCACGTGCCTGGCCATCTTTGCAGTGTTCCCGGTTTTTGAATAGTACAGGACCAGGAGTTTTCCCATGGGTACTCAATGTACTCAAAAATAGTAAAATTTCCCGGTGGCATGCAATCCGCAAGGAGATGGCTGAGCTTACTGGCAGGCATCATTCACCATCCCGGGTGTTCCGTAATCACCTGTGCTGTAGACAGAAGCAGAGGTACACCAGGAAGTTCCCACGATGGCATCAACGGCACTGATCATATCCGGGTCAAGGCTGATGGATGCACCCGAACCGCCCGGGAAATCCGCCCCGCCGTAATCTACAGAGAAGATCAGTGCACCGGGATCAGTTTCCGTACCCTCATTGTATATGGCAAGAACAGCCCCGGAATTTGTCAGCGAGATGTCCGGGCCATACACATAACTGTTGACTGCATCCGTGGCCGCATCAGTGCGCATCAGTACGAAGTAGGACCCGGGTGCCAGTTCAATGGAGTCTTCAATGGTATGCCTGTTGGAATCATCCCTTCCAAGAATGAGGTTCTGCAGGTTCACTGCCTGATCCGACCTGTTGTAAATTTCGAACCATTCACCCTCCGTATCGGGAAGCGCCGAGGGATCGTACATGATCTCGGTGATCAGGATCTCCCCATAACCCACGGGGCTGTTAAGCGGATTATCCGTACCATCTGTAACCTCGACAACCTCCACCACCACTTCTGTTTCATCCAGCAGGATCTGCAGGGTCACCATGCCTTCGTCTATGGAAGCATCCACATCTATTTCATAGTGCCTGTTCGCAACAGGGTCGGGGATACTGCTGTTCAGGGTTTTCATGCTTTCCGATCCGTCGGGGTTCAGGTAGGTCAGCTCCACCAGGATATCCAGCGGCAGTGTCTGAAAATACCCCATCCTTGTTTCATCCTTTGAGAAAAGAAGCGTGCCCAGGGCCGATGATACGGTTGTTTGATAATCAGTGAAGCTGTTCCTGATGTTTTCGGAGTAAACCACGGACACAATCGTGTTGGCCAGGGTGCAATTGACCAGTACGGTTTGCTGCACGTTGCCGTTGATCGCAAACAGATCCGATTCCCCGTAGTAATAAGGGTTTTCAAAGGCAGCCGGAAGGTTGTTGTCAGAGTGCGCTTCAACGTAATAATTGCCTATGGCAAGCTCAATGGTATCGGGCATCTCTGAAGCGCTCTCAAATGTCAGCACTTCCGTGCCCTCCGCCGTGTAGATAATGACCCTGAAATCTTCAGTCTGCTGCGCAGATTTTAAGGCGCTGCTCACCTCATTGATACTGATATGCAGTCCAATGTCAATATGCAGGCTGCCGGTTGTCTTAACGGGTGAAGGCTCCTCTTGCTGACATGAGATCAGGGTGATCGTCATCATACAAACTGTTAAGGAAAAAAAGGTTTTCATCATGCGGTTATTTATTGGTTATGGATAAAAAAGGTTTTCTGGTAGATGTGATCAACACCAGAAAATCAGCGTTTCCAGGCAATATTGGGAGGTGGATCAGTTGGGAATTCTTGAATCCCGCTCGCGCATTGGCTTCACTGAGCTCGCAGGCTCGGTTCCCCGCTGCTTGCTGCGGGGTAAGCGAGCACAAATAAAATAATTTATGGATCGAAGATTGACTTCGTCGAGCTTCAATGCAGCGGTTTCAGTTCAAACAACGGTTCAAAAAATATTCTCTGTTTATGGGCGGGTATGATTAACTTCGAAAGGCCATCTATCAGAGCAGGTCCATGTCAAAACAGAACGCGGTAAATCTCAATCTGAACGTCAGGGGACTGGCACCGTCAGCCACCCTGAGCATTAATGAGAAGTCGAGGGAGCTGATAACCATGGGCAAACCCGTATTCCGCCTGGGATTAGGGCAGTCGCCATTCCCGGTACCTGAAAGGGTGGTACAGGCCCTGAGGGACCATGCACATATGAAAGACTATCTCCCGGTAAGCGGATTATTGGCCCTTCGTGAAGCGGTGGCTTCTTTTAACGAACGGATGCAGGGCATAGAAACCAGGCCTGAATATGTGATGATAGGCCCGGGATCCAAGGAACTCATATTTCTTTTACAGCTTGTCTACTACGGGGACCTCCTGATCCCCACGCCCTCCTGGGTCTCCTACTCCCCCCAGGCCAGGATTGTAGGCAGGCATGTATACTGGATCCCCACCAGTTCCGATAACTTCTGGCGGATGAGCCCTGACCAGCTCGATAAGGTCTGCCGTACAGATCCCGATAAGCCACGTATAGCCATTCTGAATTATCCTGCCAATCCTTCCGGTTATACCTATCCCCTGGAACGTTTGAAAGAGCTTGCACGGGTAGCCAGAAAATACAGGGTGGTCCTGGTATCGGACGAGATCTACGGATTGCTCCACTTCAAGAACCAGCATGTTTCAATCGCCCGGTTTTACCCGGAAGGGACCATTATCAGCGGCGGCCTGAGCAAATGGTGCGGGGCAGGGGGATGGAGGCTGGGAACGTTCTCTTTTCCCTCGAGCCTTGACTGGCTACACAAAGCCATGGCCATCGTGGCCAGTGAAACCTATACATCTACCAGTGCCCCCATCCAGTATGCGGCGATCAGCGCGTTCAGTGGAGGAGAGGATATTGAAGATTACCTGGTCCATGTCAGGCGCATCCTGAAGGCACTGGCAAAATACTGTGTAGGTCAGCTGGGAGAGATCCAGATCAACATACCCATGCCGCACGGTGCTTTCTACCTCTTCCCCGATTTTGGGATTTACCGTGAAAAACTTTGCGAAAAAGGTATCCAGACTTCGGTCGAATTGTGCAACACCCTGCTGGATGAAACCGGTATTGCCATGCTTCCCGGATACGAATTCGGGAGGGATCCTGCCGAAATGACCGCACGGATGGCTTTTGTGGATTTCGACGGGAAAGCTGCGCTCAGCGCAGCATCCGGCGAGTACCGGGACAGGGAGATCGATGAATCATTCGTCCTGAACCATGCCCCCAGGCTGGCGGAAGCCTTCAGCAGGCTGAAAGCGTGGTTTTCCAGCCTCTGACAATGGCCTTCTCATTTTGTTTTCTTCCCGGCTGATCCGTATGAATTAGCAGGCCGCTTTTTTTATTCTCAGCAGGAATTTAATAAATTGGGCTTATAAAACCTGAAGCTATGAAAAGAGGAATCTTATTCGTGGTAACCAGTGGTTTGATCATCACGGGTACCCTGGCACAAAAACCTACCGCTGTGATCAGGAAAGCCTCCGTGGCACCTGTGATCGACGGGCAGGTGGATGAAGTCTGGGCTGAAGCCGATCCTGAGAACAACATCGACAAACCGGCCATAGATGATGTTCCAACCCTTGGGGAACCGGGGGAAACAACCTGGCAGGGTTTGTAGGACTGGGATGGCATCTATATACTGCTGAGAGTTACCGATGATGATTTTTACCCCAATTATGCTGCAGATCCTCCCGGGAACCGAGAGGATTATGATTCCCCCGAGATCTATTTCGATGTAAATTCCGAACTGGAAGATGGCATGGGTCCTATGGCCGGGAGCGGGCACTACCGGTTCGCCCCTTCATTTGACCCCACAAGGATCGACGGAACGGCTTTCACCGATGCAAATGGGTTCAAGCATGCATTCCTGGTGGATGACCCGAATTATACAGCCGAGTTTTTTGTTCCCCTTTCCGTTCTGCTGGATGAGGATGGATATGAGGTAGATTTGACAGGAGAGGTTGGATTTGATATATCCCTTATTGACAGGGACCTGGGCGATGATAGTGCCAGGGTTGCTGTGTGGTCCAACACAGGCACTATCGGCAGCTCGTGGACCAACATGGATGATTGCGGGATGATCACCTTCGATGATACGGAAATAAGCGAATTCGTTACTGATATTAATCTGACAGACGGCGAGATCACGGAAAACAACGGCACGCTGCAGATCCAGGCAGAAGTCCTTCCCGAGAACGCTTCCAACAAGAGTCTTCGATGGACGATCGAAAACATCGACGGTAAGGCTACCATCGATCAGGATGGAGTGGTCACAGCCATTATCGATGGAGATGTTATTGTTACCGCATGGGCCAAGGATGGCTCCTACGAGGAGGGATCAGCCTATGTGACTATCAGCAACCAGATCGTTTCCATAAAGGAAGTGAATGTAATCAGAAATCCCTATTTCGACGAGGTAAACGCGGACGGGACAGCTGCTGGCTGGGATAACGATGGAGGAGTGAATAATGATCCAGTACCTTATGTGGACGATGGGATCCTGGTCTGTACTCCGGGGGAACCTGCGGAGCTTTGGAATTATGCATTCTGGCAGAACGGACTCACTGCAGAGCAAGATGTTGACTACATATACAGGTTCGTGGCCTGGGCGGACGAGACCAGGACCTTAACCACTAACTTCGAGGACACTGAAGAAAATGACTGGAACAGGTACGGATATTCCGAAGATCCCAGGACCTCCTGGGGTGGTACTGAATCCGACTGGACCTTCGATATCACACCGGAACGCACCCGGTACGAATTCATTGTCAGATTCCTGTCGGAGCTGATGAATGAAAATACCGTTCAGAGGGTGGGATTCGAGCTTGGATTGTCAGAGGTGGACACCTATTTTGACAGCATCGAGCTGGTCAACCTTGAGGACTTTTACAGGCTCACGGATTATATACCCGTTACAGACATCACCGTAACCGGTGCGGATGGTGCAACGGAAGTAACCCTTGACGCCACTCTCCAGATGAGCGCGGAAGTGCTTCCGGAAGAGGCTGATTACCGGTCAGTGAAGTGGAGTGTGGTCAACGGGACCGGCGGGGCCTCGATTGATGAGAATGGCCTGCTTACCCCGGAGTCAGCCGGCAATGTCACAGTCGTTGCATCCGCGGTGGATGACAGTGAAGTGAGCGGGGAACTGGAGGTGACCATAGGATGGCCTGAAGGGATCTCCCCGGCAAGGACAAACAAGCTAAAGGTCTATCCAAACCCGGCGGTCAATGAGCTGAACATTGTCCTGGACAGGGAAAACAGCAAAGTCAGCATCTACAACAGTGTGGGGGTGAAACTGGAAGAGATAGTGGTCAGGGGAACCGAATACAGGTTTGACATCGGCAGTTATGCTCCCGGGATCTACTTTATCAAATCCGGCAACGCGGTTACGAAATTCGTAAAATAGGGTACGC
>CAYXUD010000006.1:0-8214 GCA_964467775.1 uncultured Bacteroides sp. | reverse complement strand
GTAATCGGTGTAGGAACCGGGATCATATCCGTAATTGTTTTTCAGGTGCTGGCTGACCAGCTCCATATCCCCTGTGCTGGCGCGTGAATACATTTGCTCGGTATTGGCAATGCCATTCTCTGATGGTCTCCAGGTAACGACCTGTCCGGGCTTCAGTTCGTATTCCCCGTTCACGAAGAAGAACAGCTTGTTCTTAATGATGGGACCGCCCAGGGTCACACCGTATGTACCCGTCGATTCCTTATCACGTTCACCGAAATCCACATCCCCGATCTTATTGCCCCTCATATTCTGGTTGGTGTAATAGGTATAGGCTGAGCCTCGGAATGTATTGGTTCCGGATTTGGTAATGGCGTTGATGCCACCCCCGATGAAATTGGTCTGGCGAACATCGAAAGGTGCAACCACCACCTGAATTTCCTCAATGGCATCCAGGGAAATGGGGTTCCCCCCTCCAGGAAGGTTGGAACTCAGTCCAAAGTTGTTATTAAAATTGGCACCATCCACCGTGAAGTTGGTCGAACGGCCATCGCCCCCTGCAAAGCTCATACCATTGGCATAGGGTGAAATCCTTGAAATGTCGGAAATACTCCTGTTTAAGGTAGGCATTGAACTGATCTGTTCATTGGAGATGTTGGTCGTGGCCCCGGTCTTGGTGGTGCTGAATTTCGAAGGCCTGGAACCGATTACCACAACTTCTGCAACATCAACAGCACTTTGCTTGATCTGTGCGTTTAGAATAAATGATTCACCCAAAAGCAAAGTAATGTCGGTATAAGAAGCGGTAGAGTAACCGACATATGAAACTTTGACAGTGTATGGCCCGCCGGGTCGCATACCCTGCAAATTGAAACGGCCCTCGTCATTGGAAACAGTTCCGTATTGAGTTCCGGAAGGTTCATGAACAGCTACCACTGTAGCACCAGCAAGTACTTCACCTGATTCTGATACAACTGTGCCATTCATGCCTGAATTGGTAATTTGCGAAAAAGCAGGAATTGCTATAAGGCAAAGAACGAAAAATGTAAGCAATAACTTCTTCATGGTTTTCATAGATTTTTGGTTTTGTGTATACGATAGAACGGTTAGTAAGTAACGTGATGTTTCCTTTAAGCGCGTTAAGAAAATATTAAGAAAAAATTAGGTTGTTCATACAGGGCGAACATGAACTAAAAATAGGAAGAAATCTGCGCCCGGCGGGGTACTCTATAGCATATTGATTCAGGATTTTTTACACACGTTTTCAAGGATGAAAGAAGTGGCTCCAACCCTCTCCAATACATAGTTAGAGGCTATTTGGGAAGCGGTTTTCAACAGGCTGTTCATTTCAAGGTGTTGACGAATGGTGGATAACAATTCGCTTTTGGAGGAAACCGGGAATGCACCCCCCAACCGGATCAGTTCCAGCGCCTCGGAGAATTTCTGGTAATTGGGCCCGAAGATCACCGGCAGCCCGTAAGTGGCAGCCTCCAGGATATTGTGGATCCCTTTCCCGAACCCGCCACCGATATAAGCCAGTGTGCCATACCGGTAAAGGTAGGAGAGCTGGCCGATGGTATCAACGATCACCACCCGTGTTCCGGGAGGCATGTCACCCTTAAGCTCGGTGAACAGGATGTTGCCGGGAAACCTCTTTCTCAGGTGCTGGAGGTGCGGTTCCGAAAGCTCATGGGGGACAATGATCCACCTGAGACCGGGCGGCAGCTCAATAAAGGCACTCTCCAGGAGCTGTTCATCGGCCTCCCAGGTGCTCCCTGCCACGATGATGCGGGCCCCCGATGCAAACCTTTCAATCGCCGGGTGGCTGTAGCCGGTTCCAGCCACCTGCCTTACCCGGTCGAACCGGGTGTCCCCCGCAGTGGTGGTATGTGTGATGCCATACTTTTCAAGCAGCTCCCTGGAGGATTCCTGCTGAACGAAAATATGGGTGAAACACTCCAGGAACTTCCGGTACCAGGTGCCGTACCACCGGAAGAACAGCTGTCCGGGCCGGAAGATCCCCGATGCAAGGTATACGGGTACCCCTTCCCTGCTCAGCCTCTGCAGGTAATGGAACCAGAATTCATATTTGATGAAAACGGCCATCTCCAGGGGGATGGATCTTACCAGCAGGCGGGCATTCCTTTCGGTATCCAGGGGCAGGTACATGACATGGTCGGCACCCCCGTAGTCTTTCCTCTTTTCATATCCTGAAGGGGAGAAGAAGGTCAGCAGGATCTTCCGGTCCGCACACCTCTCCCGGAGTGCTTCCATGATCGGCCGCCCCTGCTCGAATTCACCCAGGGAGGCACAGTGGAACCACACCACCCTGCCTTTCCCGGCAAGCGCCTGACGGAGTTCTTCGTACCACCCCCTCCTTCCCCTCACCCATAGCCTGGCCTTCCGGTTCCAGGGAGAGATGGCCCATGCCGCCAGCTGGTACAACCTGATCCCTATATCGTAGACAAGCCTCATTCCCCGCAGCTCATATCATGGTTTTTGAAGGGTGATCCTGCTGGTGATCCAGACGGCAAGAAAGGCCAGCACCCAGGAGACAAACCTCACACTGATCACCGCGTCGAGCACCGTGATCTCGGACCAGATCACCGTGGAGGCAAATCCGGTGACAAGTCCGGCGATCACGCCCTGCCAGGTCACCTTTTTCCAGGTAAGCATCAGCAGGATCAGCGGCCCGAACGAAGATCCCAGTCCCGCCCATGCATAGGAGACCATGGAGAAGATGAGCTTATTGGAAGTCACCGCGATGGCAAAGGCGGTCACACCGACCAGGATCGTGATGGCCCGGCTGGCTTTCAGCAATGAGGCATCCCCCACATCCCTTCCCAGGGTCTGATGAAAGAAGTCCTCTATGATGGAGGAGCTGATCACCAGCAGCTGGCTGTCAGCCGTCGACATCATGGCTGCTATGGCACCGCTCACAAAGATCCCTGCCAGCCAGGCAGGGAGCAGTTCGTTGGCCAGGTGCGGCATCACCTTCTCAATGTCATCGAACATTCCCTGTTCATAGAGCCCTGCCCCCACCAGTCCGATCACCAGCGCACCTGTAAAGGCCGGGATCACCCATGCTATGGCTATGCGGCGGGAGACCCTGATCTTCTCTGCGCTGTTGATGGACATGAACCGGGTCAGCAGGTGCGGCTGGCCCATGTAGCCCAGTGCCCAGCTCAGGCCGCTGATGATCAGGGCCGCAGCGGCCCAGCCGGTCCGGCCCCCTGTGAAGGAGGTGAGTGAATGGCCCTCTGCAGCAGCAAGCCCGGCAAGGGGGTGTGATCCCTGGCTGGTCTCCGCCAGTTCCACCAGTCCCACCAGCGGCAGTATCACCAGTGTGCCAATCATGATGATCCCCTGGACCACGTCGGTCCATGCGACAGCAAAGAATCCCCCCATCATGGTGTAGAAGATGATCACCACGGCCCCGATGATCATACCGGTGGTCTGGTCCAGGCCGAAGGTGACATTCAGGATCTTCCCGGCACCGTTGAACTGGGCGGAAAGATAGAAGATGAAAAAGAAGATGATGATGAAGGTGGCCAGCACCCTGATCGCCGGCTGCCCTTTCCGGTAATTTGACGCAAGGAATGTGGGCAGGGTAATGGCTCCCGCCCGCTCGGTCTCCTCGCGCAATGCCCTGGCCACGAAAAACCAGTAAAAAATGATCCCTGAGACGCAACCGAGGGCTGTCCAGAACTCAAGCAACCCGGAAGCGTATGCGGCCCCGGGCAGTCCAAGCAGCAGCCAGGCGCTTTCCCCCGAGGCCCTTTCAGAAAAAGCCACTACCCAGGGGCTCAGTTTTCGCCCGGCAAGAAAGAAGTCTTTATGTGACTTGTTGATATGGTAGGTAATGAATCCGACGACCAGGATCACCACCAGGTAGAAGATAAAGCCAAGAAGCGCGAAATTCATGCCCTAATATAGAAAAAATCGGGACTTATTCCGGGAATGATGTGGAACCGTCGGGCTGGTAAGTATACTCCAGGGTAACCTCATTGTAGTGGTTCCCCGATTCATCTTCCAGGCTGCTGATCGCCTTGACCAGCATCTTTACATAGTTGCCAGACGAGGTCTGTTGCAGCCATACCTGGTGAAGCTCAACGATATCACTTACCGTGATGAACAGGACCCCCTCTTCCACTTCCTTGTATCCACTGTAGAACTCCCGCGCATCCTCCTGTTTGGAAAACTCCCCCGCCAGTGCAAATCCATTCACCTGTGCGGGAGTGTTGAATCCCGGCAGGGAGACCACTTCGCCACCCTCAATGACCCTGAAGCCTTCGTTGATGATATCCGGGACAGGTTCTCCCGCATAGGGGTACTTGAAAAATTCGCTCTCTTCAAAAGAATATCCGAACTGGTAGTAGCTGTCCGTGCCAAAAAACTGGGAGCTCAGCACAAATTCACCTTTGCGTTCCGGCCCGCCCACTCCGTCACATCCTCCGGTCAACAGCCATAACGAAGCCGAGGCCGCACATGCCATCCATTTCCATCCCGTCATCCTGTTCCTTTTCCCTTTGAAACCGTGTTAAATAACCGCCATCAACAGATCGATGTCCTTTGAAGGTATGCCGAACTTCCGGCCCAGTGTCTCGTTGGTAAGGATCCCGTTATAAATATAGACACCGTGCCTCAGCCCTATGTTCTCCTTCAGGTGTCTTCCCTCTCCCCCCAGTTCACCCATGCCCACGATCAGGGGCGCAAATACATTGGATATGGCAATGGATGCAGTCCGCGCCACACGGGAGGGAATATTGGGCACACAGTAGTGGATCACTCCGTGTTTTACAAACACAGGGTCGAGCTGGGTCCGGAGCTCTGAGGTTTCAATGCAACCTCCGCGGTCAATGCTGATATCAATAATGATCGACCCCTTTTTCATCTCCCTGACCATCTCCTCGGTAATGAAGAAACCCTGCTGTTTCTCATCCTTGCGGATGGCCCCGATAAGCACATCGGCCGACCGGATGGCCTTCTGCATCACCTTAGGGTGAAAGATGGAGGTGGGCACCATCTGGCCCACTGCATTCTGCAGCCGGCGAAGCCGGTGGATGGAGTGATCGAACACCTTCACTTCCGATCCCAGTCCCATGGCTGCCCTGACCGCATACTCCGCTGCAGTCCCGGCGCCCAGGATGACCACTTCGGTAGGGGTGATCCCTGTTACGCCTCCAAGCATGACTCCTTTTCCACCGCGCATGTTGCTCAGGTACTCTGCAGCGATGAGCATGCTGGTGGTTCCGGCAATGGCGCTCATGCTCCGTACTGCCGGAAAGCATTTATGTTCATCCTGGATCATCTCAAAGGCAATGGCGGTCACCTTCTTATGCATCAGGTCCCTGATGTATTTTTCGTCATTATGGGTGAAGACCTGGAAGGAGGAGAGAAGGGTCTGACGCTCCTTCATCCATCCGATCTCTTCGAGGGTCGGGGGACTGATCTTCAACAGGATATCGCACCCGCCGAAAATCTCCTGGCGGTTCTCACTGATGATGCCCCCCCGCTCTGAATAATCTGAGTCAAGGTAGTGGGCTGCTTTGCCGGCACCGGCCTGAAGGGTTACCTGGTGGCCATGCCCGGTAAGAATCTCCACCGCTTCAGGGGTGATCGGGACACGGCTCTCCACCGAATGGTCCTCTGAAGGGATCCCTATCTTCAACTGCTTTTTCTTATTCTCCACTTCAAGCATCTCTTCCTGGGGCATCAGCCCCTCTTTTCGGATGTCGAAGGAGGATGGTCCGGTTTTTTCCATCGATTCAGCTTCTGTTAAGGAGACCTAAAATAAGACAAATAGGCAGCATTGTCAAGATAATTTATTGGCCGGCAGTTCATAAACGATCTCGCGCGATCCGTCATCCTTCACCTCTATACGGACCTTCAGGGCATCCTCCGGGATCAGGTGGCCCGCCTTTTCGGGCCATTCGATAAAACATCGGCTTCCCGAAAAGAGATACTCTTCATATCCCAGGTCAAAAAGCTCCTCCGGATCCACGATCCGGTAAAGGTCAATATGAAAAAGGGAGTCTCCTTCATGGTTGAAATACTCGTTGATCAGGGCAAATGTGGGGCTGTTGACCTCACTCGTCACTCCCAGGGCCCTGCAAAGGGACTGGATAAAGGTGGTCTTCCCCGCTCCCAGTTCTCCTGAAAAAGCGATCACCGGGATCCTTCCGGCTGACTGCAAAAATGTTTCAGCCGCTGCAGGCAGCTCCTTCAGGGAGCGTATGGGAATCCTGGTTTCCATCACCTGGCCGGGGAGAGTATTGCGACGGGGATCAGCATCTCCTCCATGGATATGCCCCCGTGCTGAAAGGTGTTCCTGTAGAGGTTCACGAAGTGGTTGTAATTGTTCGGATAGACCAGGAAATCGTTGTTCATGGCAAATATATAACTGGTGGTCACGTTTGTCCTGGGCAGGTGTATCTCCTCAGGCTTACTGACCCCGTAAACCTCTTTGGGATTGTAATTCAGATTCTTCCCCTGCTTGTACCGGAGGTTGACCGATGTTTTCCGGTCACCGACCACCTTCACCGGGTTGGTAACTCTCACCGCACCATGATCGGTGGTAATCACCAGTTTTACATCGTGCCGGGTCAGGTTCTTCAGCAATTCGAAGAGGTAAGAGTGCTGGAACCAGCTTTGCACCAAAGATCTGTACGATGATTCATCAAACGCGAGCTCCCTGATCATTTCCATCTCGGTCCGTGCGTGGGACAACATATCCACGAAATTGTAAACCAGGATATTCAGGTCGTAATTGAGCAGGTCCCTGTAATTCTCCACCACCTTCTTGCCGGCACGCTGGCTGTTGATCTTCTCGTAGTGAAAGGAGCTTTCAATCCCCTGCCGCTGCATCTGGAGCCTGCACAGCTCCTCCTCGTTCAGATTTTTTCCGCCTTCTTCATTTTCATCCGCCCAGAGAGTGGGATACCGCTCCTGGATCTCGCCAGGCATCATCCCTGCAAACATGGCGTTTCGTGCATACTGGGTGGCTGTCGGAAGGATACTGGAGAATAATGCCTCCTCCTCCACCCGGAACAGCCCTGTCATCTCCTGCTCAATGACCTTCCACTGGTCGTAACGAAGGTTGTCAATGAGCACTACTACTACCATTCCATGCTGCAGCAGCGGAAAAACCTTGTGGCGGAAGAGGTTGTATGACATCAGGGGTGCTTCCCCGTTCCTGCCCGGGAACCAGCCTTCATAATTTGACCTGATAAAACGGCAAAACCCTTTGTTGGCTTCTGTCTTCTGCAACCGGAGCACCTCTTCCATTCCGCCTTCACCGCTGGCTTCAAACTCCCGTTCCCAGTATACGAGACGCGTATATATCTCAACCCACTCCCTGAAAGTGCCGGCCGAATTGATCTGCATCCCGATCTGGCTGAACTGGGACTGGTACCCGGAGGTTGTCTTGGCTGTGACCAGCCTTTTGGTATCAATGTTCTTCTTAATGGAGAGAAGGATCTGTTTCGGGTTCACAGGTTTGATCAGGTAGTCCGATATCTTGCTCCCCAGCGCTTCATCCATGATATCCTCCTCTTCATTCTTGGTGATCATCACCACCGGGGTGGAAGGCCTGACATTCTTTATCTGTTCCAGGGTTTCAAGTCCCGATATGCCGGGCATGTTCTCATCCAGGAAGATCAAATCGAAATCATTCTCCTCCACCAGCCTGATGGCATCGGTCCCGTTGGCCGCTGTGGTGACCCTGTAATCCTTCTCCTCAAGGAACAGGATATATGGTTTCAGAAGGTCGATTTCATCATCTGTCCATAAAATGTGGATCTGTCTGCCCATTATTCCTGGTTTAGATAGTGCTTCAGATAAAAGAGGTAGTAAGGATTGTGTGCCTTCTGCCGGGCGAGGGTGGCCTGGTTGTCCAGGGAAATGACCATCATCCTGTAGTGATCCGGTGGGATCCCCGCGAGGATCTGGGAGCTGTTCTCCCGGATCACCTCAAGGTACCTGGAGGCGCCTTCGGCATTGGTGAAGGATTTGACCAACAGCATATTGTAACCATCTGTAAGTTCCAGCCGCTCAATGTTCAGGTCATACTGGTTGAAGTGATCCAGGTTGAAGTTCAGCAGGTCAAAACTGACCTGGTTGATATTTTCACCACGCAGCAGCGCCAGCAGGAAAAAGTGTTGCTGGTCCGGGTTGTAGCCTGCATAGATCTCTTCACCCACCTTTGCCTCCTCGGCCTCTTTGATCACGGGGAAG
>CAYXUD010000005.1:0-75449 GCA_964467775.1 uncultured Bacteroides sp. | reverse complement strand
TCTCTTCTGAACTAAACTTGCGGCGGGTGTTGCGTTTGATCTCCCGGACGATTGCCTCCGGGCCTGGCTTCTTTTTCTCTGTCATAGTGAACTCAAATTAGCATTACGTTAAAAAAACAATGTCTCTCTTAACTTTCTCTAATTCGGAGTCCGATTTGCCTGAAGATCTACAATGGTTACTTGTCAAGCAAATTATTGATTTCATCAATTAGTACAGGGATCTTATTCCTGATTACATCCCACACAATCGAGTAATCCACTCCGATGTAATCATGGATGAGACGATCCCTCATGCCTGCCATATTTTTCCATTGAATGGGGGGATGCTGAATTTTGAAATCTGCAGGGATCATTTTGGATGCCTCTCCAATAATTTCCAGGCTTCTTACCACAGCTCTTTTTAATATCTCGCTTTCCAGAAATTCATTCTTGTTGAGGTTTTCACCTGTAACCGAGAGAATAAAATTACACTCATCTCTTATATGTTTGAGATATTCAAGAGGGTCTTTAGGCATATTCTACCTCTTTGAGAATGGCAGGACCAATGTATGGGCTGAGACTATTTTTGGTAATCATCTCTACCTTTTTGCCCTTGAAGATAGATTCAAAATAGTCATAAGCGGCCATGAAGTTATCGAAGGATTCTTTATCAGGATCAAATACAACAAGGATATCAATATCACTTTTCTTTGATTCTTCCCCCCTGATATAGGATCCAAACAATCCAATCTGGGTAATACCAAAATCCAGGATTTCAGTTTTCCTGGATCTCAGGCTGTTCAATATGGATTTTCTGTCGATCATTTATCCTCCGTCTATAAAGATACGAATCTTTTATGCTTGCACTTAACGGACATTGAAAGAAAATAACCCGGTCCACAAAATATAATCCAGCCTTGCATGAATCGAAATTTATGATTTTGATGGTTAAATATATTGTCTACAAAAGCAATATCGATTCATTCAAGACTCTCATACTCCTCATAGGGAATTATGATAAGATGATCAAGCAACGAGATATCAGATAAAGAGCATGCTTGCTTCAGTCTTTTTCCACCTGGATGATTGTGAGTAACTAAAAAGAAGAGGCATTTACTTTTTGTACATTGTAACTTCCCGCTTATATGCCCTTTGGGTATTTACCTGTACATATCCTGCCAATGCGGTTTCCCCTTGAAACTGATGGAGGACCATCCGGGAAGATCATTTTATTATCCTGATAATTAGACCTCCATCCAAAGCCGGGCCTATCCAACCCTCATAATTCGCCACACCCAATCCTGCATTAAAACCAAAACGTTTCCCAAAGGTCATATCCACACCTGCAAGCAAGGCTGAATAGGCCAGATAGCTATTTATTATCTCATAACCAATCAATGCGTTAATATAGATCCATTTATATGGATAGAATTTTATTCCGCCAGCTGGTATAACATCCATATTTGCCGGATCAAGTCCGATTCCCGCGTGAAATCCAAATCCAACAACTCCGCCAAACCTTGTCTGAATTTTCACTCCTAATCCTCCATAACTGTTTCCAACCCCAGGATTAAGTGCCACAAAATTGTTGTGTCCGTATCTAAAGAACTTATCCTTTGAAGAAGCGGAATCTGTTGAGTCATTAAATGATTTATCTCCTTGTCCTTCGTTTCCATTTAAATTACTGGTCTGATCCTGTGCTTGAGATGACATGAATAGAGAAATAGCAAATACAAATAAAAAAACAGGCTTTTTCATGGATGAGGAATTTTGAATTTTCATTCAATTATAAAATTAGTATTAATTCTGATCCGCCAAAATTTTTAATATCATAGCCATCACAATAGCAATCTATTACGTTAAGATTTCCGCCCGATCATACTCATTTTTCACTGGGGCTGGTGGCACCACGCCAAACTGCGAAAATCCCCGCATCCGCCATTTGCGTATACGGGGATTCGTCTTTTCGACAAAGCCCCCTAATGATCTCCGGATCTACGGGGGCTTCGTCTATTCTGTTGTCATGATCGTGAAGGTTGCTTCAGGTTAGAAACTGAGCAGCGGGAATAGCCAAAACACCCTCTTCCAATTCCCGGGATCTTGGGTCATTTGAAATGACGAACCGATACAATATTGGTTTGTCTAAGATATCCTCCAGGCCCTTTGGATGTTTGGCGTCAAGAGAACGAACGGTTTCACTTTTCTTTATCTCAATGGCAATGTATCCCTTTTCGGTCTCAATGAGGAGGTCAACTTCTCGTCCATCCAAAGTTCTGAGATGATAGAAAGATGCCTCCAGGTTCATTGATTTTGCCTGTTTAAATATCTCAGATACAATCGCACTTTCAAATTCATGTCCGGTTAGTTCATCCCTTTTTTGTATAATGGCCCTAAGAATCCCCACATCTAAAAAATGAATTTTAGGTGATTTGACAAGTCGTTTTTTCGGATTTCTGTGCCAGGGCTCAAGCACTATTGTTTGAAAACTAATGCTCATGTATTCCAGGAAGCGCTTAACCGTTTTAGAGCTAACTCCGGCTTCAACAGCGATTTGCGAATAATTAGTAAGCCGGGCAGTATTGAGTGCTATTAGTTTTTGAACTTTTGTAAAAGGTTCAAGGCGGCGCAGTTTTGCCAAGTCCCGAATGTCCCTTTCTAAATATGTTTTAACATAATTCCTTAGCCATTCCTGTTTCTCCTGGTTTAATATTGTTGCATCAGAAATAGCAGGATAACCGCCGAAATTCAAATAAGTATCAAGAATATTCTTCTTTTTGGGATGTTCTGTGTCCAGCAGGAGTAGTTTGTCCGCTGCCTTACGGTGCAGTAAGATGTTTTGAAAATATGACAACTGCACTTCGTCCTCCCAGCTATTTGTAATTAATTCCAAATATTACGCCAATAACAGATATGGTATTCCGGATATTACGTAAATTAATTGGAAACTGGTGGCACCAAGCAAAACCGGGAAAGTCCCCAGGTGATCTCCGGATCTGCGGGGGCTTACTGATGTGTGACATCATTCAAAATAGCGGCTGGCATAGCGGATGAAGTATGGCCAGTTAGGCCCGAGGGTATGTCCCCCTTCGTGCTGCCTGAAGGCAATATCCCCGTCTGTCAGGGTGGTTTCCTGTGCCGGAAATTGTCTGGCACCGATGTCATTTTTTCCCAGGAGCCGGTAGACCGGTCCGGCATGCATCCCGGCCAGGAACATCCCCTTGGCATCCACCCACTGGCCCTCCACATCGGGGGCCCCGGAGCTGATAAACACGGGCCTGGGGGCACAGAGGGCGACAAGCTGATGCGCATCCACGGGCAGATCATTCTTGGTGAGCGGACCTGCGTATTTGATAAAATTGCCCGCAAACCAGTGGTATTCTCCTGAAGAAGCCAGGTTTTCCACCTGTTCACCCAGGTTCCTGCGGAGCAGTTTGGCGCCGCCTGCGCCGGATGAGCCGATAAAACCGATGGCAAGACGGGGTTCATAAGCCATGCCGACCACGGCTGCTTTCCCGTACCTTGAAAGCCCTGTGATCCCAACGCGGCTTGCATCCACATCGGGATCCGTTTCGTAATAGTCCATGGCCCTGCTGGCACCCCATGCCCATGCCCTCAGGGCTCCCCACTGTTCGGGGGTCCTTGCTTCCCCTCTGTTCGTGAGCCCGATGATACCCTGAGTCAATCCGGCCCCGTTGTCGGCCTGTATACTGCCCGGCACCAGGACGGCATAACCCCAGCCTTTGGCCAGAAGCTGCTGCTTCCAGGTCGGGCCCGCTGGCTGCCCTCTTTGGAATCTTCGCAATTGCGCAGGTGACCAGTTGAAACCAAACTCCATGATGACAGGCACGGCTTCGTTTGAATGGGCCGGTATGCCGACTACCAATTCTATATCCACGTTGATCTGCGGGAAACCGGAGTTATCCACATGACCCGTTAAATGCTTGATTTTTACAGGATAAGTACCGTCCATGGTATCCTTTACGTTCACTATCTCCCAGGTAACGTCCGGTACGCCGGCCGGGACCCTTCCATAAATCTCCCTGTCAAAAAACTCCGCGATTTCCGCCCGGCGGACCGTTTCCCATTCGGATGCCGTACGGACCGTATCGCCATTGTTGAATACCAGGGCATCAGGTAACATGTCGTAGGTTTTTGCCTTTGTTTCGTCCGTGTTCGCCGCATCGGGGTCCGACGGGTTTCCGGACGGACCTGGGCGTATTACGGACGGATCTATGCCCAGCTGGTTTAACATCATGTGATAATCTGCCTGGGAAAGGGCACGGATACTGTCCCACGAAGCCTGGGAAAACTGGGCATTTGCCAGGGAAACTGTGAAGAGGCATGCAAGGAACACTACGGGTAAATTTCTCATATCTACTTGGCCATTAAATAGTTTACCATGTTCAATTTTATTTCTCCACAGTAATCTGAAAAGGGGAGGCTGGCAGACCCTCTTTATTATAAAGGTTGGCACCATCCGGATTGTTGGACCATGCGTAACGGATATACACCGGGTCTGGAACCTGCTTGCTGAAGACCTCCACGGTTCCGTTGACTATCTCGGCATCGGCCCATTCAAAATGCTTATCAGCGCCTGCAATTGCGAATTGACTGAGCGGTTCATCATCAATGGAAACCAGGCCGGAGCCTATATGGTCAAATTGGATGGCGACCCGGTCACCCTGGATGGTGTGCGACCTGTAGATGGGCCCGGAATAGACAAGATCATCTTCACCGTATGACAGGTGCCTGGCACCCAGCGCCAGCCTGTGACCCACCTCTTTTTTATTCAGGGGATGAATATCGTTCCATTCGCCCAGGTCTATGGCCACCGCCATGGCTGTGTTTGGCAATGAAAGCGCCTTCAGCTGTGCATCGCGCAGTTCGGCCCAGTTGCTTTCCACGGGCAGGAAATCCCTGTCCATGAAATTGGCCAGCTGGACAAACAGAAACGGCAGACTATCATCGTGCCACTGATGCCGCCAGTCGTTGATCAGGGCCGGGAAAAGATCATAATATGCGTCCGGGTTGCCGGTGTTTGATTCGCCCTGGTACCAGAGAATGCCTCGAATGGCCTGATTTTTTAAAGGGGCGACCATGGCATTGTACAGAGCGGTCGGCTGGTTTTGAAATGAAAAACCTGCTTCCTGGTGTAAGACGGGCCTGAACACTTCGCCCACCTTGTATTCCCAGTCGCCCTTCAGGTCAATCTCCTGTCCGTTGGCTGTAATATAATAAGGTTTATCGGGCACAAAACCACCTTTGCCATTAAAGTTCATTACCCTTATCACAATGATGTTCTTACCCGGTTTCAGGATACCGGGTGCCACATTATATCTTCTGGGAGGGTATTGGTATGTTATATTTCCCACCTCTTCTCCATTCACATAGAGATGGTCCGCATCCACGATCCTGCCCATAAAAAGCCTGGCGGAAATGCCTGTCATGGAAGCGGGCACATCGATCTCTTTTCGGTACCAGACCACCCCGTTCAGGTCTTTCAGGCCCTGGTCCTCCCAGTAGCCGGGTATATGGATATTTTTCCAGCCTTTTGGAACATATGCCGGATCACACCACTTCACAGGTTCCAGCAATCCTTTGTCAGCCATTTTTCTTTCTTCGTGGTTTGCACGGGATTTTCTGACCAGCTGGTTGACGTGGGCTGTGTCTTTGTTCTGCTGGACGATATCCAGTAAATCCGGGAATTCTTTCACTCCCTCCTCGCTGATCCAGGCCTCAACGGGCGTGCCTCCCACACTGGCGTTGATCAGGCCAACGGGTACATGATGGGTTTCATAGATCTCATGTGCAAAAAAGTAGGAAACCGCCCCAAATGTCAACACATCCTGGGGATTGGCAGATTTCCACCTGCCGGCGGGCAGATCCTTTTGGGCTTCCTGAAGGTTGGTAGCTGTACTGATGAAATAGTTTCTTATTTCCGGGTAGCGGGCGTTTGCAATTTCATCGGGGTATTTCTCTTTTACCCGTTCCATGGGGAGCACCATATTCGATTGCCCGGCGCATAACCACACATCGCCAATGAGTACATTTCTTACGATAATTTCGTTGCTTCCCCTGAGTTTCAAATCATAGGGGCCCCCGGCAGCCTGTGGTGGAATGATGATCTCCCAGTTTCCGGCATTGTCGGCCATGGCACGGTATTGATGGCCTGTGAAAGTTAAGGTGATCTCCTCTCCCGCCGAGGCCCATCCCCGGAGCTTTATATTGTGATCTCTCTGCAGGACCACTCCATCACCAATGATCTGCGGTAATTTTATCTGGGCGGAAGCAGCAAAAGGATACAGGACAAATAGAATGATCAGTACGGCAAATGATGGCTTCATAATGTTCAAATATAGAGAAAATAAGTAATAGCAATTGGAGGCAGTCTCCCGGATCATGCCTCAGATCATTGGATCCCGCGGTATCTTTTTACCAGGGCCCGGAAGCCCTCCACAAAATCGCGGTTGATGTTCTTCCAGTCCACAGGATTCCTTACCTGCAGGTCAGAGTGAGCCTCCATGAGGTTCACTTCAACCTCGTTGGACAGGCAGTTTTCAGTTCCGGTGTAGATGACAACCGGGTTGTGCAGCGACAATAACAGTTCAAAGGCGCGAAGCAATGTCTCCACGTTCCCATCGCAGTACCTGATGAACCTGTCCATATCATGATTGTCCAGAAATGTAACCATGCAGTAATCAGGGGGGACCTTCCTGAAATGGTTCCGGATCATTCTTGTTACTTCTCTGTCATCCAGCAGATCCTGATCATTAAGTACGGCATTTTTTACAAGTTCATTCAGCACGAAATCCAGTACTCCATCCAGTTCATGATAATACTCCAGCTGGATCACCTCCTGCGAGATCCCGAATGCCTTTCTCAGCCATTTTCTCTTGATGCCCGTTGTTCTGATAAGCTTTCTCTGCAGGCCCTGGGCCCAGGCTTCCCCAATGAGGATCGCCTCCGGATGTTTCTGACGGATGGCATGACCGAACTTTTTCCAGAAGTTGTGGGAAGGACCGATCACATGATCAATCCGGAAGCCATCAAGACCAAGGGATAACCAGTAATCTGCCGTGTCGATCATGTAATCCCCTGTTTCTTCATTCTCCAGGTTCAGCTTTGGCAGCTCCCTGAAATTCAAAAAGCACAGGTAGTGATCAGGCCATCTATCAAAAACAAACCAGTTTCGATATTTGCTGCTCTTGTCTTTAATGGCCTGCCTGAAATAGGGATGCCTGGCAGAGCAGTGATTGGGCACGAAATCAGCAATCACCCTCATCCCCTTGCTTTTTGCCGCACTGATCAGGTCCAGCAGATCCTGTTCGGTGCCAAAGTGTGGATCTACTCTTTTAAAGTCAATAATGTGATAACCATGGTAAGATGCTGATGCGTAGAAAGGAGAGAGCCATATCACATCAATCCCCAGATCATGCAAATACTGGACCTTTTGGGTTACGCCGGGGATATTGCCTCCCAGGAATTCAGGGGAATTCTCTGTCGTATTGAACCCGTTGAACCGATCAATAAAGACCTGGTAGATGATTGCTTTGCGAAACCAATGCTTCGAATCCATCAGAATACCTGGAAGTAGCCCAGAGCCTGCAGGCATCCGCCCGTGATTATCCCCACCGTGAAATTGTCGTCAATGCGATGTGAAAACAGTTCCGTTACTGTTGCACACAGGGCACCGGTCAACAAATATTCGAACTGAAAATCAAAAACAGAACATAATATAAACCCTGTAAAGAGGCATCCCGTAAGGAATCCCATGGATCCTTCCAGGGTCTTGTCATGGATGATCTTTGTCCTGCCAAAACTGTATCCGGCCATTTTTGCAGCCAGGTCACCGAATATAATGAAGGTAAGGCACAGGTAAGAGACTTCGGGGGGAAACAACAAAAAAATGATAAAAACAGCTACCAGGAAAGAGGTCATGGAGGAGAAGCGCTGGAATTCACTCTTCTTAAATATATAGGAAATACTCCTTTTGGTAAAGAGCCGGTAAAGATCCGTAACGATAAAAATGATGGCAAGTACCCCCAGCAGGTAAATCAGGAATTTTTGTCCGGCAGCGGTCCTGACCGGAATAAAAAGCATCGCAAAGGGCCTGGCCAGGATTCTCCACCTCTTTATCTCGATACTCTTGTCAATCGTAAAAACATGGTTTCTGCGGGTAAGATAAATTGTGTACAGAAAAAGAAGGAGTGCTGATCCTGACAGGACGGTGGTCCAGGTGGTGAACCCTATGCGGACCGGCAGTAAAATGACCACGAAACCGGACAGGACCATCAGGGGCAACAGCACAGTCCTGGTAGATATGGCAGAACACAGGGCCAGCAAAGCCATTGTGATGATTAGTTGGATATCAGCAGTTTCCAAAATATACGGTTCAGGGTGTTATACACTGTTGGTTCCTGAAAACCTTCCCTTGACTATCCTGATGTTGATCAATACAATATAGAGTGAAAGAAGGGAGATCCCTGCCACAACATACCAGGGATGCCCGCCTACCCGGAAGGTTCCGCCCAGTTTTAATTGAACGAACAGAGTGCTTAGTAATACGAACAGGGGAGCCAGCGGAACAAAAAACATAGGGACGATCTGCCCGTATGCATACTGCTTTTTCCTGAACAGCAATACCACTGCAATGTAACTTACCAGGAGTGCCAGAAAGAACTCGACCGGGACAAAGAACATATAGACTCCAATGGATGTCGCCAATCCCCCTCCTCCTTTGAACCGGTGAAAGACCGGCCAGCAATGTCCGGTAATGACCAGCATCCCCATCAGGAACAATGCCAGATAGTCGGATAAATTTCCTTCGGGAAATACAAGGGCTTTTGCCAGGATCAGCGGGACCAAGCCTTTGGCCAGATCTCCCAGGAACACCAGTGCGGCCCATCCTTTTCCCACCTCCCTGCCCACATTGGCGGTCCCCGGATTCCTGCTGCCCACGGTCCTTATATCAATTCCCCTGGCCCACCTTGAGATAAGAATGGCGAAATTGATACTCCCTGACAGATAGGCCACCGGGAGGCATATCATGAGAAAAACAGGATACATATCTAGCCCCGATAAAGTGCATATAAATTTACAAATTACGGGTAATAATAAAGCCCCTGCAACTGAAAGGTTGCAGGGGCTTTATTTAAAAGGCCAAGCCTGACAGCAGTTGTCTGACTGGACCTATTCAGGAATGCCAAAGGCATAAAAGAGCTCTCCGGGGTAATCCTCGTACAGACCCTGGATCAAAACACCTCCCTTATGGTTTTTCAGGGCTTTTCTGATATCCTCAACCGTGGTCACCTTTTCCCGGTTGATTCCCGTGATAATGAATCCCTCGGATATCTCTGTCTGGTTCTTCAGGAGTCCGTTGTATAGCTCTTTCACCCTTACGCCTCCGTCCAGTCCCAGTTTTTCCGCAGTTACCTTATCAATCTCCTCAAATGAGGCTCCCAGTATGGAAAGGATATCCTGTTGCTCTTTCGAAACCAGTTTCCTTTCGCCTTTCTCGTCGGTAAGCCTGACGTTGAAAGTCATCTCCTTGCCCCTGCGATCCACTTTGACCGCCACCTCATCACCGGGACTGTGCCTTCCAACCTGTTCCAGCAGATCTGCCGATTTCTGGACCGGCACGTTATTGATACCGGTAATCACGTCTCCTGTCAGGATCCCGGCTTCACCTGCGGCACTCTTTTGCATCAGGCTGTCCACATAGGCACCTTCGCCGGTCTTCAGTTTTTCCTCCTTCACCAGTTTGCTGTCAACATCGCGTATCATGATGCCCAGGTATGCCCGCTGCACCTTCCCGTATTTCATGAAATCCCGGACCACCTTGTTGACGATATTTGCAGGTATGGCAAAGCCGTATCCGGCATAAGCTCCCGTGGGACTGGCAATCGCCGTGTTGATGCCTATCAGTTCCCCTTTCAGGTTCACAAGGGCTCCGCCGCTGTTTCCCGGATTGATGGCAGCATCGGTCTGAATAAAGGCTTCAATGGCCGACTTATCATCAATAATATTGATGTTCCTGCCTTTCGCACTTATGATCCCGGCAGTAACAGTAGAATTCAGGTTAAAAGGATTCCCGATGGCCATGACCCATTCACCTACTTCAACCAGGTCCGAATTTCCGACAGGGATCACCTGCAGCCCATCCGCTTTTATCTGTACCAGGGCTAAATCGGTGGATGGGTCGGTTCCGATGACCCTCGCTTTATAGGTATCATTGTTGTGCAGGGTCACTTCGATCTCCTCGGCCTGATCGATTACATGGTTATTCGTAACTATATACCCGTTGCTGCTGATTATCACTCCTGAACCTGTGCCCATTTGAACAAAAGGTTCAGATCTTTCCTTGCGCAGATCCCGTTGATCCGGCGTACCCTGGAAAAACCTGAAGAAATCATCCCCGAACAGCTCCCCGAAAGGATCGGAATAGAACTGGTGCGATATGGGCTGGACCTTACGGCTGGAACGGATGTGTACCACAGAATTCATCACCTGTTTTGAGATACCCGTAAAATCGAGTGGCTCATATACCCCGTTCTCTTTGACGGTATATACGGTCTGATGAACCGGTAGTTGTGTTTGCTCCCTGTTAAAGAGAGCATTTGTGTCTGTTTTATTGAAGCCCGCAATTAAGAAGACTGCAATCGTGAGACCGCTTCCAATCATGGAAGGGATCATCATTTTCAAGAACTTTTTCATTGTATATTCCTCCTTATTATAATTAAGTGGTTCATTAATCTATCTTTCTCAGTGGCCAGTATCTCAGGATCACCTTCAGCAGCGAAGGGTCCAGAACCTTGCATGAAATCAGGGTATAATGGAAACCAGGTTTCAGTCTTATTTCCGAAGCCCCTGTTCCCGGGGTCCCTCTCTCCAATTCGTCCTGTATATCCCGTTGGATCAGGTGTGTCCTGACCGGTCTTATATCTGAAATGATGAAGGGAGCCTCCAGGATCAGCGTGTTCCCGGTTAATGTGGCCAGAATCTCCTGGTTGAACTTTCGATGGCTTTCAATGATGATGATCAAAAGTTGTCTCTGATGGTTCCTCATGAAGTTGATCTTCTCGATCCCAAGGGGATTCTTTGATCCAAGTTGTCTGAATAGCGGTGCTTCAGGTGCTATTCTGTATGCTGAATGGTCTCTTTGCATAACCGTGATATTTTAAAATGTTTAACATTGATTTTTTTCACACCCTCTTCATCGGTGTTCCCGTCCAGGCAGGATTTCTGACCCGCCAGGGCTGATCAACCGTGAAGCACCGGTGGAGGCCGGTCGGTCAGCAAAGGATCAGAGAGAAAAGAGGGATTGAACCCGATGGCTGGTTCATTTATACTGGTGTTTCCGGCTTCTGATCCGGCTGGAACTGTAACGATCTTATGTTTTATTGCCTCGGAACCATAATCAGCCGGGTCGTCATTCCATAGCAAACCTGTTATCACTTCCGGGCATGTCAGCTCCTTGTGTATTGCATGAGACTCCGGCAGCGGTGCAACATGGAAGCTCGGACCAATCCTGAAAGCCAGCAGGACAAAAACACAGCTTAATATGTCAACTCCCAGTTTCATATGTAGTTTTCCCTGAATCCATCTAATAGACGAAAAATCGGGTTGCTTGTGCATATTTGCTGTGTTAATAAAGATTAAAAGCGGTGTTAAAAAGTCTTAAATTGTAGTTTTATGGAGAAAAGAGACCCCTGACCTGACTCTGATGAAGATTTCCTCATACCTCATTCTAACCTGGCTATTAGCTGTTTCCTGCAAAAATCAGCCACATGATATGATAGATCGTTATGCCCTTGTCAACAGGCATCATGTGGCCGTGACTTCAGTCGACAGCCTTGGCTGCCTGACTGTCGGGAACGGGGATTTTGCGTTCACTGCCGGCATCACCGGGTTGCAGACCTTCCCGGATTATTATGTAAGGGGGATACCGCTGGGCACACTCTCGAACTGGTGCTGGCACTCCTTTCCTAATCCCGTCGGGTACCACCTTGGGCAGGTGGTAAAATACTTCAGCCTGGATGGCCGGAAGGTAGGTTATTATCATGATTTCCGCGAAGAGAAAGATTCTGAAAGAGCAAGGGCATCCGCCTGGCTGCGGGAGAATCCACACCGGATGAACCTGGGTTTGCTGGGGCTGAAGCTGATGGACGTCAATGATACAGAGCTGGGTATCGGGGCGATCCTGAATCCGCAACAGGAACTGGACCCCTGGAAAGGTGAAATACTCAGCTGTTTTGAAGTGGAAGGGAACCCCGTGGAGGTGACAACCACCTGCCATCCGGAGAGGGATATGGTGGCGGTCAGGGTCAGGTCCGGACTCCTGAGATCCGGAAGATTGAAGGTGGAGCTCCGGTTCCCGGAAGCGGATCAGGGCTGGAAAAATATCTCGCTATGGGGGAATGATGCTGACCATCAAAGCAGGATCATTGCCTCCGATCCCCATACAGCCGTTATTGAACATACCCAGGACACCACCACCTATTTTGCATGCCTTACCTTCTCCGACGGGGAGGTGGCTGAAGCAGGCCCGCACAGGTTCCTGCTGAGTCCCTCCGGAAAGCATGGATCCATCACCTTTTGCTGTGAATTTCATTCGTCCCCCGACCGCCTGGAAGATCATCCGGACTTTGATGATGTCCGGCATAAAGCCTGTGAAACGTGGAGGGCATTCTGGGAAAGCGGGGGAGCGGTTGATTTTTCAGGCTGCACGGACCCAAGGGCCTTCGAACTGGAGCGAAGGGTCGTACTTTCCCGGTACCTGACCCAGGTGCAGTGCAGCGGGAACCTGCCACCGCAGGAGACGGGACTTACCTGTAACAGCTGGCACGGAAAATTCCACATGGAGATGCACTGGTGGCATGGGGTTCATTTCGCACTGTGGCAGAAGGAACATACCCTGGAAAAGCAGATGAAATTTTACAGGGCCATTGAAGAGGTTGCCTCACGCCTTGCCGGGGAGCAGGGATACGAAGGTGTCCGGTGGCCAAAAATGACAGGTCCCGATGGGATCACCAGTCCCAGCACCATCGGGAATTACCTGATCTGGCAGCAGCCCCATTATATCTATTTTGCAGAGTTGCTGTACCGACTTGCCGAAGATCAGGCAGCTGTGCTGAAGAACCATGGTGACCTGGTCTTCAAAACGGCAGATTTCATGGCCTCGTTTCCTGTATTTGACAGCAGTAACAACAGGTACCTGCTGGCACCTCCTCTTATACCGGCGCAGGAGACCCTGGAAGCAGGCTCGACGCTCAATCCCTCCTTCGAACTCGTTTACTGGTACTGGGCCATTCAAACAGCCATTCAATGGAAGGAGCGACTTGACCTGCCAGTCCCGGCCGTATGGGAGGATGTGGCCCGGCGTATTTCACGCTTGCCGGTTCGCGACTCTCTCTACCTGGCTGCAGAGAGTGCCACCGATTCCTATTCAAATGAACGAACACTGTCCGATCACCCGATGGTCCTGGGTATCATGGGCATGCTGCCTTCCACCGGCCTGGTGGATCCCGTTATTCTGAACAACACGTTCGAAAAAGTGATCTCATCCTGGAACTGGGCAACTGCCTGGGGATGGGACTTCCCCATGGTGGCCATGGCAGCCGGCGTACTGGGGAGAGCGGATGATGCCATTGACTTTCTGCTGATGGAGACCCAGAAAAACAGCTATCTCACCAACGGGCATAATTATCAGGACGGGCGGTTAACCATATACCTGCCCGGGAATGGGGGCCTGCTGACCACTGTGGCCAGGTTATGCACAAAAAACCAGTTCCCCCGGAACGGGCAGTGGAACGTGAGGTGGGAAAACCTGAATGATCTATAGCCTTCTGGACAATTATGAGTATTTTAATGTTTTGAATCCATCACATTTCTAAAAGGCAAAAAATGAAGCGCAGAGAATTCTTCAGGGTGAGCGTGGCAGGTTCAGCACTGCTTTCAGCATTTCCCTATGAGCTGCTGGCAGGAGAAAAGAGACTGTATCCCTATGACCGCGTCAAGCTGGGCAATACGGGGATAGAGATGTCCAGGATGGCCATGGGAACCGGGACACACGGTTTCGGGGGAAGTTCAAACCAGACACGTAAGCTGGGCATCAAAGGAGTGTCGGACCTGCTTCGTGCGGCATTTGATGCCGGTATTAATTTCTGGGATACGGCCGACCAGTATGGATCGCACCCGCATCTGAGGGAAGCACTGAAAACAACCGGCAGGGAAGAGGTTGTCATTCTGACCAAGACCAATTCGAAAACCTACAAAGATGTAAAAACGGACCTGGAAAGGTTTAAAAAGGAGCTGGGGACCAGCTATTTTGATATTGTGCTGCTTCATGCGGTGACCGACCCGGACTGGAACAGGAACATGAAAGGAGCCATGGAGGCCCTGGAGGAGGCCAAGCAGGAGGGCACCATCCGTGCCCACGGTCTCACCTGTCATTCGCTGGGAGCACTGGAAACAGCTGCCGATGAACCCTGGGTGGATGTTGACCTGGCCCGCTACAACCCGGGCGGAGTGTCCATGGATGCAGATGTTGAAACGGTAAGGAAAGTGCTCTCACGGATGAAGCAGAATGGGAAAGCGATCATCCAGATGAAGGTTTACGGCGCAGGGAGGCTGACCGATCAAATGGATAAGTGCCTTCAGTTCCATACAGGCGCTGACTTTATCGACAGTTTTACCCTGGGTATTGAAAGCATTGAACAGCTGCGGGACATTCAGAAAAGGCTGCCAGAAGCAAGTGTGAGGGGATAGATCACCCTGAGAAAGACCCGTCCCATGAACCAGTTGAACCTGACAACCCCTGCCTGAGTGACACGGAGCTTTGAAAAGCTAGGCCCCCAGGGCCTTCAAAGCTTCGTAGACCAGGAATGCAGGCCACACCAGAGCTTTTAAGAAGCCCAGGACACCGATCCAGAAACCGGTGGCAGTTGAGATATAATATATGGCAGCACCAATAATTCCCACCCCGTACACGGCACTGGCCGGGGCATTGCAGTTCACATCTTTGCTCATGATTCTAAGATTTCAGGTTGAGGTATTGGACACTAATATATCTATTTTGGGTACATTTAAAAAGAATCATGTATGAATATCGGGTGAAAACCCAAAAAGTACAACCCAATGACAAAGATCTACTTCTGCGGATCCATCAAGGGAGGAAAGCAACTGGCGGCCACCTATGCAAGAATCATCGGAATGCTGGGAGAGTTCGGAATGGTGCTGACCGAACATGTGGGCGATTCTTCCGAGATAAGTAAAATAGACCTGAACCTGACAGACCAGCAGATCCATGACCGAGACATGGAATGGATCAGGGCGTCGGATATGGTCATTGCTGAGGTGACCGTTCCCAGCCTTGGTGTGGGCTACGAGATCGGGAGAGCCGTGGAACTGAAAAAACCGGTTCTATGCCTGTTTGACACCTCCCACGGGAATCGTCTTTCAGCCATGATCGCAGGCAGCGAAGGTGTGGAGATGCATGCGTACGATGATCTCTCAAACCTGGGAGGAATCCTGGAACGGTTTACCTATGAGCATGCTCCTGGTCATACTTCCTGATCTTCATCAGTGCAGATTGTTCGGCCTGGTTGTACATATCCCTGATGAAGTCGTCACTGAAATTGAAAGTTCTCTCCTCCATGGTCATGGAGTCCAGCCGGTCAAAGAGCATGGCTTTGGCCTGGGCGATGTCCCTTCCGTAAATATGGTATGAATCGGCCTGCCAGTTCATCCTGCCAAGGCGCACCACCTTCCCGTTCCTGCGTGCGATCTCATCAGCGATCAACTCCCTGTTGAACTGGATAAAGCCGAACATGTTCATAAAACTGGCCCCCCAGGCATCGTTGCTCCGGAAACGGATGTTGCAGTTCAGCCACTGGACACCCTCCTGATCTTCCATGATCCGGTACCAGAGCGACTGAAGGCAGGGGGGATCATAAACATGCAGATCGTGGTTGGGCATCCAGGTGATCATCTGGGCCTGCCGGGTGTATGGCTGGTCCACCAGTTTTTGGATCACATGTTCGATCTGGTCCACCTGGAACCCCACATCTTTCCTGATACGGGTTCCGTTCTCCTGAACCGTTTCCTTCCATGAACCGTATCGCTGGAGACGGCCATGATACGTATACTCCCACCGGGTGTCGTCCGGGTCATTCATGTTCTTCACCCAGTGATCTTTAAATCCTTTCAGTTCCAGGACATACTCCTTGAGCTCATCGATACCCCCGGGGAAGGCCTGATGGATCATGGGATCACTTTCAGGATCGACCACCGTGGCATTCAGGGTGCAGTCCAGGCTCAGGGGGTCTCCCGGTTTGTCATACTGAGTTTTAAACCGGGTACCTTCATGATAGAGCTTTACCAGGGCTGCCTCGTAGGTTTCAGCCAGCGCCTGCCCGGTGACACAGAGTACAGGTATGTTGTTCATTTTGTGAGGTTTTGCATAAAAATACGGATCAAACAGGTCATAGGCCAGCATTGTTGAAAGATTGTTCAATATTCGACTATATTTATAAAAATTTTATCACATGTTGACCAAGCAAAGCATCCTGAAGATCGCCAATGTCTATACAGCCAATGCATTTCCTGCAGGGAACAGTTTCTATGTAGGGGCGGGATCAGAAACAGAACCTGTGGTGCAGTTGTTCGACATGGCGGCCAGGTCCGTGGAAAAGCTGGAGGGGTGTCCCGGGGGGATGATGAGTTTTCTGCCCGTGCCCGGCATGCCGGACGCCCTGGTTACCATCATGGGACTTTTCCCCCCGTTCATCGGTAAGGAAGCAGGACTTTTCATGCACCGGAGAAGCAGCAGGGGATGGACAACCAGCAGGATGATGGACCTGCCTTTTGCCCATCGTTGCGAGTTCCTGCGGTCCGAAGGCAAAACCACTCTTGTAGCTGCCACGGTGAGTCGGTACAAGGAGAATCCGGCTGACTGGTCCAGGAAAGGAGAGGTCCATCTGATCACCCTGGGGGATGAACTTGCGGAGAGGTGGGAATCCAAGGTGATCGGATCCGGCATCACCAGGAACCATGGAATGACCAAAGTTACGCTGGATGGTGTGGAAAAAATCTGTATTTCCGGTGCAGAAGGGATATTCGCCCTCTCTGCGGAGCCGGACGGGTCCTGGGAACTGGAACAGCTCCTCGATAAAGAGGTAAGCGAGATGGCCTTTGCCGACCTGGATGGTGACGGCCATCCGGAGCTGGTTACCATTGAGCCTTTTCATGGCAATACCCTGAATATCTATCAACGGACCGGTGGAGGCTGGAAGATGAAGTTCAGCGATTCCCTTTCGTTCGGGCACGGACTCAGCAGCGGCCTGTTCAACGGCACCCCTGTCATCGTTGCAGGAAACCGGAGTGATTCACTTGTCCTTGAAACATTTACTGTAAATAATCTGGATAAAGGCATTGTAAACAGGATAGTTATAGATGAAAATGCAGGGCCGACACAAACCCAGGTTTTCAGTTTCGGGAAGATGGATTATATCCTGAGTGCCAACCAGCGGAAAAACGAAGTGGCCCTCTATACAGGATCACTGCCCCTTTGATCCTGCAGGGTCGGGAAAAGGCTTTCTTCTGACCGTCACCCCGGCCAGCTTTTCGTGGTACTGGATCAGACCGCCGTGGTCATCGCCCTCTTTCCCCTCCGCTTTCAGTGCTTTCATAAACTCCATTACCTGGGTGGTCAACGGAATCGGGGCATCTATTTCAAAGGCGGTATCACGCACATTCACCAGGTCCTTGGTGTGCATCCTGATGGGGCCCCCGGGCTTGAAATTACGCTCCAGGATCAGCGGCATTTTAGCCTCCAGGACGGCACTTCCCGCCAGGCCTCCCCTGATGGCATGAAACACCTTTTCGCAGTCCACGCCTGCCTTTTCGGCAAACACCATGGCTTCGGAAACAGCCGCCAGGTGAAGGGCCACCATGATCTGGTTGGCCAGCTTGGTAATATTTCCGCTTCCGATTTTTCCCATCCGTGTGACAGATGTACCCATGGCCAGCAGGATCTCTTCCGCCATTCTAAAATGGCCGGGCTCGCCTCCCACCATGATGGACAGGGTACCATCAATGGCTTTGGGTTCACCCCCGCTGACCGGGGCATCAAGCATTCCGACGCCTTTTTCCGAAGCAGCAGCAGAGATACGGACCGCACTCTTCGGGGCAATGGAACTCATATCAATGATCAGGCTTCCCGGCCTGGCGCCTTCCAGCACTCCATCCTTTCCAAGTATTACCTCCTCGACCTGCGGGGAGTCAGGCAACATGGTAATAATGACCTCGCTGCTGCCGGCCACATGGGCGGGTGATCTGCCCTCAGCTGCCCCGGCATTTACCAGTTTGGCCGTTGCCTCCGCCCGGATGTCAAAGACGGTGAGGGAATAACCGGCACTGATCAGGTTCAGTGCCATGGGTTTTCCCATCACACCGAGACCTATGAATCCGATGGGCCTCTTGGATAACATCATGGCAAACAATTTAAGAACAGGGATCAGCTGCGTTTCAGCTTCATGATTTCGTTATGGTGGTTGACCACCAGCTTCTCATATTTCTCCCGGGAGCTTTTCCTGTATTCCTCATACTCGGCCTGGATCGCCTCAAGCTCCTTTCTGGTCTGGACAGTAACCACATAACTGCGTTTGAACATCAGGAAAAAAATAACCCCCACCACGGCAAGGCCCACGACAATGAACCACATGATGGTGTTGTAAAGGCCTTTCTGCATCTCGATTCCAAGGAAGAAAAAACTGTCCTTCGTGTGGATGGCCTGGTCCCGGTCACTTTTGGCCTGGGCAAGGTCGGTGTTCAGCTTCTCGATCTGGAGATTACGTTCGTCCAGTTCACTGTTCAGACGGGCCACCTCCAGCTTTTCGCTGCGAAGGGAATCCAGGACATTCCTCTTCATCTTCAGAAAAATGTCATCCCGGATAGCCCTGAAATCGTTGTAGATCCTGGTCCGCTCCTGGATATAGTCAAGCTGGGACCGGATGGATGCTGAATCCATAACGGATGGCATGGCATACTGCCCGCTTACCATCTGGAGGCAGGAGAACACAAGGCAGAGAAGTGCCAGGCTGGTTATGAGCTTCTGGGCGATCGGTTTCATCTTGGCAGGTTATAATTCGTTGCTTCCAGGATCACGAAGTTATGAAATATATCTGATCTATATGATAATGCAGAAGGCTTCCCTCGGGTTGACAATCAGCAATTGATCTATTTCAGCCTGGGTGAATCCACGTGCTTCAAGCGCCGGGATCAATGCTTTGAATATTCCGGTAAAGCCTCTGAACTCCCCTCCGTTCTCCTGGCCGGCCGAGTACCATCCTGCATCATGGGAAATAAGTACCCGGTTTAAACAACCGGCATTCTTCAGTGCCAGGATCCTCTCTGCATACCACTCCACGCTGAATTCCTCTTCGGGTTCCCGGGATGTATTCACGTTGTCAAGGGAGATCCAGGCACCCATGTTTGCTGCCCTGGTGTTGCCTACAAGAGTTCCCCTCTGGGCATGAACCCAGATGAATGAAGATGGACTTACACCATGGGATTTCAGAATATCGATCTGCATGAATGCCGGGTTGTCCGGTCCGGTGTGTGATGCGATCACCAGTCCGGTTGCATTATGCGTATGGGCAGCGGCAGTCACGATCTTGACATGCTCGGGCGACAGGGTATCATCGGGATCAACGGCAATCTTTATGAAGCCCGGCCTGACACCGCTCTCCTCAATGCCATTTTCAAATTCATCAATCCAGATCCCCGCCAGTTCAATGGCTGTCATTCCGTAGAACGATTCAGGAACGAACCGGTTGCCGTAGGCGCCGTAATATCCGGTATTGGTCACCAGCTGCAGTCCGGTTCGCTCGGAAAGCATTTTCAGCAGGATCGGGTCCCTTCCCAGATAGGCAGGCGTGCATTCGATAAGCGTCTCCACTCCCAGCTCCCTGATCTCTGTGAGGAAAGGGGCAATCCTTTCTGCCGCCTCCTCTCTGTCCCAGCGGTGATAACCCGTGCTGTCGGCCCCGATGAAATCGACCAGGAGATGTTCATGGATGAGTGTCGTGCCCATCTTTTTTGCAGGTACCGGTCCGGTTACAGTAAGAATGACCGGTTCCGGACGGGAGTTGCAGCCCGTCAGGGAGAGGATGACCAGTGCTGCAATCATGGGGATCATATGAGTTTTATGGAACATAACAGGATATTTTATGAATGAATGCTGTTCATATCAGGGATAAAGATACACACTAACTCCAGACCCAGGCAGGGGTGGCTGACATTCCTCCGTAAAGTACTATATCAAAGATGGCGTGTGCGATCACGGGAGGTATTGAGCTTCCGGACCGGTCACGGAGCACCCCGAAGGCTGTTCCGCCGATAAAAGTCCAGATGACAAGGAAAGGCAGATCGAAACCCCGTGATTCAGCAAGAGGGCGGATCACAAGCAGTTTGTAACCGGTGTGGGCCAGCGAGGCATAAAGCAGGGAAAAGATCCTGCCTGAGGGCAGCAGGTGTCCCTGCATGTAGCCCCTGAAGACCACCTCTTCCATGGCCCCGATACAAGGAGAGAGCAGGGCCAGGCTGCCAAGGGCCGCGGGCAGCAGCGAAAGCCCGTATTTATGCCGTGTAAGCATGGCCAGCAAGAGTCCCAGGACGATGGCAGGAACAGCATAGAGAAGCACGCCGCGGTCAGGTTTTAAGATCCCCATCGCCTGCAGGATCGAAGTCCTGCGGGTGGAGTAACCGATCATGATGGCTGCCCCTGCAACTCCTCCCAGGGCTATGTAACGCAGCGGCCCGGATTGATGTATAAAGATGGCGAAGAGGAAGATGCCGGCCATCACCAGGAAGGCATCCCGGACAGGGGTAAGGTTCCCCCGGATGCGGGACAGGTCCTGCCTGATGCGGGAGAATACTATGAACTTGGCAGCCAGGATGCCGGGGTTTTACTTCCTCCTGAAAAAGAACCTTGAGGCAATGATCATCGGCAATATCAGCAATAACCACCCGGAACCCATACAGAGCCCGCTGCCCGGCACGATCATTGTATCTGGCAGCTGTTGCCGGAGCTCAGCGATACGTTCCGGGGATTCATCAAAGATCTCTTTGCTCAGGATGATCAGTTCGAGCCGGTTCAGTGATCCGAGGTTGTCCGGCCAGTTACCGGCCAGCTGCAGGACGAGGATCTTCAGGTTCTCCTTTTGCTTCAGCGGGGAGAGGTCTGTTACATCAGGGCAGTCGAGCAGCTCAACCACCTCCAGGAATTGAAGCCGGTCAATAATGGCCGCAAAATCTTCCTGTGAGGTATTGGCAGGGAATGCGATCCGCCTGAGTGCAGTCAGCTCCCTGACAGGCTCCAGGGAAACCACGTCATTGCTACCGGCCAGCCCCAGGCTCTTTAAGTGCGGCATCGCAGATATTCCACTGATGTCTGTGAGCGTATCGCAACCCACCAGGTGCAAGCGCTTCAGGTTAGGAGGGAACTCAATGGCGGAGAGATCCTGATTAGCACATTCCGTAAGTGTCAGGGTATGGCATTTATTCAGGCCTGACAGAGGCAAAACCTCAACCGTTCCAGGGTCCCATTCAGCAACAATCAAGGTTTCCAGGTTGTTGCAGCACTGTTCAATTTTAAGAAAATCCAGGACTTTCCCTGAAATCCACAGCAGTTCCAGGTGATCCAGGGCCATCTCCTGATCACTTGCCGGATCAACGGGGATATTCTCAGCCGCCAGCCATACAGGTTTGCAGAGGGATATAAGCTCACTGAATGGTCCGGCTGTCACATCACATTCAAAATAGATGCCTGTTCCGTCAAGGTCTATCTTGAGATTTTCCAGCTTCCGGATCATTTCAACGGTCAGCGAATCCCCGATAAACAGGGTTGCAAGCTTGGCGGTGCTGTCGTTCAGGGACTCCTCTTCCAGCTCTTCAAACAGAGACGGATCCGATAATTCGGCCTGGCTCAGTTTCCCGTTGATAAAGATCAGGTGAGGGTTCAGGGTATCGTACGAAACCACCAGGTGGCTTCCCTCCCTGGTATCGAACCGGTGGTAAATTCCTTTGTCATCCTCGTTCAACATGTAAAGAAGGTCCCCGTCCGAAGCCGGGATGCGGACTTCCGGCTGTTCTTCAGATTCACTGGCAGAACCAAACAGGGAATAGGAAGTGGACACATTGCATGCCCAGGTAACACCTTCGATATGAAGGATCTCTTGCTTGATCTGGGCTTCGGGCGTGCAGCTGTTCAGCATGCAGGAACATACCACACCGATCCAACCCAGGTACTTCAGGGATCGTACCATCTTTCACGGATTTAGGGATTTTTGTACCTGCAAGTTAGAATACAATCCCAAGCTTTTCAAATGTTACTCATATTTTAGTATATCGGCAGGGTTCATCAGTGAGGCCCTGTACGCATGGATGGCCGTAACAACAAGGGTAAGGGCCAGGGTAAAAACGGCTGAGATCAGGAAGACGAACCAGTGAATATCTATGTGCCTGCTGAAACCATCCAGCCAGTGCCTGATCCCGAGCCATGCAACAGGCCAGCTGATCAGGTTGGCGACCAGGATCAGCCACAGGAATTCACGGGAAAGGAGAGAATTCACATTCGACACCGTAGCCCCGTGTACCCTCCTGACGCTGATCTCCCGGGTTTTACGTTCAACCAGGAAGGAGGTCAGCCCGATCAGGCCCAGGCAGGCAATTACGATGGCCAGGATGGTAAGTATGACGGAGAGTTTGCTGAATTTGCTTTCGTCCTTATAGAGCGCATTCAGCTCCTCATCCAGGAAAGAATATTCAAATGGCCGGGTGGGGGCAAAATCGTTCCAGACTTTCTGAATGTATTTCAGGACCCCTTTATAGTCATCCGTGTTTACCTTGATGGCCATGTAGCGTGTCAGTCCGGCAGCGCCCAGGGGATGGCCCATCATGTCGAGGACAAAATTGCTCACCGGCTTATGGAGGGAGAGGGCGTTGAAATCGCTGAATACCCCGATGACCTTTTCCTGACCATCTGACCTGATGACCCTGCCGATGGCCTCTTCGTTGGTCCACCCAAGGTGTTTCACCATGCTTTCGTTGATCATGATCGCTTCGGAGGTATCGGAAGGAAAGTCCCGGGAAAAAGCACGCCCCTCGATCACATCGATTCCGAAAGTCTCGATGAATTCGTACCTGACCATGAATGCCGGGTAGTAGAACGCCTGATCATCGAACATTCCTTCAATGATGAACGGCCTGGTGTTATGATTCACCCCGATGATATCCTCCATGCCTGTCACATGCTTGATGTCCTCATGCTTTTTCAGCTCTCCCGAAAAGGCATCAAACTGCCTGGCCAGGTTGAACTTGGTGGGCAGCAGGATGATCTGGTCACGGTTGAATCCCAGGTCGGCTTTTCGCAGGAAGTTCAGCTGTGCACAGGCACTGATCGTACCAATGATCAGGGCGATGGAGATCAGGAACTGTACGACAACAAGGACCTTCCTGGCAATTCCTTTACCCCCGCTCGGGGATAGGCTGTCTTTCAGGTGGCTGGTGTTCTGGCTGGCCAGAAAGAAAGCCGGGTAGGAACCGGAAAGCAATCCGACAAACAACATGATAAGAATTCCGATCGCGATGCTGGAGGGTCGGATCACAATCCCCGTGTCGATCTGTTTGCCGGCGAAATTATTAAACAGCGGAAGCAGGGTCTCCACCATGATCGCCGCCAGCAAAAGGGCCATAAAAGTGAGGATGATCGCTTCGCCCAGGAATTGAAGGACCAGCTGCCGCTTCCTGGCACCGATCACCTTCTTCATGCCGATCTCCCTTCCCCGGCCGGCTGAACTGGCGGTGGCCAGGTTCATGAAATTGATACAGGCCAGGATCAGTACAAAGAGTCCGATACCGGCCAGGATCCTGACATAGGAAAGGTTACCGTTCGGATGCATCTCATATTCATGGTGCGATTTCAGGTGAATCTCCTTCAGGGGTTGAAGGTAGAGTGTGATATCCTGGTTCTGAAATTCGGGATAGTGTGAAAGGTAAAAGTCAGGCATCCTTGCTTCGATCTGCTCCGGCCGGATCTGGTCATGCAGGACCACATATGTCCAGCAGGGATTCCAGATCCATGACCGGGGTAAACGGCCACCGTTCAATTCCCGGTAGGAGGCCATGGATCCCAGGATATCAATAGTGAAATGGGATTGCCGTGGCAGATCTTTCATCACGCCGGTAACCTCCACCTCCGGTCCCTCTTCGATGCGCAGGATCTTGCCCAGGGCAGGTTCATCCCCAAAATATCGTTCAGCGGTCGATTCAGTGAGCACCACCGTATTGGGCCTTTCCAGTGCAGTTGCCGGATCTCCTTCGACAAGCGGGAAAGTGAACACTTCAAATACATTGGAATCGGCCAGGTAAAACCACTGTTCATTGAATTTTGTCACATTCACACTATCCCTGGCGTATTCAAAAAGCATTTCTGAAACCTGGAAATCGAAAAAACGGACCACCGATTTCACCATATCGGGGTAGTCCTCTGCAAGGGCCTCCCCGAAAGGGAAGGAACAGGTCGCAGCATCCTCATTGATATTGTTTGAGTTATAGAGCCGGTTCATGCGGTAGATATGCTCATACCCCTCATGAAAACGGTCATATCTCAGTTCATCGGTCACATAGATGAGGATAAACAGAAAACTCGCGATCCCGATGGCCAGGCCCAGGATATTCAGTATGGAGTAGTTGAGATGCTTCAGGATATTCCTGACAGCGATGGTAAGGAAGTGTCGGAGCATGGAATATGGCTGTTAAGTTCCGTCAGTACGCTGAAAAGAGCAGCAAAAGCCTTACCAAGTATTCAAAATGCCTATAAATCAAGATATTAAGCCATTCAGGGTAGCGTCCCCCCTTTCGGGTAAATGCACTTTTCCGTACAAGATATGTCCGAAAACGTACTATTCCCGGCCTATTCCTGCGGATCTGTGCCCAGGAATCCGCCGGTGATCCTGGTGAGCTGGGTCCTGGAGCTGATCAGGTCATAGATCGCCTGGAGGCGCCGCAGGGCGGCATTCAGGTAGATGAGCTGTACATCCCTGTAGTTGAATGAATTGATCACGCCGGACTTATATTTTTCCCCGGAAATGGAGAGATTCAGCTCGGCTGCCTCCAGGTTCTCGCTGGCCACATTCAGCAGTGCGATCCGGACTTCATAGTAGTCAAAAAGATTGAACAGTTCATTGGAAAGCGCGTGTTCCATTTCAGAGATCTCCACCCGGGCCACCTCCTCGTTGATACGGGCCACTTCCAGCGAGCGCTTCCTGACCCCGGCACTATAGAGGTCATAGGAGAGCCTCAGGTTGCCATAGGGAGCAAGGCTCCCGGTGCTGATAACAGGCTGGACGGACGGGGCAGACCAGGAATCGCTGAGGTCAATCCCGGCACCCAGGGAGAGCGTGGGTGCATAGGCGGCCCTTTTCAGGGAGGTTTCATTCTCCATGAGAAGCAGGTTGGTGTACTGGTTTTTCAGGGTCTGGTTGCTTGATTTCATTTTTAAAAGCAGGTCTCCCAGCTGGTACCTGGAGGTATCCGCTTCAAAGGATTCGGTAAAATCCCAGGTTGTGGCGGGTGCTTCACCCATGAGGAAATTCAGGTTCCGGATGGAATTCCTTACCACTACCTCCTGGTTCAGGTAGTTGGCTTTATCGGTCAGGTAGACATTCTTGGCCTGAAGGACATTGTAGGTGACCGATCCTCCCAGGGATTTGCGGTCGAGCTCATACTGGTACCGGTCGCCTGAAAGTTTCATGACCGTCCCCAGCACTGATAGCTGTTCCTGCTGCAGCAACACATTGTAGTAGCCCAGGATCACATCCTCGATGGTGCTTTCGATCATTATCCCCAGCCTGCCTTCTGACAGTGACTCCAGGTTGTCCAGCTTTGATTTGGTGATGTTCACCCGGAAACCGTCAAAGAGGACCCAGTTCAGCCCGGCACCAGCCGATAAACGGCTTGAAAAGGTCTCATCCTGCAGTTCATAACTATTGTTCTCTGAAACATCAAATCCGATGGTGGGATACCGGCCGGCGTTGCCCCAGTCATTGTTGATGGAGGCAACCTCTGCATCTGCACGGGAAATGATCAATCCGTAGTTATTCTGCATGGCACGCTCTATGGTCCCGGAAAGGGTCAGAGTCTCCTGGGATGATGCCGCCTGCAATGCGAACAACACAATGAGGGCAGGTATGGCGTATTTAATCTTCAACTTCATCGGGTGCTTTTAATACGGAAATTTTCCGGGCCATCTTCCTGTTCTTTTCAAACCTGAGCTCCCGGTTATGCTGGATAATGGCAGGCTCCACCTCTTCCCGGGAGGGTCTGACGCCCGTCCAGAGGTATTGTGCATATACCCGGGCATCATTCAGCAGCATGATCAGCACGGGGAAGAAGATCAGGATGAAAATGGTCCCCAGCGCCACCCCGTAAGCCAGGCTGATGGCCATGGGGATCAGGAACTGGGCCTGAACGCTCTTCTGGAACAGCATGGGGAACAACCCGATAGAGGTGGTCAGTGAAGTAAGTATAATGGGCCTGAGGCGAACCTTGCCCGCCTCCTTAACGGCATCCGGAACCTTCCATCCCTCGATCAGGAGCCCGTCGAATTTAGAATAGAATACGATGGCATCGTTGATGACCACACCCGTAAGGGCCACGGCTCCCCAAAGGCTCATCATGGAGAGCGGCTGGCCATGCAGCCCGTGCCCCCATGCCACCCCCAGCAGGGAGACGGGGATCATCATCAGGATGATAATGGTTTTGGGCACACTTTTAAAATGGAGTACCAGCAGCATGAAGATAATGGCAAAGGCGACCAGGTAGTATTTGCCGGCCTGTCTCATCGCTTCCCGGCTGTAGCGCTGCTGACCCTGGTAAACGTACCGGATCCCTGAAAACTGGGACAACAGCCCGGGCATGATCTCGTGCTCGATCTGTGTGAGGATCTCCGGAACAGATGCCAGGGGATCAACCGTTTCGGCCTCCACCCTGATCTCCCGTGAACCGTTAAAGCGGTTGATGGCTACCGGTCCGCGTTCCATATGGTAATCGGCCAGTTCTGAGAGGGGATACTCCCCGGAGGCTGTTTTGATCTTCATATTCTCCAGCTGGCCCAGGGTCAGCCGGTCCGATTTGGGATAACGCACCCAGATCCTCAGTTCATCCCTTCCCACCTGGAGCCGCTGCGCCTGTGCACCGTAAAAACCCTGCCGGACCTGGCGGGCAATGGCATTTTCATCCAGCCCCAGGAAATAGGCCCTGGGTTTCATGTCCAGCCGGATCTCCTGTTTCCCAAGCGCAATATTCTCGGTGACGTCCTTCAGCTGGGGCATTTCATTGAGCCGTTCCAGCATGTAATCCTTGGCCTGATCCAGTTCAACCAGGTTCCTGGACATCAGTCCCACCGATACAGGAGCCCCCCAGCGGTTCCGTGCACCCACGGTGAACTTCCTGGCTTCGGGCACACGCCCGATCTTCTGGTTCACCCGGGAGGAGATATCTCTTCCCGAGATGGGGTACCCTTCCAGGTCGACGGGGTATACGTTGATGCTCCCTGCATGGGCCCCGCGCTCCTGTCCATCGAAGGAACTGCCCAGTCTTTTGCCGGTCCTTTCAATAATGTCATGGTCCAGTCCCAGCTCCTTCACGATCTCATCGTTGACCTCCCAGATCGCCTTTTCAAAACGGTCCAGGAATTCCAGGGTCTGCTTTTCGCCGTCGCCCGGGGTAAATGCCACGTTCAGTGTGAAACTGTCAAAATCCACCATGGGGAAGAAGGTGTTCCGGATATGCCCGCCCATAAAAAGCCCGGCAGTGATGAGCACCAGCGCAATGGGGAAACTCAATGCGATGTACCTCCATTTCACCAGCCAGTTAAGAAAATATTGATAGACACGGTCGCGCAGCCAGATAATGAACCCCTCGAAAAACTTCCTTAGCCCCCTGTTCTTGGCTTCAAGGCTTTTCCGGCTCAGGACCCTGTCGCTTCCCAGGTGGGCGGGGAGGACGAGGAATGCCTCGAACAGTGAAAAAGCAAGGGAAGCGATCACCACGATGGCCACATGGAGCATCATCTCCATCCGGGTCCCCGTCAGGAACAGCAGGGGGGTGAAAGCGACGATGGTGGTGGTTACCGAGGTCATGACCGCCGGGAACACCTCCAGTGAGCCATCCACTGCGGCGTGCATGGGGGTTTTGCCCCTTTCGAAATGAAGGTATATGTTTTCCCCGATGACAATACCATCGTCCACCAGGATCCCGACCACCAGGATCATCCCGAACATCGATTGCATGTTGAGGGTGATTCCGAAGAAATGTGCGGCAATGAACATGCCCATGAAACTGAAGGGGATCCCGAAAGAGACCCAGAGCGACAGCCTGAAGCTAAGGAACATGGTGAGCGAAACGATCACCAGGAACAATCCCAGCAGCCCGTTGCGCATCAACAGGTTGAGCCGGCTCCTGAGGATGTCCAGGTAGGCCCTCGACACCAGGAGCTCAACGCCCTGGTTCCTGCTGTTGAAAGCCTCCATGTAGTCGGTGGCATATTTGGTAATTTCATCCAGGTCCTCTTCAGGAAGTTTCTGGACATCGATCGACACGGAAGGCTTTCCATTGGTCCACTCCCTGTTGGGCGAATCCTCGAATTTCACCTTTACTTCGGCCACGTCCCGGATATGGATGAACCTGCCATTTGGCTCACCCCTCAGGATAATAGCCCCGATCTTTCCAGGATCGGCACTCCTGGACCGGAGCCGGATCAGGTATTCCTCCTCATCGGATTTGATCTCACCGCCTGATACGTCCTGGTTGTTGCCCTGGATGGCGCTGACGATCTGGTCGAAGGTGATGTTGTAGCGCAGCAGCTCCTCTTCCTTGATCTCAACGGAGATCTCCGGCTGCGGATAACCCGACAGGGAGATCTGGCTGATCACACCTGAATTGAGGAAATCCTCCTCGATGCGCTGGGCGTGCTCCTTGAGGGTCATCAGGTCCATATCATGCCCGTCCACCGGTACCAGCTCCATGCGTATGGCACCGGCGCGGGACCGCCTCTTGGAAACAATGGGACGCTCAGCGGCCGAAGGCAGGGAGGAGATTCCGTCCACTGCGTTCTTCACTTCCTGAAGCACCTCGTTGATGGGATATTCACCGGTTGTTTCGATGGAAACCATGGCGGTGTTCTCCACAGAGGTGGAGGTGATCTCCTTGATCCCGATCAGACCCCGTACCGCTTCTTCAATTCGGGTGGTGACGCCTTCCTCCATCTCCACCGGGGAGGCCCCGGGGTAGAATACGGAAACGGCAAGGAACCTGCTCTCGGTTTCCGGGAAGAATGCCTTTTTCAAGGATATCAGGCTCAGGCCGCCTGCCAGAAGGATAACGGCAATGATCAGGTTGGCATAGACCGGGAATTCAACAAACTTTTCAATGACCTTTCTCATTGGCCCCCGGATTTCCGTTTACGCTTGCTGTTCCCTTTTTCAGGGTTACCCTGTGGCGGACCCGGATATCCGGTTCCCGTAAGGGATCCGGGATCTTCCTGTTCCAGCAGGACCAGGGTCCCTTCCGATACGTTGATCAGCTGTTGCACCACGACGGAATCGCCTTCGGGGAGGCCGTTGAACAACAGGGTTCTTTCATTGAGCTTGACAACATTGATCTCCCGCTTGGCCAGCCGGTCCACTTTCACGATGAAAACCTCGTTGGAATTGAAGACTGAATTCCTGGGAATTTCCATCACCCCCTCGATGGGCCTTACCGGGAAGGTGGCTTCCAGGTACTCCCCGGCCAGAAGCGGTTGTTCCCTGCTGTAAGGAATGCGGATAAAGATCTCCTGGGATTGTGTGTTCTCATCCACGTACTGGCTTTTCCGGACCACCCTGCCGGTCCAGGTCATGTCCCTGTTCTCTGAATGCACGGTCACCAGGTCACCCAGTTTCACCCAGTAGGCGTCCATCCCTTTCAGGGGAACCTCCAGTTCCAGCTCGTCGGTACGGATGGCCCTTGCCACCTGGCCTCCCGCATTGGTGTACGCCCCGGCTTCCATGTAAACCTCCTTGTAGGTACCACTGAACGGGGCCCGCACTGTACGCCGTTCAAGCTGCAGTTCGTCCCGCAGGATGTTGTAATATTCGCTGATGACATCCCTGCTGGCCAGAAAGATCTTCAACTGATCGTCGGTGATCTCGGGAAGTTCCGGCAGGGGCTTCTCCACTTTGATGGAAGAGAAGAAGTTATGAAACCTTTTTTCATATTCGGGGTAATCGATCATCAGGTCGGGGAGGATGCCCGCCAGCAGATTCTGGAACTGGCTCTTCCTTGCTTTCAGCGAAAGGATCGCTTCATCTGGATAGATCACAAAGAGCACATCCCCCTCTGAAAAAGCGGCTCCTTTCTTGAGCGGGACCACACCCGGTTCAATCCTTCCTGCCGCTTCGGAAACCACATCTACCTCTGCCACGGAAGCCAGCCTGCCCGGACCGGAAACCTGCGACTCGATACTGGAATATTTCACAGGTTCGATCGTAACATACCTGCGGGCCTCAAACGAGGTACGGACCGGAGGGGGTTGCTTCTGGGCAATCAGAAACCGCATTAACCCGTAGGCCAGCCCGATGATGAAAATCACGCTGACCACAATGACGATCCTTCGGTCTATTTTTCTCATGACCTGATATTAAAATCAAAACAACGCGCAAAGATAGATATTTAGACCGACGGAAGGAGTAAAAGTTTAACCGCACACGGCAAATAGTGTGCAGGGCTCTTCATCAGGAAAAGGTTATTTACCTTTGGGTATGCAAATCCGGCTGGCACAATGGGATGACCTGGCTGCTGTGAACGATATATATAATCAGGCGGTCATGCAGCGTTTCTGCACGGCCCACCTCTTTTCGGTGGACATGGAGACCAGGCGGCACTGGTTCACCGGTCACGATCCTGAACGTTACCCGGTTTTCGTCAGTTGCCGGCAGGATACCATCACCGGATGGATATCCCTGGGTCCTTACCGGCCGGGCCGGCAGGCTCTTGCCCATGTGGGGGAGGTCAGCTACTATGTGGACCGGGCCCACCGTGGGAAGGGGGTCGGCAGCCAGCTGATGGGACATGCCATTGATGCAGCACCTGGTTGCGGGCTCAGTGTTCTGATCGCCATATTGCTGGACAGGAATCGGGCCAGCATAGGGTTGCTGGAGAAATTTGGTTTCATAAAATGGGGGGTCATGCCGGGTATAGCGCAGATAGGGCCTGATACGGCAGATCACCTCTACTTTGGCCTGAAGCTTTGAACTGTTCCTTTCATGACCGGTGGACCGGAGGCATCAACCCGGTCCAGCACAACCTGTTCAAAGCGGTTCCTCGTGGAATCCCTGGCTGGAAACCTGACAGGGAGGTAGTGCTCCCCGTATCCCCTGGCCATCCCGCGGCCATCCACTTTTTCGACAAGCACCCTTTGCTGCTTCCCGAGCATGGACTCCATGAACCTGATCCGGTTCTCATCGGAGAGGCGCCTGACCATTTCGCTTCTTTCTGACTTGATGCCCTCTTCAAGCTGGTCCTCCATCCGGTCGGCACGGGTCCCTTTCCGCCTGGAATAACGGAAAGTATGGACATGGCTGAACCGTGCCTCCCTGATCACACCGAGGGTCTGCCTGAAATCCTCATCGCTTTCTCCCGGGAATCCCACGATCACATCGGTGGTGAAATTGAAATCCGGAATATGCCTGCGGAATTTCTCGACGATATTCATGAATGACCTGGCTGTGTACATCCTGCGCATTTTCAGCAGGATGGGGTCAGATCCGCTCTGGATGCAGAGGTGGAGGTGGGGAGCCATTTTCGGATGGTCGAACAAACGGTGGAAATCGGGCCCGAAACCATCCGGTTCAAGGGAGGAGATCCTCACCCTGAAGTCTCCCGGCAGTTCAACCATCTTCTCAATCACGTCTTCAATGTTATGACCGTTGTATTCATACCGGCCGATATTTACCCCGGTGATCACCACCTCCCTGAAGCCGTTGTCCACCACACGGCGGACATTTTCCAGGATATGGTCAACGGGACGGCTCACTGCTCTTCCCCTGACCAGGGGGACGATGCAGTAGGTGCAGAAATTGTCACAGCCGTCCTGCACTTTGATGGAGGTCCTGGTATGAAGGCTTTTATCCACTGTCTCAAATCCAAATATATCCCCGGCCAGTGATCCGGGATGCACCACCTCCCCCTTATAATGGGCATCGATCAGGGAAACGATCTGGCTTTTCCGCTGGTTATCCACCACATAGGTGATCTGGTCACTGGCCTCAAGCTGCTCTTTGTAGTGATTGGCCATGCAACCGGTCACCACCAGAAGCCCGCCGCTGTTTTTGCGGGCTGCATGGCGAATGATGCTCCTCGATTTATGGTCACTCTGGTTGGTTACGGTACAAGTGTTGATCACGGTGATATCGGCGGGTCTTGAAAAATCAACCACTTCATAACCTGCCTGGTGAAAACGGGTGACCAGTGCATCGGTCTCATACTGGTTCAGGCGGCAGCCCAGCGTTTTAAAAGAGACTTTCTTCATCCCCGCAAAGTTAATCAATCCATGGCAGGATGAGCAAATAACGGTACATGGCGGCCCTGGAAACAGACTTCCGTATAGATCAGGTTCATCCCTCTCATGATCACTGAACCGGAGGCGTAAAGGAGCGGGTACGCCGGAAAATACATGTTTTCATCGAACAGAGCTCACAGGTATAATCCCTGTAAGACACCGAGGCTCCTGTACCGATCACACCGCTCACGGATTTGATCGGGAACATCAGCGATGAACCGGAAAGGGTAACTCCGCAGAATCCCCCCGGGAACAAACCAAACAACTTGTGCTGTTCACCCACGTCCCATCCACAGTAGCCGGGGCTGTAACGGTTGGTGACCTTGTATCCATTGATGGCCGCTTCTTCCCTGACCAGCTCATGCAGGAGGTGGGCCACCGATTCAGCCATGGCCGACCCGATCAGGTCCACGATATAACCCTCCAGGTATTGTCCCTGATCGATCAGTGAACGGGACATCTTTTCCGGACCTGGCCCGGCGGTGGCGACGAAAAACACATACGATTCGGCTCCCTGAAGCATCCTGGTGATGATCCTGCCGGTCCTGAAACGGGTGCCGGGAATGGAGATCTCTTCATCGGAATCATTCTGAACAGCTTTTACAGCTGCATAACCACACCTGGGGTCCACCATTCCCGAGCACTCCCTGATAAAGTGTTCGGTGATGCCCCTGGCATGCTTATCTGAATCCTGATCCTTTTCACCAAGCAGGTTGATGATGCTTTCAGGAGGGATGTTGATCTGATCCGGATCAATATCCAGCAGTTTATGAAACACCGGGTCCACGGTATAAATATAAGCAGGTTTAGATTTAAGCGGTCTTCGGGGTTGCCACTTTCTGCCATGATTGCCGGTATCCCCCTGGCCGGATTTGCTTTCCTTGAGTGTGGCCTCAATTTCTGCGCAGGTTGCCGCGTCTATACCTGTGTTGGTCTGCCCCCTGATAAGAAGAGGCCGCCAGTTTAGCGGGCTGACTGGTCCAGTTTATTCAGCGCGAAAGCATAAGCTCCGAGGGAGATGGCCCTGCTGGCCCCGATCCGGCTTGTCCCGATCCCGGTTTTAGGGATTGCGTCATAGTAGATCATCTGGTCACTGCCGGGGACACTGATATATTTCCCGGTGATCAGGGCAAGCGCTTTCCTCCCCGACTCCTCGTTCAGGTTGTATACCTTCTGGATCAACCGGGGAATTGGGTCGTCGTGGCGGGTTTCAAAATGGGTTTCCAGTTCATCCATGACCGCAGGCATAAAGAATTTTCCGGCAGCTGCGATCCCTCCGCCCAGCACCACCAGCCCGTCAAAAAGTGAAACCAGGTTGGCGATCACATCCCCCAGGTGCCTGCCCATGGTTTGAAATGCCTGGATAGCCGCGTTGCGGTCACCCTCACGTTCACCGGAAGCTATATCATATATATCTTTCGGTGTAAGTTCCATTTCCCGGTCTGAACCTGCGGCGGCCATGTAGTTCCTGACCACCGCCCGGATGCTTACCTCCTCTTCTGCATTCCTGGAAGGAGTGATGCTGTTAGAGAGGATCCACACCTCGCCTCCTATTGAATTATCCCCGGTGATCAGTTTCCCGTCGGAAACAAATCCTCCCCCGAAACCGGTTCCCAGAGTGAGTCCCACCAGGTTCCTGAACCGCTTCGGATTGCCCGCCTGCTCCATCATCCGGTTCACCTCCGGGAGGAATCCGCCCAGCGCCTCCCCGTAAGCATACAGGTCGCCATCGTTATTCATATAGGCCGGTACCCGGTATTGGTTCTCAAGGATCTTCCCCAGGGGGACACCCCCCCGGAATCCCGGCAGGTTCTTCAGATCACCCACGACCCCGTTAAAATAATCCGTAGGACCAGGGATGGCGAAGCTGATGGCTGCTGCTGGCTGATCAAGGCTCGACAACATGTGATCAAAACCCTTCCGGATGGTCCCCAGGCAACGTTCAAGGTCATCCGCATGGGACGGCAGCGTCACCGGTTCAAGGATCTCTTTGCCGCCTCTCACGGCGGAAAAGACAAAATTGGTGCCTCCTGCATCGAACGTCAGCACCACACGATCGTCACGATGAATGTCAAAAGCCATCTGATAAAGATAGTTGACTTTTTATAAAGTACCTTTGTTGTTGCTGACCTGCTGATATTCCTGCCATTCTGTCCGGATTGTGCGGATGGCTTGATATTTGGATTGCTTCACCAAATCTGAATTGAATGATCAATGTCCAGCAGATAACTGCACGTTACAGGAGATTGTGCCGTCTGGTTTCGTCCCGCAGGGTGAAAGACGCCCTGGATGTGCTCCATGGACTGGTAAGTGAATCGGGGTTCAGCGACTTTTTCATTCAGATGGAGCACCTGGAGCATACCTACGAGCAGATGCTTAACTATATGCTTGAAGGTATCCAGGACCCAGAAAGGGATAAGGTTTACCATAAACTACTTACCTCCATCCTGGAGCTGGCCGACAGGGTGAAAGATCTCCTCATGGAGAAACACTCGGGCTGGCACACCTATATCCTTAAGCGGGAACTGGACAAGAAGCAGGAGCTCACCGGGAAGAAGGTCATCGAAACAATGGATGACCTCTCTTTCAAACAGGAGCTGGATGAGATCATCGATGAGAACCGGGCCTCCCCTGGTGCCAGTGAGGAACGCAGAAAAAACCTCTCCCTGGAGATATTCAGACATCTGTGGCTGAGCAACCGGTACGATGAGGCGGAAAACAGCCTTTCAGCGGCCATCCTTTCATGCAGTGATTTTGTATGGTATGAGAAGGCACTCTTTATCAGCGGGATCCTCCTGTCAGGATTGCGTTACTGGGATGAGAAAAAGGTCCACCGTCTCATTGATTTTGCCGGAGAGGAGGAACAGGAGGTTTCAGCCAGGGCCATTGTGGCCGTAGTGATCCTGCTTTATATTTATGATGAGAGGACCGAGTTCTATCCCAGTATCATCAACAGGCTTTCGCTGCTGAAAGAAGATCTGAAGCTGGAGCAGAATCTTGAAAAGATCGCTCTTCAGCTGATCCGGACAAGAGACACCCTGGAAATCGGCAGGAAGCTGCAGGAAGACCTTATGCCGGAGATGGCAAAACTGAGGCCAAAGCTGGAAGATAAACTGAAAATGGATGATATCAGGGATGAGATGCTGGAAGAGGGAAGGAATCCCGACTGGCAGTCCATGTTCAGTGAATCGGATGATCTCTACAGGAAGGTGGATGAGTTCATGAAGTTGCAGATGGAGGGGTCAGACGTCTATATGACCACCTTTGCCCATCTCAAACAGTTCCCTTTCTTCCGTGAGCTGACCAACTGGCTGATCCCTTTTCACAAGGAGAATTCAGACCTCTCTGAGATCTACTCGTCAAAAAGTGAACTGTTTGATCCTGAAATCTTTGTGGATGGCCTTAAAAAGACGCCATTCCTCTGCAACAGCGATAAATACAGTTTCATCTTCAATCTGAAATTTCTGCCCGAGGAACAGAAGAAGATGCTTTCCAATGCCTTCCTGCTGGAACTGGAAGGGTTACAGGATATGATCGCGGATGAAAAATTAACCTCGGGGGATTTCACGACCCGCACCGTGTTCATCCAGTATATCCAGGATCTTTACCGATTTTTCAAGATCTCTCCGTTCAAGAATGAATTTGAGGATGTATTTGACGGAAAACTGGACCTTTACCGGTCGTACTTTTTCGGTAAGATCATGGAAGAGCATTCCATCACCAGGAATATAGCGGAATACCTGTTTGAGAAGGAGCACTTTGATGAGGCCCTGGATATCTTCAAGATGATGCTGGAAACCCAGTCCGGAGACAGGGAACTGCTGGAAAAGGCAGGCTACTGTTACCAGAAGGAAGGGAGTTACGGGCAGGCCATTCAATTCTATTCCCGGGTCACCCTTTCAGGGGAACAGAGCCTGTGGAGTTTGAAGAACCTGGGCATCTGCCACCGGAAGGTGAACGACTACCGGTCAGCACTGGAGGTGTATAAAAAAGCAGCTGCCCTGCAGCCCGACGATACCACCATCGAATCCCTGATCGGCTACTGTCACCTTAAGCTGGGGGATTACCAGACCGCACTGAAGCACTATTTCAAAATTGAGTACCTGAATCCGGGGAACCAGCATATCCTGCGCCCGATCGCCTGGTGCTATTTCGCGCTGGGCGAACTGGAGAAATCAGACAAATATTTCGCAAAGGTATTTGAACTAAAACCGGGATATTATGACTTTATCAATTATGGTCATGTGCGGTGGGCCCTCGGAAAAAAGAGAGAAGCTATCGAACTCTACATCCAGTCCCTGAGGGATCTGCATTTCGATACGGCGGATTTTCTCAAGACCATGGAGGAGGACCAGGCACTGCTGATAAAGAACGGCATCAACAAGAAAGATATTCCGTTGATGCTGGATTATCTGCACTACCGGTTGGTGAAATAAAAAAAGCGGTCCGATATTGAAGAAAAAAAGCCATGGAATTCAACCCGTCTCTATGAGAATGGAATGCAGTATCGAACCGCCACTACAAATATATGTTTTTTAATCCTATCTTGTATGTTCAGAAATAACCAAAATCGGGCCTTTGGTCAAAAATTCGGGCCATTAAACTGTTTGCTAACCGGCTTGCGCCAATCCTGAACCGCTCCGCGTTCAGCCAGTCATCCCCTAATATCTCTCTCACTACGGTGAAATAGAGCAATGCGGTTTCGACATCGGAGATCCCCCCGGCAGGTTTGATCCCTATCTTTTTACCCGTCCTTTTATAGTAATCCTCGATGGCCTGGCACATGACGACCATGGCCTGAGGGGTTGCACCCGGTGATATCTTGCCCGTTGAGGACTTGATAAAATCGGCCCCGCATCCAATCGCCAGCAGGGAAGCTTTGCGGATCAGGCTAAGGTCCTGAAGGCTGCCGGTTTCCAGGATCACCTTCAGGATCACCGGACCAATTCTCTCCCTGATTACCTGGATCTCATACTCCACATATTCATAATCTTCCATCAGGAATTTTCCAACAGGCAGCACCATATCGATCTCCTCTGCCCCCTGCCCGATGGCCTGCTCAATCTCCATTACTTTGATATTGGTAAAGGTCTGGGAAGCCGGGAACCCCCCGCCCACCGATGCGATACTGACCAGTGGGTTCACCAGGGTCTCTTTAACCACCGAAACCAGTTCAGGATAGACGCATACGGCTGCCACAGCGGGCATGGAAGGATAGGACTCACTGAGCAGGTTCAGCTTTTCGCACAATTGGGTTACGCTTTCAATGTTGTCCCTTTCGCTGAGCGTGGTCAGGTCGATCAGGCCAAAGATCTTTTTGAGGAGTTCCTTGTCGTCTGCTGAAGGCACCACTCCTTTGATCTGTTCCAGGAGGCTGTCAACTTTGGCCGGATCTACGGTCAGGTTGAAATCAGAAGGGAGCTTCATTGGTGCTGAGGTTGGTCACCTCAATTTATCATTTTGTTGATGACGGTCAAAATCCCCGGGAGTTTTTTTCTCGAGATTCTTTACTGGTCTGTGCTTCCTGAATGGTCATTATTCCTTCTCTTTTGTGTCAATGATGATGGTGACAGGCCCGTCGTTGGTGAGGTTGACCTGCATATATGCACCAAACTCACCGCTTACAACGGGTCTCCCCAGGTCCCGTTCCATACAGGCAATGAATCGCTGGTACAAAGGCATGGCCAGTTCAGGTGTGGCAGCTTTTATAAAAGAGGGCCGGTTGCCCTTTTTGGTACTTGCATGCAGTGTGAACTGGCTGATGACCATCACCTCTCCAAGTGTATCCACTACCGAAAGGTTCATCAAGCCCTTTGGATCATTGAAGATCCTCAGCCTGCTGATCTTGCCGGTTAACCACTCAATATCCGCCATCCCGTCTGCTGCTTCTATTCCCAGCAGTATCACCAGTCCGCGGCCGATGGAAAAGGGGTTCCTCTGATTGATGGTCAGACGGGCATCTGTTACCCTTTGGACTACGGCTCTCATGAGCGATTTTCATTAATCAGCCTGAAGAGTGCCACCCGGTTGGCTGTAACTAAATAACAGCAAATATGAATGGACGCAGAGGAGAGTTTTGAACAATTTGGCAAAACAGCTGAAATAGAAGGTATATTACTAGAAACTCCATTTGAGCCGGAGAAATCCGAATGTATTGTTCTGCCTTGAGCTGCCTCCCGCGGGATTATTTAATACGGCAGAGAAGTGTTGAAGTATCAGGGAGAGGTCCAGGAAGCTGTTGAGCGAAAAGTCGAAGGAGGGGCCCAGGTAAAAACCTTTCCACGCGGGGAAGTAAATAGCCGCAAATCCTCCGCTGATAATGGGTGTAAACGGATAGGAGAGGCTGGAGAAAAAAGACCACTCTGTAAATCCCAGGGTCTTTACATCCAGTGTACCGGTATAGAACTGGAGAAAGCTATTCAGATCGAAATCCCTGGCAAATGCAGCGTATAAGCCCTCCACCTGGACCAGGAGGGAATTTGAAAAGGTATAGTCAAATCCGGCCGACGCCATGAGATACCCCGTTGTGTCCCGGAAATGTTCCAGGTCCCTGAAATAGCTCAACTCACCCCGGGAGGCCACAGGGCCCAGGTCCCCGCTCCATCCGGTACCAATGATGAGATCGGATTCCTGGTAAATGCCTCCCAGAAACTGCAGGTCGAACCCTGCAGCATTGAACCGGAAGTAACCGGCAGCCGTCACCCGCTTGGCGCTGTCCAGTTTAGCTGCCAGCTCGATCGCTGATGCATTGCCCGTATAATACTGGATCCGGAAAGCATCACTGCCGGGACGCTCCGGGTAGTCCACTTCAAAATAGGAATAGGAATTGAAGATATCATTGGGATTCCATACAAAGGTCTGGCCCCAGTTGATACGCTGGCGGCCAGCCTTGATCTCCAGGTTCCCGAAAGTGAACTGGAGCCAGAGACGGTCAACCGCTGTGGCTAAAATATATCCTGCATGATCCCCCAGTGAACCGTCCGTGGCAAAGGAGAGATCGAGCCAGCCCTGGTCCCCGTTCAGCCCGTCAGCATAACCGGAGAATTCCCGGACCGTATTACCGGTAATGAAACGGGTTCGTACCTGCACACTCCCGGACAGCCAGCCGGCTGGATAGAACTGAAGGTTAAGCCTGTTGTGGAGGCTGTTTTCCCAGAGCCACCGGTCAGGAAGATGATATACAGTCTGCATATCGGAAAGATAACCACCCAGGGTTATCTTATCCTGTGCACTGACAGAGCCAAAGGAGAGCAGCCAGAGGATCAGCATGTGAAAGAACCTCACCCGCATGGCCCGTTCAGTTTTTTCGTTCGTCCGAGATCACCTTTCCATCCTCGATGGTAATGACCCGGCGTGCCTTTTTTACAACCCGGGCATCGTGGGTGGAAAAGATGAAAGTGATGCCCTCCTCCCTGTTCAGTTGTTCCATGATATCGAGCAGGGTTTCGGTGGATTTTGTATCGAGGTTTGCCGTGGGTTCATCGGCCAGCACGAACTTGGGTTTGGACGCCAGTGCACGTGCCACGGCAACCCTCTGCTGCTGGCCCCCGGAAAGCTTTGCAGGACGGCTGTTCGCCCGCTCCTCCAGTCCGACCGATTTAAGAAGCTCAAAGGTACGCCTGTCCCGGCTCTTCCTGTTCCATTTCTGAAGATTCATAATGAATTCCACGTTCTCCTTCGCGGTGAGGACGGGGATCAGGTTGTAGGACTGGAAAACGAAGCCAATGTTGCGCATCCGGAAATCGATCAGGCTCGATGATTTAAGTTTGGCCAGGTTGGTGTTGTCCACCAGGATCTCTCCTTCGGTGGGCTTGTCCAGTCCGCCTATCATGTTGAGCAGCGTGGTCTTGCCGGAACCTGAAGGACCCACAATGGCGGCAAACTCACCCTTATCGAAATTCAGGCTGATCCCGTTCACTGCGTGAACCTGCACCTCCGAACTGTTGTATATTTTGTGTACATTTTTGATCTCCAATATTTTCATGACTGTTGCATTAATGATTACTTCAAATATTTATTCGGTTCTCAAAGCTTCTGCAGGATCCAGTTTGAGGGCCTTCAGGGCAGGATAAATCGAGGAAAGGACCCCGGTGGCGATGATCAGGAGGGTCACCGTTATAAAAAAGAGAGGGGTGATGGACGGGTAGATATGAGCAGTAAAGCCAAAAGCCTCAAGTCCTTCTGTGTAGTTGGCGAAATTGATACCTCTGGTGGCAGTAATGCTGATAATCAGTTTGCTGACGATCATGCCTGCCACACCTCCCACCATGGAGAGGAAGATGGACTCCAGCATGATCATGTTAAATACCCGTCTCTTGTTCATGCCGATGGCGGTCAGCATGCCCAGTTCCTTGGTCCGCTCCAGCACCACCATCAGCATGGTGTTCACAATACCGAACGCCAGCGCAGCCAGGATAACGGCCATGAACACTGCATAATATTTCTGGGTAAGATCAGTCATCATGGCCAGGTCCGGCTGGATCTCCTTCCAGTCCATTACCTCCAGGCCCGGAAGCTTTTGAGCCAGAGAAGCCGCAACCGTTTCGGTGGATCCAAGATCGTTGAGGGCAATCACCAGCTGGTGCACCTCATCCGGTCCCAACCCGGTCAGGCTGATCAGGTCATCGTTCCTGACAAATACCTGGCTCATCTCGTACATGCTGTTTTTGATATCAAAGATCCCTGCGATCCGGAAGACTGCCCCGGTCTGAACCAGGTTCCTGTCCAGAAAGGTGAGGGTCATCTTTGACCGCTGGCGGAAGGACCAGGCTTCTTTCAGGATCATTGCACCGTAAGCCTGCTGTTCTTTCACACCGAGTACACTTTTCATCTCTTTTTTGAATGTCTTCTCACTCCTGAACCTGGTGCCGCTGTATGGAGCGAGTTTATCCAGGGTTTTACCGGGCACCCCCTTGCCACGAAGTGAATCCAGGACATTTTCATCGATCACATAACGGATAATGTTCAGCTCCTTGGCCAGGTCCTGTCCGATATAGGCCATGTTATGGCTGCCGGGTGTTGCAAAAAAATCACCCGTTCCGGGAATGGTGGTCTCGTAGAGCCTGAATACGCTCTTTTCCGTTTCGGGATTGATCCCGATGATCTGAACCCCTGCACTTTTTGCAGCCGTATTGGCCATCCCGGTAATGATGGTCCGGGCGGTGAACGCTCTGACCCCGGGGGTTTGACTGACTATCGACACTACACTGTCCAGGTCCGGGATGGTGAGATCAATATCATAATTATCCCTGAAGGCAGGATCGTTGATATGGATGTGTGCGATCTCTTCGTTGAGGGCCGCATCCACCCGCTGTTCCATGGCGCCGTTCATCACGGCGACCATAAAGACCCCGCCGAATATGCCGATGGTAACAGAGATGATCACCACAAAGCTGCGGACTTTGTTGCGCCATACATTCTTCCAGGCTGTTTTCCAGATCATAATACACTGTATTTTAAGCTCTCAGAGCATTTACCACTTTCATTCCAAAAATCTTTCTGACGGGATAACCCAGGGCGATCAGCACGATGATGGCCACGATGACGATCTGCCATAAGAAATAGAGGTCAATTCCCTGGAAGGCCATGATGGGTTCCATGCCGTAGTCTTCAGCCAGTTTGGCCATCTCTCCCGTGAAAATAATGGGATGATCCACCCCGTAAAGGACAATCCCGATAGCCACTGCCGATCCGGACAGGATCCCCAGGAAACCGATCAGCAACATCTCCAGGGTCATGATGGAGGATAGTTTTTTCTTCTGCATCCCTATGGCCACCAGCATTCCGAATTCACGCCTTCTTTCAGCGGTCAGCATCAGAACGGTTCCGAACACCCCGAACGCAATCACCAGGTAGAGGATCCCGATCATGATCATGCCGCTGTAATTATCAGCCTGCATCTGGGAAACCAGCAGTTCGTTCATCTCTCTCCAACCCATCACCCGCAGGTCATCCGGAACCATGGACCTGATCCTGGCCACGGTTTCTGCAATGGCCCCGTCCGAGTTGTCATGCACATGCAGTGCCAGGGAGGTCAGGTTCCCTTCCGCATTAAAGAGTCCCTGGCATACATCCAGCGGCAGGTAAACGATTTTATTGTCAAAATCGGGCAGGGGCAGTTTCACGATCCCCTTGATCTCATATTTCCCTGCAGCTGTGGTGGCATGGTACCCCTGGCTGATCAGCACGATGGTATCTCCTATGTCAAGCTCGAGGTATTCAGCGAGCTTATCACCCACCCAGGCGCCTGGCTCCCCCATCCGTATGGTGCCATTTTCGAACCTGCAGCAGGCTTCAATAAATGGCATCAATTCCGGGGCATCCTTGTCGGAAATGCCCAGGTCGAGCTGAAGCCTGGAGGAGCTGGTGTAGGCGGTGCCTAAGAAAAGGCTGTCAATGTCTTTCACCTTTTCAGGAATGTTGGTGTCACTGTTCATTTGCGTGATGGCATCCGGAGTGATCCTGTATTTGACCATCCTGTCGGATATTTTTGAAAGGGGCTTCTCTTTTTCCGGATCCACGCCCATGACCATGACGCCTTTGGTCCGGGGCCCGCTGGATGCCAGTGCGAAGGATTCAAACCGCGGAACGGTGGCAATAACATTCTCATCACCGATGATCTCCTGGTCCAGCACGGGATCATAGGCAAAGGTGTTATCCACGATCTTTTCATCCCAGAAGTCCTGATGCTGTACCTGTATATAGCCGGTGTAGGATTCGATGACGTTCCTGAACATGATGTCGTAGGACCCCAGCTGGAGGGACCTGAAAAAGAGGGCGAACAGAACGGCAAAAAATACTGAAGCCGAGGTGATCATTGTCCGTCGCCTGTTCCTCCAGAGGTTACGCCATGCAAGGTTTAAATTATTCATAATTCATCTCTTTAAAGCATTCAACTCAACGGACCCGTTTCATGTTCTGCTGGGAAAAAAAGGTATCGTTTATAGGTTCGTTGAATTTGATCTCCTTGATTTCAAGGATGGTCATGTGGCCCTCCTCTTCAGCAGGGATCAGTTCGATCAGGGTAGGGATCAGCCGGCCATCCATGTTCCTGATCTCCTTACCGGTCTCGGTCCGGACCAGATACCCGTCTTCGTCATACAGCTCGGATTTCATGAAAATGAAGTCCTTTTTGTCGATCCATCGTACCTGGTGTCCCCAGATCACTGCTGCATCTTCCCTGGCTACCATCCTGATCCTGTAACAGAGCCGCCCGTCCACCATCTCCTCTCCCGTGATCTCATGGGTGTAGTCATTGACCACGGAAGACTCCCTGAGAATATCGTCGTTGGTATAATCGGACCCCATCCAGCCCTGTGACATCATGGAGGGGGGAAGCTTGATCAACCGGCTGATGGTAGGGTTCCAGTTCCACATTTCATTGGCCCGCTTCAGGAAGGTCTGGCCCTGGTCCCTGGCCGGGGCAGTGATCAGCGTGAGGGCAAAGTCCCTTCCGCTTGTCCAGCTCTTGAATTCAACCGTCCGTTCCCAGGTGGGCCTGACAATGGTCATGGCCATACGGCTGATGCTGGTTTTTTCACCGTTAAACCTTTCGTCGGCTTTTTGGATGATCTCTTTTGCAGTCAGTTCCTGCCCCTGAACCAGGAAGGGAAACAGGGCCAGTGCGGTGAGCACCATGAGTTTCGCTTTCATCATACTTTTCTTGTAAACCTTGTTTATTTATACATATCTATGATCCTGTTCTCGAATTTGACCATCAGCTCTGCAGGGAACTGAAGGGTTGGATAAGCGTAGATCAACAGCACCCCGAATCCTTCAATCAGTGCTGACAGGGTGACTATTTCCAGGTAGGGGTCTTCAAATCCCTTTTTCTCAAAGTATTCCATCAGCATGGAGATAAACTGGTCGAGGTAACGGATGATGGGTTTGTCCTTCAAATGCTCCTTGACCTTGGGCTGCATGATCACGCTGATGAACATGATCCAGAATTCCTGGTGCTCACGCATGGCTGCAAATACCCTCCTGATGAAGGAGACCAGCTCATCCGATTTCAGGACCCCGTCGTGGTCGGGATCAAAGAGGTTCATGATCTCATTCAGCCCGTGTTCGATAATGGCAGCAAGCAACGCCTCTTTGCTGGGAAAATAGTTGTACATCAATCCCTTTGAAATGCCCGCATGGGCAGCCAGCCGGGAGATGGTGCAATGTCCGTAACCATCGGTGGCAAAAAGTTCCAGGGCGGCTTCCATGATCTGAAGGCGCCTTGTTTCACGCATCTCGGTGAACTGTGCCTGTGTACGTGGTGACATTGTTATTTAATGACTGAACGTTTAGTCAAAGAAAATATATTAAAATTGAAAAGTCAAGTTTTTTTGCATTTTTTTTCAAGCCATTGTAACTTTCAAAGCACACTCCCGTCCTACAGGCGGGAATTATCAAGGTTTTCATGACGGTAGGCGAGTACAACATGGCAGTGGATGCCTGTGCGGACAACCTTTACAGGTTTGTTCTCAAAAACCTGAAAGATAAACACATGTCATCCGATATTGTCCAGGAAACCTTTGAAAAACTTTGGGTACGGCTTGAGGATGTTTCAGCGCTGAAAGTGAAAACCTATCTTTTCACTACGGCATACCACACCATGATCGACTATATCAGGAAAGAGAAGAGATACAGGGGGATTCATCCGGATGGCGCAGAGGAACCCTTCCATTCCGGGCAATACTCCGATCTGGGGGAGGTCCTGGAAAGGGCAGTGCGGAACCTGCCTGAAGATCAGAGAGCAGTGGTAATGCTCAGGGATTATGAAGGCTATTCCTACGGGGAGATCTCAGACATTACAGGATTAACGGAAACGCAGGTAAAAGTATATATATACAGGGCCAGGGTCTATCTGAAGAACTACATCGGCAGTATGGAACAGGTGATCTAAATATGGATATCAACAGAAATAACTTCGAAGCTTATCTGCTCGACCTGATCGAAGGGAGGCTGAATGCTGAAGATGCCCGGCGGGTTCGTGATTTTCTGTTGCTGAATCCCGGATGTGCTGAAGGAATGGAGGAAATCCGGCACTTGATCCTCGAATCAGAAACGGTTTCATTTCCGCTGAAGGACGCTCTTAAGAAGGAGTTGCCGCATCCCGGATCGGTATTGACAGGGACCAGTTTCGACATGTTCTCCATTGCAAGGATGGAAGGTGACCTGACACCCGGCCAGGTGGAAGAGCATGATCATTTGATTGAAAAGGATGAAAAGAGATATCAGGAGTGGATCGGGTGGCAGCAGATGAGGCTTCCCATAGAACATGTTGCATTCACGGGAAAGGAAAAGCTGAAGAGGGGCCGGAAGCGGTTTAACCTGGTGATCTGGGCAGGAACGATCTCAGCCGCAGCCGCGATGGCACTTATTCTCACCCTGCTGAGGACCGGGCCGGGCACAGCTGATCCGGACCAGCTGGAAAAGAGCTCCTCCGGACAGGTGGCTGCGGAAGCATCCCGGGCTGCCAGGGAAGTGGAAGCGGATCAAGGTTACTCCCCTTCAGGAAATGAAAAACCGGGCCCTGCAGATGAACCGGTCATCCATTCCGTCAGGAGAGATCAGCCCCCCCCCGTGCTCACAGGAGAGGTCAATATCCGGGATGCCGTGCAAATAGCGGATAATTCCATCAATCAGGAGGTGATGGACCGGAAGGTACAACCCGCTCCCATCAGACAGGCCGTATGGGAAAGAAGCTGCCTGCGGTCCCCTGAAAGTGTTGCCTGTGACAGGATCCTTCCACTTGATCTCCCCGCTTATACTACCCTGTACCCGGGTCGGAACCCGGCCCGGTATGCGGACATGGAACTCAGTCAGGCAGCCAGGGAATTCGCCCGGGAAAAAGACCTCTCCCTGCTGACCATGGCCAGTGCCGGGATCAACGGGATTAACCGCCTGACCGGATCTGATCTGACACTCAATGTATCCAGGGACGGGAAGGGGAATGCCACCGGGTTCAGGTTTCAATCGGGCTGGCTCTCTTTTGCTGCCCCGATCAATAATCCCGAATAATCCTCTTGAGATGCAACCCCATGCCCGTGAAGTTGTCTTTATGGTAAATCAAACTCCAAAGTCATGAAAAAAGCAACTATCACTGGGCTGATCCTGGCCGTTGCAGTTACCCTATATTCACAGGAAAGGGAGTATAAGACCCTCGTTAACTTCGATCAGGTCAGGATTTCCGGAATGGGAGGTCCTGTCATGCAGTTCACCGCTGTTGATGGAGAATTTGCACACCTGATGGGCGGCGGAGGGGCCATCCTGTTCAATGACTTCTTTATCGGCGGGTATGGGCTCGGATTGACAAACAATATCAGGGTTGATGAGGATAAATATCCCGGTGCTCAGACAAATCACCATCTCAGTGTCAGCCATGGCGGTTTCTGGCTGGGATATTCACTCTTCGGGACCCATCCCGTCCATATCTGCATCTCAAGCCTTATCGGCTGGGGTGAACTGGGGATCAAGGATGATTATGGCCAGTATGACGGGGACAACTTCTTCATCATTGTCCCGACCCTGGAGGTGGAGCTGAACCTGACCCGCTATTTCAGGATCGGGGCGGGTGCCACCTATAGCCTGTATACCCTTGTGGATCTGAAGGATCCTTCTGATACCGATGCGCCGGGTTACAAGTCATCAGACCTGTCATCTCCGGGAGGGTTCCTCAGCTTTAAGTTCGGCTGGTTTTAACAGGTTCAGCCAGCGTTTTTACTGAAAACAGGATTATTTGCCGGAACCGCCTCCTCCCGGGGCGGTACCCTCTTTTAAGGTACTCTTTTTAAATAAGTTTAGAAGGCAAATCCCGAAGCCGGTTCATTTTTACCTATTTTTGGGGAAAAGGGGCTTTGGAAGAGGGAACCGTTATAAAATCCACCGGCAGCTGGTTCAGCGTAAAATTGCCTGACAACCGGGTTGTGCAATGCAACATCAGGGGAAAATTCAGGACCAGCGGGATCAGGGCAACCAACCCGGTTGCCGTTGGGGACCGCGTCAGGTTCAAAAGATCAGGAGATGGCACCACCGGGATCATTACCACGATCCGGGAACGCACCAATTATATCATCCGGAGATCCTCCAACCTTTCTAAAGAGTACCAGCTTCTGGCGTGCAATGTGGATCTGGCCTGGCTTATGATCAGCATGGTATTGCCAAGAACCCTGACCGCTTTTATCGACCGTTTCCTTGTTTCTGCTGAAGCCTACCGGATACCCGTGATCATACTTTTTAACAAGACAGACCTGTATGGCAAAACGGAGACCATTGAGATGGAGGAACTGTGGAAGGTTTATACTGCCATTGGATACCGTTGCATGAGATTATCACTGCAGACAAAAGAAGGATTGAACGAGGTCAGGGATGAAATGAAGGGAAAGATCAATGTGATCGCGGGAAATTCAGGGGTCGGGAAATCCACACTGATCAATGTGCTCGATCCTGCCTTCAGGCTGAAGACCGGAGATATTTCGACATATCATCAAACAGGCATCCATACCACCACTTTTGCAGAGATGTTTGAACTGGAATCAGGGATCAGGATCATAGACACCCCCGGGATCCGGGGGTTCGGTACCATAGATATTGATAAATCGGAGCTTTTTCATTTTTTCCCCGAGATCTTCCGGGCCAGTATGAAATGCAAATACCATAACTGCATGCATATGAATGAACCCGGATGCATGGTGAAGCAACAGGTCAGCTCGGGAGGGATCAGTGAATCGAGGTATCTGAACTATGTGATGATGATGGAAGAAGAGGGGGGAAAATATAGATAACTTTATTCAGGCAAGTCGAAAATAGTTTATAAGTTTATATACTGACAATCCGGGCGGTTCATGATCAGAAGCAATGTCATATCGGGTGTGATCCTCTTCATCATTCTGGCATTGAACGGGATCACCATAATCAGCATCAACAAGCGTTATGTGAATTTCCTCAATGAAACGCTTCTGCAGCAATCCCAGCTTTGCGGGGAGTATATGGAGAACACCCTGCTCCAGTTCTCCAGCGATATCAACCAGGAGCTGAACATGCATAAATATTCCGAGATCTTCGGTGACCCGGCGATGTTCAGGGAAGCCACCCAGAGTCTCCGGTTATTCTATACCAAATACAGGGACCTGATCACCAACATTTCGGTGTATGATAACAAGAAAAATTTTTATGCACTCTACCTCGATACAGAGGATAAGTTCGGGAAATCGGACCGGTTTGTGGTGGACAGTTTTCCAAGAAAAACCCAGACAAGGCTCTATCCCCGGGACAGGGTCGAGCAGCAGGGAAGTATCCTGAAATATTATTATCCCTATTTCGGGCAGGATGTGGTCAACGGGAATGTGATGGTGGAAGTTGATATCGAGAGATTTGCAAACGAGATTTTCAATCTTTACCCGATTGGGAATACCGTTCAGTGGCAATGGATCCTTGATGCAGACGGGAACATCATCCTGCACAATTTCGATTCCGATTCCACTGAAATCGATTATTTAAGTGAACTGGCTGACAGTGTGGAGCAAGAGGTCATCGGGATCGTTGAACATCAGTTCCGGGAGAAGGACGGTTCCAGGCAGAAGGTGTATACCGCATTTTATCCCCTCAGCATCTATTCCAAGAAGATAGGCATCATGTTCTCGGTGAGCAAGAACCAGTTCTTCGATTTTTTCCTGCAACGGAACCTCCAGGTGGCGATCTTCTCCCAGGTTTTGGTCACCGCTTTGGTGATCTTCTTACTGGTTACACTAGGCCGGCAGAGAAGGAAGGAGAAGAGGCTGAAACTTTCTGAAATCGTTTTCAGGCAGATCATCGAACACTATCCTGTAGGGATCATGATCATCGATGAAATGAATATCATCAGGAACATCAACAGCGCAGCGCAAAAAATGCTTTTCCTCGGAAAGTCAGAAAATCTGGTGGGGAAAGACTTCAACAAGCAGTTCCTGATTTCCAACAAGTACCTTCTCAGTGATGGTCCGAGCCCTTTCCTTGATGATTCTCATTACCTTTACTATGAGAAAGACGGCATTGAAACTGTCATTTACCGGACCGAGAAGGTGACCAGCATCGGAGGGGAGGAACTGAAACTGGTCGCCCTGATCGATGTCTCCCCCCTTGAAAAATCGAGGAAAGGAGAGGTGGCTGCCAACAAAGCGAAATCTGATTTCCTCGCTGCCATGAGTCATGAAATCAGGACCCCCATGAATGGTATCCTGGGGATGGTGAACAACCTGCTTGAACAGAAAACGACCAAAGAGCTGAAAGGAAAGATCGAGGTGATCAAGCGTTCGGCCGAGCTGCTGATGAATATCATCAATGATATCCTGGATTTTTCGAAAATCGAAGCCGGACGCATGATGCTGGAAGAGATTCCGTTTGTGCTTTCGGATGAACTGCATCTGGTGGGTGACCTGTTCACCTCCCTGGCCGTAGAGAAGGGACTCCAACTTGAGATTGATCAGAGACCTGATGTACCGAACAAGCTGATCGGGGATCCGTTCAGGCTGAGACAGGTTATTTCAAACCTGGTGAGCAATGCGATCAAATTCACGGAGAAAGGGAAAATAGTGATTGGAGCCACACTGATGGAATCGTATAAAAACCAGGTGAATATCCTCTTTACCGTGGAGGATACCGGCATCGGGATCCCCGGGGACCGGATCAAGGAGATCTTCGGGAGTTATACACAGGCCCGGGGCTCTGTAACCCGCAAATTTGGAGGAACGGGACTGGGCACGGCCATTGCCAAGCAACTGGTGGAACTGATGCATGGTGAAATCTGGGTTGAAAGTCCTTCCACCATCAGCGCCAATTCAGAATTTCCGGGTTCGAAGTTCAGTTTTACCATTGAGGCTTTTTCCAACGAAAAGATACCCAAAACCTTCAATTTTGACCAGATAACCAGGCTGAATGAGATCAACGCTCTGATCCTGACCAAGGAATCGGACCCGTCCAGGAATAACATGGCCAGGATGCTGCAGAATTTCGGGCTGAATGTGGTTACGAAAATCTACCAGGACAGCACGGTGGACAGCGTTATCCACCACTTGCAGGTGAAAAAGGAGAACTACCAGCTGGTAGTGCTTGTGGACAAGAACCAGCTGGATGGATTCGCCCTGGCCCAGGAGATGCAGAACAGGAAGCTGACAGGTCACTACCCCATTGTCCTGGTGAGTTCGAATGACAAATCGGGCAATTACAAGACCTGCCGGAAGCTGGGGATCGATTATTATCTCATTGAGCCATTTGAGACCAAGGAGGTGTTCGATATTCTGTCCGAAAACTTTCCCGGGATTGAGGACCATAAAAGCCTGAAGCCTATGCTCAATGCATTACCCGACGAACTTTCCATCCTGCTGGCTGAAGATAACCTGATCAATCAGAAGGTTGCCCAGTCCATTTTCAAGAACATCGGGTACGAGATCGATATAGCGAAGAACGGAAAAGAGGCTGTGCAGTTGCTGAGCAAAGGGGAATATGACGTGATCTTCATGGATCTCCTGATGCCGGAGATGGATGGATACCAGGCTGCGGAGCAGATCCGCAAATCAGGCCATTCCATTCCCATCATTGCCATGTCAGCCGATGAGGATGATGAGACCAGGGCAGCGGCTTTCAGGTCCGGAATGAATGAGTACGTAATGAAGCCCGCCCGGGTGGAGAGCATTAAACAACTTCTGATCAAACTGTTTTCAACATCCATTTGACATGATGCGTTCACATGATTTGGAGTACAGGATCATCGGTGATGATATCCAGCTTGTAGAGATTGCGCTTGACCCCATGGAAACGGTCATCGCTGAAGCGGGATCCATGATGTATATGGATAACGGGATCCGTTTTGAGACGAAAATGGGTGATGGTTCAGACCCCAACCAGGGCCTGATGGGCAAACTTCTATCAGCGGGCACGAGGGTCCTGACGGGCGAATCCCTGTTTGTGACCCATTTTACCAACCAGGAAACAGGAAAACAGAGGGTGGCTTTTGCTGCACCCTATCCCGGGAAAATAGTGCCTGTGGACCTCATGCTCCTGGGCGGATCCATCATTGTTCAGAAGGATGGATTTCTCTGCGCTGCCAAAGGGACCAGGATCAGCATCACCCTGAACAGGAGGATCGGAAGCGGGCTGGTCGGCGGTGAAGGGTTCATCCTGGAGAAGCTGGAAGGGGACGGAAAAGTATTCATACATGCAGGGGGTACGGTGATCGAGCGGAGGCTCAATAACGAGACCCTTAAGATCGACACGGGATGCATAGTGGGATATACACCGGAGATCGATTTCAACATTGAAACAGCCGGAAGCCTTCGATCGATGGTTTTCGGCGGAGAGGGCATCTTTCTGGCAACGCTCCGCGGAACCGGCACAGTGTGGTTGCAGTCCATGCCCATCCGAAAGTTGATACAGGCCATCTCGCCATACGGTAAGAATGTGCGCAAGGAGAGCCGGTCGCTCCTGGACAATTTCCTGGAAAGGTAGAAGCAATCATCAGCGGGTATGGCTGAATCCTTACCAATAGAGCAGTTTCTCAGACTTTCAGCCACCTGTCCGGTGATTGATGTCCGTTCCCCCTCTGAGTTCAGCCAGGGGCATATCCCCGGTGCACTCAACATCCCTCTTTTCAGCGACCAGGAAAGAAAAGAGGTCGGGACCACCTATAAACAGGTTAACAGGGAGGCGGCCATGCATAAAGGACTTGCATTTGCAGGCAGGAAGCTGGTGGACCTGGCCAGGGAGGGTGAGAAAGCTGCAGGAAAGGGAAGATCATTGCTTGTCCACTGCTGGAGGGGAGGAATGCGAAGCAAGAGCATGGTCTGGCTTTTCGAAACCGTGGGGATAACCTGTTCTGTTCTTGAGGGTGGATACAAATCCTACCGCAGGCATGTACAGAGCACATTTGGCCTCCCCATGAAATTGAAGGTAGTGGGAGGACGGACAGGGAGCGGAAAAACAGATATCCTGCACCGGCTTGAAGAGGTGGGGGAACAGGTGGTGGACCTGGAGGGCCTGGCCCACCACAAGGGCTCGGCATTCGGTGCACTGGGGGAGTCTGCGCAGCCCACCACGGAACAATTCGAAAACGACCTGAGCCGGAGGCTTTCCGAACTGGACAGAACCAGGTATATCTGGCTCGAGGATGAAAGCAGGAATGTGGGTAAATGTGTCATTCCAGGCGAGGTTTACCTTGAAATGAAAAACAGCAGGATCCTGTTTCTCGATATTTCGAGGGAATTGAGGGCCCGCCACCTGGTAAAACATTATGCCGGATACAGCATAGAAGAGCTGAAGGCCTGTATCCGGAAGATATCAAAAAAACTGGGGGGAGACCGGACTGTGGAGGCACTTGCCGCTGTTGAAAGGGCCGATCACTATCTTACGGCCATGATCACGCTCCAGTACTATGACAAGGCTTACATGTTCTCCCTGGAAAAGAACCATAAGGAATACCAGGTGATTGATTCTGACCAGATTGACCCCGTCCATAACGCCGGGCTGTTACTGAAGTCCGTATATGAAAAAAAGAGATGAATACGAGCTGCTGGCACCGGCAGGAAGCTTCGAATCCCTGACCGCAGCAGCCCAGGGTGGTGCAGATGCGATATATTTTGGCATAGAACAGCTGAATATGCGTGCCCGTTCCTCGGCAAATTTCACTGCCGAGGATCTTCCCCGGATCGTTTCCGAGTCTCAGAACCATGGCATGAAGAGCTATCTTACCCTGAATACGGTTGTCTTCGACCACGAGTTGATCCACATGAGGGATATTATAGATCTTGCCGCAGCACAGGGGGTTACTGCCATCATTGCTTCGGATCCATCGGTGCTGCATTATTGCAACAGCGCAGGCGTCAGGGTTCATCTTTCTACCCAGCTGAATATCAGTAATATAGAAGCATTGAGATTCTATTCGAAATTGGCAGATGCGGCGGTGCTTGCCAGGGAACTTGACCTGGAGCAGGTCAGAGAGATTGCTGAAAGCATCGCCCGGGAAGAGATCAAGGGTGCATCCGGCGAACCGTTCCGTATCGAAATGTTTGTACACGGGGCACTCTGCATGGCCATCTCAGGAAAATGTTACCTGAGCCTTCATGAACACAACCATTCGGCCAACAGGGGAGAGTGTTTCCAGGTTTGCCGCAGGGGGTATTTGGTGACAGACAAGGAGAGGGAGGTGGAGCTGGATATTGAAAATGAATACATTATGTCACCCAAGGATTTGAAAACAATACACTTTCTCAATAAGGTCCTGGATGCGGGGGTGAGCATCCTGAAGATTGAAGGAAGGGCCAGATCGGCTGAATATGTGAAAACCGTGACCTCCTGTTACAACGAAGCCATTCACGCCTGTGTGGAGGGGACCTTTAACAGAAAGAAGATCCGGGAGTGGGATGCGCGTCTGAGCTCCGTGTTCAACAGGGGATTCTGGGATGGCTATTACCTGGGCCGGAGACTCGGGGAATGGAGTGAAGTGTACGGATCGAAAGCCACCCACAGGAAGATTTACATTGGCAAGGGCACCAACTATTTTGACCGGATAGGTGTGGCAGAGGTGGCCATCGAGACCGGGGAGCTGAAGAGGGGTGACAGGATCCTGATCATCGGGCCCACCACGGGTGTTATTGAAACAGCCATTGTTGAACTGAGGGTCCATGAAAGGGTGGTGGAAACTGCCCGTAAAGGCGAAAGATGCTCTTTTCCCGTGGAACAGGCGGTCAGGCGTTCCGATAAAGTTTTCAAACTGGTGCCCAGGTCATAGGCCGGGGCAGGGACGGATTTTCTATTTTTTCAGGATAATGCGCACTACGGTTGAATCACCTGGATCAGAAGAAAGCACAAATATCTTCCCGTTGTGGTAAGATTCGATTATCCTTTTTGAAAGGGATAATCCCAGTCCCCATCCCCGTTTTTTTGTTGTGTAACCCGGCTTGAAGATGGTTTTGTACCTTGATTTCGCAATTCCCTTGCCGGAATCCTCCACATCGATGATCACATTATTCCCCGTTTCAACTGCATGCAGGATCACCCTGCCCTTGTCCTGAATGGCATCGATGGCATTCTTGCAAAGGTTTTCGATTACCCATTCAAACAGGGTATCGTTGATCATGGCCCGGATGGGCCTTTCAGGTACATCCAGGAGGTATTCGATGTTCTGTGAGCCCCTGTTCCTGATATAATCGAGACTGTCGGCCAGGATCCGGTTGAGGTCAGTTTCCTTAAGGGTGGGTTTTGATCCGATCTTGGAAAACCGGTCAGTGATCTTCTCCAGCCGGGAGGCATCCTTTTGCATCTCAGCAACTGTCTCCGGATCCAATGGTGACTGTTTCAGGAGCTCCATCCACCCCATCAGGGAAGAGATGGGAGTTCCCAGCTGGTGAGCCGTCTCTTTCGACATGCCGGTCCAGACCTCATTCTGTTCAGCCTTTCGGGAGATGCTGAATGCAATGTATGAAACAAGAATAAAGAGGATGATGACCCCCAGCTGGACATATGGAAAGAAGATCAGCTTCCGGAGCAGGATGGAATCCCTGTAATGGAGGTACTGTTTGTCATCCGCACCCAGGTTGATCACAAGTGAGTCGTTCTCCAGCCTGGCGTGTTCCAACTGCCGCTGTAAATAGGATGGATCCTTTACCTTCAGGGTATCCAGGTTCTTATAATTCAGAATATTCCCATCCGAATCGGTAAGGATCACGGGGATATGTGTATTGCTCTCGATCACTGAAAAGGGAAATGCCAGATCGGTCTCAAAGTCGGCCAGGTTCATGATCCGGACCGCTTCGGCCCAAAGCTCCATCTTCTGCCTTTCCGTGATCTCGATCTGGTTAACCAGCCTGTTTGTATACCAGAGCGACCCCACCCCGATGAGGACGGCCGCCAGGAACAGGATCAGTTTCCATCGTTGTTTCTTCCTGTAAATGTCCAAGAGATGCAGGTTTATGAGTTACTCATCAATAACGAATTCCTTTGCAGGTTTATTCTTCATGCTATCCGGTTTTGGCGGATTCTTCCTCCACCTTCTCCTCTCCCTGTTATCGAAACGTAATAGCGTGGTATCCGGTTCATCCAAAAACTCGAACCTGAACTTATCCCCGTTCTCCTCCTTCCTGCTTTTCTGTTCCATCACTCCGTCAGCTGGTTTGAAAAGTCCCAGTTCCTCATTCAAAATCGCCTTGAGTTCCGATTTCTCATTCTTCAGGTCGTCACGTATCTTTTTTGCTGTCTTTTCGCGGTCCATTTCAACGGCCGGCCCGTTGCCGTTGTTGTAAACCTTCAGGAAGAGGGTCCTGGTATCCGACTCATCTGCGGCCATTTCAAATTCGTTGCGCCCTGATCCCCTGGCCTTGCTGTAAAGCAGTTCTGACAATTTCAGTTGCAGCCTGTAGTCATACAGATTATTGAAATCATGGGTACCTGAAGCGGAAAGATCAATGGCATTGGACTGGATGTCCATCACCGGAATGACCACCTGGTTGTCCCTGATCAGAATGGTATTCTTCAGTGTTTCAAACCTGATGTTCTGCAGCTCATCCACCTCGATGAACCGGGAGAGGGCCATGATGGGAGAGAAGCTGTTCAGCTCTCCGTCCCGGATGGTAATTTCGTTCTCGCTCAGGATCGTTCCGGGACGGATAGAGAAGGTGGAATCAAATTCGGCCGAGAATACTGTCGTGCCGGAAATGGTTCCTTTCAGGTGCTCATGGGTTAGCTGTTGCTGCCCGAAATTATTAAAAGCATAAAACAACTGGCTGATATCCAGGTTGTAAAGACTGGCATCAACACTGGAATAGAGATTCCCCCTGTTATCCTGGACCATCCTGAAAGAACCGTGAAGGGTGCCTTCCATGGTCTGCATGATCAGGGAGTCCACATGGAAGAAAGGGGCCTCGTAAAATGCCACTCCCCTGACGTTGCTGGCCTTTAAACGGTCTTTTACGAAATCGTTGATGGCAAAAGAGAGCCTCAGGTCAAGATTCGCCGGAAATTTAAAGGAGACACCCTCACCCGGGTCATGACGGGGTAGCTGATCAAGCAACTGCTGCAGGTCAAGATGGCCGGAACGGAATGAGGCCGAAGCCACCACCCTTTCGTCTCCATGGATGATGGCTGAGAGCAGATGCAATCCCTTTCCTGAAATCGAAAAATCACTCTCCCCGAAAGTCCCGCGGAAGGAGGGCTCCCAGAAATCATTGTCAATGGTCACAGAGCCATTCAGGCCTTCGAAGGGAATCCCCCCCTTGGTGATCCGGACCGCAACCTCTTCAAGAGAGACGCCTCCGGAGAGATCAAGGGCAACAAATCTGTTCCCCCGTGGTTTGAGACGGTCATAGGACCCCGAGACCTTTATATCGGAGATCACCGTGCCGGTCATCTGTTCCAGCGGAATGGCGTCATACCACATGATCCACTGTTCCGGGTGAATATCTCCTTTGAGCCCGAAGGAAAAAACGGGATCATAAAAGTTATATATCTCCCCGCGTCCTGACAGGTGGTCCTGGCCGATCACGGCACTGATCGATTCGATCCTCAGCGATGTGGTCACAGGGTTGAATTCCCCGCCATTTGAATAGGAGCCTTTCAGATTAAGGTTCTTTAACGTGAAGGGGACACGTTCCCAGTAAAGATTGGCATTGGAGGTCTCAAAATCAGCTTCAATGCAGGGAGTCATCGTGGAACTGGCCATTCCTGTTACCTTGGTGTACAACTGGAGGATCCCGTTCCCACGGATCTCTTTGAGAGAGTTGCTGAGTTCGCCGGGCAACAGGTCAAGCACTTCATGGATCTCCAGATCCCTTGCCGTTGCTATAAGATTCATCTCAACACCTTTGCCCGGAAGTTTATGGAACCTTCCGTCCATATCTGCCATAACCCTGTCCATCTGCAGATGACCCGCCTGGATGGTATAGACCGAGTCCTTCACATCCAGGTTCAGCCTGGCACTGATCCGGCGGTCAGAAGCATACAGGATCCCCTTGTTGGAAATTTCATAAAGAGATCCTTTCAGAGAACCTTTGACCACCGTATTGCGATTGGAAAACCTGCCGTTGAGATCCAGCTGTTCAAGCCGGCCGTTCGACTTCAGCTGTTTGGCCTGGTTGACAAGCAGGACATGAAAATCATTCATTCTTAAATGGGCTATATCAACCAGCCTTTCGCCACCTTTTCTCTTCTGCGTTCTGCCCAGCAGCATATAGTTGCCCTCACCCTTTGAATCAGTGAACAGGTAAAGAGAGCCGTTGCTGATCTCGAGCTGGCGGAGGTTGTATCTCTTCCGGATCATTCCCGGCAGGTTAAAGCTCACGCTGATGGTTTCCGCAGAAAGCAGTGTATCGGCTCCGGTACCCTCAAAACCGCTCATGTCAAAATTGTGACTTGACCAGACCGTAATATTCTTAAGCACAATGGAGGTACTGGGGAACCTGTGGAAAACCTTCACAGAGACATCTTCCACATCTATTTTTGCATCAAAATGGTCGTTGACCTGCTGCATGACATATTCCTGCAGGTCATCCCCGTAGAACTTGACCACCACGACACCTGCAATGGCCATCAGAAGCAGCAGGATCATCACAAATGCAAGGGCGTATTCAAATATGATTCTGATCCGCCGTGCCATATCTACCTCAGGAATTTGCTGAAGTCAAACCGGTTATCAATCTCTTGCGGAGGTTCATTGTAGCGGAATACCCTGACGGGGTCCTCCCCGATCAGGCTCATGGTCCCGCCTTCCACCCTGAACATACAGCCTTCCCTCAACCCAAGCACCGTATCCTCCGGGTTCGCTGCCAGGTACTCCATGATGCGCTCTTCCCTCGTCTCACCAGCATGTCCGGGAGGATTCTTGTCGGTGTAGTGCGGATTGATCTGGAAGGGCACCAGGTCGAAAGCGTAAAAGCCTTTCGGTTCAACGATCGGCATGTCGTTGGTGGTGCGGATGGTGGGGCAGGCCACATTGCTGCCGGCACTCCAGCCTACATAGGGAGTGCCTGCCAGCACTTTCTCCCGCACAGGCTGAATGAGCCCGTTATCCTGGATTATCCTGATCAGCTGGAAAGTGTTCCCGCCGCCCACCACAATGGCTTCTGCCTGCCGGATGGCTGCAACCGGATCCCTTTCATGATGGATGGATCTGATGCTGTGGCCCACTTCTGAGAAACGCTCCCGGACCCTGAGCTCATAATCATCAAAACTGACGGTAACTCCGGCATAGGGTAAAAAAAGGCAATCCAGGGACTGTCCGCCCAGGAAATCACGGATATGGTATTTTGGATAATCCAGGTAGGCTTCTCCGGCTCTGGTAGAGTTGCTGATCAGGAGCAGTCTCATCGAACAGAAGGGATTGGTTTACCGGCAAAGTTAATATTTTCGGGAAGCGGTTCTGATAACATAAAAACCGGCCGGTGGGGAAAGGTCCCTGAACCGGCCGGTCTGACGGTAGTGGGAAAGATGGATCAGTTCGGTACAAATGCCAGCCCAATGGAGAACGGGTAGAGCTCCGGCCCTCGATCCGGTTGGAAGAGCGGGGTCATATAATAGTTGGCAAATATGTTTATATCTTTATAGCCGACTCTCGCTGTAACACCCCACCGCAGAGGGGAGAGGTTATAATCACTTTTATTTTTTGCCTTCTGCTTGCTGCCGCTCTCCTTATACTTTATTTTCGTATATGACCAGAGCTTCAGCCCGCCAATTACCCCTGCAGAGAAATGGATCCGGTTCTTTCCGGCAGGTATTTGCCATTCCAGAAGAAGAGGCGTTGTGATGTAGGCGATATTCATCTTGGATTTGGTGATATTGCTGGCATAGTCAGGTACAAAATTTACGATTTCCCGGGTAACCGTGTCTTTCATAATGCTGTTCTGACCATCAAAATAGTAATTGATGAACTCGAATCCCAGTCCGGTTACCAGCCCGAACTTATCGGTCCCGAATCCAAAACCGTAATCTACCACATTCACGGTCCAGTTCCATGACCTTCCGGTATTCAGGTCCATAAACTCCTGCCCTGCGGGAAGGACCATGCTGAAATCGGGCGTCAGGTAGTTATTCAGTCCTATTTCCAGCCCGGCATAGCGCGGCTTGAGCCTGCGCTTCGAGTTGTTATTGGTGCAGGGTTCCTCTTTTTTTACCATATCAAACACATGGATCTCGGCACCACCCTTATCATCTTCCACAATGCTGATGCCCTTCGATCCAAGGCCTACAATCACCGTATCACCACTCTCCTCTATGATAATCACCTCGTTCTTACCAAGTGAAATCCTGGTGTGATCAGGCGCTTCGATCACTTCGATCTGCTTCATGACTTTCACCGTGTCACCATATGCCGGCATCTCCTCCATGGCCGGCATCTCCTCCATGGCCGGCATCTCTTCCATGGCCGGCATCTCTTCCATGGCCGGCATCTCCGCGGACCGAAGTGAATCGGATGGCTCGGCAACCCCGGGAAGCTCGCCGGTTGCGGGCGCCGCTTCAGGGACACCGGGAAGCTCTTCTGCAGGTTCCTGGGTATGGACCGGCAACACTACAGCACATGCTATCAATAGTACAATCACTCTTTTCATTATTTCTCTGTTTTGGAATTCGGTGGTAGGACGGCGGCGGGAACCGGAAAGTTACAGGAGAGATCAGAATTTCAGTCCAACCACCACGACATCATCGATCTGGTCCAGGTCCCCCTTCCATTTTTCGAAGGTTTCATCCAGCAGTACTCCCAGCTCCTTCATCCCCTTTCCTGAATTGACGGCAAGCAGTTCCCTGAATGACTGGTATTTAAATTTCTTGCCGCCGGGACCACCAAACTGGTCTGTATAGCCGTCCGAGAATATGTAGACTGCGTCGCCGGGCTGTAAAAGGATCTCCTGCCCGGAAAATGGCTTCATGACCAGGTGAATGGAAACAGGCATGCTGTCTGTTTTATATTCAGTAAGCTCACCATTCCTGACCAGGTAGAGTGGATTATTTGCTCCGGCAAAAAGCAATTTGCCCCGGTCGGGGCAGTATTTACAGACCACCATATCCATGCCATCCCTGGCGGCGCCCGGATCGCCTTTCTGGTGCAGCGTTTCAATGATCTGGCTCCGCAGTTCATTCAGCAGTTCATGCGGATCGATCCGGGGATGTTTATTCACGATTTCATTCATCAGGGCCATGCCCAGCATACTCATGAAGGCACCAGGTACACCATGCCCAGTGCAATCGGCTGCTGCCACATATAAATGGTCGGCGCCTTCATAGATCCAGTAGAAATCCCCGCTGACAATATCCCTGGGTTTAAACAGGATAAAGTGTTCAGGCAGCAGTTTATGAAGCGTGCGGGGGCCGGGAAGCAAAGAATTCTGTATGGTCTGTGCATATTTAATACTGGCCATAATGGACTTTTGCTGCTGGGCGATCTGGTCCCTCTGGTATCGGGCAAAATCGCGCTGGGCTTCAATTTCCGTATTGGCAACCTCCAGTTCATGAGTCCTTTCCCTGACCTGCTCTTCCAGCCTGTTTCTCTGCTCCTTGATAGCACTTACACGGATGATATAGAGGAGATAGGCCGCGACCATGAACACCAGGACCAGGGTAATCCTGAAGATCCAGGTGTTGTACCACGCCTTACGGATGGTAAACTCAAACTTTTCGGCATATCCCCAGATGTTATTCTTCCCTTTGGCTTTGTAAATGAACTCATATTTTCCGGGGGGAACGTTGTTGTAGTCAGCCCTGTATTCACTCCCCCGGTGATAGGAGGAGTACTTGTTCCCTGTCCCCCTCAGGTAATACTCATATTCAACCGATGTTTCATCGGAAAAGGAGAGCGCACATATTTCGAAAATAAAGTTGTTCTGGTTGTGCGAAAATACCTGCCCGTTCTTCACTTTTATCAGATCATCGTTGAGGTACATTTTTTCAATGTAGCATAAGGGGGTATACGAAATGTTCGATTTGGCCCTGATGTTGAAGTTGGAAATACCGTGATAGGTCCCCACCCATAAGAGATCGTTCTGATCCATATAGAGTCCCCCGGGGGTGATCTCATCCCCGCTGAGCCCATCCTTTGCATTGATGGTAAAATCGAACTCATGGTTGCTGGTATTGTAGTAGCTGAATCCTTTGTTGGTTCCCAGCCAGAGGTAATTCCTGTTCCGTGCCGGGAGGATCGACTTGATCACCAGTTCCCGGTCAAATGGGAAGAGCTCCAGCTGGTCAAAGCGGCCATCGCGGACCAGTCCGATCCCGCAATCGGTTCCCACCCAGACAATATCCTCCTCCTTCCGGAGTGACCAGATGTTGCACGGTGCCCCTTCCAGCAGCTCAAATTCCTCTCCGTTAAATGCGACAAATCCCGTACTGTTGCCACCGATAACCCTGCCGTCCAGTTCGATAAGCTTAAAGATATTTGCTGTATACCTGCTCTTTAATTGAATGGGCGCTGAGTGAAAACCGGGAAAATAGTAGATGATTCCATTGATCCCTGTGAGCAGAAAGATTGCACCTTTGCTGGTTACAAATACGCCTTCCGGACTGTGGGCGATCCGGTTGAACCTGGTATGCCTGACGATCTCCAGGGTTCTGCTCCCCACTTCGAACAGTCCCTCGTTGCTTGCCAGCACGATATTGTTGTTGGGAAGAAGGGTGCCACAGAATTTGGTGCTGAAGGAACCTGTCTGCGGCGTAAAATTAACCAGCTGGTCATTGCGGAAATGGAAGATCCCGTTATCAGAAGTGATCCATATGCGGTCCTGGTTATCCTCGAATACGGAATAGATATAGCTGTCGATGGTTCCCGGGTAGAAGTTCCTCAGGCCCCTCCGGCTGGTAAGCCGCTGGAGTCCACCCGAAAACCCGATCCAGATGTTATCTTCCCTGTCGACCAGGAAAGAGAGGATCTTGTTGTTCTTGATGCCGATTTCCTGTTCATAGATAATGGGTTCCTGGTCCGTACTGATCACCTGCAGGATCCTGGAATCGGTCACCAGCCATACCGAACCGAATTTGTTGGTGGTGATATCAGAGATAATATTCACGGGGAAGCGGAACCGCTTGTTCAGATTGCGGGTCACGGCTTCAAACCTGTTCTCCATCAGGTCGGTCACATGGGTAATGAAGAGCCCGTCACGGGTGGAGATCCAGATACTGTCGTTGGCATCAATGAAGAGGGAGTAGCAGTCCGTATTGCTCAACTGGGTGACCCGGTCATTGTCCGGATCGTACATGAATATTCCCAGGATGGTTGCCATCAGAAGGTGCCCGGTATCAGGATCCTCGGTCACGTGATAGATGGTGGCCGGCAATAAGGAGAATTCACTGTTCAGGTGATGAATGGTACCTTCAGGGGTTTCGCAAAAGATCCCGTCATCACCCATAAACCACCTGTGATCCCTGGAATCAATGAAGATCCGGCTGATGGAAGTACCCTCGAGCAGGATACTGGTTACGGTATCCCCGTTGAATTTGGCGATCCCGTTCGTGGTGGCAAAATAGATGATCCCGCTGCTATCCTGCTGGATGCTCCGCACGGAATTGGCAGGCAATCCCTGTTCATGGTTGAAAACGACCATCTCCCGGCCGTTGTACCTGACAGCCCCGGAATTGGTCCCGAACCAGAGGTAACCCTTGCGGTCCTGAAAAATCGAAAAGATATCCTCCTGCGGAAGCCCGTCGTCAGCCCCATAATTCACATAGGGCATCTGGCCGGTCTGGAAGCTTTCGTAATAACTGTGCATGAATGCCTCCGGAGCCTGAAGGGTGTTTCCCCGGAGGGCTTTCAGGAGCGTGCCGATCAAACCGCTTTTGCGTGAACGGGCAATGAAAAGATTCAGCTCTCTTTCCAGCTCCGGCTGATCCTTTCTGAGGGCCCAGCTCACCTCCAGCTGTCCCAGTTCCATTTTAGGTTCCAGCTCGGGGTAGGGCGATAATTCATAGAATGCATTGTAGATGATCGTGTAGTCCGCTTTTCCGGCAGCCACATCGGGCAAAAAATTGTTTACCCTTTCATAGTAATAGTTATCAATGATGTTTTCCCTGAGGATATCTTCATATATTGCCTCTTTCGCCGTTACGCCCCTCAGCCGGCGAAGGTCCTCCAGGGAGGTGATCTTTGTGTTTTTCTTTGCCACAACCGTATAGGCCGAAGGATAGACCGGTACCATGTTCACCTTGTTGGCACGCCAGTCAAGAGGAGCTATGACCTCACAGGCCAGATCGAAATAGTTGAACCAGTCAGGGGTATAGGCTGAATCCCTGTATACCTTCCCGTCCCCTGCTTCCCAGTATCTTCCAAAATAGGGAGTAACCACAAACTCGAGGTTCACTCCGAGATAATCAGCAAACTCTTCGGCCAGTGCATGCATGAACTGTTTTTGGCCGCCCTCACGGTAGATGAAGTTACGGTCCCTGAGGGCCACCACGATCTTCTTTGAAGAGATGATCTCATCAAGGTCCCGGTGGTATCTTTCGAGCCGGAGGTTCTTCGTGAGCCTGTCCAGGTAGGAGGCATAGGTGATCCCGAACCTGCGGTAGAAGAATTCGTCAAGTACCCCGTTGCTTGCTATGGTCTCAAAGAAGTTCTCAACCTCCTGGATAAGAGGGTTATTCTTCTCAACGGCCCATGCCATTTCGGAGATGTCGCTGATGGGGAATGCAATTTTGTACTGCTGCCCGCTGCTGGCATTGAAATTCAACGCCTCATCGGCATCAAGCACGATCCCGTAAACCTTTCCATCCTCAAGCAGTTGTTTGGTTTCCATACTGGATCCGGTGGTTACCAGCCTGATCCCCGCCCCCGTGGATGCGTTGATCTCCTTAAGATGCTGTTCGAATGTAGTGGCCCTCACGAAAGCAATCTCTTTTCCCGACAATCCTTCAAAACCGGCAGGGATCACGCTGTCCCGGTGGATCATTAACAGTTCGGCGGATTGCAGGGTTTTGGCAAACCCGAATATTTTCCTGCGCCATTCATTGATGGTGAAAGTGGAGCAGATGATATCGGCCTTCTTCAGCGCATCCGGGGTATAACTGATGGCGGGATCTGTTTCCAGCCCTGCCGGTATGACCCCATCCTTCATGAAAGCCTCGTCCCAGTCTATCTTAACCTCGATCAGTTCCACATTCAGGTAACGGGCAAATTCCCGGGCCAGGTCATAATTGATGTTCTTGAGGTCATCACCGGTCAACGCAATGTAGATCTTTCCGCTTCGCTTGATCTCATCCAGCCCCCTGCCCATGACCCCGGTGAAAAGGAGTGGCATGAAAAGGATCAGCAGGAGCTTTCTGGGTTGCATCATACCTACATTTCAAAAAACTCCTTCAATCCTCCAAAATAGTAGGCATCCCAGCCATGTGCCATATCTTCAAATGCCTCATCCGGGATGTTCGAATGATGAAGTTCGATCTTTGTGAAGTGCCTGTCCGGCCGCAGGGTGATCGTTACGATGGAGCTCTCTTCCTGTTCCCCAAAATACCACTCCTGGACGATCTTGCTCTCTTTTTCAAAGAGAATGTTTTTGCCTGTAATGTCTCCTCCGAAAAGGGAAAATTCACTTCCCTCTGCTTCCTCCATGACAGCATCGTTGCCAGTCCACAGTGCAATGGAAAAAGGGTTGACCAGTGCGGCATAGATCTCCCCGGGGGTTCCTTTTATGCGGTAATATTTGCGAAATTCTTTCATCCGTCAGCGATCTCATCAAAATTAAAGTTTTTTGTGGAATATAGATATGGCGCAACCATTTGATAATAAACTGCATCTTTTTCATGGTAATCAACATCTGTTCAGTAACTTTACACCAAATCCCAACATCATGAACAAGCATTGCATGACCATACCGTTCCTTGCGTTCATCATGGCCTTCTCGCTCAAGGTTGTCGCCCAGAGCGATTTCTCGCCGGACGCCTATCTGCAATTCCAGGAGTCACACATCAATTATACAGGGGAGGCATTGCTGAATGATCACCCTGCCAAAACCACCTACTATTCGTCCAGGCAGTACCCTGCTGAACTTTCGGACATTCCGTGGTATGATTCCCTGAACATGCATTTCAGTTTTACCAATGATGAACAGAAGCTTCTGAAACAGAATTTCTTTATGGTGTCGGAGAGGCTTGAATATTTTGACTGGCCCACTGCTTTTATTGGATTATACAACCGGGACCTTCCCCTGTTCCTCAGCACCGATTTTATCCTCTCCACACTTCATAACTCCTACGATGCCATCCTGCAAACGATTGAATGGCAGTTTCTCGAGCCCAACCTGCAGTCGCTCCTGCAGGCCATGTATGAATATTTTCCCACCGTGGTTTCAAAGTATTCAGGGGATGGCCGGTTTGTTGAGATACTGAAGGACGTGGACCTCTACATCTCGGTAGCCCGGTCGCTCGCCATGGGGGAGGAATATAGTCCCCAGTATGATACCCGCGATAAATTTGACCAGGTAATGGAGGCTGTGGAGGCTGAGGATGAAGCGGACATGACCCTGTTTACCGAAAACAGGCTCAGGCACCTTGATTTCAGCCAGTTCACTCCAAGGGGGCATTACAATAAGGATATATACACGAAGGACGGGGTGATCACCCTGGAAAACTATTTCAGGGCCATGATGTGGCTGGGCAGGATCGATTTTCTTCTGACCGCACCCCCGGAAAATCCGTGGGAACCTGACTGGACGAATGAAGAATTAAGAAGGATGCAGCTGGGGGCCCTGATGCTGAACGAAGTCCTTTACGGATGCGGCAGGCTGGAGAACCTGACCAACCATGAGGAGATCATCTCCTTCATGGTGGGCCCTGATGATAACATGACCCCCGGCGAACTGAAGGAGCTGAGTGACAGGGAGCTTGAAACCAATGATGATCTTTTTGACGGGGAAAAGTTTAATGCTTTCATGGAGCAGCTGAATGCGTCCGATGATTACGGCCAGAAAATCATGTCAAATTTTTTCTACGTGGATCCCTTTTCTACGGACCCGGGAGCCCTGCCGGTTTCATATAAAATGCTGGGGCAGAAATTCCTGCTGGATTCCTATATATTCAGCGAGGTGGTGTTTGACCGGATCATTTTTGAAAATGAAAAGATCTGGAGGGCCCTTCCGGACCCGCTGGATGCCATGGCCGCCCTGGGGAACGAAGATGCCCTCGCCCTGCTTGAAAGCGAACTTGAAACCTATAAATACGCGGCCAATATGGCAGGCCTGCAATACCTGATCGAATCGTATGATGATGAATTCTGGGAACAATCACTCTATAATACATGGCTGGGAGCCCTTCGCACGCTCAACCCACTGAATTCATCTTCCGGTTTGCCCTATTTCATGCAGACCACAGCCTGGCACCACGAAAAGCTGAACACACAGCTGACATCGTGGGCGCAGCTGAGACATGACAATATCCTTTATGGAAAACAGTCTTACACGGGCGGAACAGCGTGTTCTTACCCCTATACCTATGTGGAGCCCTACCCGGAACTCTATGAAATGCTGGTTGTTTTTGCTGACAAGGCCTCTGCGTTTTTCTCCCGCGTCCTTTCAGACCAGCAGGTGGAGAGCAGGGACCGGATCGTGGATTACTACAATAAATATTCAGGGATCATGCAGAAGCTTGGGGATATTGCACGGAAAGAGATTGAACATCAAATGCTTTCCGAAGAGGAGATTACGTTCCTGAAGACCATGATCAACGATTTTATGGCCTCGGGCCCCTCCATCACGGGCTGGTATACCGACCTGTTTTTTGACCTGGAAAAAGGGTTGACCTGGGACTATACCGTGGCAGATGTGCATACACAGCCCACCGAATATATGGGACCGGTCGTAGGCAATGTGCTGCACGTGGGCAATGGGAAGATCAACATGGGCATCTTTCTTGCCGAGAATGCCTGCAATCCTGGTCAGTATATGGCCTATGCAGGTCCGGTTTCCTCGTTTTACACAGAGCTCCAGACAAATTTTAACCGGCTTACAGACCAGGAGTGGGAGGAGTATTTCTGGGGTGAGGGCGAACTAACCCCGGAACGGCCCGACTGGGTGGCTTCATACCTGGTGGACCAGGAAGGGAACAGATATCCTGAGGGCCGGGCCCTGAAAGGGTCGCTTTATACCGGGACCGGTATTGCCCCTGCAAGTGTGCAGCCGCTGGACTACCTGATCCTTTTCCCCAACCCGGCGTCAACCGAGGCTGGTATCAGGTTTCTGCTGAACCGGACCAGTGATTTCAGCCTCCAGGTGTATGACACATCCGGGCGGCTGGTCCATACCATGCAGAAACCGGGAATGGCACCTGCCGAACACCACATCTCCCTGCCTGTAGAGGGGTGGCGGAAAGGATTGTACCTGGTAAAAACAAGCATAGGGAACAAGACTGCTGTGAGGGAACTGGTCGTTGAGTGAACAGGCAGATTACCCGATTGGCTTGTACACTTCCGATATCTCGATCTTGACGATCCGGTATCCTTTCCAGACCTCGATGGCAGCGAAAATAATACCAACAAAGACGGCGAACATCCCGGCATAAAAAAATGCAACGATCAGCCAGTCGAATGCCCTCGTGATTGTATTGATGGTAATTCCGATCAGCACGGAGCTGACAATGAAAAGGGCAACAGCCATGGAGTAACTGAATACGGCGTTGCGCACCAGTGAGATACGGCCTATCAGGTGACTGATCTGTAATTCAATGTTGCTCAGCCGGCTGCTTTCTTCCTCATCGATCGAATCCTTATGGAAGAGCTTTCGCTTCTCCTCATTGAGCAGCCTGATGCGGTTTACCACCAGGCTGTACTTGTTGTTCATGCCCAGCAACAGCAATCCGCAGGCAGAGATCATCAGGCCCGGAGCAAGCATCCCCTGAATGAGGTGAACAATAGGAATCTCCATCGAAAGCGGATTTATACTGCAAATTTGCGAATAATTATGGATTAAACAAGATGCTGCATCACAGCTGCAAAACAACTATTGCCGGTCAAGGAAGAAAAGTTCCTCCCTGAGTGAGATGATCCTCTCCTCAACGATTGCACGGATGGTCGGAATCTGCCCGTCACTTTCCCCCGTTTCAGGCTGCATATCCAGCTGGTTTATGAACCGCTGGTAATCCACCAGGGCCTCTTTGGAGCGATGGAGGCTGTTATCCAGGATGGAGGCCATGTAATAGAGGGCCATCAAATGATGGTTGTCAGTTTCCCAGGCCATATTATAGAAGGAGTAGGCTTTCTCGTAATCCCCGATGAGCCGCTGTATATTTCCCTGTTCTGAATATATGCGGGAGACTACCGATGGATCTGGCTGCATCAGTCCCACCGCCTTCTGAAGGTGGTCCATGGCTCCTTTTTTATCCCGGGAAGTGGCCATGCTGGCTCCCAGGAAGAAATGTGTTTCGGCATCCATGCTGTCCTTCTCTGCGGCGATCAGAAGTGATTCGATCGCCCCCTGATAATCGACAGCCAGGTACCGGCTGATCCCCATGAATTTGAAAGTAAATGCTGCAGAGTCGCCAGCATCAGCAGCATATTCAAAATGGCAGATAGCCTGATGTGGATCACCCGCTTTGTAATAGGCATATCCGGTGAGTTTACGGAATAGAATATGGGTAGAGTCGAGATCAAGCATATGCTCACAGACGGGAATGGCTTCCCTTGCTTTCCTGTTTTGAATATACCAGTTGCTTAAGGCATATGCAGCTTTTTGGTTATCCGGGTAAAGACTGTATGCATGCTCGAAGTATGCCAATGCCCCGCGGTCGTCTCGTTTGTTGAGGATCTCACCCATCATCATCAGGCTTTCCAGATTGTGCGGATCAATGAGCAGTACCTTCCTGAGTGTCTCACTGGCCTCGCCATATTGCTGTCGGAATGATGCTATTTGCGCCAGCTTCAGCCATGAAGAGACATCGGTGCTGTCCATCCAAACCAGCCTGGCGTACAGATCCCGGGCTTTCAGGTAATCACCTGCCGTGAAATACTGCCCGGCAAGCATCCGTAAGATTCTGGCATCCCCGGGACGGAAAAGATGTGCCTTCTGAAGCGTCAGGATCGCATCACCGGTAAGCCCCAGCTCCGCTTCTGACAATGCCTTCAGGCAGGATGTGTTAAAAGTGGTATCACCATCTGCCAGGGATTCGGAGCAGAGCTGGATCACACGGTTGAAGTTCCCGGAATAGAATTGGTCCAGAAGGTTCTCCTGGGCGCAGGATGAATGGTAACTGAAGAGCATCACCATTCCTGCTGCAAGGCTCAGATGGTTTGAGTTCATGAAAAGGAACGGCATCCAGGAATATATGCGGCAGCCACCAGGGACGATTGCCTGCTACTGCAGGACAAAATTGATGGGAAAAGTGAACATCACATCCACCGGTTTTCCATCCACTTTTCCGGGTCCCCATGCTGGTGATGAGGTAATGACCCTGACAGCCTCCTGTTTCAGGAGATCAATATCCGCATCACTGGCAGCAGGGATGGTTTCGTCGTTGGGCCTGTAGCCCACCACAACCACCTCACCGAGGGCTATGCCTTCAGTGGCAGCCACCTCTTCAGGTGTTGGCAGTTCAACTGTACCGTCTTTCCTGACCACAAATTTCACATAAATCCTCCCAGTAACGCCATGATCCTTGGCTGTTTCAGGGTAGACAAGATTTGCAGCGATATATTCTCTGAATGGCATCGCCGGGTCTTCCCCTTGGAAGGTGGGCATCTCATCCACCTCATAGTAGATCTTGTTTTCAGTATGGGTGCAGGCAATGGCTATGAATGCGATGCAGACAAACGGAAAGATCAGGACCAGCTTCCATGAGCTTCCCGGTTTATAATCTTTGTTCAGCATGTTGATCCGTTTTTTGATGTGGTTGTTGAATTGATTGGCAATTGAAGCGCTGCCCAAATATTGATTCAATATGGACAACTGATATATTCCGGAATCGGCTCCCCTTTTAACCACAGCAGCATCTGCCAGGTATTCAAGGTTCTCGATCACCGATTTCCGGAGCAGCCAGGCCGCCGGGTTAAACCAGTTGAAAATCACAAAAAGTTCTCCCAGAATCCTGTCTATGGAGTGCCACTCCCTCTTATGGATCTTTTCATGGTCCAGGATATGGCCGAATGTATCTCCCCTGATGGCATCAGGGTCTATAAAAATATAATTGAAAAAAGAACTTGCATGCAACGAAGGATTCAGAAGAAGGGTCGCGCCTTCCACCTCCAGCCTTCCGGACCGGATAACAGCCCTTGAGATTCCCCACAGCTGTATGATCAGTTTTACGATCCCGAACCCCACCATCAACAGGTAGATATAGATCAGCGGATTGCCCGGCAGAGGGGAACCGGAGGTTCCCGTGGAGGTCCCTGTGGCTGTCATGGTGATCTCTTCAAGGTTGAAAGAGAGAGGCGCGAACCTGCTTACAGGGGTTCGGAATGTTTCAGGGACAAGGGCAAGGATCATTGGCAGCACCATGCTCCCCATCAAATAGATGCGCCTGACCACGAAGTTCTTATCTCTTTCAAAAAAGAGTCTGTAGGCTGCAAAAAGAATGAGCACTGCCAGGTTCAGTTTTATCAGGAATATGAAAAAACTATTCATCGGTATCGGCTTTTTGTTTAAGTTCCTCCATCAGCCGGATGATCTCATCCATCTCCTTTATGTTCAGTGAACCGGATTTCCCGAAATGGGAGAGTACCTGTTTGATCGAGTTATTGAAATAGTCTTTCATCAGGTATGAGAACCGTTCCGCCCTGTATTGTTCCCGGCTGACCACCGGATAGTACTGGTGTGATTTTCCAAAACTGAGATGGTCCACAAATCCTTTCTTCTCAAGGATCCTGACAATGGTCGATACCGTATTATAGGCAGGCTTTGGTTCCGGGAAGCGGGGGAGCAGGTCTTTGACAAACCCTCTTCTTGTATCCCAGAGGATCTGCATTACCTGTTCTTCCGCCTTGGTCAGGGTTGTCATCTTGCAGCATTGAATGAGAAGTGCCGGTACAAATATAAACTAAATATTTAGTTAAACAACTATAATGTTAGTTTTTTTATCATTATAACTGATCCTGGCCGCAGATAATTGTGTGCAACAGCACATTTCTTATTTACAAAGGTGTTTTGTAATTTGCTCATAATTAACGAAAAGAGAGCTGTTTTTATTTAGAACGAATATGTATTCGTCAGGGGTGGATAAAATATGACATTTATTGTTATATGGTTCACACTAAAATTATACTTTTACGTGTTTAATTGTGAAAGAAATAACAAAGTATATAAATTCTTATTATACAATGCAATACAATAATATTCAAGGCTTATGGAAATGACTATTGAGAATGAATTGGTTAAGGAACTTGCCAACAAGCACGGCAGGACACGTGAAAGCCTGATTCCCATACTCCAGGATCTGGTTATCCAGAACCGGTTCCTTTCAAAACAGGATATGGTCGATGTAGCCAGGGAGCTGGACATTTCAGCAGCCGATGTATTTGGAACAGCAACGTTCTACACCTTCCTGGATACGGAGGTGAGGGGAAAATATATCATCAGGATTTGTAAAACCATTTCCTGTGCGATGAAGGGGAAGGATGATATTCTTACCACCATTGAGGACACCCTGAAGATAAAAGTGGGGGAGACGAGCTCTGACAGGAAATTCAGCCTTTTGGAGACCAACTGTATCGGGTGGTGCCATAAAGCACCGGCCATGCTGATCAACGACACTCCGTATACCGAGCTTACCCCGGAAAAAGTGACGGAGATACTGCGTGAATATATTCGGAAATAATGGCAAATGAACTGCATATGAAGGGGAAATATGTAAAACGGGTCGACCTGATATTCGAGAAGGTCGATTGCGGGAAGATCATGGAAAAGATCATGCTGATGGAGCCGGATGCCATCTGCCAGGAAGTGCTTGATTCTGATCTCAAGGGAAGGGGTGGTGCCGGATTTCCCACCGGATTGAAATGGCGGTTTGCGGCGCAGCAAAAAGAGACCGTGAAATACATTGTCTGCAATGCGGATGAAGGAGAACCGGGCACCTTTAAAGACAGGGAGATCCTGGATCAGGTCCCGGGCAAGGTATTTTGCGGAATGGCTGTAGCCGCACGGGCTGTAGGATCGAAATACGGTTATCTCTACCTGAGGGGGGAATACAAGTTCCTTATTCCCAAACTAAACCAGCACCTGGATCTTTTTCACAAGATGATGGATGAGTTCAACCTCAATTTCAGGATCCAGATACGGCTTGGCAGCGGGGCTTATATCTGCGGTGAAGAGAGTGCCCTTTTCGAGTCCATCGAAGGAAAGCGTGGAGAGCCGCGAAACAAACCTCCATATCCGACCTCTGTAGGGTTGTTCGGGAAACCGACCGCCATCAACAATGTGGAGACCCTGGTCTATACAGTGATGATCATGAAATACGGAGCTGCCCATTTCCGGGAGCTTGGCACTAAAGATTCAAGGGGTTCAAAGGTTTTCTCTGTATCCGGCGATACTCCGAAAGCGGGAATCTATGAACTGGAACTCGGAATGTCGGTCGGTGAATTTGTAGAGGAGTTCGGCGACGGCGATACCAAGGCGGTGCAGGTCGGTGGTGCCTCCGGCTTCTGCGTTCCCCGGAAAAGGTTCAACGAGACCATCATCGGGTTTGAAGGGGTGCCTACCGGTGGTTCCATGAAACTGTTCAACTCCACCCGCTCCATGTACCATGTGCTTCACAACTATCTTGATTTTTTCACCGAGGAATCATGCGGGCAGTGTACGCCCTGCCGTGTGGGATGCCAGCAGTTGCTGAAGGGTATTGAGGCCGTGAAACGAGGTGAAAAGAATGCCAGGTACCTGGATGAACTGGTCAAGCTGGCAATAACCATGAAAAGGGCAGCCAAATGCGGCCTGGGCCAGTCCGTGGGCAATGCTTTCAGATCCATCGTGGAGAACTTCAGGGAAGAGATTATTTACTAGTGGAAATCAGATCATATTCAATACCATGGTTAGTCTATCGATCAACGGCATGATTTTGAAGGTACCCGAGGGGACCACCATTCTTGATGCTGCCAAACAACTGAATTTCAGGATACCCACCCTTTGCAACCACGATGACCTTTGTGTCGCTGGTAATTGCCGGGTATGCGTGGTGGAACAGCTGGGCGCGAAATCCCTGCTGGCAGCCTGTGCCACACCGGTCAGCGAAGGGATGCAGATTCTGACAAATTCACTGAAGGTGCGTTCAGCACGAAAACATATCATCGAACTCCTGCTTTCCGAGCATAATGCCGACTGTACCAAGTGTTACAAGAACGGGAAATGTGAATTGCAGGACCTTTCCAATGAGTTCAGCGTGGGGGACCACCTGTTCCTGGACCTGACCAACATGAAGGAGTACACCATTGACCGGTTCTCTCCCTCCATCCAGAAGGATGACAGCAAATGTATCCGGTGCCAGCGATGCGTCCGTACCTGTGAACAGCTGCAGGGTGTAAATGCCCTGACAGTGGCTTATAAGGGGGAACATCAGAAGATCAGCACCTTCGAGGAGCTCTCCATGGCAGAGGTGATCTGTACCAATTGCGGGCAATGCATCAACCGATGCCCCACAGGCGCACTGGTTGAGCGCACCTACCTGGATGAAGTGTGGGATGCTATCCTGGATCCTCAGAAACATGTCGTGGTACAGACGGCACCTGCGGTCAGGGTTGGCCTGGGAGAGGAACTCGGTCTTGAGCCGGGCAGCAGGGTGACAGGGAAAATGGTGGCAGCCCTGAAACGCCTTGGCTTTGATTCGGTGCTGGATACCGACTTCACGGCTGACCTGACCATTATGGAAGAGGGGAACGAACTGCTGACCAGGCTGAAAAAGGCGATGGTGGACAAAGACCCAACGGTTGCCCTGCCCATGACCACCTCCTGTTCACCGGGCTGGATAAAGTTCATTGAGCATACATTCCCGGAATACCTGTCCAACGTATCCACCTGTAAATCCCCGCAGCAGATGTTCGGGGCCCTAGCCAAAACCTATTTTGCCCAGGTGAGGAACCTTGATCCCAGGGACGTGGTAAGTGTTTCAATCATGCCATGCACTGCCAAGAAATATGAAGCAAACCGACCGGAAATGCGTTCCAGCGGGTACAAGGATGTGGATTTCGTACTGACCACCAGGGAGCTTGCCAAGATGATCAGGCAGGCCGGGGTGGATTTCAATAAGCTGAAGGAGGACAAATATGACAGCATCATGGGCATATCCTCCGGGGCAGGGGCTATTTTCGGTGCTACCGGCGGTGTCATGGAAGCAGCCCTGCGGACCGCTTACGAGATCGTTACCGGCAGAGAGGTGCCTTTTAAGGACCTGAATATCCTGCCGGTCCGCGGCATGGAGGGCGTCAGGCTGGCATCGGTGAAGATAGAGGGCTGCAAGAAAGAGTGGAATTTCCTGGAGGGTGTCGAACTGAAATGCGCAATGGCTCACGGCCTGGTAAATGCACGCCAGCTGATGAACAGTGTGAAAAACGGGGAACTGGATCTTCATTTCATCGAAATCATGGCCTGCCCAGGCGGCTGCCTGGGTGGCGGCGGACAGCCCATCCCCACCAACGAGGAGATCCGCAGGAAAAGGGCCGAAGCCATCTATGCCGAGGACATGTCCCTGGAGTACAGGAAATCCCATGAAAACCCCGAAATCATTGCCCTGTACAGGGATTTCCTGGGGGAGCCGCTGGGGCATAAATCACATGAGCTGCTGCACACCCATTATACCAAGCGGACCAGGTACTAGGGAAAGCCATGACACGGGAGACGGTTATGACCCTTCGAACATTTCAATGGTCTCTTTCTGCATGAGCACCCAGATCGAGTAGATCCCTTTGGCGGTCCCGATC
>CAYXUD010000004.1:0-14902 GCA_964467775.1 uncultured Bacteroides sp. | reverse complement strand
ACGCATCGACGGCAGGACCAACCGCGGCGCCGTAATGAAACCTTCACCCCCTGCGCCGGCGGCGCAGGGGGTGAAGGTTCGCGAAGACAAACCTTCACCTCCGCAGGAGGTGAAGGTTCGTGAAAACAAACCTGTGAAGGTTCGCGCCAGCAAACCTAAAGGAGAAGATCCGAAGGTTCGCGCCAGCAAACCTGCAAGTCCTGCGGAGGTGAAGGTTCGTGAAAACAAACCTGCGAAGGTTCGCGCCAGCAACCCTGCAGGCAAGAAGCCGAAATAAACAAAATGCGGCCCGGGGCGTTAAGTATTGAAAAGATGAACAGCCCGGACCAGAAACAAACAAATCAGCCAGATGAATAAAAGAGAATTCCTGAAGACCTCGGCGATCCTGGGAGCAGGAACCGTGATCGCCCCTTCGGTTGCATCCTCCTGCATGAACAGCCCGGCGGCCAACGGCGCTACCGCGTCCCTGGTGGCCATCGGCAGCGACGGCAAGTTCATCCAGCCGGAGCTGGGATATCCCTTTGATGCCCTGGAGCCCTATATCGACACGATGACCATGGAACTTCACTACGGGAAGCACCATGCAGGGTACACCCAGAAGTTCAATACGGCCCTGGAGCACGAGAATCTCCATCCCACCGACATCTACAAGATCTTCGCACAGGTTTCGGACTACGGGGCAGAGGTGAGGAACAACGGGGGCGGATATTATAACCACAACCTCTACTGGAAATTCATCTCCCCCGGGGGTGGCGGGGAGCCGTCCGGCAAGATCGCCACTGCCATCGAGGGGACCTTCGCATCCTTTGCCAGGTTCAGGGAGCTCTTCTCCGCCACTGCCGCCGCCCACTTCGGATCGGGCTGGGCGTGGCTGATCCTGGACCGTGAGGGGGAGCTGCGGGTGATCTCCACCCCCAACCAGGACAACCCGCTGATGGATGTGGCCGAGGTCCAGGGCACCCCGCTGCTCAATATCGATGTGTGGGAACACGCCTACTACCTCAAGTACCAGAACATGCGCAAGAGTTACATCGAGGCCTACTGGAACGTGGTGGACTGGGATTTTGCCGGGGCGCTCTACGAGGAGGCCATCGGCTGACCGAACGGATCGCGCTGTTTCACGGATCGCGCTGTTTTACGGATCGCTCCGGCAGTGCACTGCAGGACCGCGGCTGCCCCGAAGATCAGGTTTTCCATCATTTGAACATTCCCGGCGGGATCCTCCGGATATGATCGCCGGTGAAACAGTAGATGTTGTCATGGGAAGGCATCTCCCCCGCGCCTTTCACCTCCACCAGCTTTGAAACCCGCCCTTTTCCGCCCCTTCCCCTGAAGATCCTGTAGCGGCCCGGCCCGGCGAGGAGATCGTAGATGGCCGGCGGTCCGCCGGCGAAGCTGTTCCCCGCAATCTCCGAGCACTCCACCATCAGCATGGGGGGATCCTCCCGTTGAAGGAGCTCCATGGCTCCCTCCAGGGCCTCCGGCTCATACCCCTCGATGTCCAGCTTCACCAGCCGGACTGCCTTTTCATCCCTGAGGAACTGAGAAAGGGTGGTGACGCTCACCTCGTGGCTCCCGGTCTCCACATCAGGCCGGATAAGGGTGGCGCTTCCCCGGTTGAGGTCCCACCGCTCATAGATCCTGGCCTTTCCCGGGCTCTTCCCGATGGCATACTCCGAGACCTCGATGTTTACCGCGCCGTTGATCCGGATGTTCTCCCTCAGGATCGCGGCCGTTTCAGGATTCGGCTCGAACGCGTATACCTTCCCGGTGTGTCCCACGAGCCCTGAGGCGAACAGGGACATCAGCCCGATGTTGGCCCCCGCGTCCACAAAGAGATCTCCTTCCCGCAGGATCCTTTTCATCACCGCCAGTGCCCCTTTCTCATAGGTGCCTGTGTAGTAGATGCTCCGCTCCACACCCTCATCGCTCACCGGATCGATCCGCAGCCAGAATCCGTGGAGCGTTCTCATGATGCAGGCGCCGGAGGGTTCGGGGATCAGCAGCCCGGGCAGGGATTGGGCGATCCTGCGGAGCCCCCTGACGTCCAGGTCCGCCAGGGCAGATATGAGGGAGTGGCGGAGCGGGAACCGGCGCCTGTCAACCGTGTCTGTGGGATCTTTCAAACCTGCTGTTAATCATACTTGCCGGAGTTGTATAATCTCCGCAGAAAGAGCAATTTTACCTCACCAAAATAGCAACAAAACCGCAACAAAAAAACTGGAGTTATGAACGTAGATATCGTCATGAATGAGCTGGTCAAAAGGCATCCGGGCGAGGTGGAATACCACCAGGCCGTTCGCGAGGTCCTTGAGTCCATCGAGGAGGTGTACAATGAGAATCCCCATTTCAGGTCGGCCAACATCGTCGAACGGATTATCGAACCGGACCGGGTCCTGATCTTCAAGGTGCCCTGGGCAGATGACCAGGGAACTGTCCATGTGAACCTGGGCTACCGGGTACAGTTCAACAATGCCATTGGCCCCTACAAGGGCGGACTGCGTTTTCACCCCAGTGTGAACCTGAGCATCCTGAAGTTCCTGGGATTCGAACAGGTCTTCAAGAACAGCCTCACCTCGCTCCCCATGGGGGGTGCCAAGGGCGGGTCCGATTTTGATCCGAAGGGAAAGTCCAACGCGGAGATCATGCGGTTCTGCCAGTCCTTCATGATGGAACTGTGGAAAAACATCGGTCCCGACACGGATGTACCGGCGGGGGATATCGGTGTGGGCGGCCGCGAGATAGGCTACCTCTACGGGATGTACCGCAAGCTGGCCCGGGAGAATACGGGCGTGCTCACGGGCAAGGGGCTGAACTGGGGTGGTTCGCTGATCAGGCCCGAGGCCACCGGTTTCGGATGCGTCTACTTTGCCAAGGAGATGCTGGCCACCCGGGGGGAGTCCTTTGAGGGAAAGCTGGTGGCCCTCTCCGGTTTCGGGAATGTGGCCTGGGGGGCGGCCCTGAAGGTGACCGAGCTGGGGGGAAAGGTGGTGACCCTTTCGGGGCCTGATGGCTATATTTTCGACCCGGAAGGCGTATCGGGTGAGAAGATCGATTTCATGCTGGAGCTGCGGGCCTCCAACGAGGATATTGTGGCACCCTATGCCCTGGAGTTTGACAGCGCGGAATTCGTCCAGGGCAGGAGGCCATGGGAGGTGAAGGCGGACATCGCCCTTCCCTGTGCCACCCAGAACGAACTGGACGGGGAAGATGCCCAGAAGCTGATCGACAACGGCTGCATCTGTGTCTGTGAAGGGGCCAACATGCCCTGCACGCCCGAGGCCATCGAGAAGTTCCAGGACAAGCAGATCCTATATGCGCCAGGGAAAGCGGCCAATGCGGGGGGTGTGGCCACATCCGGACTGGAGATGGCCCAGAACTCCATGAAGATCAACTGGAGCCGCACCGAGGTGGACGAAAGGCTCCACCACATCATGACCAACATCCATGAGAACTGTGTCCAGTACGGAACCAATCCCGACGGAACCGTGGACTATGTGAAAGGGGCCAATATCGCGGGCTTCCTGAAGGTGGCCGATGCCATGGTGGACCAGGGCCTGCTCTAGTTTCCGCTGCCCGGTTTTCAGAAAATGTTTAATTTCACGGATTCAATTTTATCCTTGGAGAAAGCATAACCAGCGCCAGGCATGTTATTCAACTCGATCGATTTTGCAATCTTCTTCCCGGTGGTCTTCCTTCTCTACTGGTTTGTGGTCAACCGGAACCTGAAGATCCAGAACCTGATGATCCTGGCCTCAAGCTACCTGTTCTATGGCTGGTGGGACTGGAGGTTCCTGTCACTGATCATGATCAGCACCCTCGTTGATTATACGGTGGGATGTCGCCTGAAGGATCAGGAGAACCAGGCCAAAAGAAAGGCCCTGCTCCTGACCAGTATTTTCATCAATATCGGATTCCTCGGGTTTTTCAAGTACTTCAATTTCTTCCAGGACAATTTCGTGAAGGCCTTCTCATTCTTCGGCAGGGAGATACAACCCAATTCGTTGAATATCATTCTGCCCGTCGGGATCAGCTTCTACACTTTCCAGACCTTGAGCTACACCATCGATGTCTACAGAAGGAAGTTTGAACCGACCCGTGACTTCATTGCCTTCGCAGCCTTTGTAAGCTTTTTCCCGCAGCTTGTAGCGGGCCCCATCGAACGGGCTGCCAACCTGCTGCCGCAGTTCTACCGCCACAGGGTCTTCGATTATGGCAGGGCTGTTGACGGCCTGCGCCAGATGGCCTGGGGGTTCTTCAAGAAACTGGTGATCGCGGATAACTGTGCGGACCTGGTGAACCAGATATTCAGTCATTCTGCGGACTACCCGGGCAGCACGCTGCTGCTGGGCGCCTTCTTCTTTGCCTTCCAGATATACTGCGATTTCTCCGGTTATTCGGATATTGCCATCGGTGCTGCCCGCGTACTGGGTTTCGACCTGATGAGGAATTTCGCGTTCCCCTATTTTTCAAGGGACATCGCTGAATTCTGGAGGCGCTGGCATATCTCCCTGACCACCTGGTTCAGGGATTACATCTATATCCCAATGGGAGGCAGCCGTGGCGGACCCTGGATGAAGATCCGGAATACCTTTGTCATATTTATTGTCAGCGGATTCTGGCACGGGGCCAACTGGACCTTCATTGTATGGGGCGCACTGAATGCCCTCTACTTCCTTCCCCTGCTGCTGCTCAGGCGAAACCGGAAAAATCTGGATGTGGTGGCCGAAGGGAAGATCTTCCCTTCACTCCGGGAGTTCGCGGGGATGCTGCTGACCTTTGGGCTGACCTTGCTGGCATGGATCTTTTTCAGGGCTGAAAGCATGGATCATGCCATCAGCATAGTGACAGAGATCTTTTCCACATCGCTCTTCACCATCCCGGACCTCCGGGATTTAAGGTATCCCGGTGTCATCCTGATCCTCATTGCAGGATTCACCATCATTGAGTGGTTGGGAAGGGAGGAGCAGTATGCCATCGCCCATATGGCACTGCACTGGAAAAGGCCCTTCAGGTGGGCGCTCTATTACATGCTTGTGATGGCCATATATTTCCTGGGCAATGTCGCCCAGAGCAAGGAGTTCATCTATTTCCAGTTCTGATCATGAAACGGTTCCTCTACCACCTGTCGATCTTTGCACTGGGACTGCTTGTTCTGAATGGAGCCGCATATGTGATGGTCTACAGGATCGATTTCAAAGAGGTGAAGGATTACGTGAAAGCGGACCTGGATTTTGACACCTTCCTGTTGTCCGATTCCCAGGGAAGGGTGCTGGAGATGGTGACCGAGCAGTACGGGGTTTACAACTTCTCATGGAACAATGAATCCTATGTGGACATGGGCCGGAAACTGAAGTACCTGGCCAGGAATACCCGTCTATCCAGGATCATTGTGGGGGTTCCCGATTACGCCATACTGAACTACAGGGAGCAATATAACAACAACGACAAATCGGTCTATTTCACCACATTCCGCCTGGAGAAAAACAAGGTGGAATTCCTGCGTGACAGGTATCTTAAAAGATATGTGGTCCTTTTGAACGCAAGGAGCAGGGATATCCTGCTGGGGTCATTCAGGGAGAAGATGAAATCGCTTGTATCCGGACCGGCGCAGCCCCCGAAGAAATGGGCGGAGGTATCTGACGGGGAGAGGAGGGAACACGCCCTGACGCGGGCGGAAGAACAGTATGCTGATTCCACCGTTTCGGTCCGCCTGGAACAGGCACTGGAGGAGATGATCACCTTCTGCAGGGAAAACAACATCGAGCTGGCGGGTATCAAGTTTCCCCTCACGCAGGTCTATATCAACACGCTTGGGGAGAAAGACCCGGGTGCCGAGCGTATTCTTCGCCGGCAACAGATCCCGGTCTATGATTACACCCACCTCTATGAGACCAGGAAGGAGCTTTTCAGGGACCAGGACCACCTCAATCCCGAAGGTGCAGAACTCTTTGTCAGGGTGCTCTCCGGGGAGGTTTTCTAGGCAAGCTTCAGCAGGTACGACTTGAAATCGGTGAAGCCGGGCTTTATGACCGTTGACTCCTTCCTGCGTCCGGCAAACAGGGCCAGCCGTTCGGGTATTTCCACACTCTCCCCGGTGGCCTCTTCCACGCTCTCTTTGAATTTGGCCGGATGGGCCGTTTCCAGGAAGATGCCGGTGCGGCCCGGGTTTTCATCCATGTAATCCCTGGCAGCCTGGTACCCGGTGGCCCCGTGGGGATCGCACAGGTAGCCGGTGCGGCTGTACACCCTCCGGATGGTCTCCCTGATCTCCTGGTCCGTGTAACTGAAACCATGCATGTGGGCGGTCATCCAATCGTACCGGTGGTTGAACAGCTCGAGGATCCGGTCGAAATTGCTGGGATCCCCCACATCCATTGCATTGGCGATGGTGGCCACCGCCGGCCGCGGTTTGTATTTCCCTGTCAGCAGGTAGACGGGGACCACGTCGTTGACGTTGTTTGCCGAGAGGAAGGTGTGGACGGGCAGCCCCATCTCCCTGGCCACAAGACCGGCCGTCATATTCCCGTAATTCCCGCTGGGCACCGAAAAGAAGAGGTTTGTGCCATGGTCCGGCAGGGGGGTGCCGCCCGGGAAGGCTCCCCGGCCACCGGCAGGGGCCCCGGCCATCATGGCGGTGTACTGGGCCCATGCCCTGAAATAGTAGAATGCCTGTGGCAGGAACCTGGCCAGGTTGATGGAGTTGGCCGAGGTAAGGGTCATCCTGTGGGAAAGCTCCTCGTCCATGAAAGCCTCCTTCACCAGTCTCTGGCAGTCGTCGAAAGTTCCCTTCACCTCCACCGCGGAGATATTCTGCCCCAGCGTGGTGAACTGCTTCTCCTGCAGGGGGCTCACCAGTCCCGAAGGATAGAGCACATGAACCCGTATCCCCTTTACTCCCAGGAATCCGCTGGCCACTGCACTTCCCGTATCCCCGGAGGTTGCTACCAGCACATCGATCTCATCCTCCATATCACGGGTGTAATAGCCCAGAAGGCGGGCAAGGAACCTGGCTCCCACATCCTTGAAGGCCAGCGTTGGCCCGTGGAAAAGCTCCAGGGCGTAGATCCCCTCCTCCACCCTGACAAGGGGGGTGTCAAAATGAATGGCCTCTTCCACAATGGGGGTAAGATCCTCAGGGGGGATATCGTCGCCGAAAAGCAGGGCAGACAACTCGATGGCTATCTCCGTCAGGTTCTTCTCCCGGATGGCCAGCAACTGCTGGCGCGTCAGGATCGGAATGGATACCGGCATGAAGAGTCCCCGGTCCGGGGCCAGTCCCTTCATCAGGGCCTCCCTCAGGCCGATCCTCAGTTCCCTGTTCCTGGTGCTGTAGTAGTGCATCACTGATTTGCAAGGGCAGCGTCAGGCTGGCGGCCGGCTCACAGGACCCGGCAACCCGCCCCGCTTATTTTTGATATGTAGAGTGCTGCGCCTACGGCGCGGTCCCTGAAATGCCTCTCCATCGCCTCTCCCACGGTCCCGGCCATTTCCCGGCCCCGGCAGAGGCTGAATACGGATGGGCCCGAACCTGACAGGCCGGTGCCCAGGGAGCCTGCGTCGAGGGCAGAGCGGCGCAACATTTCAAAATCGGGCAGGTGCTGTGTGCGGTAAGGCTCGGCGAACAGGTCGCGGACAGACCGGCTGATCAGGGGGTAGTCCCCGGTGGTCAGCCCGGCCACCAGTCCGGCCAGGTTCCCGCATTGCTGAAGGGCGGTCTTCAGGGGTACCTTCTGAGGGACCAGTTTCCTGCTCTCCCTGGTCCTGATCTCCAGGCCGGGGTGAACCACCGCGCACCAGAGATCGTCAGGGTAGGGGATGTGCTTGATATCCAGGGGATCATATCCGCGGATCAGGGTGATGCCCCCCAGCAGGGCCGGGGCAATGTTATCCGCATGGATGGCCCCGCTGGCCACCTGTTCGCCCTCCATGGCGTAGGGGATCAGGGCGGCCGTTTCAAAGGGGTTGCCCAGCACCTCGTTGATGCCCACCACGGCCGCCACGCAGCTTGCAGCACTCGAACCCACGCCGCTCCCGGGCTGGATCTTCTTCTTGAATACCAGGTCAAAGCCATCCCGGCTGTCCAGATCCTCCAGCAGGGCCCGGGCCGCCACAGCCGCCACATTCTTCGCCGGGTCCATGGGAAGGTTGCTCCCCGATTCATCCAGAAGCACCAGGGTCCCGGTCCCGTTCCTGCGGATGACCATTTCATCACCGGGCGTCTCCAGGGCAAACCCCATCAGGTCAAACCCGGGGCCCACGTTGGATACCGTGGCCGGAGAGAATACCGTAACTTCTCTTTTCATCATATGCGCTGTAACCTCTCAAACAATACATCGTTGATCTCGGTCAGTGACCTGATCTTCATGTCGGCAGCCGCGAACCTCGGCTGATCAAATTCACCGGGATCGGGCATGGCCAGCACCTTCATGCGGGCTGCCCTGGCGGAGATCACCCCGAAAAAGGTGTCCTCAATGGCCAGGCAGGTGAGCGGATCGACGCCCAGCCTTTCAGCCGTTCTCAGGTAGACCTCGGGGTGCGGTTTGCCGGGCATGTTGTCGGCCGCGGAAACCACCAGACTGAAATGCTTCATCAGGCCGTGCTTTTCCATAACCGCATCGATGATCTCGTGCGCGGAACAGGTGGCCAGGGCCAGGGTCAGCTTTTTTCCCTGAAAGAACCTGATGGCCTCTTCGGCTCCCTCCATCAGGGGCACCGTGGTGCGCATCGTCTCCACCATCCTGCTGTCATAACGCCTGATCAGCTCCCGGGGAGTCACCGAATTGATGGGAAAAAGGCTCATCCAGTGGCGGATCATCTCCTCCGTCCTCAACCCGCGGGTCTGCAACAGCAGCTCATCGGTAAGCTCGATGCCAAGCTCCCTGAACAGAAGCTTTTCGGTCTGCTGCCAGAAGTTCTCGGAATCGATCAGAACCCCGTCCAGGTCAAAGATCACCGCTTTGATGCTCACTTCGTTCGTATTTCTATATATTCGCCACCCTGATCACATCCGCAAAGACCCCCGCGGCGGTAACGTCCGCCCCGGCCCCGTACCCCTTCACGATCAGGGGCAGCTCAAGGTAACGGTCTGTGGTGATCAGGATAATATTGTTGCTGGCCTCCAGGGGGTAGACCGGGTGGGAGGGGCCCACCTCCGTCAGTCCCATCTTTCCCCTGCCCTTCTCCAGGGTGGCCAGGTATCGCCATTTCAACCCCTTCTCCGTTATCTGCCGGCGCCTCTTCTCGAATTCACCGTCCAGCTTCTCCACCTTCTCCCAGAACGAATCGAGGTCCCCTTCAAACAGCCCGCCGGGCAGGAAAGGCATCACTTCAATGTCGTCTTCTTCCAGCTGGTAGCCTGACTCCCTGGCCAGGATCAGCAGCTTCCGTTTCACATCGGTGCCACTCAGGTCGAGCCGCGGGTCGGGTTCAGAGTACCCCTCCTCCATGGACATCCGTATGGCCCTGCTCAAAGGTATCTCTTCGCTCATGATATTGAAAATGTAGTTGAGCGTTCCCGAGACCACTGCCTCCAGCTTCAGGATCCTGTCGCCGCTGCGGATCAGGTCGTTGATGGTGTTGATCACCGGGAGGCCGGCCGCCACGTTTGTCTCGAAACTGAATTTAACACCTTTATGTATCGCCTTTTGCTTCAGGCTGTGATAAAGGCTGTACTCCGAACTGCATGCGATCTTGTTGGCGGTGACCACCGAGACATAGGAATCGATCAGCTTTCCGTAGCACATGGCCACCTGCTGGCTGGCTGTGCAGTCGATGAAGACCGAGTTGCGCAGGTTGTTTTTCCGGATCTGCTCCACGTAGCGGTCCAGATCGGCCCTGGCTCCGCTTTCCAGCCTCTGCCGGTAGGTAGCGGGGTCGATCCCGGCCGGGTCCACCACCATTTTCCGGCTGTTGGTGATCCCCACGAGATGGAGCTTCAGTTTGTGTGTGTCGGTCAGTTTCCCCTGCTGTTTCTGCAGCTGCGCGATCAGCTTCTGCCCCACCTTGCCGGCACCGGCCAGGTAGAGGTGGAGCTCCCTGTAGTAGGAGAGGAAGAATCCCTCGTGGATCACGTTCAGGGCTTTTTTCAGGCTCTGCCGGTCTATGACCACCGAGATGTTCAGCTCGCTGGATCCCTGTGCGGTGGCGATCACGCTGATGCCGTTCCGCCCCAGGGACCGGAAGAGGATGGCTGAGATCCCGGGCTTGTGACGCATCCCTTCCCCCACGATGGCAATGATCGACAGGTCATTGATCACCTCGATCTCCATCTCCCTGCGGTGGTCGATCTCGATCTCGAACTCCTCGTGCAGCGCTTCCACGGCGATGGATGCCACCGGGGGAATGACGGCAAAGGAGATGGTCATCTCGGAGGAGGCCTGGGTGATCAGAATCACGTTCACGTCATACCTTGCCAGGGAGGTGAACACGCGTGACGAGGTACCGGTCTTGCCCACCATGCCGGCTCCCCGGACGGTGACCAGTGTGATATCATCGATGGATGAGATCCCCTTGATCATTTCGCTCTGGCTGCATTTGCCCTCCTGCGAGATCAGGGTTCCCGGCTCCCCGGGATTGAAGGTATTCTTCACCCGGATGGGGACATTCCCCTTATAGGCCGGCGTCAGGGTAGGGGTATAGATCACCCTGGCACCGAAATGGGATAGCTCCATCGCCTCTTCGTAGCTCATGCACTCCACCGGGTAGGCGTCGGGGACGATCCGCGGATCGGCAGTCATGAATCCGTTCACATCGGTCCATATCTCAAGCACATCAGCTTCCAGCGCCGCCGCAACGATGGCCGCCGTATAGTCCGACCCCCCCCTGCCCAGGGTGGTGGTCCGGCCCTGGTCATCGGAGGCTATAAAACCGGGCAGGATGGCCAGTTTCCCCAGTCCCCCCAATTGCTCCCGGATCCTCCGGTTGGAGATCTCAAAATGGACCGTGGCATTCCCGAAATGGCTGTCGGTGTGGATCAGCTTCCGGGCGTCCACGTAAACCGCATCCTCCATATACCTGGCAATGACCGTTGCTGAAAGCCGTTCGCCGAAGCTGAGGAGGAAATCGAGGGTCTTATTGCTCAGGTCCTGCAGCAGGCTGATCCCCTGCAGGGCTTCCTGGAATTCATCCGCCAGCGATTCGACCTCCTTCAGGGTGAAGTCGCATCTCTCCCCGGTCATCAGTTCCCTGACGGCCCCGAAGTGGCGCTCGCGGATAGCGGCCAGTTCCTCCCGGAAGGCGCTGTTCCGTTCGCTGGCCAGTGTGGCGGTTCGGATGATCTGGTCGGTCACTCCCCCGAAGGCACTGACCACCGCCACGCAGGGCCCCTTTTGCCCCTCAAGGATCTGCCTGACGACCCTGATATTCTCTGTGCTGCCGACAGAGGTTCCTCCGAATTTCAAGACTTTCATCCGATCAACATGCTTCATAGTTTAGAGGCAGGGCTCCGTTCAGGCGCTCTCTGTTACTATCTCCCGGTCCACTTTCCTGATCAGTCCCTGCAGGACATTCCCCGGTCCCACCTCGGTAAAGGAGGTGGCCCCGTCGGCGATCATCTGCTGTATGGTCTGGGTCCACCGGACCGGGGCTGTGAGCTGCGCCACGAGGTTCTTCCTGATTGCGGCCGGATCTGTAGAGGGTTTTGCATCCACGTTCTGGTATACCGGGCATACCGGTGCGCTGAAGGGGGCCGATTCAATGGCCTCTTCGAGCTCCGCCCTGGCCGGTTCCATCAGGGGCGAGTGAAAGGCCCCCCCCACGGTCAGCTTCATGGCCCTTTTGGCCCCCATGGCTGAAAGCCTCTCGACGGCTGCATCGATGCCGGGAAGCGATCCCGAGATCACGACCTGGCCCGGAGAGTTGTAATTGGCGGGCACCACGATCTCGTCGATCTCACGGCAGACCCGCTCCACCTGCTCATCCTCCATGCCGATGATGGCGGCCATGGCGGAAGGCCGGGCCTCACAGGCTTTCTGCATGGCGAGCGCCCTTTTGAATACCAGGCTCAGCCCGTTGCTGAAGGTGAGTGTCCCGTTGGCCACCAGTGCGGAGAATTCGCCCAGGGAGTGCCCCGCCACCATATCCGGATGAAACCCTTCAAGGGTGGTGGCCAGGATCACCGAATGGAGGAAGATGGCCGGCTGCGTCACCCGCGTCTGCTTCAGCTCCTCCTCACGGCCTTCAAACATCAGGGCGGTGATCCGGAAACCCAGCTCATCGTTGGCCTGCTCAAACAGCTCCCTGGCCTGGGCGTTCTTTTCGTAGAGTTCACGGCCCATTCCCACAAACTGGGCCCCCTGCCCAGGAAATACAAATGCCTGCATCTGTCTCTTATAATCTGAACAAAAGTAAAAATATTTTGAAAGCTATCTCAGGGTGGTCCCGATCAGGTGGATAAACTCCTCCCGGGTCTTTTCAGATTTCATGAACCCCCCGGTGAAGGCCGAGGTGGTGGTGACCGAGTGCTGTTTCTGTACCCCGCGCATGACCATGCAGAGGTGGAGGGCCTCTATGACCACCGCCACCCCTAGCGGCTTCAGGGTATCCTGTATGCAGTCCCGGATCTGGACGGTGAGCCGCTCCTGGACCTGCAGCCGGCGGGCATAGGCTTCGACCACCCTGGCGATCTTGCTGAGCCCGGTGATCCGGCCATCCGGGATATAGGCCACATGGGCCTTCCCGATGAAGGGGAGCAGATGGTGTTCACACATGGAGAAGAGCTCAATGTCCTTGACAATCACCATCTCCTCGTAATCCTCCTGGAACATGGCAGATTTGAGGATATCTGCAGGATCGGTCCCATAACCCTGGGTGAGGAACTGCAGCGACTTGGCCACCCTCGCCGGGGTCTCCTTGAGGCCCTCCCGCCTTCCATCCTCTCCCAGCAGGTGGAGGATCGCAGTGTAATGCTCTGTCAGTTTCGCGGTGATCTCATCATTCCACCTGTCAATCCGGTCGTAACCGCCGTTCTGGTTCTCTCCCATTCCGAAGTTGATTGAATCCATATCGTTTATTTACCAAAATATTCCACTGAATTGTTCTCTGTCTCCTGGAGTTTTACCGAGTGGAGCGCCACCCCCAGCTCACTGATGGAAGGCTCCAGTTCCTCCCAGATCCCCATGGCCAGGTTCTCGGTCGAAACGAACCGGCCCCTCATGAAGTCCACCTCGGTGTTGATGTTCCTGTGATCCAGCTTTTCAATGACCCTCTCGCGGATGATCCTGCCCAGCTGCTTGAGGTCCGCCACGTACCCCGTTCCGGGATTCACTTCACCTGCAACGGTCACCCACAGGATATAATTATGCCCGTGCCAGTTTGGATTGGCACACGGCCCGTAGATCCTGTCGTTCTCTTCATCGGAAAGTGCCGGGTTGAAAAGCCTGTGGGCCGCACTGAACCGCTCTCTGCGTGTAATGTATACCATGCCGGACGAACAAAGAAACAAAATTTAACAGACAATTCCGCTATATTTGCAGCATGATCGCGATCACGGGGGCCGCTGGCTTCATAGGAAGCAACCTGGTGTCGGGGCTCAACAGGGCCCGTTACAGGGACCTGGTGCTGGTGGACGATTTCAGCCGTCCGGAGAGGGAAAGGAACTACACCGGGAAGAAGTTCACCCTGATGGTGGACCGGAGGGAGTTCCCCGCCTGGGTCCGGGAGAACCACCGCCGGATCCAGATGATCCTCCACATGGGGGCGCGGACCGATACCACGGAGTTCTCCTGGGAGGTCTTCCGGGAACTGAATGTGGAGTACTCCAGAACGCTTTTCAACCTCTGCATCGAATTTGGCCTGCCGGTCATCTATGCAAGCTCGGCCGCCACCTACGGCAACGGTGAGCGGGGCTACGACGATTCCCACCAGGTGGTTCCCGAACTGGAGCCCCTGAACCCTTACGGCCGCAGCAAGAACGAGTTCGACCGCTGGGTCCTCTCCCTGGACAGGACCCCCTTTTTCTGGGCAGGGCTGAAGTTCTTCAATGTATACGGGCCCAACGAGTACCACAAGGGCCGCATGGCATCGGTGGTATTCCATGCATTCAACCAGATCCGGGAGACCGGCACCATGAAGCTGTTCCGGTCGCACCACCCTGATTTCAGGGATGGCGGGCAGGCACGCGATTTCATCTATGTCAGGGATGTGGTGGATGTGATCATCCATCTCATGGAGAGGCGGCCCGGAAGCGGACTTTACAACCTGGGAACGGGGCGGGCCTCCACCTTCATGGAGCTTGTCACCTTTACCTTCCGGGCCATGGGGCTCGAACCGCGGATTGCCTTCATCGATACCCCGGAGGATATCCGGGAGAGGTACCAGTATTTCACCGAGGCTAAAATGGACAAACTGAGGCGGGCAGGGTATGAGAGGGAGTTCACATCCCTGGAGCAGGGCGTAAGGTCTTACGTCTCAGATTACCTGATGAAGGGCCTGACAGCATGAAACAGTTTCATCATCCATAAAACCTGCACCATGAACCTGAACCGCGAAATAGCGCTTGAAAAGCTCCGTGAACATGTAAAGAACGAGAAGACGATTGTTCATTGCCTGGCATCCGAAGCGGTGATGCGTGCCCTGGCACGCCGCCTGGGCGAGGATGAGGAGCGCTGGGGCCTGGCGGGGCTCCTGCATGACATTGACGTGGAGGTGACCGGGGCGGACCCGAAGGTGCATGCACTGAAGGCAGAGGAGTTGCTGGAGGGGTTCAGCCTGGATGAGGAGATGATCGATGCCATCCGCATGCACAATGACATGGCCACCAGGATGGCCCGCAGCACCGTTTTCCAGCATGCGCTGGCAGCCGGGGAGACCATCACGGGCCTGATCTACGCCACCACCCTGGTCTACCCGGAGAGGAAGATCGAGGGCGTGAAATACAAATCGGTCCGCAAGCGGATGAAGG
>CAYXUD010000003.1:0-24482 GCA_964467775.1 uncultured Bacteroides sp. | reverse complement strand
AAACTCCTCCTTCTTGTACTCCCCGGCCTCCAGCTTGGCACGGCACTCGGTGAAAGCCGCGATGGTCTCCTTCACGTCGTCCAGGTTGTGTATGGCCGTGGGGATCAGGCGAAGCAGGATTTCCCCCTTGGGTATCACCGGATAGATCACCATGGAGCAGAAGATGTTGTAGTTCTCCCGAAGGTCAAGGATCAGCTGGGTGGCTTCAATGAGCCCACCGTGCATGTAAACAGGGGTGACCGGTGATTCAGTTTTTCCCAGGTCGAATCCTGCCGCCCTCAGTCCTGACTGCAGCGCGTTGACCACTTTCCACAGCTTTTCCCTCAGTTCGGGCTTCGTTCTCAGCATCTCGAGGCGCTTCAGTCCACCGATGACCATGGGCATGGGCAGAGATTTAGCGTAGGTCTGGGAGCGCATGTTGTAACGAAGGTAGTCCACCACCTCCTTATCACTGGCGATGAATCCCCCGATCCCGGCCATGGACTTGGCGAAGGTGGAGAAATAGAGATCGATCCTGTCCTGGACGCCGTAGTGTTCCCCGGTCCCCATCCCGGTGGGTCCCATGGTCCCGAAACCGTGGGCGTCATCCACCAGCAGGCGGAAATCATATTTATCCTTATAAGCGCATATTGCTTTCAGGTTGCCCAGGTCCCCTGCCATCCCGAAAACACCCTCGGTGATCAGAAGCACCCCGCCGCCCTGCAGCTCCGCTCTCTTCACGGCGCGCTTCAGCTGTGTCTCCAGGTTCTCCATGTCGTTGTGAGGGAATACGAACCTCTTGGCCAGGGACATCCTCATTCCGTCGAGGATGCAGGCGTGTGCTTCGGAGTCGTATACGATCACATCGTTGCGTGAAGTCACTGCATCGATGATGGAGGCCATTCCCTGGTAACCGTAGTTCAGCAGGAACGCATCCTCCTTGCGTACGAATGCTGCCAGTTCCCGCTCCAGCTCTTCATGTTTCCGGGTCTGCCCGGACATCATCCTGGCCCCCATGGGATAGGCCATCCCATACTCAGCGGCTGCTTCGGCATCTGCTTTCCTGACTTCGGGGTGGTTCCCCAGCCCGAGGTAATTGTTCAGGCTCCAGGTCAGCACCTCCTTGCCGCGGAATTTCATGCGCGCTGCGATTTCACCTTCAAGTTTGGGAAACGTGAAGTAACCATGTCCCGCAGTCTGGTACTGCCCGATGGGACCCCTGTTCTTGGTAATTCTTTCAAATATGTCCACAGAATTAGTTTTTAGTTGTTCATGGCTGCAAATTTAAACTTTTTTTAACGGTCGGCAATGGATGATCGTGCCGCATGGCATCCATACCGATATTTTGCGGCTGGTCACATTAACGATTGGAGATTTTATGCATTCTATTTTATTATTGCTTCAATAATTGTACTTTTGCGCCATGTTTAAAAACAGACCCTTACTTCTTATTTTCATGGCCGCCACCGGGATGCTCCTCGGAGGATGCCGCGGTTATGAAAAGCTGCTGAAGAGCAGGGACTTCCAGAAGAAGTACGAAGTGGGACTGCAGTACTATGAGGATGGGGACTATGCAAGGTCTGCCGCACTGTTCGACCAGGTGGCCAACATTTTCCGGGGCACCATCAGGGCGGATACGGCGAAGTATTACCAGGCACAGAGTTATTATGGACAGCGGGACTACATGATGGCCGGGCACTATTTCAGCGAGCTCTCGACCACCTATCCCAACAGTGTGTTCAAGGAGGAGGCCGACTTCATGGTAGCCTACTGTTTCTACAAGCAATCCCCGCGCCCCGAGCTGGATCAGGAGAACACATACAAGGCCATTACCGCCCTGCAGATGTTCATGGTCAGGTATCCCTACTCGGAAAGGGTGAACCAGTGCCAGGAGATCATTGTTGAGATGAGTGATAAACTGGTGGAGAAATCGTTCATCAGCGCGAAACTCTATTATGACCTCGGGTATTATAACTCGGCCATCATTGCTTTGCGCAACAGCCTGATCGAATACCCGGACACCAGATACAGGGAAGAGCTGATGTTCCTGATCCTCAAATCCGCTTACCTGCTTGCCGATAACAGTGTTCCCGGCAAACAGAAGGAACGCTTTCAGGCAGCGGTGGATGAATACTACAGTTTTATTGGAGAATTTCCGGACGGGCCCCATACCAGGGAGGCTGAGCGGATCTACGAGAGTTCCAGTAAGTTTTTGGAAGAGAATTCTAACGAATCATAATTAATGGATTACAAAAAGACAAAGGCACCGCTTACCACGGTGACCAGGAACCTGAACGACCTTGATGTCGAAACGGACAATATTTACCAGACGGTCATGGTGGCATCCAAAAGGGCCAACCAGATCAGCGTGGAGATGAAACAGGAGCTGAACCGGAAACTGGAAGAGTTTGCCTCCTATACCGATAACCTCGAGGAGGTTTTTGAGAATCCCGAGCAGATCGAGATCTCCAAATTCTTTGAGCGGTTACCCAAGCCTTCTCTTATATCACTTCAGGAATTGTCCGAGGGCCAGATATATTTCAGGATCAACGAAACCCCTGAAATAGAAGAACAGTAGTCATTCACCTCCTGATGAACCTTGCAGGAAAACGCATTATCCTGGGTGTTACCGGCAGTATAGCCGCATACAAGGCGGTTTACCTGCTCAGGCTGCTGATCCGGGAGGGTGCAGAGGTTCAGGTGATCATGACCCCGGCTGCCAGGCAATTCGTGGGGCCGGTCACATTTGCCTCCCTTTCGGGGAACAGGGTGTTTTCAGACTTCTTCAGTTCCGATGGGGGTGACTGGAACAGCCATGTGGCGCTGGGGGTTTCGGCCGACCTGATGCTGATCGCTCCCGTGACGGCAACCACCCTGGGTAAAATGGCCGGGGGCATTGCCGACAACCTGCTGGTAACCACCTACCTGTCAGCAAGATGCCCGGTGGTGGCAGCCCCGGCCATGGATATGGACATGTACAGCCACCCCTCCACCCGGAAGAACCTGGAGGCGATCAGGGGCTTCGGGGTCCACGTGATCGAACCTGGTTCAGGGGAGCTGGCCAGCGGTCTGGAAGGGAGGGGACGCATGGAAGAGCCGGAGGCGATCATCGAATTCATCAGGCAGCTGGAGGGCGAACCGGCAAAAAAAAAACTCCTGAATAAAAGGGTCCTGGTCACAGCCGGGCCGACGCACGAAAACATTGATCCGGTCCGTTATATAGGCAACCACTCCTCCGGGAAGATGGGTTATGCCATAGCAGGGGCATTTGCAGCAGAGGGTGCCAGGGTTACGCTTGTTTCCGGACCGGTATCCATGGTCAATGCCGGTCCCCTTGTGGAGGTGGTCAGGGTCACCAGTGCCGAAGAGATGTACCAGGCATGCCGGGAGCTGGTTAAAAGTGTGGAGATCGCCGTATTCAACGCTGCCGTGTCTGATTTTACACCGGCGGAACCCTCAAACCTGAAGATGAAACGCGGCAGCGGGGAGTGGACCATCAGGCTGAAGCCCACCCGGGATATTGCAGGAGAGCTGGGGAGCATGAAGCGAACCGGGCAGCTGTTCGTGGGTTTTGCCCTGGAAACAGGCCAGGGTGTGAAAAGTGCCCGGGAGAAAATGGAAAGGAAGAACCTCGACCTGATCGTACTGAACTCACTGGAGGAGAAGGGAGCCGGATTCGGGACCGATACCAACCGTGTGACCATGATCGACCGCTCCGGGAGCATGGATGAATATGAACTTAAACCCAAACACCAGGTGGCAGCTGACCTGGTGGAGAGGGTCATCAAGATGATTGAAAATGCGTAAATATGTCTCTCTGTTGTTCCTGTTCCTGTTGCCGGCATATCTTGCAGGGCAGGAGCTGAAGTGCAACGTCCAGGTGGTCAGCCAGCAGATCCAGGGCACCAACAAGCAGGTATTCCAGACCCTTCAGAACGCGATCTATGAATTCATGAACAACCGGGTCTGGACCAACCATGTCTATACCTTTGAGGAGCGGATCGAGTGCAACCTGATGTTCAACATTACCGAGCAGCTTTCAGCCGATGAATTCAAGGGCACCCTCTCGGTACAGGCGAGAAGGCCTGTCTATAATACCAACTACAACACGGTGACCCTAAACTTTGTGGATAACGACATCCATTTCAAGTACGTGGAGTTTTCGCCGCTCGAGTTCGATCTCAACTCGCACCTCTCGAACCTCACTTCAATCCTCGCCTTCTATGCCTATTTCATCCTGGGGCTTGACTATGATACTTTCTCACTGCTGGGGGGCAGCCCCTATTTTACGAATGCCGAGCGGATCGTCATGAATGCGCAGAACGTGCCGGAAACGGGGTGGAAGCCGATGGACGACCTTGCACATAAAAGCAGGTACTGGCTGGTCAAGGATATGCTGGACACTGAATATGAGCCGGTTCGCGAGTTCAATTACCGTTATCACAGGCTTGGACTGGATACCATGGATGAGAAGGTGGCCGAAGGCAGGGCCGAGATCACCAACAGCCTTGAACTGCTGCAGCAGGTATACAGGAACAGGCCTGATCCCTATATGTACCTGCTGAGCCTGGTTTTCGATGCCAAGGTGGACGAGATCGTCAATGTCTACACCGAATCGTACCCCGAGGAGAGGACCCGGGCCCACACGATCCTGGTGGAGATCAATAAGACCAACTCAAATAAATACAAGGCTATCCTGGAGCAAAATATCTAGAGCATCCCGGCATGATCCTATCTCTTTACATTAAGAACTATGTGCTGATTGATGAGCTGGAGATGCAGTTTTCCGGGGGGTTTACCACCATTACCGGTGAGACGGGAGCCGGGAAATCGATTCTCATGGGTGCGCTTTCACTGATCCTGGGGCAAAGGGTGGACACATCGGTGCTGAAGCTGAAAGATGCAAAGTGTATCGTGGAGGGTACTTTCAGGCCGGGTGAAAGTGTTCAAGAGGTCTTTGATTCCAATGACCTCGATTTTGAACCGGTAGCCACACTGAGGAGGGAGATTGCCCCGGGAGGGAAGTCAAGGGCCTTTGTCAATGATACCCCGGTCAACCTCTCCGTTCTGAAGGAACTGGGGAACCGGCTTGTGGATATCCACTCGCAGCACCAGAACCTGCAGCTCAGCGAGCATCATTACCAGCTGGGTGTTGTGGATTACCTGGCACGGACGGGGGATGAGCTTTCACAGTACCAGGGGCAATTCATGGCATACAACCGGATCAGTTCAGAGATCGGGCGGATGAAGGATGAATTCTCCCGGCTGAAAGAGGACCTGGACTACATGCAGTTCCAGTTCAATGAACTGGATGCTGCCCATCTCAGGGAGGGGGAACTGGAATCCCTCGAGGCGGAATTCCAGAGGGCCGCGCATGCGGAAGAGATCGGGAATGCCCTGGCCCAGTCCGCCGGCCTGCTCCTGCAGGAGAACACCGGTATCCTCGATCAGCTGAGCGAGACCCTGAAACAGCTTCAGAAGATCTCCGGGCTTTTCTCCCCTGCCCTGGAACTGTCCCGGCGGATGGAATCAGCCTACATCGAGCTGAAGGACCTCTCTGCGGATGTGGAGAGCCAGGCGGGCAAGACAGACCTGGAACCGGGAAAACTGGAGCAATTGCAGGAGAGGATCGACCTGCTCTTCTCCCTGATGCAGAAGCACAGGGCAAGGGAGGTGGCAGGATTGATCGCCATCAGGGACCAGCTCGCCGCCAGGATCGAGGAGATCACCTTTTCAGACGAGAAGATCATCGCCCTTGAGAAAGAGAGGGCGGGTATCCTGGATCGAATGGAGCGCCTGGCAGAGAACATGCACATCAAGAGGGCAGCTGCAGGGGAGGAGATGCAGAAGGTGGTGGAATCCCAGCTGAAGGGCCTGGGCATCCCCAATGCCCGTTTCAGGGTGGAGATCGCCAGGAAGGATGAGTTTGACCGCTATGGCTTTGATGAGATCAGGTTTCTCTTTTCGGCCAACAAACAGGTGGCGCTCGAAGAGATATCGAAGGTGGCATCCGGCGGTGAGGTGTCCAGGCTGATGCTTTGCATCAAGGCCCTTGTCTCAGACCGGAAGGGAATGCCCACCCTGATCTGCGATGAGATCGATGCGGGGGTGAGCGGTGAGATCGCCGAAAAGGTGGGAGGGATCATGGAGAAGCTTGCAGGGGGAAGGCAGGTGGTGGCCATCACCCATCTCCCCCAGGTTGCCGCCATGGGTTCGGACCATTTCATTGTCTTCAAGGAGGATACCGATGTTGCCACCTTCACCAGGATCAGGAGGTTAAGCAGTAAAGAGCGCATTACCGAGATCGCGCGCATGCTCTCAGGCGAGTCGGTGACAGAGGCGGCGCTCTCCAATGCCCGAGTATTGTTGCGGGTATGAACCGGTATCGCACAATCCTGTGGCTTATTTGTTATCTAGGGCAGAAATCAACCATTGAAAAGATATGGCCTATCATCTATTGAAAGGAAAGACAGGCATCATTTTCGGGGCGCTCAACAGCCAGTCCATTGCCTGGAAGGTGGCCGAAAGGGCCTTCGGGGAAGGGGCCCGGATCGTCCTTACCAACGCGCCCATCGCTCTCCGGATGGGTACCATCCACGAGCTGGCTGAGAAGGTGAATGCGGAGGTGATCTCTGCCGATGCGACGAGCCTGGAGGACCTTGAAAACCTCGTGAAGCAGTCCATGGAGATCCTGGGCGGCAGGATTGATTTTATCCTCCATTCCATTGGCATGTCGCCCAATGTGAGAAAGGGGATCGACTATGATGCCCTCAATTATGATTACTACCACAAGACGCTGGATGTCTCTGCCTTCTCGCTGCACAAGATCCTCAGCACCGCCAGGAAGCTGGATGCCATCAAGGAGTGGGGTTCGGTCGTGGCCCTCTCCTACGTGGCTGCCCAGCGGACATTTGCAGGCTACAACGACATGGCCGACGCCAAGGCCATTCTGGAATCGATAGCACGAAGCTTCGGTTACATGTACGGAAGGGAGAAGAAGATCAGGATCAACACCATTTCACAGTCCCCCACGCCCACCACGGCAGGAAGCGGGGTGGCGGGGTTTGACAAGCTGGAGGATTTCGCGGAGAGGATGTCCCCCCTCGGGAACGCCACGGCCGATGATTGCGCCGACTACTGCATCACCCTCTTCTCCGATCTCACCAGGAAAGTGACCATGCAGAATCTCTACCATGACGGCGGATTCTCCAGCATGGGGATGAGTTTCAGGGCCATCGAGCAGTATGAGAAGAGTTTCAGGGATTGCCCGTAGTAAAACTTTTTGATTATCTTTCCGCCTACCTTTAGCTGAATTCTATGGGAGCAGTCATTATTGCACTCTATTTCCTATTCCCCGCACTGATCCTTTTTTTGAGCACCCGGTTCTCCATCATCAACAAGATAGGGATCGTTGTGATCTGTTATGCAGGAGGACTGGTCCTGGGTAATATCAATATTATCCCGGAATCAATTTCGGGGATCCAGGAAACCATCATGGGAGCCACAATCCTCCTTGGCATCCCGCTGGTGCTCTTTTCGGAGAATGTGATGAAGTGGGCGAAGATGGCGAAGTACACCTTTATCTCCCTGCTGCTGGGCGTTGTATCCGTAGTGGTCCTGGTGATCGCGGGGTATTTTGTGTTCAGGCAGTCGATCCCTGAAATAGCCAAGATTTCAGGAATGATGATCGGGGTCTATACCGGAGGTACTGCCAACCTGATGGCCATTGCCACAGCACTGGGAGTTGACAGAGAGCTCATTATTCTCACCAATACGGTGGAAATAATGATAGGAGCAATCATCCTGCTTTTCCTGATCACCGGGGCCAAGCCTCTGTTCGGACTTTTCCTGAAGCCCTATAAATCAAGAGGTAACCAGAACCAGCCTGATCTGGATGTGAGTGATTACGAGTCATATGACGGTTTTCTTGATCGAAAGGATATTCCTGATCTGGTGAGATCTTTCGGGGTCGCCGTGGCGATAGCCGGACTGGGATTCGGAACCAGATTCCTGTTTGAGGGAAATGCAAAGGATGCCGCTCCGATCCTGACCGTTACCACCCTGGGAATATTTGCCTCCCTGATTCCGTCAGTCAACAGGATCAGAAAGTCATTTCAACTGGGAATGTATTTCATCTACATGTTCTGTGTGATCATTGCTTCCAGCGCTGATATCGTCGCAATGTTTCAGGGAGAGAATGTGGGGTTACTCATTCATATATTCCTGTTCATCTCCCTGGTCATTGTGGGTTCACTGGTGGTTCATTCGCTGCTGTCATGGATCTTCGGGATCAGCGTGGACGATTATGTGATCACATCCACTGCACTTGCCGATTCCCCGCCGTTCGTGCCGGTGGTGGCAGCTGCCATGCGCAACAAGGAGGTCGTGGTCCCGGGGATGATCATCGGGGTGATCGGTTATGCCATCGGGAATTACCTCGGGGTGGCCATTGCATGCCTTCTCAGATAGGTTTGCTTTATAACATGAGGCCGTGCGCTTCATTTTTCTATCTTCGTGACATGAGACTGGTGCTGCAGAATATTGCCAGGCTGCTGATGGTGGAGGAAGAGCCGCAACCATTTGTGGCGGGTGCCGACATGGTGCGGGTACGCTCCCTTGAGAATGCATGGCTGGTCATCGAGGACGGCACCATCGCATGTTTCGGGGAGGGCGAAGTGGTCCCGTTCAGGGACGATGAGGTGATCGACTGCAAGGGGGGAATGGTCATGCCCGCGTTCTGCGATTCCCACACACACCTTGTCTATGCAGGCAGCAGGGAGAAAGAGTATGAGGACAGGATCCGCGGGCTGAGCTACGAGGAGATCGCAAAACGCGGCGGGGGCATCCTGAATTCCGCCGCACTGCTGTCACGGACTTCCGAGGATGAGCTCTTTGAGCAATCCCTGTCCAGGGTGCGGGAGATCATCAGGACGGGGACCGGTGCGGTGGAGATTAAAAGCGGTTATGGACTGAATACGGCGGATGAGCTGAAGATGTTGCGGGTGATCAGGCGGCTGAAAGAGGAGACGCCCCTGACCATCAGGTCGACTTTCCTCGGGGCCCATGCATTGCCCCTGGAATACAGGTCAGAACCTGAAAGGTATGTGGACCTGGTGGTCAGCGAGATGATCCCGGCTGTGGCGGAAAGTGACCTGGCCGATTACATAGATGTGTTCTGCGACCGGGGATTCTTCACGGTGGAGCAGACCGCAAGGATCCTGAGGGCCGGTGCGGAGCATGGCCTGGTTCCGAAGATCCATGCCAATGAACTGGATTTTTCGGGCGGGATCCAGGTCGGGGTGGAACATGGCGCCCGGTCGGTGGATCACCTGGAATTCACGGGCACGGGGGAGATTGAGGCGCTGAGAAACAGTGCCACCATGCCCACCCTCCTACCGGGAGCCTCCCTGTTCCTCGGACTTGACTATGCCCCTGCCCGTCAGATGATCCAGGCAGGCCTTCCGGTAGCCCTGGCATCGGACTACAATCCGGGTTCCTCACCATCGGGGAACATGGAACTGATCATGTCACTGGGTGTCATTCAGTTGAGGATGCTTCCCACGGAAGTCCTGAACGCGGTGACGATCAACGGGGCCTACGCCATGGGGATCGAAAAGACACACGGTACCATTACCGCAGGGAAGGTGGCCAGCCTGATCGTTACCAGGCCTATGCCCAGTTTAGGGTTTATGCCCTATTCCTACGGGACAAGCCAGATCAGCAAAGTCATCTTGAAAGGAAAGATAGAGAAAGGAGAGCCAGACGAATGAGCCAGATCATAGAATGTGTTCCCAATTTCAGCGAGGGAAGGGATATGGAGATCATCCGGCAGATCACTGACCGGGTGGAGGAGGTGGAGGGAGTGAAGCTGCTGGATGTGGACCCGGGGAGAGCCACCAACCGGACCGTGGTCACCTTTGTGGGGGCCCCCGGACCGGTGATAGAAGCGGCGTTCAGGGCCGTGAAGAGGGCTTCCGAGATCATCGATATGTCCCGGCACTCGGGGGAACATCCCCGTTTCGGTGCGACGGATGTATGCCCGCTGGTCCCGGTATCCGGGATCACCATGGAGGAGGTGGTGGAATATGCCCGGAAGCTGGCGGAGAGGATCGGGAAGGAGGTGGGGATACCGGTATACTGTTATGAAAATGCCGCATTTACCGAAAAGCGGCGAAACCTGGCCGATGTGCGGGCAGGTGAATATGAGGGCCTGAAGGAGAAGTTGGCCGATCCGCGCTGGAAACCCGATTTCGGCCCTGCTCAGCTGGTGCCCCGCACCGGGGCTATCGCGGTGGGTGCCAGGGATTTCCTTATCGCCTACAACATCAATCTGAATACCACCTCCACTAGAAGGGCAAACGCCATTGCCTTTGATGTGAGGGAGCGGGGAAGGGTGAAAAGGGAAGGGGATCCGGTTACCGGCAAGATCGTTAAGGATGAGGAGGGTAACCCGGTGATGATCCCGGGGACGCTGAAATCGGTAAAGGCGATCGGCTGGTTCATCGAAGAGTACGGGGTGGCGCAGATATCCATGAACCTGACCAACATATCGGTTACCCCGGTCCATGTCGCATTTGATGAGGTTTGCCGGAAAGCCGAGGCAAGGGGAATCAGGGTAACGGGATCCGAACTGGTCGGGATGATACCGCTGAGTGCCATGCTGGATGCGGGGAGGTATTTCCTGAAAAAGCAGCAGCGTTCCACGGGGATTCCGGACTGGGAGCTGATCAAGATTGCCGTGAAATCGATGGGACTTGACCAGCTGGGTCCGTTCGACCCGGAAGAGAAGATCATTGAATACCGGCTGAAGGACAGGACCGTGGGGCAACTGGCTGAACTGACGATCCGGCGATTCATGGAGGAGACGGCTTCTGAGCTGCCCGCTCCCGGAGGCGGATCTGTCAGTGCCTATATGGGGGCTCTGGGGGCTGCCCTGGCTTCGATGGTGGCCAACCTATCTGCACACAAGAGGGGATGGGATGCGCGCTGGGAGGAGTTTTCCGGGTATGCCGAAAAAGGCAAGGCCCTCCAGGAAAGATTGCTGGTGATGGTGGATGAGGATACCCGTGCTTTCAACCGGCTCATGATTGCATCCGGGCTGCCGAAGAATACCGAGGAGGAGAGGCTGGCCAGGGAGAAAGCCATCCATGCAGCCACCGTTCATGCGATCCAAGTCCCACTCATGGTGATGAAAACTGCCTTTGAGGGCTTCGGCCTGGCGGAAGCCATGGTCAGGCACGGCAATCCGAACAGCGTTTCCGATGCCGGTGTGGGGGCCCTGGCACTGCACGCCTGCATCGAAGGGGCGTGGCTGAATGTCAGGATCAATGCAGCCGGGATGAATGACCATTCACGGATAGGGGAGATGCTGGACGAAGGGTTTCAGCTGCGCGCGGAGGCGGAGACCGCCCGGGACCGGATCCTGGAGCTGGTTGAAGGGAAGATCGGCAAGTGACAATTGAGCATCCGCGTTGTTGATGTTTCACAGAAAATGCTAATTTCGTTTTATATGAAGCGCCTGGTCATATTCTTTTCATTTCTGCTGGCGGTTTATACAGGTATCAGGGGACAGGAGCAGCTGATCAGGCAGGAGTCTGTTTCGAGAAGGCTAAGCGCCATACGCGCCATCCCTGAAGATCCGGAAAAAAAGAAGGCAATAGAGGCAGCGGACCGCATCGGCCTTCCGGCCAGGTCGGTCCGTCCGGACGGCCGTATTGTGGAGATCAGGAGGCTCAACCCGCACGGCAAACCCGAGTACCTCACCACCGATAACCTGAATGCCGCCAAGACAATTTCCACCAATAAAGTATGGCAGACCGGTGGTTCAGGCTACAACCTTTCCGGCGACGGCATGGTAGTGGGAATATGGGACGGGGGTGTACTCCGCAGCACGCACCGGGAATTTGAAGAGCGGGCCATCATTATGAATCCGTCAGCCAGCAAGATGGACCATTCCACACATGTGAGTGGTACCGTTGGTGCAGCAGGCATCGACGGTAGAGCCCATGGCATGGCCAACAGGGCTGTTTTAGAGGGGTATGACTGGGACAACGACCTGGCCGAGATGGATGTTGCAGCCGGTGACGGGTTGTTGCTCTCCAACCACTCATACGGATATGTGGTCGGGTGGGATTATAATTTTGATCTGGAGCGTTGGGAGTGGTACGGGGACACGGAGATCAGCGAAGAAGAAGACTATATTTTCGGATTTTACCACCCGGAGGCACAGGAATATGACCGCATCGCAAGAAGCAATCCCTATTTCCTGATTGTCAAGGCGGCCGGCAACGACCGGGGAGAAGGTGCGGAGCCGGGAGAGGGGCATTACGTCTGGGAGGACGGGGACTGGGCATATTCGACCCGGACCCGGCAGAAGGACGGCGGGGTGACAGGTTTTGAGACCATGGGACCGGTCAGTTCGGCCAAGAATATCCTGGCAGTGGGAGCCATCCATGACCTGACCAGCGGTTACCAGAACAGCGGGGAGGTGAAGATCACCTATTTTTCCGCATTCGGGCCCACCGATGACGGCCGGGTCAAACCCGACCTGGTAGCCAACGGGGCCGGGCTCTATTCCACCTACGCGGGCAGCAGTCTCGATTACGGGGTGAGTTCCGGGACCTCCATGTCCGCCCCCAGTGTGACCGGTTCGCTGGCACTGCTGCAGGAGCTTTATTACTTTCTCTATCACAGGTATATGAAATCCTCCTCCCTGAAGGCGCTTGTGCTTCACACCGCGGATGACGCCGGCAATCCGGGTCCGGATTACAAATTCGGCTGGGGGGTGATGAATACGCTGAAGGCAGCGGGGATCATCAGCAATACAGCCTATACCCAGGTCCAGGAGTGGCCGCTGTATGACGGATCGGAATTCAGGATCAGGCTGTATTCCAAGGGCTCGGAGCCGATCAGGGCCACCCTGTGTTGGACCGATCTCCCGGGCACGGTGCCGGAACTGTCCCTCGATCCTCCCGACATGATCCTGGTCAATGACCTGGATCTGAGGATCATCAGGGACTCGGACGGACAACAGTACCTGCCATATATCCTCGATCCTGATCAGCCCGACTCTCCGGCCATCGCCGGGGACAACGTGCGTGACAATGTGGAGCAGGTGCTGATCGATAATCCGGAAAAGGGATCCTATGAGATCCTCATCCGGCATAAAGGGAGCCTTGTGGAGGGCAAGCAGGACTTTTCGCTGGTTGTATCGGGACTGGGAGAGGAGTTTTTCGCTTCCGGGGCATACACCCTTACCTCCGATAACGGTGCATTTGTGCTGACCTCGGCAGATGAATACCTTCCCGATATGCAGGCCAGCTGGCTGATCACCCCTGAAAACCAGGAACCTCTCTCCCTCTATTTCGATTTCCTTGAAACAGAACAGAGCGCGGATCTCCTGAAAGTTTACGACGGACCGGATACGGCAGCACCTTTGCTGGCCGAATTTTCCGGAACCCTGGCAGACTCCGATACCCTGCTCTTTTCCACGGGAGCATCCATCTATGTCAGCTTTACTTCGGACGGGCAGACCCAGGAGCGGGGGTTCAGGGCCATCTACTGCACCACACCGCCGGGCGGACCCTTCATGATCCAGGGCGAAACCTATCCATGCACCGGTTCCACGGAGAGCTATGCCGCCTACGGTGAAGAGGGGGCCTATTATCAATGGATCCCTCCCGGGGGATGGGACCTGGAGGTGACCGGTGACCATACCGCCGCCCTGGAGGTCGGACCGGGCCGGGAGAGGCTTGAAGTGGTTCCCTATAACCGGTGCGGCGATGCGGCTGCGGCGGGCCTCTCCATCGATCCCCTGTCATTGCCGCCTTTGCTGAGCGGGCTCACCGGGGATACGGTCATGTGTGCAGGGGATCAGGGCATCCTGGTAGTGGACAGCCTTCCGGGTTCTCTCTTCAAGTGGATGCTTCCGGAAGGCTGGTCAGGCTACAGTGCCACCCATGAGATTGAATATACCCCATCCACAGAACCCGGACTGGTATCTGTTACAGCTTATAACTCCTGTGGTGACGGGGATACAATCTCGATCCCCGTTCAGGTGAACACCGTTCCGTATGAGCAGCAGATCTTCCCCATAACCAGCAAGATCTGCCAGAATACCCTCAACAGCTTCTATATTACCCCGGCGGAAGGTACCAGTTACACCTGGAGCGTGCCGGCGGACTGGCAAATCGTGGTAAATGACCAGGGTGATACAGTGGATGTGATGGTGGGAACAGACCCCGGCAATGTCATGGTGCATGCTTCCAACAAATGCGGCTTCACCGATTTCTCCTGTTTTTTCTCTACCGACCCCAGTCCGGAGACTCCCCTGATGGGGATCCTGCCCAGTGAATATGAAAATTACAGTGAACTTGAGGTGCAGAACGCCACCGCATACACCTCTATCCAGTGGTACCGCGATGACGAGATCATTGAGGGCCCGGGGACCACCGGTCCCCGATACGTGGCCTTTGTTCCGGGTATCTACACGGTGGGTGTCACCAACCCTGAAGGCTGTTTCCTGAAGCAGGCGCAGGAGGATGGGATCAGGATAGCGGGACCTGACCATCTCTACGCCGTCTACGTGGGTACAAACGGTTCGATCATCGTGGAGAACACCACCGGCGAGAAGGCCACCCTGAATCTCTATGATATGGGTGGGAACCTGTTAATGATCAGGGAAATAGATGCCGGGCACAATGAAATACCAACCCGCCTTTCCGGGGCCTGTATTGTCTCGGTGGACGGGCCTGGCGAAGTGCATGTCTCCAGGATCTTTATCCACTAAGCGTTCAGAGCCCCCCCGCTGGCTGCATCCATTCATTCACCCCTGCACCATATTGTTCCCGGATTGACTTTTTTTCTTAGTTTTGCTGCCATGAGTCGAGCGATCTGATTCATTCAGTAAATCAAAAACCTTCATCTATGAAAAGATTATCAATTCTCCTTGCATTTCTGGTGTGGACGGGCGCCATGCTTTATGCACAGGGGGTACAGATAACCGGTACCGTGACCGGCGCCGAGAACGGGGAGGCACTTCCCGGGGTTTCCGTGGTGGTAAAGGGGACCACCATCGGTACGGTGACCGACTTTGATGGCCGGTATACCATTTCGGTTCCCGGAAGTGCCACGACCCTGGTCTTTTCGTTCGTTGGAATGGAGAAACAGGAGGTGGCGATCGGCGAATCCACCACGATAAATGTGGCACTGGTGGTGGATGCCATCAAGATGGATGAGGTGGTGGTGATCGGTTACGGCACCTCCACCCGGGAAGCCAATACCGGTGCCGTCACCATCATTGATGACGAGCAGTTGCGGGATATTCCCGAAGTGAGCTTCGATAAGATGCTTGCCGGGAAGGCCGCCGGCGTACTGGTTACCGCCCAGACAGGCCAGCCCGGGGCATATGCTGATATCCGTATCAGGGGAACAAGCTCGATCAATGCAGGGAATCTGCCGCTTTTTGTGGTGGATGGGATTCCCGTGTTGCGGGGAGATCAAACCTACTTCACCAACACCGGCAATGCCCTGGCAATGATCAATCCCGGCGACATTGAGTCGATTACCATCCTGAAGGATGCCGCGGCCGCTTCCGTCTATGGTTCCCGGGCAGCCAACGGGGTGATCCTGATCACCACCAAGTCGGGGGCCCGGGGCAAATCCACCGTCAACCTGAGGGCCACCTACGGGATCACTTCGCTGGCCAATGATAACCACTACCGCCAGATGTCCGGCGGGGAGCTGGTCGGTTTTATGCAGGATGCGGTCCGGAACATCGGCCTCGACCCGCTGGATCCCGCCAACGGAAGCTACTATGTCCCCAACACCCTCCTGGACCAGCCACTGGTCAACTGGATGGATGAGGTGACACGCTACGGCAGCATCAATGAATATGAGCTTTCCGTCAACGGCGGGAACGAAAAGACCAGCCATTATACCTCTGCCCTTTACTCCGATACGGAGGGTGTTTTCTACGGTGTGGACTATAAAAAATACCAGCTCCGGTCCAACATCACGCACCGGGTCAGTGACAAGCTGAACTTCGGGGTGCGCATGAATGTTTTTCATTCCGAGACCAACGACGTGGCCATGCAGTCCCTCTACTATGTCAATCCCATGTGGGGAGGATTGAACATCCTGCCGTGGACCCCCCCGAAGAAGGAGGATGGTACCTGGAACCTAGATATCCCGGAGAATGCCAATTCCAATCCCAGGGCCACGGCGGATTATGACGATCAGTCCGAACTCCAGAACAGGTTCCAGGGCAATGCTTTCGTGGAGTGGGAACCCCTGGCTGGATTGAAGATAAAGACCAACAACGGTGTGGAATACACAGATGGTGAGGGACGCCGCTACTGGGCCCCCGAGGCCAATTCGCCGGAGCTAGCCCTGATCCTTCAGACTTCACGCACGAAGTGGTCTCAGGTCACCTCTTCGAACACGGTATCGTACAATAGGTACATCAACAACCACGATATCGGTGTCCTGACCGGATTTGAAGCCATCAACACCTGGTACAACGACTATTATCTCATCTCACTCGATGTGGATCCTGCCATCCCCTTCCCGAACACGGGGATTTCCGATACCGACGAAGGGGATTACGACGAGGGCAGGTGGACAACAGCCTCATTTTTCGGGATTTTGGATTATAACTATGCTTCGAAATACTATATAAGGGCCAGTATCCGCGCAGACGGAAGTTCCCGGTTCGGGGAAAACAACCGCTGGGGGACCTTCTACTCGGTAGGTGCCAGCTGGAACCTTCACAACGAGTCGTTCCTCGAAAATCTGAATAACATTAACCTGTTGAAACTGCGCCTCAGCTATGGACTGAATGGGAATGACATCATACCTCCCTACGAGCACTGGGGGATCTACGGCCCTTCGCAGTACAATGGCGTGGGCGGCATGATCCCGATCCAGCCGGCCAATCCCGACCTGACCTGGGAGACCAACAGATCCATTAATGCCGGGATCGATTTCGGTGTCATGCGGAGGGTATCCGGTACCATCGAGTACTACCTCAGGCAGACCGGTGACATGCTGCTCGATGTGCCGCTTTCAAGGACCAGCGGCTTCACCAGCCTCAGGCAGAATGTCGGGGTGCTGAACAACCAGGGTGTGGAAGCCATGGTCAGTGTAAATATCCTGACCGGGACATTGAAGTGGAATGCAAGTATAAACCTGGCACATAATAAGAGCAAGATCATTGACCTGGGAGGCGAAGAGCAGATCATAGTCAGCTCCATCATCCACAAGGTAGGGGAGCCGCTTTACAGTTACTACCTCTACCAGTATGCAGGCGTGAACCCGGTGGATGGAATGGCACTCTGGAAGAATGATGAAGGTGAGCTTTCGGAGAACTTCTCCGACGCCACCAGGGCCATTCTGGGATCCCCCGAACCCAAACTGATCGGAGGGATCAACACGGATCTGTCATGGAAAGGGATCATTCTTTCAGCCACATTTGAATTCAAGACGGGCAACCAGGTGCTGATCAAGGAGAACCGTTACCTCAATTCTGACGGGTTCAACTGGGGCTGCAACCACTCCTACACCAATCTCGATTACTGGCAGGAGCCCGGGGATATTACGAGGAATCCCAAACCCATGGCCGACAACACCACCAACTCCAGCGAATTCCAAAGCCCGCGCTGGATGTATGACGGTGATTACCTGAGGATCAAGAACCTCACCCTCTCCTATACCCTGCCGGCCACACTGACCAGGCAGATCAGGATCGAAACAATGCGAATTTACGGAAGCGCGGTGAACGCATGGACCTTCCATGATGTGGACTTCTTCGATCCGGAAAGGGGTGCTGACGGAATGGGATACGGCATCTATCCGATGACCAAGAGTTTTGTGGTCGGACTGGACATTACATTTTAGCGAACTCAAAAAGCAATGATGATGAACAGAAGAATCAATATCATATCCGGCCTGGTAGTGTTCCAGCTGATCACAGCCACCTCCTGCGAGGATTTCCTCTACCAGCAGCCAAGGCTCAGCCAGACAACCGAACTGACACTGGAGACCTTCGAGGGTCTGCAGAATGCCACTTACGGAGTGTACACACCTCTCTACCATACATCCTGGTATGGAAGGAACTTCCCGGTCACTGCCGACCTGAAGGGCGGGAATGCCAAGATCAGCCCGAAGAATTCAGGGCGTTTCCGCACAGAGTACCTCTGGAACAACACGCCCAGTGCTTCGCACGGGCTCTGGACCACTGCCTACCAGTGTATCGCCAGGGCGAACAATGTGATCAACGTGATTGAGGATGGTTTCCAGGAGCCGGGGGTGAACCAGTCAGATATCAACCGGCTGCTGGGCGAGTGTAAATTCATCAGGGGCCTGGCCTATTTTGATCTGGCCAGGCTCTTCTGCCAGCCATACTCCGGCGGCGCTTCCCAGCTCGGGGTGCCGGTGGTGCTGGCTACCGAGAACGGAAAACCTGCCAGGGATGACCTGGGGACCGTCTACGGCCAGGTGGAAGCGGACCTGCTGGATGCTGCCGCCAAACTTCCGGCCGTCTCACCCAACGGGGGAACCGACCCGGCAGGCTGGGCCACCAGATATGCGGCTGAGGCCCTGCTGGCACGCCTCTATCTCTACATGGAGCGCTGGCAGGATGCGGCAGACTATGCCACAAGGGTCATCAACGGGTTTCCAGGCGGGCTCTATAACTCGGCTGAATACACCACCTGGGACCAGGGGGGCGTATGGGGCACCGATGACGCCATCGAGATCATATTCGAGGTGTATGGTTCCGAAGGCAACTCGACCCACGGCAACTGGGAGGTGATCTCATACATCATGTCGCCCGACGGCTATGGCGATGTAGGCGCATCCAGGGATGTGATCAACCTGATGGAGGAGGGCGATGTCCGCAGGGCACTCTTCACCAGTACGGATGAGTGGCCAAACGATTACTGGCCCCTGAAGTATCCCGGGAAGGGCCCCGACGGAAGCCTGCGCGAGGACAACATCCCGGTGCTCAGGCTCTCCGAAATGTACCTGATCAGGGCTGAGGCCATCATGAACGGAGCCTTCGTTACAGGGGCAACCCCCGTGGGTGACGTGAATATGATCCGGGGCAACCGGAATGCCTCCCTCCTGGGTACTGTAACCCTGAATCTCCTTTACGAGGAGAGGCGCAGGGAGCTCTGCTTCGAGGGCCACGAACTGTTCGACCTGGCACGCACACAGCGCGGACTGGTCCGGGTGGACTATGACGGGGCGGTGAACCAGAACATCCCGTTCCCGGACTACCGCTGGGCCATGCCCATCCCGCAGGCTGAAATCGATGCCAATGAGAACATGGAGCAGAACCCCGATTATTAACAGTCACCCTATAAATGTGAAACGATGAGAAGAGGAACATTAAAATACCTGGCGGTGCCGATAACCGTCCTTATGGCAAGCTCCTGTTCATGGGACCCGCCCATGTTCGACTATGCCGATTCCTTCATTGCTTTCCCGGCGGCAGCCTCCAGCGCTGCCGAAGAGGGTGGCACGGCCGGGATCCCGGTCCTGGTGACCACAGAGCTGAATGCACCGGCTGTTTCGGTAACCTATGAATTTGACGAGTCGAGCACGGCCGTTGAAGGCATTCACTTCACGCTTGTGAATCCGGACAAGACCCTTGATATCAGTGCGGGATGGGGCTACGATACCATCTGGATCCAGCCTGTGGACAACGATATCTTCACCGGGAACCTGGTTCTGATCATCAACCTTGTTTCCAATACCGGGAATTATCCTTTTGGCGTACAGTCCAGCCATACACTGACCATCGTGGACGATGAACACCCGCTGGGAGACTGGATCGGCTCGTTCACGGTCAGTGCTGTCGATTACGCCAGCGTTTTTGGCCCGGAGACCTGGGAGGTGACGACAACATCCGATCCTGATGACTACAAGAACCTGATCGTTACAGGGATCGGTTCCGGCTACAGTGAATATACCTCCATTACGGGCGTGGTGGACCTGGAGGAGAAGACCATCACCTTCTCCCCGGGATCCGAGATCGGGACCCACAGCCTCTATGACGGACCGCTCGCCATCTTCCTGGGCGATGCCGTAGGTAACCTCTATGAAGAGCCCATCGTCGGGGAGATCAGGGACGACGGTTCCATCTTTGTGGATTTCCTGGGCATTAAATTCGTCGGGGGAATCAATGAGGGACTGGCATGGGGTGTCTATGCAACCACCTGGACCCCGTCCGGGAAGAAGGCTTCCCATATGATGTTACAACCTTTTAATCCTCAACTGCCATGAAAAGTATTCATAAATACACGAAGCTGACTTTTATCTTCATGCTGGCACTGGCCATTTCTGGTGCCTGTGTCAAGTGGGAGGAGGAGACCAGGCCCATACTGGAACCCGCATCATCGGTTTCGCTCGGTGTGGGTTCGGTGACCGATTCCGCCTTCGTGATACAGGTTTCCAGTACCAAGGATGGTTACATTGCCCTCCATCTCTTCGGGGGCACCGGACACGAGGTACCCGGCAGCGAAGAGGAGAAGGAGGCCTTCCTGACCAATAATATAGTAAGCATGGGATATGCCAGTGTGAAGGTGACTTCCGGAGAGACCTGTTCGGTAACCTTCAGCGATGGCATCGAGCAGAATTCGGTCTATGATGTGATCGCGATGGCCAACAACACGGATGGGATCATGAGCGAAGGAAGGTTGATCACCGTGAGAACTTCTGATATCTATCCTCCTGTTTTTCTGGGCAGCAGCCCTGCTTCAGGGATCGATGCTGTTTATGAGCAGGGAGAGATGATTGTCCTTATTTTCGATGAATCAGTGTTCGTGGATCGCAGCAAGGAGTTCATTTTCACGACGCTTTTTTCCGGGATGAGTGAAGCTGCGGGAGAGGTACTGACCCAGGGGAACCTGGTAGGGGTGGTGCCGGCTTCGGATTTTCCGGAAGGTGATTACGTGTTCCTTTCCTGGCCGGAAGGAGCGGTGATGGATTTCAGGGGCAATATGGCAGCAGCGATGGAGAGCTACCTGGATGAAGAGAACAACTTTTATGGAGTCTACACCCGCATGGTCACGCCCCCGAGGGAGGCTGAATCCATTGGGCCCGGAGGGGACTCCATTCCATCCGGCGCTGATATCGTGATCACTTTCAACGATACGGTTTCTGCAGACAAGGACCTGGAGAAGGGAATGATCAGCCTTGGTTATACCGATATTAGCGGATTACCCGACCATACGGAGTATCTGGATCCTGCCGCTCTTCTATTTGAAGGCACGACGGTAACGGTGCCGCAGTCATTCGCTGCCGATCCGGGGTGGGGGGTGACCCTGAGTGTGGATGAGGAGGCGTTTGACATCGGTTATTTCGTGCCCAATGCAGAGGTAAACAGCTCCTGGCGCATATATTAGGCTGGTCTCCGGTCCAGATTTCTGTTCATTAAGGCAACAATTGTGATGCCATTGTTGTATTATTATGGAGGTGCCATGGTTGATGGTGTAAGATGATGAGGCGAATATCTCTGCTTATCCTGATCGCAGCGCTATCCTTCTCTGCGATTTTTGCCAGGCCGGTTGAGAGGAGTGCTGCCCTTGAAGCTGCCAGGGCTTTCCTGCTCAGCAGGGGGTATTCAGAACTGATCTCCCTGGATGTCGTACAGGAAATGGTTTCTGAAAAGGGCAATCCGGCCCTCTATGTGATCAGCCTTGAACCCAGGGGATGGATCCTGGTGAGTGCCGATGACATGGTGCAGCCCGTCCTTGCCTACTCTTTCACCTCAACGTTTGACATAAAGAGGGGATGGACCGGTGCGGCCGCCTACCTTGTGGAGGGATACCGGGAGCAGATCGAACGGGTTGTTCAGCGTGGTCCTGATGAAACCCATCATCAATGGAAACAGCTGGAGTGGACCCCGGCAAGGAAATCTGCCACAGCCGATTATATAGATCCTTTCATCCATGTGAACTGGAACCAGAGCAGCGGATGGAACCGGTTCTGCCCGGAGGATGCGGAGGGGCCCGGGGGACATGTCTATGTGGGTTGCGTGGCTGTCTCCATGGCGCAGGCGATGTCCGTTTATGGATACCCGGTGAAGGGAAACGGTACCAAGAGTTATGTACACGAGACCTATGGATCGCAATCCGTCAATTTTGATATCCAGGAGCCATACCGGTGGGACGAGATGAGCAGCAGTTCGTCGGATGAACAAAATGCCCGCCTGCTTTACCACTGTGCAGTTACGGTTGAAATGGATTTCGGCCCGGAGGGATCAGGTGCGCTGACACAGGCGGCCGCCGGGGCCCTGGTCCGTTACTTCAGCTATTCAAGGGATATTGATTACATGGACCGTTATGCAGATGAACAGGAGTGGATCGACTTGCTGGTGAACGAATTGTCGGAGGGGCGCCCCGTTATCTATAAAGGGGATCCCGGGGACGGCACATCAGGCCATGCCTGGAATGTGGATGGTTACGGGGACGGCTATTTTCACATGAACTTTGGCTGGTCCGGGGCCCATAACGGCTACTATTCACTGAACCTGATCGATCCGGGCGATTACGATTATACGTCCAGCCAGGGCGCCATTGTGGGGATTGTCCCGCCCGTGAGCGGACCATACGGACTCAGGCTCTCCAGTACAGAGGTGGATGAACAGCTTCCCGCCGGCTCATACGTGGCAGATGTCATTGTTGAGGATGAAGATCCCAGCAATGTCTACACTTTCACCTGTTACGGCAAATGGAACCCGATACTGGATGACTGGGGGAAAGCCTTTTTCTACGTGGAGCACGATACCCTCCGGACCGACAAGGTTTTTGAGTACAATGATGAGGAGCCGGACAGGAACAGCATCTTTCTGAGGCTGGAGGTGGAAGACCAGTACGGCTCATCACTGGTCAGGGAATTCTATATCTCCATCAGCAAGGTTATCACCGGTTCGGCCGCGGCCCTGGCCCCTGTCGCGGCGACGGAGCTGTTCTACCCCAACCCGGCCGATCAGGTGCTGAACCTCGGGAATGACCATCACGGCGCCCCGGCAGAGATATATGAAGTTTCCACGGGCAGGATGGTGCGGAAGCTTGACACCGTTTCAGGGCTTATGGATATATCAGGCATCCCGGAGGGGGTCTACCTGGTGGTCCTGCGCACAGAAGGAGAGGTGTTTTCCCAGAAGCTCCGGATAGCGCATTAGAGCGAATCAAAGTACTGCAACAGCTCCACAACCTGCCTTTCATCTCTCAGGTCCACCCTGTTGGACCTGAGATATGACGAGATCTCGGCCTCTTTCCCGGGAAACGAGGCAACCATATACTTCTTCGATCTCTTCACCCTGTACAGCGTATGATCGTCCTTCTTCATGAAGTAAAGGTCAGCCTTTTCCACGAATTCATCGTATCTCCTGTCGGCGCTGTACCCGCCTTCATAGTCCGCTTTTACAAACTCCTTCCGGTACACCTTATACACGATGCTGCCCTGGTTGTAAAGCAGCTGGGCAAAGAGAGGTTCTGAATCCTGCACGAGTTTCACGGGGACAAAAGTCATGGTGTCCTGGCTGCCGCAAAGGGTGAACAGGTCCACCAGGTAACGGTTCATCTGCATGGCCGCCCCGGTGGCAGCGTCCAGATAGACGATCTCGTTGTTGTAGCAGTCGTAGTTCAGCTCCTTCACCGCCATTTTCCGTTTGTTATTCATGTAGACCTCTCCGGGCAGCCACTTTTCGAAAACATAGGGCGTGCCCCTTACACCCTCATACCTGGTATCGAAGGTCTTTACCTGGCCCGTCCCGGAGAGCGAACCGAGCTCCCGAAGGTTCTCCATGGCCTCGTATCCCTCGGGGACGGAGACATGCTGTGCGTAACACACCGCTGTCATCAACAGTCCGGTAATCGCTATACTGGTTCTCATGCGATATGACACTTTTCTGGGCCTCCAAGCCCAAAGATACGCAAAGTGCGCTTTTTTTTTACACCCGGAAAATGAAATGTATAACCGGTCCAAAAAGGCCCGTTCATGGGCCCATTCTAAAATCTCATTTTCAGGTATAAAACAACATAAGTATCATATAATCAATAAATTAAAGACCATTATCAACCACTGGCAGAGGGGGCGGCACTCCTTCCGGTCGAAAGCGCCGGGGAGCGATCCGCCTGTATTGCCCGCCGATATTGATCTGACGTTTATTTTCAGTTTAATATTTTTTTTATAGATTTGGCTCGGAAAGAGTCAATTGCTAATTACTTATTAAACCTAAAACTTTAATCTATGAAAAGATTTGTTTTCGTATTGTCACTCCTGTTGTTTGTGGGATTTAGTCTATTGCAGGGACAGGGTGTACAAGTTTCGGGTAATGTGACCAGTGCCGAGGACGGTACTGCGCTGCCCGGTGTGTCGGTTGTTGTGCGAGGCACGACAATCGGTGCCGTGACAGATTTTGAAGGAAACTACTCAATTACCGTTCCTGACGAGTCAGCAACGCTGATGTTCAGTTTCGTGGGTATGGTTACCCA
>CAYXUD010000002.1:0-44582 GCA_964467775.1 uncultured Bacteroides sp. | reverse complement strand
GGACTGGAATCCACCAGGATCAGCCGGTCACGATCCTTGTAAAGCTGGTGGGTAGGGGAGATGGACCGCCTTCCCGGCTCGGCATTCATGATCTGCTCGATGCCCTCACATTGTGCCCTGGTGAACCTGTACGGGGAGAATAGTTCATACAACCAGGTCCGGAGCGGTGCCAATCCTTTCAGCCGGCCGATATCGATCAGGATCCCCTCGCTCCCCGGTTCGAAAAGCTCTTCGCGGACAAGGTCCACTGCATGGCTGAAAATGGCAGCGGCCTCTTCCAGCCGCTTCATGTTGGCGGCCATGGCTGCAATGAACGATGGGCTGATCTGCTCCATGGCCGGGATCACATCATGGCGGATCTTATTCCTCTGGTACTTGGTCTCCCTGTTGCTGCAGTCCTCCCGGTAGGCCAGCCGGTTCTTCCTTGCCTGGTGTTCAATTTCCTTTCGGGTTGCGAAGAGCAGGGGCCTGATCACCCTTCCGTTTTTTGCCGGGATGCCGGTAAGCCCCCGGATCCCTGTGCCACGGGCCAGGTTCAGGAAGAAGGTCTCCACCGAGTCATTCAGGTTATGCGCCGTGGCAATGACATCGAAGGAGTGCTGTTCTGCCAGCTCATCGAACCATCCGTACCTCAGGTCCCTGGCCGCCATCTGCACTGAGATCCCTTTCTCCTCCACCTCCCGGCCCACTTCGAACCGTTTTACGTAGACAGGAAACTCCAGGCCTGCGGCAAGGGATCTGACAAACTCCTCGTCGGCATCGGAATCGCCCCCCCTGAGCTGAAAGTTGCAGTGGGCAACGGCACACTCAAAGCCGCCCTCCGCAAAGAGGTGGGCCATCACCACCGAGTCCACACCTCCGCTCACTGTCAGCAGCACCCGTTCCCCGGGCCTGCACAATTCCTGTTCTCCGATATACCTTTTGAATTCCGCCAACATATGCAGCGACTTTCAGCTTTACAGGCCCGCTACCTCGGGCCCCTGGTTGAAAACGATATCCACCGGGATGCTCAGCTCCTGCAGCCTGTCCAGGTCGGCCTGCAGTTCTTCCCGTATGAAACCGGTCTCCTCGACCAGCCTTGCGGCCAGCCGGTAATCACCGTCCCCCTGGATGGTGAGGATCAGGCATGCCAGGTCGTTCATGGCTTTCTGCATCTGTTCAAAATTGATGCTGTAGGTACCGCTGCTTTCATTCTTGGTGAAAGCGCCGGCTTCCTGGAAATAGTAAAAGCGGATCATATTCGCCTTTCCGTGGGAGCTGGCCACCCCGAAACGGATGCTTCTGAAGATGCTGGCCATGAAGGTCACGTAGTTATCCATCAAATCCTTCTCTCCCAGCATCCCCGCTTCAGCCATCCTGGTGATCAGGAAGAGCCCCAGGATGTCCGCTTTACCTTCCTCCATGGCACTGTACTGTTCCTTCAGGGCGGAACGCACCGTCCCCTTGCCGTTGATGGTCTGATTGATGCCCAGGCCATGGGCCACTTCATGGAACATGGTGTTCTCGAAGAACGCATCAAAGGTGACGTGTTCACGCTGCTCCTCGTCGATCAGAACGTTGCTGATGGGGACCAGGATCTCCTCGAACTTGTACCTGATGGCATTTTTAAGCTGCAGCTTCCTGGAGCCTTTGGCGGCATGCACCCGTTCGTCATTGGGCAGGTTGATGGCGATGGTCTTGCTTCCCGCATTGCAGTCGCCGGCATAATAGATCGCATCATAGACGCCCAGGTCAGAATCGCTGCCCGGGACCTCCCTCTTGTATTCAGGGGTCACAGGAAGGCTTTTCTGCATCTCGGGGAGCACCGAGGCAATGAATGCCAGCTTCTTGCTCCACTCCCTGTCCTTGATCAGGATGAAGGACTCATGGGCGGCCTTGTAGTTATAGAGGGCATCTTCATAGTTCTCGATGGGTCCGACCACGAAATCGATATCATTGTCTTTCATCTCCATCCAGGCCAGGTCCGAGGCCAGATAGTCATCGGTAAGGAGCGCTTCAGCACGCAGCTCCAGGTAGTTCCTGAATCCTTTATCCTCAGCCAGCCCTGCAGCCTGTTGAAGCAGCCCTGCAGCTTCTTTCACCTGATCGGCATAGGCTTTGTGATAGGGCACCACCTCAAGGCCCCCCCCGCTGCTGCGGGTGATGAGCGTGTAGAGGCTGGTCTTTTCAGGATCATCCAGTAGCTTAAATTCCTCCCTGGTCATGTCAGGGGGATAGTATCCCGATCCGGCCGGTTTAAGTCCGTAGTCCGGAAGGAACGGCAGGTTCCCGTTCAATCGTTCCCAGGGACCGTAATTGATCTTGAAGAACCTGGCCACATCCTCGTTGACCATATTCTCCAGGACAGCATCGCGGTCCGGGAACACCTGGGCCCAGTAAATGTCATCCATGATGTCAGCTACCCGGAAGAGCAAACGGAGCAGCTCCTTCTGGTTGTCAGAAAGGTGCGAAATATCCGCCTTGAGATCCACCGCGGCAAAAGCTGCTTCCTTTTTTCTGATCATCTGGTCGAAGAGCTCGAGCGTGACCTGTTTTCCCAGGGGACCGATATCGAGGAGCAGCAGATGGTCAGATTTCCGGTAGATCAGGCCGGTAACGGTGAGTTCCGGATCCAGGGGAATGGCAGCGCTGAAGGCCACCTGTTCCTGGTCCTCCGATTGCCGGTCGATGGGATAGGAGTTCCCCTCAAACTGGACCTCGTTGTTCATCAGGGTGAAAAAAAGCGATCTGGCCTGGGTATAATGAATGGAGTTTCCTTCGGTAACTTCGAACATCGGCAGGGTTCCTGAGAACAGGTCCTGCAGCTCCTCCTTCTGGTTGCATGATTGAAGGAAAAGGATCACAGCAACAAGGATGGCGGCGGGTACGGATCGGGAAATCATGGGGGTTGGTGTTGGTTAATGGTTAATGGTTAATGGTTAGTCTATGCCTGAATAAGGTTGACTTTTGGTTTAACTTCTTTATTCTTTGATTCTCTATGATGATGAGGATTGGGTGTTGGTGCCCGATTCCTGATAACCGATTCCCATTTACCGATAACCGATTCCCAATTCCCATACTAATACGCCCTGGCGATGACGACGCGGCGGCTCGATGGTTTTCCGCTGACCACACATTTTCCCGGCTCCTTTTCACCGTCCAGGGGCAGGCAGCGGATGGTGGCCTTGGTCTCCTTGATCTTCTCCTCCGATTCCCTTGTGCCGTCCCAGTGCGCCAGGGCAAATCCACCCCTGTTATCCAGTACATCCAGCAGCTCCTCCCAGCTATCCACCCTGTGGGTGTTTTCATTCCTGAAGGTGAGCGCCCTCCGGTAAATGCTCTCCTGGATCTCCTCCAGAAGGGCCTGCACATGTCGGTTAATCCCGTCCCGGGGAACCACCTTCTTCTCCAGTGTATCCCTGCGGGCCAGCTCCACGGTTCCCTGCTCTATATCACGCGGCCCCAGGGCAAGCCTTACAGGCACGCCTTTCAGTTCGTACTCGGCAAATTTCCAGCCCGGTTTCTGGGTGTCCCGGTCATCGAATTTCACGGAGAACCCCAGCGCGGTCAGCTCTGCCTTGATCCTGTCTGCAGCCCCGGCAATGGCCGGGAATTCAGCGACGCTCTTGTATATGGGCACGATCACCACCTGGATGGGGGCCACCCTGGGGGGCAGGATCAGGCCGTTGTTATCGGAATGGGCCATGATCAGGGCGCCGATCATACGTGTGGTCATGCCCCACGATGTGGCCCAGACATAGTCCAGCTTCCCTTCCCTGTTGGTGAACTGTACATCGAAAGCTTTGGCGAAGTTCTGGCCCAGGAAGTGGGATGTGCCTGCCTGGAGTGCCTTTCCGTCCTGCATGAGTGCCTCGAGGGTAAGGGTCTCAACGGCCCCTGCGAACTTCTCCGATTCGGTCTTGCTTCCAACCAGCACGGGGATCCCCAGGAATTTCTCCGAGAACTCGGCATAGACCCGGGCCATCCGCATGGTCTCCTCTTCCGCCTCCTCCCTGGTGGCGTGGGCTGTGTGCCCCTCCTGCCAGAGGAACTCTGCGGTACGCAGGAAGAGCCTGGTGCGCATTTCCCAGCGGACCACGTTGGCCCACTGGTTGATCAAAACTGGCAGGTCGCGGTACGACTGGATCCAGTTCTTGTAGGTATTCCATATGATGGTCTCCGACGTGGGCCGGATGATGAGCTCCTCTTCCAGCCTGGCTTCAGGGTCCACCATGAGCCCTCCTTTCTCCTTGTCCGTTTTCAGCCGGTAATGGGTAACCACAGCACACTCTTTGGCGAATCCCTCCACGTGATCAGCTTCCCGGCTGAAGAATGATTTGGGGATGAACAGGGGGAAATAGGCATTTTCATGACCGGTCTCCTTGAACCTCCGGTCCAGTTCATCCCTCATTTTTTCCCAGATGGCATAGCCATAGGGTTTGATGACCATGCAGCCCCTGACCGCCGAGTTCTCGGCCAGCCCCGCTTTCAGCACCAGGTCGTTGTACCACTGCGCGTAATTATCTTCCTTGCTGGTTAATACTTTAGCCATTGGATCACTGTTATAACCAAAGCACAAAGAAAGGAAAAAAAGGTGAAGCTAAGAAGCCCTAAAGCCTTAATCCGATCACCAGGACATCGTCAATCTGGCTCAGGTCGCCCTTCCATTCATCGAAGATCAGGCTCAGGATTCTCTGCTGCTCCTCCATGGGCCGTTCATGTATTTCCAGGAGCAGGTCCTTGAACGGACGGTATTTGAATTTCTTGCCCTGCGGACCCCCGAACTGGTCCGGGAAACCATCGGTGAACATATAGACCCTGTCACCCTGCTTCATTTCAATGGTATAGCGGGTAAAATCCGACATCTTCTCGTAATAGGCCACCGGCATGTTGTTCCCCTTATATTCCAGCATCTCTCCGTTCCTGACGATATAGATCGGATTATTGGCCCCGGAGAATTCAAGCTTCCGGGTGGCGGTGTCATAGATCATCAATGCCATATCGATCCCGTCTTTCTGTTCCCCGATCTTGCCCTCCTGCTTCAGTGTCCGGGCTATGCTGAGCCGCAGCTGGTTCAGCACATCCTCCGAATGCATCACCTTTTTTTCATTGACGATTTCATGCAGCATCGTGATACCCAGCATGCTCATCAGGGAGCCCGGCACCCCGTGCCCCGTACAGTCAGCCGCGGTGAGAACGATCCTGCGATCGCTCTGGGAGATCCAGTAGAAGTCACCGCTCACAATATCCCTGGGCTTAAAGAATATGAAGTGCTCTGCAAACAGGCTGTCAAATACCTCGTGCCTGGGCAGTACGGTGCTCTGGATCTTCTTGGCATAGTCGAAGCTGTATTTGATCTCCTTGTTCTGTTTCTCGATATGCTCCTTCTGTTCCTGTATTTCGAAGGTACGCTCCTGGACTTTTTCCTCCAGCTCACGGTTCACTTTGTCCTTGAGGGCTGCATTTTCGCGGAGCTGGTCGATGATCCTTCTCTGGGCCACCTCCTTGCTCTTCTTCAGCAGGTTGATCCGTTCACTCAAACCGATGGAGAAGGTGAGGATCTGCAGGGTGACGCCCAGTTCAAGGCTGTGTTTTCCGATGGAGTACTCCTTTAGTGCATAGTTGACCGCAATGCCCAGGATCAGGAACAGATTGGCGAAGAGAAAGAAGCGTGCCGGCTGGAAATTCTCCCTGGTCAGGATCATGGCCGGAACGACCGCCAGGAAAAGGGAGCCGATGGCCGAGACAATATTGATGGCAAGCCCTCCAAGCTGGATAAAGACCGGCACCCTCACCCCCAGCCCCTGGAGCAAGAGGATCATGAAGCTGAGGATCAGTCCGCCCACCGTGAACCAGACTGCCAGCAGCAGGATGGTGTCCCACGACTGGAGTGTATTCCGTGTGTCCAGGTAGGCCCTTCCGAACAGGAGAAAGAAGAGCAGGAAGATCTCCAGCAAAAAGATATTCACAGGGGCGGATGTGAACCGGGGGGTGATCTCATAGATATAACCTTCCTTGTTGATGAAGAAGAAGAGGAAGGCAAGGATGTAAAGTATGTAATAGAGGTAGCTGCTCTCCCGGCCCTTCACGAAAAGGGGAACGTGATAGAGGACCATGATCAGCATGATCCCCACGAAGATCCCGAATACCAGGCGTTTTGAACGGTCTTTCCGGAGGACACTGGAATGGGTTGATACAGTGAATGTCAGGTCGGAGAGGATGGATTCATCCGAGAGGGAAACCCGGAGGTACAGGGTATCGCTCTCTCCGGGAGGAAGGAAAACACGCAGGTCATCCGATCCGCTGATATTCACGTCCTTGTTTCTGGGAGCGATGCTGTTTCCCGATTTCCTCACGGTGACCATGCCGTTCTCAAAACGCTGGAACAGCCTGAACTCACGGAACTCCGACAGCAGGTTGGGCTGCAGGTGGAAGGAGAACTGGCGGGTGGACCGGTTCACAAAATAGAACCGGAACCAGATGCAGCCCCCGGGTTCGGAATTGAGCAGGGCCGGGTCCGGATTACTGAAATCGACCTGGCGGAAGCTGTAATCGAGCATTCCGGAGAAAAGCTCTGCGGGCTGGGTATTACAATCGGGATCATTAAGATAATGGAGCTGCAGATCGGAAATGGATACCTGCTGTATAAAATCAGAAAGGATGACAGGCTTTTGCGCAACCAGCGACTGACCCAGGATAAGAAGTATAAGTAAATGTTTTGCGCGCATTCCATTTTTTCGTTCCGCCTGTAAATATATTAAAGATTCTTTTAAAGATGGGAAATTGGGAAGCGCGATGATTTAAGCGTATATTTACGCAGAGTAAACCCCGGAACATGATCGCTGGCCCTGTGAATTCAAGGTTTCTGCCGCTTGTGCTTTGCATCCTGATCTATTCCTGTTCCGGAAAGGTAATCCAGACAACCGTCTTCTCGGATGGGTTCGGTGAGATTGATCCCATGGTCATCCCTTTTGCAGATTCTGCGGATCCGGCCATCTATTATCGCTCGGACCGGGGAATGGCGGGGCAGTGGAGGGTTGCCACAAGCCTTCGTCAGGATGGATTCAATGAAGCGTGGCAGGTTAGAAGGAAGGAGGAAGGCTGCATCCTGCTCCAGGCTTTTACCAACCTGGATCATCAGAATGAACCGTTGAGCCTGATCACGCATCCCATCATCACAGCGGGTGATTCTTTGTGGAACGATTTCATGATCGAGGTTGATTTCACCCCGCTGGCCAAATTCGATAAGTGCGGGGTGATTTTCGGGTATCACCACCCTAACGACTTCTATTTCTTCGGTACTGAAGGGAACACGGTTATCCTGAAGCATATACAACAACCGGTGACGCCCCTTCGCCCCATCGAACGCATCCTGGAATACCGGCCCCTGGTCTGGACCCCGGGGGAGGAGATGCATGCCGTGGTGACCATACGGCGCAACAAGATCTCCACCATACTCAATGACACCATCAGGATGTACGTGGAGGGTGAACAGATCCGGTCAGGACGGATCGGGTTGATATCCGATCTTCCCGCCGAGTTCGGGAGGGTGGAGGTAAAGCTGCTGAAGGGGGAGCTGAGGAAGTTGAACCGCAAAAAGCGGCAGCTTGCCAGGAAACAGGATCTTCACCTGAGCGGGCATCCTGAAATGGTTCGCTGGAAAGCTTTTGAAATCGGCGATTTTGGATCCAGCCAGAATATCAGGCTGGGAGACCTGACCGGCGATGGCAACAAGGAGATCCTCTTTGTCAGGGAGGGTCTTGCACAGGGTTCGCCGGTCTGCTGCATCAGTGCCATGAACCTTGACGGGGGGATCATCTGGCAATACGGGGACCGGGAGATTCCGGTGAAGAGGGAAGGGGCGGAGCTGCCGGTGCAGATCCATGACCTGGATGGTGACGGGGAGCGTGAGGTCATTTTCGTCAGTGAAGGGCGGGTGAACATCCTCGAAGGGAAAAGCGGCAAGCCTGTCCGCGGGAAGAAAATCCCGGCAGCCATGGAGGTTAAATCAATTGTTTTCTGTGACCTGCTGGGGACCGGAAGGGATAATTGCGTGCTTCTGACCGATCACGACCATCACCTGCTGGCGTTGAATGAGCGGCTTGAAAAGCTCTGGGAACTTGAACTGGAAGGAGGCTCCCAGCCCCTGGCCTATGACATGGACGGGGACGGGCAGGATGAGATTATGATCGGTTATTCCGCCATTGACCATGAGGGAAATCCCATATTCAACACCGGCGCCTTCATCGGGGACCGCTGCAACGGTGTTTCCGTATATGAACTGGTGGAAGGGAACCGGACCATTCCCTGCCTCATCTATGCAGCAGGGGACTGGGGTTTGATGTATGTCGATTATGAGGGTCATATCCTGAGACAGAATATCCTCGGGCATGTTCAGTACCTGAGCGTGGCCGATTTTGATGCGGAGTCCCCCGGCCTGGAGGTGGTCACCTCCAACAGCTGGGGCAGCGACGGGCTGGTGCATATTTCCGATGCCTCCGGAGAGGTGCGGCACAGTTTCCTTCCTTCTTCAGGAGTGAGCAGGTGTGTACCGGTGAACTGGAAAGGGGACGGGGAGGAGTTTTTCATCATTTCCGCTGATTCCATCCACGGGGGTATGTTCGACCATCATGGTCAGCTTTCTGTCAGGTTCCCTTCTGATGGCCATCCGGTTACCTGCTACCTGGTCCAGGACTTCACCGGGGATGCGCGGGATGAAGTGCTGGTCTGGGATGACCAGGAACTCTGGATCTACACACAGGATGATAATCCCCGGATGGGAAACACCTATAATCCGGACCGCAATGCACTCTATAACCATTCCATGCACCAGATGAACCTGTCGTTGCCCGGATGGTAGAAGGCGCTCATTGCTTTGAATTATTTATTATATTGCATGCAATCGCAAACTCTGAATACCTGTTTTGGCACGAACTTTGTTTCTTTTCAGGTAAATTATAACAGATGCAAAAAAGACCGGGAGGAAATGTCATGAAAACTTTACCAATTGCCATCATTGGCACAGCGATCATCCTGACCTCATGCAGCTCTTCGAAATATGCAGCTTCTTCGGAGTATGATGATGTCTATTACAATCCGAACGAGGTGGAGAGAAAGGCTGACGTGGTGGTTCAGGAACCGGCACCCGCTGTGGTGAAAACTGTGACTGCCGAGCCTATTGTGCAGGAACAGGTATATGCGGAATCCCAGGCCTATCCCGATGAAAACCTGAGCGATTATGAAAGGTACAGCATGCAGAGGGAGGCTGAAATGCTGGGAGAAACTTATGAACCGGAGGGTAGCGAGGCAATCTACGCCAGCCAGTACCAGGCGGTTGATACCCTCAACCAGGAGGTCCAGTACGCCGAGGAACGTGCCCCCGTCATAGTGAACAACTATTACTATGATCCCAACGATTACTACTATTCCTCCAACCTGAGGCGTTTTTCGGATGAATATTACGGGTGGGATTATTACGATCCATACTACACCGATCTCTATTACTATACAGGAAGCCGCCTCCACTGGGGAATGAGCATGGGATGGGGATATCCCGGATGGGGCTTTGGATTCTCATATGGCTATCCCTACTATGGATACGGTTACTATCCTTCCTACTATGGATACGGATTTGGCGGTTACTATGATCCCTGGTACTCTCCCTGGGGATACTATGGCTACTACGGCCGTTATTACGGAGGCTATTACCCCTACTGCGGGGGATCATACTGGAACGGGTACTACACCGGATACAACCATGGGTATTATGACAGCCGCTATTACGGTGGAGGTTACCACTACGGTAAGATTGATAACCGGCATTACTACGGGTACTCCAGGCCAACGGGGGTAACCACGGGAGATTCAAAAGGTTCAACTTTCGTGGATCCGAAGAACCGGAGCCGTACAGGTGTCTCACCATCCACCTCCGGCGCTTCACGGGTTGATGCCAATGTCATGGATGCCCGGACTGTCACCAGAACAGGCGAGGTTTCCGGTGCAGGAACTTCGGCAACGAGGAGCGGAACTGTCTCTTCAGCCAGCGGAGCCAGAACCCCCGCTGCACGGACCGAAGTTTCGTCCACAAGGACCGGCCAGGGTCAAACAGGTACCCTGGGGGAAACCAGGACCCAGCGCCCGGAAGTGAAGACCACCAGGACCACCACTCCCTCGGATATTCAGCGAAGCAGCGGGAACAATATGCGGACCTATACTCCAAGCTACAGTAAACCAAGGACCAGTTCTACATCGACCTACAACAGGAGTTACTCGCAGCCCAGGAGTTCATCAGGTACAACCACCATCAACCGTTCGAGCACTCCGAGCCGGAGCAGCAGCTCTTACAGTCCCGGCAGTTCGCCGAGCCGGAGCAGCAGTACCTACAGCCGCCCGAGCAGCTCGAGCCGGAGCAGCAGTACCTACAGCCGCCCGAGCAGCTCACCGAGCCGGAGCAGCAGCTCCTACAGCCGCCCGAGCAGCTCACCGAGCCGGAGCAGCAGCTCCTACAGCCGCTCGAGCAGCTCACCGAGCCGGAGCAGCAGCTCCTACAGTTCGCCAAGCCGGAGCAGCAGCTCACCGAGCCGGAGCAGCAGCCCGTCGAGGTCATCCAGTTCAAGACGATAATTTTAACCTGTCACAGCCGGGACCCTGAACGGGTCCCTGGCTTTTAACCATAAAAATCAATCCAGCTATGAGAAGGATTTCAATGATAGTCCTGCTATCGGTGTGCACACTGGTCACACTTCAGGCACAAAACGAGACCCATGCACTCAGATACTCCATGTACAACCCATTCGGGACCGCCAGGTCCGCAGCGCAGGGAGGATCCATCGCAGCCCTGGGCGGGGACCTGTCCGCCGTACAGGTCAACCCGGCAGGCCTCGGTTTCTACCGTACTACCGAGTTCTCCTTTTCACCCTCATTCTACTGGGTGAACACCTCGGCCAATTTCATGGGTTCAACCAGCCGGGATTCCCATCTGAAATTTAACGTGGGGAGCCTTGGATTCGTGACAGCGAAAGACAAAAACCGCCAAAGCGGATTCAACGGCTTTTCATTCTCGATGGGTTACAACACGCTTGTGAATTTTAACAACCGGACCACCATCCGGGCCGACAGGGCGGAAAGCTCCCTGCTGGACGATTTTACCTGGCATGCCAATGCAATCCCCGATAACCTCAGCCCCTTCTATGAACAGGTGGCCTATGATGCCTATCTGCTTCCCTATGACAGCCTCGCAGGTGACTACTGGAACGATATACAGAACGGAGGCTACAACCAGGGAATGGTTAGGATATCAGAGCATTCAGGATCTATCGGGGAGTACTCCCTTGCCGGGGCATTTAACTTCAGCAACCTGCTCTATTTCGGGGCAGCTTTAGGGATCCACTCGGTGAGGTTCTATGAAGATATATACCACATGGAATCGGATCCTGACGGCCTGATCCTGGATTTCCAGGAATTCCGGTTCAGGGAATTCAACAGCACGAGGGGTTGGGGTTACACCTTTCGTTTCGGATTGATCGTCAGGCCTGTACAGTTATTCCGGGTGGGCGCTTCCTTTCAGACGCCTGTCTACTACCACCTGACTGAAGAGCAATATACAGATGCCAACTCTTACTGGGACAGCGGAACCGGATGGGGAGACGGGTATGCCCAATCTCCGAACGGGATCTACGATTACCGCCTGAAATCACCTCTCCGTGCCAGTGTCCATGCTTCGGTGATCCTCTTCAAGATGGCCACCGTTTCTGCGGGGTATGAGTATGTAGATTACTCCACTGCCCGTCTTGAAGCCTACGATGATAAATTCATCGATGAGAATACCCGCATCCAGCAAGACCTCCGTGGAACCCATAACCTGAGGACCGGGGCCGAGGTCCGTCTGAAATCGCTCTATTTCAGGGGGGGGCTCCAATACCTGATGAGCCCCTATACCGATACCAGGAATGATGCCAGTGAGTGGGTCTATTCAGGAGGAATGGGGTTCAGGACCAAAAGGGCATTCTTCGATGTCAGCTATTCGCTGGGAACCCATTCGGAGGTATACGGGCTTTATGCCAAAACACCCGGGATCAATGAAGTCTCCCTCAATACGGTCAATGCAAGCAACCTGATGATCACCCTAGGATTTAAGTTCTGATGCACTTCCTCAGGATCGCAAGGCTTCCGGGGCCCTCGTTGAAAAGGAGGTCCAGGATGCTCATGTTGGCCCGGAAACCATGTTTATCAGAGAACACCTGGTGGTAGGCAACCGGGTTGAACAGGGGGTCTGCCGCGCCGGGTTCCAGCTTGGGATGGATAAACCACCGCGGATCGTCCTCCCCGGTCATCTCCTGGAACTCCCCGGTAAGCCTTAGCGGGATATCCAATCCCATGATTTTCAGTGTCCTGTCCAGTAACTGCCTGTTCAGGTCGATCAGGAATTCATATTTTCCATCATAGAACTGGACGAGGTCTTCCCTGATGAATTCAAAAAAGGGCGAGGAGCCGTAGGCTGCCACAAGGCTCTTCCAGTGGACCCTGTTCCAGGGTTTATCGTAATCGATCCGGATGTCCCTGAAATGGTTCTTCGTGCCCCGCCTCCTCTTCACTGGGATTGAAAGGGTGATCGCCCCGTTGGGACCTATGATCATGCAGCGGTTGCGGTAGGTCTGCTTTGCATAGCTGTCGAATTGTTCAAGGAGGATTTCCTTCTCCCTGACCAGCCGGGCATAATAGTTGATGGGACCGTTATAGAGCAGGGGAAATACCAATGGAGGCACGTTTACCTGCTGGCCCTGACGATGCGGAACATGCGTTTCCACCGGATCCCGCCATATTCCTTGTCCACGCTGAGCCAGATCAGCCTGGGTTTCCCTATGATATGGTCCTCCGGCACAAATCCCCAGTAACGGGAATCAGCTGAATTATGCCGGTTGTCCCCCATCATGAAATAGTAGTCCATCTTGAATGTGTAGGTGGAGGCAGGCTCACCGTTGATCCGTATCTCCTCACCCCGGACTTCCAGTTCATTCTGTTCATAGGCTTCGATGATCCGCTTGTAGAGCGGAAGGGTCAGGCTGTTGACCTCCACGGTCTGGCCCTTTTTGGGGACCGTCAGGGGACCAAAGAACTCCATGTTCCATGGGTAGCGTTCATCATGGGGGAAGATGTCACGGTCGTACTGGCCCTCTGTGAAGATACTGACCGGTTCCACACTGGTGATCCCGGGGAAGGTCCGCAGCCTGGCGGCAGATTCCACGGTCAGGGGAAAAGTATAATCGGGATTGTTCCTGACATCGGCCAGATCCCTGCCGACACCGAACGGCTCCAGCGACCGGGGGTTGATAGGGGTGCCGTTGGTCCTGACACTGTACCATCGCTGCAATCCTTCAAACGCCTTCTGCCTTTCACCATTCACGATGACATTATTGCTGACCACCAGCAGGGTTTCACCGGGGATGGCCACACACCTTTTGATGTAATTGTCACGCCGGTCCACGGGCCTGGTCTCCACATCGAATTTCTGGGCGATCTGATCCCTGACATACTCTTCATACACACTGTATGGCCGCGTCCGGTTGTTCCTGGCCTGGTCGGCAAGCATCAGGTTGTAGGCCTTGTCCCTGATCAGGTCATAGTAATCAAAGTTCCCTTCGGCATAAAGCTTATGGTCCGACTTCTCCAGGGCCACGGTATCTGACGCGGGAAAATTGAACACCACGATGTCATCCCTTTTAACATGGCTGAATCCCTTCAGCCTCTTATAGGGCCGATGGATCCATTCCAGGTAGGATTTGCCCCCCAGTACCGTGTTAGGCAGGAACGGTATGGCCAGGGGGGTGTTCGGGGTCCGGGGCCCATAGGCCGTTTTGCTAACACAAAGATGATCACCCACCAGCAGGGTTCCTTCCATGGAGGGGGTGGGGATCTTATAGTTCTGGAACAGGAATATGTTAATGATCGAAACAGCCACCACGGCAAAGATGAGCGCGTCGAGCCATTCGATCAACACATGATTCTTCTTCTTGCGGCTTTTCCAGAAGGACCAGTTCACCTTCTTGCTGACATATATGTCGAAAATAACGGGTATCCCCAGCAGGAACCAGAAGTTCCTGAGCCAGATCACGAACAGGATGTAGATGGTGACGGCAACTCCGAACCTGAAATATTTGTGCTTTAATAACTTTCTGAGATTCATATGGGTTCACTTATTTTATGGGTTTAAAGATACGCTCTTTTCTCAAACCCTCAAGGAAAGGTTTATCCGGCTCCACCGAGAACCAGACGGTCACAGCCTTTCCCAGCAGGTGGTCTTCCGGTACGAATCCCCAGTACCTGGAATCGGCCGAATTGTGGTGGTTGTCCCCTGTGACAAAGTAATAGTCCATCTTGAAGGTATAGGATGACAGTGGCGCTCCGTTCATGTAGAGATCTCCCCCGGTCAACTTCAGTTCATTGTGCTCATATACTTCTATAATTCTTTTGTAAAGAGGAAGATTAATCATGTCTATCCAGATGCTGTCTCCCTTTTTCGGGACCTTCACCGGTCCGAAATTATCCCCGGTCCACCGGTAATCCTGACTGTGAGGGAAGATCTCCTGGTTCTGGAACGAGAGCATCGGTTCTGCATACCTTTTGATGCTTCGCACCCCGGGGTATGACCTCAGTGATTCCACTTTGTCCGCCGTCAGGTATAGAACGTGAAGCGAATTGACAGGGTTGTAGGTCACCGAGGATTTTTGGATTTTTAACGAATCCAGCAGAGGATCGGGCAGGGGTTCGCCTGTGGTGGTTACATAGTACTTGTATTTTTCCCCGGGCATTTCGGCTCTCCGTTCACCGTTTACAAGGATATCCCCGTCCACAATTTCAACGGTATCCCCGGGCAGGCCAATGCACCTCTTGATGAAGTTCTCCCTTTTGTCCACAGGATGGGTGATGATATCAAATTCGGAAAGGATGTAATCCCGGCCGTATTGCCTCACCAGGGAGTAGTAGTTTTGTCCCGGGTACTGTACCACCATGGTATCCCCTTCGGGAAAATTGAAGACGATGATGTCATCCCGCTTCACCCGTGAAAAACCCCGTAACCTTTTATATGGTAAACTGATACGTTCGGAATAGGATTTACTGCCTGAAGGGAGCTTGTTGTGGTAGAATGGGATGGCCAGCGGGGTGCCCGGCATCCGCGGTCCGTACGCCAGTTTGCTTACGAAAATAAAGTCCCCGGCCAGCAGGGTCTCTTCCATGGAAGGGGTGGGGATCTTGTATGCCTCCACCAGCAGCACTTTGATGGAGAATGAGCATGCGATGGCCAGGATCAGGATAGCCACCCACTCGATGGCGGATTGAAGCCACCTGGGCAACCCGTATTTCCGGAGGGTCCAGTCCACCTTCCGGGTGATGAAGATATCGAGGAAGACCAGGTTGAAGATAAGAAGGTACCACAGACGGGTCCAGACCATAATGGATGACCACAGCAGGACTGAAAGGGCCAGTCCCGTATAGCTCCAAACCTTTCTCTTCATCCGGGTCAGATTTTTAGCAGGTCACTCATCCCAAAGATCCCCTTCCGGTCCATGATCCATGAAGCGGCCATCAGGGCTCCGACGGCGAAGGCATCCCTGGATTTGGCAACATGGGCAAGGCTGATCGAATCCAGCCCCGACTCATACCTGATGGTGTGTTTTCCCCTGACTTCACCCTCCCGGACCGCCTCAATGTGAAGCACTCCAGGATCATCCCCCTGTTCCAGGCTCCATTCCTTGATCCTCTCCTGCCGGCGGATGATCTCTTCTGCCAGGGTGATGGCTGTCCCGCTCGGGGCATCCAGTTTATGGATATGGTGGATCTCCTGTATGGAGGGCATGTAATCCGGAAATCGGTCCATGATACCGGCCAGCTGCCTGTTCAGGGCAAAGAGGATATTGACACCGATGCTGAAATTGCTGGCGTAGAAAAATGCACCGCCTCTCTTCCTGCAGAACTCCTCGACCTCCCCGAACCTGTCGTTCCAGCCTGTGGTCCCCGAGACTACAGGCACTCCCAGTTCGATACAGCGGAGGATATTCCCGGGTGCCGAGGCCGGGGTCGTAAATTCAATGGCTGTATCGATGTCCATCAGCCTTTCGGCATTCAGGTCGGCGGTATTGCCAACATCTATGACCAGCGGGAAGGAGTGACCCTGCTTCAGGCCAAGGGCCTCAATGGTCCGGCCAATTTTCCCGTAACCAACCAGTGCAATGTTCATATCAGTCTCTTTTTAATAACCTGCTAATGCTCGCGAAGCGAGCTAACTAACTACTAACGGTTGCGAAGCAAGCTACTGACTTTTGCGATGCAAACCACAAAAAAGGCTGAACCCCTCGCACGGTCCAGCCTCTTTTAGACTGTGTAACGCTATTCCTACTGAACTTTCTTCACAATGGCTTCAAAAGCCTGGGGATCATTCATGGCCAGGTCAGCGAGTACCTTGCGGTTGATCCCGATCCCTGCCTTGCTCAGCTTGCCCATGAATTCTGAATAGGACATGCCGTGCTGGCGAACAGCGGCATTGATGCGCTGGATCCAGAGAGCCCTGAAATTGGCCTTTTTCTTACGACGGTCACGGTAGGCGTAAGTGAGCCCTTTTTCAAAGGCATTCTTGGAAACGGTCCATACATTCTTCCGGCGACCAAAGTACCCTTTGGTCTGCTTCATCACTCTCTTTCTTCTCTGCCGCGAGGCGACAGCATTGCTTGCTTTTGGCATTTTACTCTGTTTTTTGGATGCAGGCGGTCAATGATGACACTTTCTGCTCAACACCCCGGTCAATAATCATGTACCTTGTTATCAAAAGTTTAGGATTCTTACTTCATGGTGAGCAAACGCTTGATATTCTCCTCGTCTGCTTTATGCACCTCACCAAAGTAGGTCAGGTTCCGCTTGCGCTTCTTTGATTTCTTGGTAAGGATATGGCTTTTGTAAGCATGCTTTCTTTTGATTTTACCACTTCCGGTGAGCGAAAATCTCTTCTTGGCTCCCGAATTCGTCTTCATCTTTGGCATTATTCCTTCAGTTTATCTATATATGGACTACTTCTTCTTTGTCTTGGGGGTCAGGAACATGGTCATACGCTTCCCCTCAAGCTTGGGGAGCTGTTCAACCTTGCCTACCTCCTCCAGATCCTGGGCAAGTCTCAGCAACAGGATCTCACCTTTCTCTTTATATAATATCGACCTTCCTTTGAAAAACACAAAGGCCTTTAATTTGGCCCCGTCTTCAAGGAACTTATGGGCATGCTTCAGTTTGAAGCTGTAGTCATGCTCATCGGTGTTGGGCCCGAATCTGATCTCCTTCACCACGATCTTCGTGGCTTTGGATTTCATCTCTTTCAGTTTTTTCTTCTGCTGGTAGAGGAATTTCTGATAATCAATGGCCCTGCATACGGGTGGATCGGCCTTGGGTGAAATCTCTACCAGGTCAAGGTCAAGCGAATCAGCAATCTTAAGGGCTTCGGAAAGGGATACAATCCCCGGATTCTCGATGTTGTCTCCAACTAGCCTAACTGTGCTGGCACGAATCTGTTCATTGGTCCGGTAAAAGATCCGGTCTTTGCTACGGTTATCGCTGGTTTTTCTACGATACTGACCTGGTCCTGCTATGACTGTACCCTCCTTTGGTTTAGTTAAACATCTGATCCAATTGACTTCAGCTGATTCCGGACTTCGTCCTGAATAAAGCGTGCAAAATCTTCCAGGCTCATCACCCCTTTATCGCCTTCTCCCTGCCTGCGAACAGAAACTGAACCGCTTTCCTGCTCCTTTTCACCTATGATAAGCAGATAGGGAATCCGCTTTAACTCATTATCCCTGATCTTCTTACCTATCTTTTCACTCCGCTCGTCAATCAGGGTGCGAATATCGTAATTTTTCAGGAAATCTGAAACTTTTTCTGCATAATCATGATATTTTTCACTGATGGGCAGGACCACCACCTGGTCAGGGGTGAGCCAGAGCGGGAATTTGCCGGCTGTATGCTCGATCAGTACTGCAACGAAACGCTCCATGGACCCGAAGGGTGCCCGGTGGATCATCACCGGCCGGTGCTTCTGGTTGTCAGCACCGATGTACTCCAGTTCGAACCGTTCCGGAAGGTTATAGTCCACCTGGATCGTTCCCAGCTGCCACTTCCTGCCCAGCGCATCCCTCACCAGGAAGTCGAGCTTGGGCCCGTAGAAAGCAGCTTCTCCGTAAACCACCACCACATTCTTCATTCCCTTGGCCTCCACGGCTTCCAGGATGGCTTTCTCAGCCTTCTCCCAGTTTTCATCACTACCGATGTAAGTCTCCCTGTCCTGGGGATCCCTCAGGGATACCTGGGTAATGAAGTCCTTGAAGTCCAGGGTCCTGAAGATATAAAGGATGATGTCAATCACCTTGATGAACTCCTCCTTGAGCTGGTCTGGGCGGCAGAAGATGTGTGCATCATCCTGGGTAAATCCCCTGACACGGGTCAGCCCGTGCAGCTCTCCGCTCTGTTCGTAACGGTAGACCGTCCCGAATTCGGCCATGCGGAAGGGAAGGTCACGGTAAGAACGGGGCTTTGATCTGTAGATCTCGCAGTGGTGAGGGCAGTTCATGGGCTTCAACAGGAACTCCTCTCCCTCCTGCGGGGTATGAATGGGCTGGAAACTGTTCTTCCCGTACTTGGCATAATGCCCTGAAGTTTCCCACAGCTCCTTCAGGCCGATATGGGGCGTGATCACCTGCTCATACCCGTGCTCCCGCTGTACCTTCTTCAGGAAATTCTCAAGGCGTTCCCTTAACTGTGCCCCTTTTGGCAGCCATAAAGGGAGACCCAGACCAACACGTTGTGAGAATGTGAAAAGCTCCAGCTCCCGTCCCAGTTTCCTGTGGTCACGGAGCCTGGCCTGTTCCAGCAGCTCCAGGTGTTCGTCCAGCATTTTCTGCCTGGGGAAGGTTACCCCGTAGATGCGGGTCATCTGTTTGCGGGTCTCGTCCCCGCGCCAGTAGGCGCCTGCCACGTTGAGGAGCTTGATGGCCTTGATGGGGGAGGTGTCGGCCAGGTGCGGGCCCCGGCACAGGTCGGTGAAGTTGCCGTGGTGATAGAATGAGATGGTCCCGTCCTCCAGTTCACTGATCAGTTCAGTCTTGTACTGATCACCCTTCTCCCCGAAGAATTTCATGGCCTCATCCTTGCTCACCTCCTCCCGCCTGAAAGGACTATTCCGGGAGGCCAGCTCCTTCATCTTCTTTTCGATCCTGGGCAGGTCACTGTCAGTGATCATCACGCCATCACCGGGGTCCACATCATAGTAGAACCCGTTCTCGATGGCCGGGCCGATCCCGAACCTGGTCCCCGGGTACAGTGATTCAACGGCTTCTGCCATCAGGTGGGCAGAAGAGTGCCAGAATGCATGTTTTCCGTCCTCGTCCTCCCATTTGTTCAGCCTGATGGTTGCATCCTGCTGAATAGGCCTGGTCAGGTCCCAGAGCTCATCGTTCACATTGATGGACAACACCTCCCTCGCCAGGCTGTTGCTCAGGCTCCTTGCAATTTCCATGCCTGTTACACCCTGTTCATATTCCCGCACCGACCCGTCCGGAAAAGTAATATTGATCATGGTTTGTTTCGAAATTAAAAACCCCGCAAAGATACAAATATTACAGGGATCCTAAAGGTTCTCAAGGATAAAATCGGTCATCCGCCTGTAGAGGTGGCAGGTGGTGTTCCCCCCCCTGATCCCGTGATCCCTGTTGGGATAGATCTGCATCTCGAACTGCTTGTCCGCCTGCACCAGCGCTTCCGCAAAATCGAAGGAGTTCTGGCAATGCACGTTATCGTCCCCGCTGCCATGGATCAGCAGGAACCTCCCTTCCAGTCCGGCCGCAAAGTGGATGGGAGAGTTCAGGTCATACCCCTCGGGGTTCTCCTGCGGGGTGCGCATGTACCTTTCCGTGTAGATGGTATCGTAGTAGCGCCAGCTGGTGACAGGGGCCACAGCTATCCCCATCCTGAAGGTGCCCTTTCCCTTGGTCATGCAGAGGCTGGTCATAAATCCGCCGTAACTCCACCCGAAGATCCCCATGCGCTCCCGGTCAATATAATCCTGCGACCCGAACCAGTGGGCGGCTTCCAGCTGGTCGATGGTCTCCAGCTTTCCCAGGTTCAGGTAGGTGGACTTGCGGAAAGCCTCCCCGCGCCCGTTGGTGCCCCTGTTGTCCACGCACACCACGATGTAACCGTTCTGGACCAGCATCTGGAACCATGGGGTTCTCTGGTCCCATTCATCGACCACTTCCTGCGATTCGGGCCCCCCGTATACGAAGACAAAGAGCGGGTATTTTCTTGACGGGTCGAAATCCGCCGGTCTGATCATCCACGCATTCAGTTTTTGCCCGCTCCGGGTGGGCACGTTCAGGAACTCAGTGGCAGCGAAGCTGTACTGCTCCATGGTCCTTCGAAGGTCCTCGTTGTCCTCCAGCACCCTGATCTGTTTTCCGCTCCTGTTGTGAAGGGTCATGCAGGGAGGGGTGTTGACCGAGCTGTGGCTCAGGATATAGTACCTGAATGTGGCACTGAAGGAGGCTGAATTGTTGCCCGGCCGGGTGCTTATTTTCCTCTTTTTGGTGCCGTCCAGCCCGATCGAATAGAGATGCCGTTCGGTCGAGGACTCCTCGTAGGAGGTGTAGTAAAGCAGGTTATGCTCCTCGTCCAATCCCAGGAACTCATATACATCGTAATCCCCGGAGGTAATGGGACGCATCTGCCCTGATCTGAAATTGTAGTGGTAGAGGTGGTAGTATCCGGACATTTCACTCTTCAGGATAAGACTCTCCCCGCTGGAGAGGTAGGTAACCGTACGATCATCGATACCCGAAATATACCACCGGTTCTCTTCCCGGTACACCAGTTCCGATCTCCCGGTAGATGCATCTGCGTGCAGGATATCAAGCTGGTTCTGAAGCCTGTTCAGCCGCAGGATGCTCAGCGTGCCGGGATCAGCGGTCCACTGGATCCGCGGGATATACTGGTCGGTCTCCCCGCCAACATCCATTTGGGTGGTACGGCCGGTTTCAATGTCATATACATGGATGGAAACCACCGAATTCTCCTCCCCGGCCTTCGGATACCTGAATTCATGCAATTCGGGGTAGAGTTTGCCGTAAAGGATCATCCTGAACTCTCTCACACGCCGCTCGTCGAAACGGTAAAAGGCGATCTTCTTGCTGTCGGGTGACCAGCAGAAGCCCTTCGCAAATTCAAATTCCTCCTCATAGACCCAGTCCGGTGCCCCGTTTATCACCTCATTCTTCACCCCGTCGAAGGTGACCTGGATCTCCTCCTTCATCTGAAGATCCCTGATATACAGGTTGTTGTTCCTGACGAACGCCACCTGACTGCCGGAAGGGGAGAAGGTGCCCAGCTGCTGCTTTCCTTTTGAAGATACCGGGACCAGGGTCCCGGCCTTCCTGTCAAAAACATAATATTCGGCCAGGTAGGAGTGCCTGTAGATCTTTTCATGTTCTGTCTCGATAAGGATCTTCTCCTCAGTCCCGTTGAAATGATATGCATCAATCCGTGTTATTTCCGGGAAACCGGAGGCATCGAACAGCGTCTCCACCCTCTTCCCGGTCCGGTAGCTGTATTGATCGATCCGGTCGCGGTTCTGCAGTGTATAGTGCTCCCCGTCGCTCATGGAGTTCAATCCCTCCAGGAGTTCAGGGATGAACCGCCCGGTCCGGCAGATATCTTCCAAAGTGATCGCAGAGGTGGCCTGCCCCTCCATTTCCACCGGCGACCAGGTCAGGAGCGGCAACAGGAGGCAAAGCGGAAGAAATGGCCTGTTCATCCTTGTCATGATGATGGGTTTTCGTAGTCCTGCCAAAGGAATAAAAAAGGTTCGGGAATTGCAAAGGCCCGTTTTGGCATGCTATTTGAATTCTACCAGGTAAGGAACCAAAAAAGAATAGTCATGAAACGCTTGCTTATCATACTGCCCCTCGCGTCACTGCTGGTGACGGGTTGTTACAAGGAACCGGTACCCTTTGCCGATGCGATCATTTCCCCCAATCCTGCCTGGGTGGGAGAGGATATCACTTTCGATAACTACTCATATAATACCAACTATGTGGAATGGTCCATGGGAGACGGTTCAACCTCTTCGGCTTTCAACGTGGTGCACTATTACGATCACCCGGGTTTCTACGATGTGAACCTGAGGGCCTACGGGACGAACGGCCAGGTCAGCATTGCCTCGTTTGTGGTCGAGGTGGAAGGCTCCGAACTCAGGATCATCGTGGAGGAGATCGTTCAGGGTTACCTGATCAAAGGGGCCAGCGTGGTACTCTTCGCATCCCTGGATGACTGGTATGAGGCCGACTACTCCAAAGCGGTGGCCGAGGAGTTCACCAATGACTACGGCGAATGCTACTTCTCAGGGCTCAGCTACCAGAGGTACTATGTGGATGTATACGAGGAGAGCCATGTAAACTGGCTCCTGGGTGAGGAGGACCCTTACAGGTGGATCGAGACCCAGAAGCTGCCGGGGGGATGGGACCACACCTTTATCGCCTATGTGGATTACGTAACCTGGGAGAAGAAATCCGCCGGCAGGCCGGCCGAGAGGCCTTCCCTCGAGAGCCTGAAGAACCAGATGAAAGGCGCCGGTGCCGAAAGGCCCCGGAAAGAGAACAAGGTGAGCGTGAAGAAGGAACGCGAATAAATCGCCTTTTCCCGGCCATTGGAATCTAAAAAATTAATATATTTGCAGCCCCGGAGGCAACCCCTTCGGGGCTTGTTATGAGAAAGTGGTTCTGGCAAGAAGTTCTAGATAAGATTGTTCAACAAATGCCCGGATGGGGCCCGACTGTAAAAAATTGGTCCGGTGGACCAATTTAAGGAGGGGCCAGCCCGGGCGGGGGCCAATTCCGCCATCCGTTTTTGGATGTACAGACAGGAAAGGCCGGGGAGTTCTAGATAAGATTGTTCAACAAATGCCCAGATGGCGGAATTGGTAGACGCGCTAGTTTCAGGGACTAGTGTACGCAAGTACGTGCAGGTTCGAGTCCTGTTCTGGGCACAATAAATGCCATAAGTTCTTATTTTGCAATAAATGTATATATGCCCAGGTGGCAGGGCCGACCGTTAAGAAATGATCCGGTGGATCATTTCAGGGAGGAGCCAGCCTGAGGGGGGCTTCCGCCACCCGATATCAGATGGAGAGTGCAGGTTGAAATGCCATAAGTTCTTATTTTGCAATAAATGTATATATGCCCAGGTGGCGGAAGTGGTAGACGCGCTAGGTTGAGGGCCTAGTGACCGTTTTTGGTCGTGCAAGTTCGATTCTTGTCCTGGGCACAAACACAGCAGAGCCGGTGGTAAAAGGTTCAAACCTTGATCCCGATCATCAACACATCATCGACCTGCTCCTCATCCCCCTTCCATTGATCAAATTCCCCGGAGATGGCCTTTAACTGGTCATGCATGATCAGCTCCTGCAGACCGGAAAGAAATGCCTTAAGCCTCGGATATCCATATTTTTTTCCTTTTTCGCCCCCGAACTGGTCAGGGAACCCGTCAGAGAAGAGGTAGATGGAATCCCCCCGGTTCAGCTGAATGTTATGGGCAGTGAACAGCCTGCTTGATTTGGAATGGATCCCGACCGGCATCCTGTCTCCCTTCACCTCCTCAAGAACCCCTTTCCTGAAAATGTAAAGGTTATGCTGTGCCCCGGTGAACTGGACCTCCCTGGTTTTGGTGTTGAGCGCCACCAGTCCCATGTCCATTCCATCCTTGGCCTCATCCTCACCGCCAGTCTGGCCAAGTGAAGCGATCACCTGGTCCCTCAGCTCGTCCATCAGTTCGTTGGTGGGATGGTCTGTATATTTATGGGATATCTCGTTCAGCAGGGAGATGCCCAGCATGCTCATAAATGCACCCGGCACACCATGTCCCGTGCAGTCCCCCAGCGCAAGCAGTACAGTCTCGTCCTTCTTGTCCACCCAGTAGAAATCCCCGCTAACAATCTGCTGCGGCCTGTAGAAGACAAAATGCTTGGGCAACAGGAAGCGCAGCACCTCTCCGGCCGGAAGCACTGCATCCTGGATCCGGCGCGCATAGTGGATGCTATCGGTAATGGCGGTCTTCTGTGCATCGATCAAATCCTTCTGACAAACGATGGAATCCCTCTGCGCTTCGATCTCATCCCTCTGGGCAGTGATCTCCTCGTTGAGGTTCTCCAGTTCGGTTTTTTGCTGCACTATCTCTATATTTCTAATTTCCAATTCCTTACGCTGGTTCTCAATTTCGGTATTACGCTTCTCAAGCACTGCGGCCCTCTGCTTGAGCTTCCGGGTGAAGAACCTCACCAGGCCGAACACGGTCAGCACGAATATGACCAGGTAACCGATAAATGCCCAGATGGCAAGATACCAGGGGGGAAGGATTGTAAAGGGATATTCTGCCAGGCCACCCTCGTTGCCATAGATATTCCGGGACTTCACTTTCAGGGTATATTTTCTGGGCGGAAGGCTTGTAAAATAGTGCCCGGATTCCTTTGTCCAGGATGACCAGTCTTGATGAAACCCATCCAGCAAATAGCTATATTCAATCCCATCCTCCTTTTCAAAGAAGGGGGCTGACCACTCAAATTCCAGATTCCCGAATGCATATTCAATTTCAGGACCGTGTCGGGAAGCGCCTTTGGAAGGCGGGATATTTACTATACCCTCATCATCAACCCAGCCCGTCCCGTTGAAAATGGCAGAATCGCCACGTAAGACTACTTTCCTGATCAGCGTGCAGAAAGAGGGAGTATCCTCTCTGCAAGCCGATTTGTCAAAATGGTACAGCTCCTTCGATTTACCGAACCAGTAACCATGAACCGGATCACTGTAGAAAACATCAGTAGAGGCATCCTCAAGCCTCTTAAAGGTGTTATCAAAAAGGATCCGAAGGCTGTCTCCGCCTCTTTGTACCACCATTTCAGACCATCCCTGATCTTCATTCTTATAGGAAATCCAGTAATCCCCATCATGGTCCTCGTAGAATCCGTGTACATAATTTGATCCGGAGGGCAGTATTTCGTTGAAAACGGATTCTCTGATAATAGTATCACCCTGATAATCATAGGTGTAAAATCCATTGGCAGTTCCAAACAGCACATTTTTTGTATCCGGATCAGTAAATACTGAGTTTGCGTTACCCCCGGGCAATCCCTTGTTGATCCCATATTCACTTGCAGAATAGAACAGTGCTGATCGTGAATTCAACCGGAATATGGTATTATAGGTACTGATCCAGATATTCCCCTCCTTGTCAAATTCCATTTTGCGGATCTTCTCACCATTGAGCCCAACCCTCATTATCTCCCTCCAGCGACCGCCAGAGTATCGAAGACTCACTATGTTATCGTTCCCTGCATATATGAGATCAGGATCGTACCGGTCGGGAAGCATTCTGAATCCGCCATAATCTTTCCACTCATAGGGATCTTGTGACGGTGCAATCACCTTGCCGCTGATGGCTTGGACATTCATCTGCGGATCGATCATCCAGATCTCCCCTGATCCGCTGGCCAGCAGAAATTCCTCTCCGGTCGAAGGGTGAAATAACTGCAGATCGTAAATGGCATTATCTATCCCGTCCAGTTTGATGAATTCAGTTTCAGAAGGGTTGGATTTCTTTCGATATACTCCTCCGTAGCTGGAGATATAGAGCTCTCCGTTAAAATTCAGAATGTCCGTTATAAAACCTTCAATTCCCTGTTTTTCAGTAAAAACACGGAATGGTGAATTGATCTCCAGTTTGCTCACGCCCATGAAATTGGTTGCCCAGAGCGGACCTCCATTCGAGGAGAACACCGATGTAATGGTCAGATCAATAAGTCCTTCTTTCTTGGTAATTGTCTCTTTGAAGTGCCAGTCACTATCCATGATCACCAGGCCGTCATACAGTGTGGCAACAATAAAATCTTCACGGTTTGGATGGATATCCGTGATCACTGCACTGCACAGGTATCCGTTGAGTTCCGGATCTATGAAATCATTGTGAACACGACCCGAATGAACATCATAAAGAAATAATCCACTGAAATAAGTCCCGATCAGAAGTTCACCGGAACCGGTTCTGACCATGGCAGTGACCGACATCTCCCTGAACTTCTCACCACCCGTGGCCAGCCGGAACCTGTTACCATCAAGATACATAAGCCCCGATCCAAAATCCGAGGTATACAACGTGCTGTCAATCAGGAAGCAAAAGAAAGCATTCTCGGGCAGCTCAATGATCTCAAGACCGCCGGATTTCACATCATACTTGTAAATATTGGGATAGGTGCAGAAGAAGACACTTCCTTCGTGATCATAGATCTTCCACACATCTGCAAAAGACTGGAACTTCTTTGCAATGGAGTCAGAGATGGAGCGGTACCGCATATTCCCTGTATCGTCCGGTTCAAGGAAGCCAAATCCAGACTCGGAACCCACATAGACAACACCATTATCTCCTGTTTTCAGGAATCTGACGATGGAATTGCCGGGCAAGTGTATGCTCCGCCAGTTCACCCCGTCAAACTCAAGAACTACGGCATCACTGTTTCCGAAGTACATCACTCCCCGGTGATCCTGGGTAATGCACCAGTTCTGTTCACTTCCCCCTGTGATGCGGAAATCATAGTTGGTGACCAGGGGGATCCCGTTTCTGTTTGGCTGGGCAAATGATGGAATGAGGTAAAGCCCCAGTATGATTGAGAAAAGTGTAGTCAGCCCCCGCATCATGGTGTTTCCGTTAATTACCAAGATACTGAATCTTATCAAGAGAGGGCCGAAAAGTACATAAAAACCTCATCACAGGATTCAGGTCCGGGAAACCCTGATGATAGAATATCCCCGGATAAGAATTTATCTTTCAGATCCCTGCGATGCAGAACTCCCGGATGCTTTTCACCGGTTCACCTTCATATTCCAGTTCGGCGACCAGTTCATAGTCGCCTGGTTCAGAGGGGATTTCAATCTCAAAAACATGGATCAGCTGCCCAAAGCCACCGATTTTCACATCGGCCTTCAGGGCGGTGATCTCCTGTTCACCCTTTTTAACGGCCAGGCTTAAACCTCCTTCCCAAAGGGTTTCCATGTCATTGATGGCATAGATTTCCACCTTTTTCATCTCCCCGGCCGGAGCGGAATTCTCCCAGAAATTGATCATGATCCCGACAGGAGAGAAGGCAGGTTTCACGTATTTCACAAAGCCGGGCTCATACTGCAGGTTCCCGATATCGATGAAATGGTCGCTGGTCTGCCCCCTTGGCTCCGTGGGCCTCGAATAACCAAGGCCGCAAAAATGAAGCACCCCGGCACACATGCGGTGGGCACGCCAGTATTCGGTCAGCATGCCAAGTGTACGGGCATAAGCGTGGAGGCGTTGCTCTCTGGTCAGGCCCGGGCCGAACACCGCATCATACACCCTGTCGGTCAGCGTGGTGGTTGATCCGTCCCGGTTCAGCCAGAGCCATCCGTACTCGTTGATGATGATGGGAGAGGCATAACGCTCTTTATCCCTGGGCGGATCATGCTGGCTGGCATCATTGCCCGGAACCCTGGCCGTACTCAGCAGATCGTACAGCGCGCCTTTTTCGGAGGGTTTTTCATCTCCCATGTACCTGCTGAAAAGATAGGGGTGGGATTCAACGGGATCGCCCTCCCTTTGCGGTGCGCTCCACCCGTTCTCCCAGGGACGGTCCGACAGGTCCATCCCCCTTACCAGTCCAATGGCCCTGCCCGTAACAGGTGTCACCGATTCATTCTGGGCATCCCAGATCACCACACAGGGATGGTTACAGCGTTCTGCCATCCAGGCCCGGTATTCGTTTGCCAGGTGCGCTTCAGTGATTTTGGGATAGATCTTCTCCTGGCTGTAGGAGGTCCAGACCGGGTACTCGTCCTGGATCAGGAACCCGAGGCTGTCGGCGATCTCATACCAGCGTTCGGGTGGAAATCCAATGCAGTAGCGGATGCTGTTCCAGTGCATCTCCTTGAACCTTTGATGAAGCGTGACGGCCCATTGCCCATCCCAGGGCAATCCTTTCCGTGACGGATCCTCGAAAAAGCGGAGAATACACACATTGGTTCCCCTCATGAAATAGGGCTTTCCATTGAGCAGGGCACGCCCGGTTCCGGGATCGAAGGAGAACGAGCGCATCCCGAAGCGCACCCTTTTTTCATCCGTCCCGGTGGAAAGCATCAGTTCATAGAGGAACGGGGACTCCGGGGTCCATAACCGGCAGCCGGGAATGGGCACTTCAAAATCTGGCAGTTCCGACCTGCCCTTTGCCACAACTCGGCCTGATGCCAGCTCTTTGATCACATAGGAGAGGCGGACGGGTTTGCCTTCCCCTTCCTCGATGTCAGCGACAATCCTGACCTGTGATTCATCAATCAGGGGTACCGTCTGGATATTTTCAATAGAGGAATTGCCGCCCAGGATGATGGTGACGTCGTCATAAATCCCCGGTATATAGGCTGTTTTTTCGAAATCCTGTCCCCACATCACCGTATCGGGCATCTGGCTGACACAACCGGTCCCTATGATCAGCTCATTGGTTTCACCCGGAGGGTTCAAAAATTGCGTGATCTTGAAAGTGCCCGGGGTAAAGCAGTACAACTGCTCGCCTGCAAACTGCCGGTTCAGAAAAATCCAGGCATGATACTTTGCCTTCCCGATTTTCAGCCGGACAAGGTCAGGATATGCTTCTTCGATTGTAAAACTGGTTTTGTACCAGTAGATGCCGTGATCGTACAGATGGTTCGCGTCCAGTGGCGGAACAGCCATGTCCACCAGGCCGGGGACCTGCACCCTGCTCCCGAACGCGGAGGGGAGTGGTGCCGGGGTATCTGTTTTTGTAATTTCCCAGGTGCCGTTCAGGCTGATCTGCCTTGCAGGGCCGGAATGACTGCTGCACCTCCAGAAAAGGAGCGAAAGCAGGGCAAGCAGGAGTGTGGGTTTCATCGGTCTCATTTCCAAGTTTATAAAATATTACCGGAACATGCAACCCCGGTCATGAAGCTATTGGCTGCATCTTTGTTGTCAATCTGATCTTTGATCTGACCGGTTTATAAGAATAATTCTATAACTTCAGCAACCAGGGACCAGCCCGTTTAATCCGGTAATTATGAAAGCCAAGATCATTCTCGCACTGTTCGTTTTATCATTGACTCTCTATGCAAAGGAAGTGCCCGTGGAGAGGGCCGAAGCGGTGGCAAGGAACTTCCTGATGCTGAATCCGGCAACGGGCCTGAAGGGATCTGCGGACCTGGTGCTCACCCGGGTCCGGCTCCCGGCTGCAACCCCCTTTGGCAATGGACTGCTGAAGTCGGCCGCCTCTGGCGATAACCTTATCTACCTGTTTGAGATCAATGGGAATGATGGCTTTATCATTGTCTCCGGGGATGATGGTGCAACACCCGTTCTGGGGTATTCCAGGGGGAACAATCTGGAGGCCACCCGTGTGCCTGACAATTTCCGGAAGTGGTTGGAAGGTTACAAGAACCAGATCAGGTATATCAGATCCAGACCAGGACTGGCGTCCGGTGAAACAGAAGATCAATGGAAAGATCTGATCTCCGGCAGGGGCACTTCCGGGACAGAATCTGCCACAGCAGTTGAACCTTTGATCACAACCAAGTGGAATCAGAGCCCCTATTTCAACGATCTCTGTCCCTATGATCCCTATTACGGGGACTATTCCGTGACCGGATGTGTCGCTACCGCCATGGCCCAGATCATGAAATACTGGAATTATCCCGAAACTGGCAATGGATTTCATTCCTATAATCATGCGAACTTCGGGATCATCTCGGCAAATTTTGGCAGTACGCGGTATGACTGGGAAGCCATGACCGATGTCTTAGCGGGCGAAAATCCTGCTGTCGCCACCCTGATGTTCCATTGCGGGGTCAGCGTAGACATGAATTACAGTGCGAACAGTTCGGGCGCATACGTCGTTTCGGAGGCAAGTCCGGTTGAGCACTGCGCTGAATATGCGTTCAGGGAGTATTTCAGTTATGACAACAGCCTGACCGGTGTCATCCGTGAGAATTACACCACGGATGGGTGGATCCAGCTGTTGAAGACGGAACTGGAGGCCGGCAGGCCCATTGAATATGCGGGTTTTGGAGCCGGTGGAGGACACGCATTTGTTTGTGATGGCGTTGATCCCAATGATTTCTTTCATTTCAACTGGGGCTGGGGAGGATATTTCGACGGCTATTTTGTCATTGATGCGCTCGATCCGGAAGGAACCGGTGCAGGAGGAGGTTCGGGAGGTTACAACAGCGGGCATCAGGCCATCATCGGGATCAGGCCGCCTGACGGCATCACGGAATACAGCCTTGCGTTATATGACGATCTGACCATATCCGATAATCCCCTCTACTTCCTCGATCCTTTCTCCATCCACACAGATATCGGGAATTTTGGAGAGGCAACATTTTCAGGGGATTATGGTGCTGCCATTTTTGACGCAGATTATAATTTCGTCGAATTTGCAGGCATCCTGGAAGGAGCAACCCTGGAAGGCGGAATGCACTACACCAATGGGATCACCTTCTCAAATCCCGGGTCCCTGAACATGCTGCCCGGTGATTATTTCGCCGGGACCTTCTACCGGCCCACAGACGGGAACTGGAAAGCCGTAGAGGACGGATCATATTCAAACCTGCTCTCCTTCAATGTATTCTATGCAAGTGATATTGAACTGTACAAGGATTTTATCATCAGTACCGGAGAGGTGATTACCCAGCACGAACCCTTTACGGTCACTGCCGATATCCTGAATGACGGGACCTCCACGTTTACAGGCGAATTCTCGGTTGACCTGTTTGACATGGAGGGGGCATATGCATTCACTGTTGATACCCGGACGGGAGCCACACTTGATCCCGGCTACTTCTACCCTGAAGTGGCCTTTTCCTCCGGTGGTGTTACAGTCGACCCGGGTACCTATCTCATGGCCCTGCTCCATAAACCGGATGGGGGTGACTGGACACTGTCAGGCTCCTCTTACTGTACCAACCCCATCAAGGTAATCGTCAGGGAGGCCCCCCTCTATCCCGATATCTATGAGGATAATGATTCCATACCCTACATGTTCACACTGGTCTTTTCAGGCAACAGTGCCATCATCACCACGGATGGGTCCAATTCGCACGTGGGGACCGATATCGATCTTTACGCCATGGTGCTGGAAGAGGGTTTCGATTACTCCTTTTCGGCAAGGGTCCATGACTCCTACAACAGCGGGAACGAGGAGATCTACACCAACGACATGCTCTGGTTATACCATGCAAACGGTGAATTGTCGGAAATCTTTGACGATGTCATGCCCGGCAGTGTCGATGTCCCGGGAGGGGGCATAGTTTTGTTTGCCGCAGCCCCCTATTTTGAAGGGGAAACCGGCACATACCTTCTCGATATCCAGGTGAACCGGACAGAGGCCGTCTCAACCGGGGACCTGGAAGAGAGCCGCCTGAATATCTATCCCAACCCGGCCGCCGATTTCCTGAACATAGAGGGGACCGCTGTGATCACAAGGCTTGAACTGTTTGATGCAAAAGGCAGGATGATCACAGGCTCTGATCCGAACTCAACCAGTATCTCCCTTGACATTTCAGATCTGGGAGAGGGGTCTTACTTCCTGCACATTACCCGGGAGGGCCATACCACCCTGCATAAAATAGTCAAACAATGAAGCGATCAGCCACCTTCGCCCTTGTCCTCCTCCTGGCTTCATGCCATGCCACCAGGACCAGCACCGGAATGATCAGTGACCAGGCTCCCGTTACCGTTTACATGACCGTTGCAGATTACCGGGACAAGGTACCGGTGGTATTGAATGAGGCCGGGGATCAGATCGTTTCCTATCCTGCTCCATCAGATCTCTTCACCGGGGAAGAGCTAGCCCTGCCGGTCAGGCTGAAAAAGGGCTATCTGCTTGACAGGAGGGGGCTCCAGTCCAACTCGGCATTTACATCCTACACCTATGAGGAGTACTCCGGCATGGAGTCTCCCCCATCCCTGCAGGACCTGTATGACCACATCATTGCGAAGGATCCTTTTAAGGCCCTGTATCATTGCGGAAACAGGGACCAGTACGGGGACCTGGTGAAAGAGCTCAACCGGAAGATCAGAAAGGGCATGCCGGGGTGCACACCTCTCATCCGTTAAATCCTTTACAGCCGGGCCGGCCAGCGTCCTAGAGCAGGATGTTCCTGCAGTACTCCACGCACTTGGCGGTTTCCAGGACGGCGTCTGAACCTTCGGGGATCTCGTACTCCAGTTCGATGTCGCAGTATATGTCCCATTTATTGTCCCGGATCAGCTTCAGGATATCCTCCAGGGGGGTGTCGCCTTCGCCCCAGGGAGTGTTGGTATCGGCCGGATCGGCATCCTTGGCGGTTTTGTCCTTCAGGTGTATGCTGTAGATGCGGTCGTGCAGCTTCTCGATCAGCTCACTGGGATTTTTGCCGGTGGCCCCGAAGTAGTGCCCCACGTCGAGGTTGAGCATATTGCTGGGTGAATAGGCAAGGAATTCTTCAAAATTGAAAGCGGAATCACCGGGCTGTCCGTGGTTATGGAAGATGGCATACATCCCGTGTTTCTCAGCGAACGGACCCAGCCTTTCACAGGACTCATGGCCGATCTCATCAGTGACGCCCCCGGCTCCCAGGATCTTGGCAGATTCAAATGCATAATCGATCTCCTCGTCGCTCCACCGGGAAGGGGAGAACTTTACAATATGGATGCTGACCCCGGCATCATCGAACATCTTCTTCAGCTCCCTGTATTTCTCTGCCGTGTTGCCGGACAGCCGCCACTCCTTCCGCTTATTCATCGCTTCCTCAAACACCTGGCGAACCGAGTCACGCTGTTCTGCAGACATCTCCCTGCCCCTTCGCGGCCAGGGTGGCATGGCCGGAGCTCCGGCATACTCTTCAGCCACGTCTCCCATCAGCTCAATGGAACTGATCCCGGTCTGAACGCAGTAGTTGATGATGTCCTGCGGTGTGCTTGGCATGCTTCTCCAGCTGTAGGTAATTGCACCGATCTGAACACCGTTGAAGTTGGAATCGGGTTTGCCGGAATCGGTTTTGCATCCCGTGAAAACGGATGAGGCGATGATTGCGGCAACAACACAGATCCCCCATGTTGGAATGTTTTTGAATTTCATTGCATGTATGTTTTGGGTTACACTTGTTTCAGGCCGAAATGTAGCAATTATCCTGTTGATAATCTAATTATCCATCATCTCCCCGTTTGGAAAACGGTGAGGGCCAGCTTTCCTTTATCTGCCGGTTCTTTTATGCTTCAGGTTTTTAACCACCAGATGATAATCTTCCCCGTTCATGCTCCGGATAACCGAGTGCTGCCAATCCTCAAGGGATGCTTTCATGGCAGAAACCCGGTCTGGTTCCATCTCAGCAAGGTTGAGAGTTTCCATGGAATCCTGTTCCAGATTATACAGTTCCCACCGGAGAGCTCCTGTGAGGCTCTCTATCCGGTGGAGCTTCCAGGGCCAATCAAGCCAGGCTGCATGACCGGGCAGCGAATCCAAAGGGTAGCTGGTGGTGATCTCCCCGGCTTCGAGCCGCAGCCGTGCGGAATCACCTGTTATGTTGCCTGACACCTGCGCCGCCATCAGCTCGGACATCCATTCTGCACTGGGCGACCTTATCCCTTCAGCCGGGTAATTCCAGAACCCTATGGGCTGGCTTCGCACCTCCGATTCACCCTCCACCAATGAACGCAGGCTGATCCCGTCCAGCAGCGGAACTGGGTCCATCCTGATCCCTGCAAGGTCAATCAGTGTGGGAAAGATATCGGAAGTGCCTGCAGGGGCTTTGATGACCTCCGGTTCCCTGAACCTCGCAGGCCACTGGAGAATCGCCGGGACCCGGATTCCCCCTTCGTAAATGGACCCCTTGTTTCCTCGTCCCCCGGTAGTGCCAACCGCTGGCAATCCTCCGTTGTCACTGCAGTACCAGAGAATGGTGTTGGGATAACTGTCCAGTTTTTTCAGCTCGCTCCGCAGCTTCCCGAAGGCCCGGTCCATGCCCGTTATCTCCCCGTAAAAGTGCTGCAGCTCCTCAGGCTGGTCCGCATAGGGTTCCCTCTCTTCCTCCGTTGCCTGGTGGGGCAGGTGGGGGGACCCGAACCAGACAACAGCGAAATAGGGACCTCCTTCACCATCCTGTTTGTGAATAAATCCAAGCGCGGCATCCACGGTGACCATGGAACTCTCTCCAATGGTCTGAATGGCTATCCCGTTCCGGCTGAGTATGGGATCATTGTCAAAGAAATTCGGTGCTGAAAACCATTCGTCAAATCCGCTGCTTCCTGGATTCACGGGGCTTCCCAGCCTGACAGATCCAAGGTGCCATTTCCCGAAATGCCCGGTAACATAGCCGGCGTCCCGGAGCACCTCGGCAAGGGTGATCTCCTGCGGTCTCAGGGTCCGCCCCCAGGTAAAACATTCAAAGCGGTTGGGATGCCTGCCTGTCAGGACGCTGCCCCGTGTAGGTGAGCAGACCGGTGCTGCGGCATAGAAGCGGTCGAACCGGATGCCTTCCGAGGCCATGGCATCCAGATTTGGCGTCAGGATGACCGGGTGGCCGTTGTAACCCATGTCCCCCCAGCCCTGGTCATCTGCCATCACCAGGATGATGTTGGGGGGTGGTGCTTGAGGCCTCTCACCTGTTCCGCAGCTGTACAGGCCGGACAGAACGGGCAGGACCAGAAGGATGGGTATGGGGCACCGGTGCATTAATCGGTGGTCTTTATTTTAATCTGCCGGGATTCCAGACCTTCGCTTTCGGCGGTCAGGGTGATCTCACCCGCGGTTTCATCTGACTGGAGGATCGCCATGCACTGGCCGTTAAAGGCTTTCCGGTGAGGTTGCACGAAGGACTCAAGACTGGTCGGGTCGCCATTCCCGACTGCCTTCAGGACACCGTCTCCCTCTACGGAGAATGATACCAGGTTATCGGCCGTTGGACAGAGGTTCCCCTCCTTGTCGATGATCGAGACAGTCACGAATGCCAGCTCTTTGCCGTCTGCCGGGATGGTGATGCGGTCAGCATCCAGCATTACCCGGGCCGGATCACCGGCAGTCCTTCTGACGGCCTCTTTCAGCGGGTTGTTTTCCTCATCCAGTGCAACGACCCTGATCTCCCCGGGTTCATACACCACATCATCCCATACCAGCCGGTAGGTGGTATAGAGCGAGGAGGGGTCCTTCTCCCTGATGCCCAGGCTTTTCCCGTTCAGGATAAGTTCACCGCGGTCAAAACTGGTATAACAGTGCACGGAAACCCTTTGCCCTGCCTCCCAGTTCCAGTGGGGAAGCAGGTGCAGCACCTCCTCATCGGTCCATTTGCTCTTGTAGAGGTAGAACCGGTCCTTGGGGATCCCGCACAGGTCGATGATCCCGAAATAGGAGCTTCGCGAAGGCCATTGCCTCCCGTAGGGGGTCGGCTCACCCAGGTAGTCAAAGCCGGTCCAGACATATTCACCGGCCATGAAGGGGAATGAATCCTGGGCTGCGAATTCCCTGTCCGGGGATGTGGCCCAGCGGGGAAATTCCATATCGAAGGAGCTGCAGTGGTATGGCTCACGGGTGTAGTGGATCCGCTCCTGGGCCGGGAAGAAGTACTCCCCCCGTGAACTTACCGTTGAAGCTGTTTCACTGGCATACATCTTCCAGCGGGGGAATTTCTGATGGATGTAATTGTAGTGCCGCGGTTGGTAATTCCATCCCGGGACATCCACGATATCTGCAAATCCATTCCTGATGGCATTCTCCCACTGGTTGAATGCTGCCGTGGTGGGACGTGCAGGATCCTCGCGCCTGCAGATATCCACAAGCATCTGGCAGTATTTCTCCCCTCCTTCGATGCCCTGTTCCTGGATCTCGTTCCCGACGCTCCACATGATCACCGAAGGGTGGTTGCGGTCACGGTGGATCAGGGCCACCATATCCCTTTCCGCCCACTCATCCCAGAGGGTATTGTACCCGTTCTCGCATTTGGGGTGTTTCCATTCATCGAATGCTTCATCGATCACCAGGAATCCCAGCTCGTCGGCCAGGTCAAGCATCTCAGGGGCAGGTGGATTGTGACTGGTGCGGATGGAGTTACACCCCATGGACTGAAGCATGAGCATCCTGTGCCTGAGTGATGACAGGTTCACGGCAGCACCGAGCGGTCCCAGGTCGTGGTGAAGGCAGACACCGTTCAGTGGGACCCTTTCCCCGTTGAGGAAGAACCCCTTGTCACTTGTGAACTCGAAGTAACGGAACCCGAACGGGGTGGTATATCGATCCAGCTCCTTCCCCTTTTCCAGGATCCGGGTAACCGCCGTATAGAGAACCGGGTGGTCCACCGACCACAGCCGGGGCTCAGGCACGGTCAGCTGCTGGTTTACACATGTTTCCATACCGGCCTCCACCTCTGTGGTGATGGTTGCCACCGGGATCCCGTCATCAGAGAGTATACGGGTCTCCACGGAAACCTCCCTCTGTTCACCCGAATGGTTCAGGATGGTTGCAGCAATCAGAACGGTCCCCGCTCCCTGGGCAATGTCCGGGGTGGTCAGTCTGGTTCCCCAATGTTTCACATGGACCTGGTCTGTAATGACCAGCCTCACATGCCGGCAGATCCCTGCTCCCGGATACCACCGCGAAGAGTTGGGCCTGTTCTCGAGCCTGACAGCCAGGATGTTCTCCTGCCCCATCTTCACGAAAGGTGTCAGGTCGAACCCAAAGGATGCATAGCCGTAGGGCCATTCTCCCACAAACTCCCCGTTCAGGAAAACCCTGGCATGGCTCATGGCCCCGTCAAATTCTATGTATACCCTTTTGTTCTCAAATGATGCAGGGATTTCGAGGGCTTTCCGGTACCAGCCCACACCCACATGGGGCAGTGCACCGGTACTGCCAGTGATCTGAACGGTTTTCCCCCTGTTTACCGGAACCCTGAATTCAAGCATATCGATCGATTTATCGAAAGCCCCGGAGATGGCCCAGTCATGGGGTACGGTCACGGATTCCCAGCTTGAGTCAGGGGTCCCTGGCAATTCGCCGTCCCGGGTATCGGCGTTCATGAATTTCCACTCTTTCTCAAGGGGGATCACCTGCCTTGAGGATGGTTGCTGTTCCATGGTGCATGCCCAGCAAGTTGTGGCAATGATGAATAACAGGTGGTTGGGTTTCATATGCAGGATGTATTAGATGGTGGCATGACTGTTTTTTATAGGCAATGAGATCTGAGGATTTACCCCTGGCTGCTTTTGCCTTTTCGCTGCCTGATATAGAGGAATGTGAAAGCCACAGTAAGCACGGCGGTAAGGACGATCACAGACCTCAGTGTCCCCGAGCCGGCTGCCAGGCTGTCCCCGAGAGCATCGAACCTGATGTCGTAGATCCTCCCCAGCACCGGTTGGGCAATGGCTCCTCCCAGGAAGCCGATCCCGCCCATGATGGCCAGTCCGAGCGCTCCGCTTTTCGGGATGTTCTCATTCACAAATCCCAGCATGGTGGGCCAGAAATAGGTGATCCCCACGGCGAAGACAGCAGCCGCACCGAAACTCCAGTAGCCGCTGGAGATGCTCAGAAGGAAGAGACCGATCCCTGAAAAGACCGCTGATCCCAGCAGCACCCCGCTGGGGGAGAGCCTGTGCACAATAGGCCCGGCCACGGAACGTCCCACGGCCATGATCCCGGAGATCCACACAAGCAGCAGGATGGAGTGCAATCCTTCGGCTTCCATCACATTTTCAAGCAGGGCCGTCATCCACTGGTTGGAACCCAGTTCGGTGGCTGCGGTCAGGATCATGCAGGCTGCCATGAACAGGAATAGGGGGGAGACGCACGCCTTCAGCATATCCCTGTAGGAGAAGCCCGCACTGACCCGTTCGGTTTCGGGGAATTTAACACGCAGGAAAAGCAGCCCGTAAATCAGGGTGGGAATGAGCATGGCGGCCATCTGGGTACGCCATCCATATCCCAGTATCTCCAGGATGAATACAAGCAGTCCGCCAATCACGATGCCCCCTGGGAACCAGACGTGGAACTGGTTCAGCTTCTTTGTTTTATCATTCACAAACATGGCTGCAATAAGCGGATTAGTGGAAGCTTCCACACTGCCGTTGGCGATCCCGATAAGCAGCGTGGAGAAGAAGAGGCTCCAGAATCCGCCTGCAAAGATGGTCAGCAGGATTCCGGAGACATGACATGCAAAGGCTACATAGATGATCCGCTTCATCCCGATCACATCCACGAGGGGGCCGCCAAATATCATGGCAAGGGTGAATCCCCAGAAAGCGGTCCCGATGATCCAGCCCACCTGTTCTGCAGTGAGGCTGAACTCGGCACGCCATGGCTCGATCATCCCTGCCCTGGTGGCGAAGGTCAGGGCGGTAACGACCAGCGCGGTACAACTTGCGTTGAACAACAGTGATTTGTTGATTTTTTCCATGTTGACAGTTTTAGGAGGTTCGAATTGACACTCCTCCAATTTAACAACTTATTGGAAGAATCAGGAGCCCCGGGCCTGATTTTATGCTCTCACCTGATTATTCAATGATGATCTCTATTTCCGGGTGCTGCCCTGGTGCGGTAAAGGCATTCAGCACCTCAAAACGGAGTATGAACGAATCGAGCTCCATCAATGTCTTCACCCGGATCATCGTCCGCTCATGGGCCTTCAGCGACTGCTCTATCAAAGGCCCCAGGCAGGCCGGACAGGAGATCCTTGAGTTTCAGGTGTCGCTGTTTCATGATCCGTTGCTGATGGAGGTGTGTATTGGTAAACATACATAAAAGAATCATAAAATCTAAAGCCAAATCAGTGATAAGCTTGACCCTACTCATACCTGAGTGCATTCACCGGATTGGTGCGGGCTGTCCGCACGGCATGGTAGAGGACGGTGAGGATGGCAACCGCCACCGTGACAAGTGAGGAGAGCAGGAAAAGGCCGGCCTTCAGGTCGATCCTGAAGCTGAATTCGTTCAGCCACCACCTGGCGATAAACCAGACTGCCGGCAGGGCTATCACCAGGGAAATAATGATATAGAGCGAGAAATCTCGGATCATCATCAGCATGATCTGCCGCTCCATGGCCCCCAGAATTTTCCGGATACCGATCTCCCGGGTCCTTCTTTCCGCTGTGAAAGAGGCCAGGGCGAACAGGCCCAGGGATGCGATAATGATCGCCACCACCATGAAGATCTTCAGCAGGCCTGACATCCGTTCCTCAGCCAGGTACATCTCCTCGATCACGTCGCTCACATAGTTGGACTCGAAGGGGTACTGCGGAAGCAGTTCGGCCCACTTCTCCTCAATAAACCTCATGGCACCCTCGGGATCTGCCGGGTCAAGCCTGACGATCATCTGCCTGAGGGCCTGTGGCGGAAGGGGCGCCAGGGCCATGGGTTCGATATCATTGCCCAGGGGCTGAAAATGGTAATCCTCCATGATCCCCACGATCTGTCCCCGGATCCCCATGAACTCCAGGTCCACACCCAGCGCCTCTTCCTTGCCGATAATGGCCGCCATGGTTTCATTGATAATGAAATTTGCCGATGTATCCACTAACATATCCCCCGGGAAATCTGAGGTAAAATCACGGCCTGACTTGAGTTTGATACCCATGGTCTTAATAAAATCATAGTGTACGCCGGTGTAGGACACCAGCAGGGTTTGCTCGGGATCCTTGCCATCCCAGTCGATCCCGGATGAATTGCTTCCGATCCGGTAAGGCGGCTCCATGGAAGCTGTGGTGGCGATCACCCCGGGGTGACGGGTGAACTCCTCCTTCAGCATCTCGTACTCCTGGTTCAGGTTCCCCCTTAGCTGTATGTGAACCAGGTTCGATTTATTGAATCCCAGGTCTGCACCGCGCATATAGTTCAGCTGGCGCGAGGCAACCATGGCACCGGTGATCAGCAGTACAGCCAGCGTGAACTGGAAGACCACCAGGATCTTTCTGAGCAGGCCGCTGCCGGTCCGGGGGCCTGACTGCTCCCTGATGGCTCTGACAGGCTTCATGGCTGAAAGGAAGAGGGCCGGGTATACCCCCGCCAGGAATGTGGTAACGATCAGGATGCCCAGTACGCCGAGGATGTATTTGGCCGAGAAGAGGCCGGCCAGGCTGATCTCCTTCCCGGAGATCTGGTTGAATTTGTTCAGCAGAAGCATCACCAGCACGAAAGCCAGGATCACTGAAACGAGGGTCTGAATAAAGGATTCGGAAAGGTGTCTCCGTACCAGGTGCCCCCGTGATGCCCCGTTCACCTTTCTCAGTCCGATCTCCTTGGCACGGACCGAGGACCTGGCAGTGGAGAGGTTCATGAAGTTGATTCAGGCGATCAGCAGCACAAAAAGGGCGATGGCTGAGAAAATGTAAACATAGAGAACCGCTCCCGGTGATCTGCCATAGCCAAAATAGCCATGCAGGTGTATGCCGGAGAGCGGGGCCACCATGTAATCAATGGTATTGTTTTCCTTGTAAATATCGGTCACTTCGGTGATCTTCCGGTTCACCACACTGTCCACACTGCCCTCATGGAGCTTTACATAGGTCCGGATCGAATTGGAGCCCCACGACTCGGTGTACATGTTGTTGGACTGGATGAAGCTCCAGGGGATCAGGATATCAAAACCGAGGATGGTATTGCGGGGAAGTTTCTTCACCACGCCCGAGACCGTAAAAATATGCTCCTGGTCCACCTCGATGTTCCGGCCGATGGGATCCCCGTCCCCGAAGTACTTGGTGGCGATCTCCTCGGTAAGGACCATGGTATAGGGATCCCTGAGGCAGGATGCGGCATTCCCCTGTTTGAATTCAAAGGAGAACATATCGAAGAAAGAGGAGTCCACCGCTACAACGCCATCTTCAAAGAACCTGTTCTCCCCGTGGGAGAGGAGCATGCCTCCCCGGTAGGCAAACCTGCACTGCTCGATGATCTCAGGAACCTCCTCCTTCCAGACGGGCCCGGAAACATAGGGGGTGACATTCACATGGTAAGGCTCCTCCCCGGTGTAATACTGGTCTTCCTCTACCCGGTAGAGCTGCCTGTAATCCTTGTGAAAACGGTCATAGCTCATCTCATGCTCCACCCATAGCAGCATGAAGAGGGCACACGCAAGGCTGATCGAAAGACCGGTGATATTGATGAAAGTAATTCTTTTCTCCTTGAGGAGGATCCGCAGGTACTGTTTCAGATTGTGAAGGGCCATTCCACTGTTTTTAGGAAAAGACGAAACAACTTTACTGTTATTACAAAAGCAAAAGCTTAAATTTGGGGATCATTTTCGGAATGATCAATATTTTTAATCCATTAACTGAACATTAACCATGAGAAGGGATACTGATGTTTTCACATTCATTGATCATGAACACAACCGCCAGAAAAGGGGAATTGAACTGATCGCGTCGGAGAATTTTGTGAGCCCCCAGGTAATGGAAGCGATGGGTTCGTGCCTGACCAACAAATATGCGGAAGGGTATCCGGGGCACCGTTACTACGGAGGATGTGAGGTGATCGATAAGGTGGAACAGCTTGCCATCGACCGGTTATGCCTGATTTTTGGTGCAGAATTTGCCAATGTGCAGCCCCATTCCGGGGCTCAGGCAAATATGGCCGTTTTCTTCACAGTCATGGAGCCCGGAGAAACTTTCATGGGACTTGATCTATCCCACGGCGGGCACCTCTCACACGGCTCCCCGGTCAACAGTTCCGGGATCCTTTACAGGGCCGTATCCTACAGCCTGGATGAGAAGACAGGACGTGTGGACTACGATGCCATGGAGAGGCTGGCGCTGAAAGAGAGACCCAAAGTGCTGGTGGGCGGGGCATCCGCCTACTCCAGGGAATGGGATTACAAGAGGATGCGGGAAATTGCCGATAAGGTCGGGGCTATCCTCATGGTGGATATGGCGCACCCGGCCGGGCTGATAGCGGCCGGATTGATGGACAATCCCCTGAAGCACGCGCATATTGTCACCTCCACCACCCACAAGACCCTGCGCGGACCCAGGGGAGGGATCATCCTGATCGGCAAGGATTTCGACAATCCCTGGGGAAGGACCACAAAGAAAGGGGTGGTACGGAAGATGTCCTCACTGATCAATTCTGCGGTCTTCCCGGGGATCCAGGGAGGTCCGCTCGAGCATATCATCGCTGCCAAGGCGGTCTCATTCGGGGAGGCCCTCACCGACGAGTTCAAGGCATACCAGAAGCAGGTCATAATAAATGCCAAAACCATGGCAAAAGCGTTTATGAATCTTGGCTACAAAGTGGTGTCCGATGGCACTGATAACCACTCCATGCTCATTGACCTCAGGACCAAAGCCCCGGAGATCAACGGGAAACAGGTGGAGGATATCCTGGTGGAGGCCGATATCACCGTCAACAAGAACATGGTTCCTTTCGATACAAGATCCCCCTTCCAGACCAGCGGGATCAGGGTGGGGACCCCGGCCATCACCACCCGTGGCGTGAAGGAGGATATGTTACCGGCCATCGTGGAAATGATCGACCGGGTGGTCATGAACATCGATGACCGGATCTGCATTGAAAAGGTGCGCCGTGAGGTGAACGAACTGATGGCCGATTATCCCATGTTCGCCTAAGCCGGGCTCATGGAGTGGTATACCTATATCCTTGTTGTCGCCGTCGGGGTAGTCGCGGGGATCATCAATACCCTTGGGGCTGGCGGCTCATTGCTCACCCTGCCGGTCCTGATGGCTTTCGGGCTCTCCCCGAACATGGCCAACGGTACCAACCGGATCGCCATCTTCCTCCAGAATGTGGTGGGGGTTTCCAGTTTCCACCAGATGAAGGTGATGGATTTTCCCTCCGGCTTCAGGGTGGGGATCCCGGCAGCCCTGGGAGCCATTGCAGGCGCTTTCATTGCTGTGAACCTGAGGGATGAGGTGATGAAACTGGCCATTGCGGGTGTGATGGTCGTCGTATTCTTCCTGATCCTTCTCAGGCCGAACAGGTGGATCCACAGCCATGAATCGCATCCCCCGATCCCAACCTGGGCCCAGGTGGCCGTTTTTTTTCTTGTGGGGATCTACGGCGGGTTCATCCAGGCCGGCGTGGGATTCTTTCTGCTGACCGGCCTGGTCCTGGGCAGCGGGTTCGAACTGGTCAAAGCCAATGCACTGAAAGTGTTTGTGATCCTGCTCTATACGCCGGTGGCCCTGCTGGTCTTCTTTCTTCACGGGGATGTACATCTGTGGATGGGACTCCTGCTCGCCGCAGGGAGCATGATCGGTGCATGGATCGGTGCCAGGATCGCGGTGAAACGGGGTGCCGTTTTTATCCGCTACTTTGTGCTTGCGGCGATCCTCATCGCTGCCACCAAGCTGGTCGTGGATGCCCTTAAGGCACTATGATGTATTTAATCCACCCGGTCTGCCGGTAATTGGCATCCGGGTCCACCGAGAACCTGCTCTTTTTAGCTGCCTCCACCACCATGGTCCAGATACAGTTATCCTGGTATGTAGCACTCTGGACAAGGGCACTGATCACCCTGCCGTCCCGGTCCACCTGTATCTCCACCTTCACTTCGATCTTCTGGGTGATGTCGCAGCCTGACATGTTGGGCTTGGGAAGGCTTCCCATGGCCCGGCGTGAACCCAGTCCCCCGAATGTGATCCCTTCACCCATCCCGCCTCCGGTTCCATACCGGTCAGCATCGGGACTCCCGTTCACATCCCCCTGGTTTCCCGTGCCACCTGCCTCGCCCTGGGAACCTTCGGTCTCACCGGCACCCTGGTTCCCGAACGCATTTCTGCCCAGGTTGTTCAGCCTTTCTGCCTGTTGCTGGCGCTCGCGCTCGATCCGTTCCTGCTCCAGCCGCTCCTTCTCAATACGCTCCTGTTCCTGCCGCTGCCTCTCCATCTCCTCAGCGGAAGGCTTTTCCCTCACCCGCGTCTCTTCCACCTCCTGGGTCCTGTTGACCGGGACAGGGTCAGGCCGGGTGGATTCCCTCACCGGCTCGGGAACCGGCTCCGCCTCCTTTGCCTCTTCTGTCTCGTCAACCACCGGCAGGTCAGGATCTCCTGCCTGCTGGTCATCCCCCATCGGTTCGTACTGCCCGAATCCGGTGTCGTCCGTGCCGAAATTGACCAGGATACCCTCCTCTTCCGGGGGTGGTTCGGGGAATTTAAGACCGGCAAACACCAGGAGCAGCAAAAGCAGCAGGTGGTATATGACGGTGGCTATGAGGCCTCTCCGGTTAAGTTTCATCAGTTAATGATTAAGCATTTTATCCAGAAGGCCTTGTCCCAAGGATCACCTTATAACGGTTCCTCCGGGCAATGTCCAGAAACACAAATACCTCTTCCATGTTCAGGTTCCTGTCCGCGTTGAGCCTGATGGTGGGCGGTTCACCATAGGGTTCCAGCTTTTTCCGGAGGACCCCTTCAAGCTCTTCCAGTGCATAGACCTGGTCATCCACGGAAATGGTCTTCTCCCTGTCGATGGAGACCACAAGCACAGGATTGGCCTGGGTCTGGTTGTTGCTTTCGGGCAGATCCACATTCCTCGCAGC
>CAYXUD010000001.1:0-9340 GCA_964467775.1 uncultured Bacteroides sp. | reverse complement strand
GGAGGGCGGAACAGTTTCGAATTGATCATGTTCCCCGCCAGGTGGATATCGTCCATGTACCTTTTGATGCTGGAGCGGAACCCCCTCAGGTGGCTGTAGCTGTGGTTGCCCACCGTATGCCCGGCAGCAAGGATCTGGTTGTAGAGTTCCGGGTATTTGTCCACGTTGCGCCCCAGGCAGAAAAAGGTGGCTTTTGCCCCGGCTTCATCCAGCCTGTCGAGCACCCAGGGTGTGACACCAGGTGTGGGGCCGTCATCGAATGTGAGGTATACATCCTGATGTTCCCCGTAGAAGTCCCATGTCATCCTGTGCAGGGCACGGGTCAGCAAAGAAGGTGGCCTGACGATCAGCATAGTATCTATTTAACGGAACAGGCGTTCGTAATCTTGCCCGTAGACCGAAAGCATTTCCTCGAGCCTTTGTGCAGCTTCCATCTCACCGTATCCAACGCATATGCTCCTGAGTGCATTGATATCCCTGATGGCTGACAGGAAATCAGTGCCGGACTTGCCGAACCTGGATTTCCTGCTTCTCGACAGGACCATGAAATAATCGAGTTCCGCTTCGAGCTGCCGTTCATACTTCTTCACCATTGCCAGGGCAGTAGCCGTATCCCCCGCGCCGAAATAACCCTGGACAAGCGGGGTGATGCCTGCATTGTAAGGGACATTCTCTTCGGGCATATTTTGCATGCACTCATCGAGGACCATCTTTGCACTGTCCTTCTTCCCTGCATCCACCAGGGCCCCGGCCAGTACAGCAAAGGCGTAACGGTAGTGAATGGTCATCCTCAGGTTGTTCTCATCCATGTAGATCCCCGGGGTCTCAATCCCTCCCCAGTCGAACTCCTCCATCAGTTTTTTATACATATCCTCAACCTGTACCACCCCCAGGTAACTGGAACCGGGATAACGGACAGGCGCCAGCCTCAGGGCCAATCCCTCCCGGATTAAATAGTTATCCAGGTTCAGGTAGTTATCCGCCGATACGGTGGTCGAAAAGTAGACCGGTCGTTGCCAGTTGTTATTCCCCAGCAGGTCCAACACCGTCAGCAGGTTCTTGTAAAGCACAGTCTCCGACAGGGAAAACCGCACCTCGTCCACCCTGTGGTCCTGAAACTCATCAGGAACCACCCAGGCGGGCAGGGAGGCTGTATCGGCCGGGATCACGAACTTCCGTGCAGGAATGAAATACTGTCCCTGCCTGAACCGGGGGTCATCCGTCAGCAGAAAGGCAAATGCCTCCTTCAGCGGGGCATAGTCGGCGTCGATCGATTTGATCAGCCGCTCCATCCGTACGGTCTCTGCCTTTATGGCCTTTTCGTCCAGCTGGATCCGGTCAATGATCTCCTTGGAGTTGAAGGTCCTCAGGTACCCGTAGAATTTCAGGGGATCCATATGCTCCTCAAGGGCAAGAATGGCGTGATAATCGCTGGCATGGTTCCGGGGAAGCAGGGAGGTTTCGATGATCTTCAGCGTGTTCCGGTATATATCCATCACCTCCGCCTCATACTTGTTGCGGTTGACCTCGTATTTCTCCTTGATCAAAACGCCGGCCGACTCCACCAGGTAGGCATAATCACGTTTCCCCTGTATAAACTGCTCCTTGGTCATGCTGATGGGCAATGCCTCGGAATCATAGTAGGTCTGCTTCATCTGCTCGATGTACCAGTCAGCCGTCAGGTAACTCAGGTTCACGATCCTTACATCGGTCCGGACGCCCTCCACCTCCTGGATGTACCAGAGCGGGAAGGTGTCGTTATCCCCGTTGGTGAACATGATCCCGCCGTGCAGGCAGGAGTTGAGGAAATTCCTTGCAAAGGCCGGTGCCGTGTAACGCCTGGAGCGGTTGTGGTCGTCCCAGTTCTCCCTGGCCAGGAGCCCTGGCACCAGGAGCAGCGACAGGAGCACCACCGCAACCGAGGCCACCATTGTCCTTTTCTTCTTCGAAACCCACGCAATCAGCCCTGCCACCCCGATCCCGATCCAGATGGCAAATGCATAGAATGAACCCGCATAGGCATAGTCCCTCTCCCTGGGCTGCAGTGGGTACTGGTTCAGGTAAACCACGATGGCAATCCCGGTAAGAAGGAAGAGCAGTGCGACCACCCAGAAATCCCTGTTGTGTTTCTTGTACTGGAAATAGGCCCCCGCGAGCCCCAGCAGCAGGGGAAGCAAGTAATACCTGTTGTGGGCCTTGTTATCCACAATGGATGCAGGCAGGCTGTTCTGGGGCCCCAGTCTCGCCTGGTCCAGGAATTTGATCCCGCTGATCCAGTTCCCCTTGGTCAGCTCCCCGTGCCCCTGGATATCGTTCTGCCTCCCGGCAAAGTTCCACATGAAGTAGCGCAGGTACATGTACCCGATCTGGTAACGGAAGAAGAAACGCATGTTCTCTCCAAAGGTGGGGATCGCAATGGGCTTGCTGCGGTCATACCTGTAGTCCCCGAACTGGTCCTGGACCGGGTTGCCCTGTTCATCCCTCCGGATATCATAGAGTTTGGATTCATCCATCTTTGCCCAGTAGATATACTCGTTGGCATGCTTGTCCTGCGTGCTCCACATCCTGGGGAAGAACCCCTTGGCATCTTTGTTGTATGCATATTCCCGGTTCCTCTCCACCTTGTAATACTTCTTCTCGCCCTTGTAGTAAGTGGGCTTCCCCTTCTCCATGGCCGTGGGGCGCGAATTGAAGAAGGCACCGTACAACAGCGGATTATCTCCGTATTGCTCCCGGTTCAGGTAGCTCAGAAGGGAAAAGACCGTGTCGGGATTGCTTTCATCCAGCGGTGTATTGGCAGAGGAGCGGATCACGATAACTGCATAGGAGGAGTATCCGATCACCACGACGAACAGGCCCAGCAGGATGGTATTCCACATGACGCTGCCCCTTTTGTGTGTGTAATAGATCCCTAAGATCAATCCCCCGAAAAGCAGCAGTGCATAAACGATCACCCCCGAGTTAAAGGGCATGCCCATCCCGTTGACGAAAAGCAGCTCAAATTTTCCCGCAATGCCCGTCAGCCCGGGTATGAGCATGTAATTCACCACCCCGAGGATGGCCACCGAAACGGTCATGGCGGCGATGACGCCACGGACAGTCGGGGTGTATTTCCTGAAATAGTAGACGAGGATAATGGCGGGAATGGTGAGCAGGTTCAGCAGGTGCACCCCGATGGAAAGGCCCATCAGGTAAGCGATCAGGATGATCCAGCGGTTGGCCCCGGGTTCGTCGGCCACGTTCTCCCATTTGAGGATGGCCCAGAATACCAGGGCTGTAAAGAGTGATGAGGTGGAATACACTTCTGCCTCCACGGCAGAAAACCAGAATGAATCGGTGAATGTATAGGCCAGGGATCCCACCAGGGCTGAACCGAAGATGGCCACCATTGCCGCCGGGCTTTTGGCCTCCTCAGCTGAAAATAGCTTTTTCACCAGGTGGGTCAGGGTCCAGAACAGGAACAGAATGGTAAAAGCACTGGCCAGGGCAGAAAGAATGTTCACGGTCACGGCTACCCTGGTCACGTCGCCTCCTGCAAAGAGGGTGAAAAGCCGTCCCAGCACCATGAAAAAGGGTGCTCCCGGAGGATGCCCCACTTCCATCCTGAACGCCGTGGCAATGAACTCGCCGCAGTCCCAGAAACTGGCCGTAGGCTCGATGGTAAGCAGGTAAACGATCAGTGCGACCAGGAAGACACCCCATCCGAGAAGGAGGTTATAGCGTCGGTACTTTTCCATTCCTTAATGGTATATGGTGATTAAAAAGTAAGCAAATATATAACAATTATGATTTTAAGAGGAACCTCCAGGGCATATCCGTCCAGGGTTCACCCGCGTAATCTATCCCGATCCTTGGGCCTGCAGTATATTCAGGCACGATCCCGCCCCCCTCGATCCAGATTCGTTCCGATGTAACCAGGTCCTCCCCGTAGAAGCTCCTGTCCACCCCGATCAGCCTGGTCAGCCGCCCCGGCCCGTTTGCCTCACGGAGCCCCCTGATCAGCACCGCCTGGGGGATCCCCTCCGCACCGGTCACCACATTCATCATCCAGTACATCCCGTAGATCAGGTACATGTACAGATGGCCGCCTTCCCAGAACATCACCTCCGTTCTTGCGGTTCTGCCCCGGTTTGCATGGCATGCCCTGTCCTCCGCTCCCCTGTATGCTTCTGTTTCGGTGATGATATAACCGGATATGGATCCGTCGGGCCATTGCCTGGCTAGCCGCTGGCCCAGTAAGGCGGGCGCCACTTCCAGTACATCCCGGCGGAAAAAACCCCTTTCAAGCCTTTTCTGCATCCGACCTGAAAAGTCTGCGCCGGAGCCAGGGGGTATCCGGACCGAAAACAAAAAGTGCATAGAAGAAGGCCACAAAGGATGCACCGGCCGATGTTTCCAGGGTGTCTTCATTCAGCATCGAGAGAAGCATCAGGATAAAGAAGCCGACTGCCAGGAACGACCGTTGCCGGCGTGCCATAAAAAGGGGGGCTGTAAGGGAGAACAGGCAGATCAGAAAGCCCGGGATCCCGAAAGAGATCAGGAATGTCAGTAACTGGTTGTGGGCCCTTCTCCTCCACTTGTCCGCCAGGGGTGAGTTGGTGGTTTCGTAGTACTCCCTGAACGCCTCCTTTACATCCCCGTTCCCCACACCCTTCAGGAGATTTTCCCGGGCGATCTTCCACCCTGCCTCCAGGTAGAGCAGCCGCTGGACCACCGATTTCTCATTCGGACTGTACCCCAAATGGTACCGGTCGAACTCCCAGATCACTTCATAGATCCTGGGATAGAGCCTGAACTTCTGAAGGTAGATGTAATTGGCCACACCATGCTCTATGGCCTTTACCTCTGCCCCGGTGAGCTGATGCACCCCGGCGGCATCCTTGCGGAGCCCCTTGCTGGTGAGGAAGCGGATCAGGGTTCCCCTGATGGTGTTCCCGTTGGTGGTCTTACCCCGGTAATCAACATCACTGATCTTGTTCCATTCCTCCTCCATTTCATCGTCACAGATATAGAGCCACACATAGTGCCCGTTCTCCACCTCCCTGAGGTCGGGATGGTTGATGTAGGGATTCCCCAGGACCGTATGTGTATCTATCTCATTAAAATGGATCTCTTCAAAGGTGTAATACCTGTTGATGGCATGGCCCAGGTAGATGAGCGAAAAAAGCGGGATTATCGCCACCGGAACAAATACCATGAACCTGATGGCCGGATCGCGGATCTCAAAAACAGCCCTTACGAGCAGGAAGAACCCAAGGAAGCACATGATCACAATGCCTGACAGTGATTTCAACAGGACCAGGAATATGGGGAACCATACCAGGCCTAACATGTAATAGATGCGTTCGAACCGTGTGATTGAATTTCTCTTGATAAAGAGGAACCAGACCACCACGAGGATGGCAAGCACGATCATCAGGGAGAACCGGATGTGGCTCATGAACAGGGAGAGGTCCCGGTACCCGTCCACTTCCACCGGTATCCAGCCGATCAGGGCCATGATGGAGGCCATCGAAGCGGCAAAGACCCCCATGGTGAACAGCAGAAGGATCCGGTTCACCTGTTGTACCGAAAGCGGCACGGATGTCCCGATGACCAGTGGAATGAGGAACAGCGGGACCTTCACGCGCATGTCCTTGTAACTGTAGGCACCGTTAGCAGACCAGAAAAGGGCGATGGCATGCACGAGGTAGAGAGAAAGGAAGATCCAGAGCGCCCGGTTCTTCCTGAAACGCTCCCATTTCTCACTAAACCTTGCTTCAACCAGCCAGTTGGCCAGGATCAGCATCTGGGATAATGTAAGGGTATAGATGGACAGCGGCAGGCTGACTGCAATGCATATCAGTCCATAAAAATAGACCTGCTCATGAATCTGTTGTCGGGTTAGTCGCATGGATGAACAGCAATCCTATAGATAATAACTGTCCGGCGGGTTTTCTATTGTGCAGGACCGCCTATTTTCTGATGCAACCTTTCTGAGTTCAGGGAGGCTGTTGGAGCAGCTTTTCAGGGGAGCTGTTTTTCACTGCCGATCCATTTCTAATAACATGATTATCTGTGTATTATGAACCGGGGAAATTAATTGTTGATATCTTCTTGTTTTAAAGAAATTAATTGTATTTTTGCGATCCATAAAATCAGGCACTAAACAGGATAGCAGTGAATACGTTGAGTTATAAGACAGTTTCGGCCAATAAGGAGACCGTCCGGAAGGAATGGTTTGTTGTTGATGCAAAGGATGAAGTGCTGGGAAGGCTTGCTTCGAAGGTGGCCTTTATCCTCAGGGGCAAGCATAAGCCAAGTTTCACCCCGCATGTAGATTGCGGAGACAATGTGATTGTGATCAACGCTGACAAGGTGAAGCTGACCGGAAACAAGATGACCCAGAAGCAATATGTGCGCCACACGGGCTACCCGGGCGGGCAGCGAACCCGGACCCCCGAGGATCTGCTGGAGAAAAAACCTGAAGCGGTTGTAGAGAAGGCAGTAAAAGGGATGCTTCCCAAGAATCGTCTCGGAAGCGCGATTTTCAGGAACCTGCATGTATTTGCAGGTGAAACCCACCCCCATGAAGCTCAGCAGCCCAAGAAACTGGACTTAAACCAAATTAAATAATGACCATGGAAGTGATCAATACGATCGGGAGAAGAAAAGCGGCCATTGCCAGGATTTACCTGAGCGAAGGCAAAGGCCAGATTACAGTCAACAACAGGGACTATAAAGAGTACTTTCCCGACAAACAGCTGCATTACATTGTTGAGCAGCCGCTGAACCTGCTGGAGGTAAAAGGAAACTACGATATAAAAGTGAATCTTGACGGTGGCGGGATGACCGGACAGGCAGAAGCGCTGCGGCTTGCCATTTCAAGGGCCCTGATCAAGGCAAACCCGGAATACAAAGCAGCCCTCAGGGCCGAGGGTTTCGTCACCAGGGATCCGCGTGTTGTGGAGCGCAAGAAACCCGGGCAGCCCAAAGCCAGGAAGCGGTTCCAGTTCAGCAAGCGTTAATGGAAAATTTCGATATTTAATCATTGCGAAACCGGCAGGACTCCCGAATGGGGCTACCTGTGGGTTGACCAGCAAAAATTAAGAAGATGCCGGAAACAAGTTTCAAAGAGTTATTGGATGCGGGTGTGCATTTCGGGCACCTGAAAAGAAAGTGGAACCCTGCCATGGCTCCCTACATATTTATGGAGAAGAACGGGATCCATATCATTGACCTCAACAAGACCGAGGCCAAGCTGAAGGAAGCTGCCTCAGCCATGAAGCAGATCGCCAAGAGCGGAAGGAAGATCCTTTTTGTGGCTACCAAGAAACAGGCCAAGGATATCGTTGCCGAAAAGGTGAAATCGATCAATATGCCTTACGTGACCGAACGCTGGCCCGGGGGTATGCTCACCAACTTCCCCACCATCAGAAAGGCAGTCAAGAAGATGTCCGCCATTGATAAAATGGCCACAGATGGTACATTTGACACCCTTTCAAAGCGCGAAAGGCTCCAGATCACCCGCCAGCGTGCCAAGCTTGAGAAGAACCTCGGATCGATTTCAGACCTGACGCGCCTTCCCGCCGCCATGTTCGTGGTGGACGTGCACAAGGAGTACATCGCTGTCCGTGAGGCCAACAGGCTCAATGTCCCTGTATTTGCGATGATCGATACCAATTCCGATCCGCGGAACATCGACTTCCCCATCCCCGCCAATGATGATGCTTCCAAATCCATCTCCCTGGTTATTAATTATGTGGTCGATGCCATGGCCGAAGGCCTGATGGAACGCAGGATGGAGAAAGAGAAAGAAGATAAGGAGGCGAAGGAAAAGAGTGAAAAGGCGAAAGCCAGGAGTGAAAAGGAAGAGGCTGAGAAAGCAGGGGCCGAAAAGACGGGAAGTGAAAAGACGGGAAGTGAAAGGAAGCACAGGAGGGCGGAGAAGGTTGAAGTGAAAGGGGAGAAAGCCTATGAACCAAAGGCTAAGGTGAAAGAAGAACCCGGGGCCGGGGGTAAGAAGGAGCAAAAGGCCGGGGTGAAGGATGAGCCCAAGGCCGGGGTGAAGGATGAGAAGGCTGAGCAGGCCAAGTAAGAATTGATTGTCAAAGATTTAAAGAAAAAATAAAATGGCTGATATTAAAGCTGCAGATGTGCAAAAACTGAGAAAGGCCACCGGTGCCGGAATGATGGACTGTAAAAAAGCCCTGCAGGAGGCAGCCGGCGATTTTGAAAAGGCCATCGAGGTGATCCGCAGGAAAGGCCAGGCCATTGCCAGCAAACGAGCTGACCGTGAAGCCGGGGAAGGAAATGTCCTGGCCAGTGTTAAGGGTACCTTTGGTGCCATGATCTCCCTGAACTGTGAGACTGATTTCGTGGCCAAGAATGAGGATTTCATCAATCTTTCCAGATCCATCCTGGAGCTGGCTGTTGCTGAAAAGCCTGCCGACATGGAAGCGCTGAAGAGAATTCCCATGAGGGGGAAGACAGTGGCAGAGGTGATCACCGAACAGTCAGGGACCATCGGGGAAAAGCTGGAACTGACCTATTACGATTTTATCACTGCTGAAAAAGTGCAGGCATATAACCACTTCGGGAACAACCTGGCAACACTGGTTGGATTCAGCAAGGCAGACGTTGACGAACAGGTTGCCAAGGATGTGGCCATGCAGATAGCCGCCATGTCACCCATCGCAGTGGACAGGGATGATGTATCTGCCGAGGTGCTTGAAAAGGAGAGAAGGATCGGCCGTGAAAAGGCCCTCCAGGAAGGGAAACCCGAGAACATTGTGGACCGCATTGCCGAGGGCATGGTGAACAAGTTTATCAAGGAAGCGACCCTGATGAACCAGGAGTTCACCAAAGACTCCAAAAAGAGTGTTGGCCAGTATATCAGGGAATCTGACAAGGAGCTGCGGGTGACCGGTTTTAAGAGATTTGCGGTGAAGTAATTTGTAAATTTGAACCTTGTCCGAAGCTGTCTTGTGCAAACAGGACAGCTTTTTTTTTATTTCCCGCGATATCTTCCTCACCGCTGAATTACGCGAGCGCATTGGCTGCATCGGGGTCGCATGCTCTGTTCCTTGCTTCATAATTATAGGCGGCTCGGTAAATACCCTTTGAGATAATTGCTAAATTTGGACAACCCTAAAAACCGAAGTCATGATGGCATACAAACGCGTCCTGCTGAAGCTTAGTGGCGAAGCCCTTATGGGAGCCCGTTCCTACGGTATTGACCCGGAACAGCTTGAGGGCTACACGGAAGAGATCCTCGAAGTATCCCGGATGGGAACACAGGTGGGGATCGTGATCGGGGGAGGCAATATCTTCCGGGGGATCTCAGGTGTAAAAGCCGGCT